>JAJFIC010000086.1 GCA_021775315.1 Paracoccaceae bacterium
GGTTGGGATGAACCGGGCACTTGATGCCTCTGTAGAAACCGTGTTTTTGATGGCAGACGCCAATCATCAGGCGATTGCCTCGAAATTGGTCAAGGAAATTGCCCGTCTGGGCGGGGATATTCGCAAATTCGTGCCAGAATCGGTGCGACTTGCCCTTTTGGAAAAATACGCGACGCGTTAATCTGTCGCTTTCATTGCCCGCAGGTTTTCCCTAGGGTCTCTTGAGTTTAATGAACAGGAGGCCAACATGGCTGATGCAAACGATCCCGAAAACACAATCATCATCGAACTGAAAGACGGCCCGGTTCACATCGCGCTGCTGCCTGATGTTGCACCGCAACATTGCGCCCGGATCAAGGAACTGGCCCGCGCCGGAGCTTATGACAATGTTGCCTTTCACCGCGTTATTGACGGTTTCATGGCGCAAACCGGCGACGTGAAAAATGGCAACATGGAAGACAATTTTAACCTGCGTGCAGCGGGTACAGGCGGGTCGGATCTGGCAAATGTTCCGGCTGAGTTTTCAAAGATCCCGTTTGATCGTGGCGCATTGGGTGCGGCGCGGTCACAAAACCCCGACAGCGCAAATTCGCAGTTCTTTTTGATGTTCGCTGACGGTCATTTCCTGAACGGGCAATACACGGTTTATGGCCGGGTGACGCAGGGAATGGATCATGTAGACGCTATCCAGAAAGGAGAGCCGCCAATGAACCCCGATCGGATGATTTCGGTCAAGGTTGCGGCTGATATCTCATGAAAAAAGCCATAATTTCCATTGTTGCCCTGCTGGTCATCCTGATCGGCGGCTTTATGGGCTACATGTACTTGACCCAACCGGACTTGCCTGCGGTTCCGCCAATTCCGGTCAAAACTTCAGAGGTTGCGCCTAGCGCAACCTCAACCACCGCCGAGGCAACGGCCCAGGATATCCTTGTGATCGAAGTGGCGGGTGCAAACAGTGGAACTATTGAAATCCTGCTGAATTCGGATGTTGCACCGGGGCATGTGGCGCGGATCAAGGCGCTGGCCGCTGCAGGCGCTTACGACAACGTGGTGTTTCACCGGGTGATCGACGGCTTTATGGCCCAAACCGGTGACGTGCAATTTGGCAAGCGTGACGGCGGTGCATTGGGGCAGGCCGGAATGGGAGGCTCAAACATGGACGATCTTACGGCAGAGTTCTCAGATCAGTCTTTTGCCAAAGGCGTGGTCGGCATGGCGCGGTCGCAAAACCCTGACAGCGCCAATTCCCAGTTCTTCATTATGTTCGCGCCCGCCCCGCATCTGAACGGCCAATATACCGTCGTCGGTCGGGTTATTTCCGGGGATGACGTCGTTGACGGCATCAAAAAAGGTGCAGGTCGCAATGGTGAGGTTGTTGAGCCTGATTATATGAAATCGGTACGCATCAAAACGGACGGCTGATCTTCTGTCCGCCGCCAGTAACTAAAAATCCCGCTCAGATGCCGAGATTTCATAACTGCGTGAGCCTATCTATTCTTATCAAAGACGATCTGCCAAAGTTTCCCTGACGCAACATTCAGGGAAAACCACATGAGACACATCGTTCGAACCGGGCTGGCCGCAACTGCCCTTAGCATATTGGCAAGCGGGGCAATGGCGCAGGTCAATTTCTGGAAACACGAATGGCCGAACACCGATTTCACCCGCACCTCGGTTGATTTTATTGAAATTCTAAGCGGTGGTCCACCAAAAGACGGTATTCCTGCAGTGGACGATCCGACTTTTCTGAAAGTGGCGGACGAAGATCGGCTGGGTGCTCGTGAACCTGTGATCGCGCTGGAACTGGACGGGCAGGTGCCGCGCGCCTATCCGATCCGTTATCTGACATGGCACGAGATTGTAAATGATGTGATTGACGGTCGGAACATCACCGTCACGTTCTGCCCTTTGTGTAATTCAGCACTGGTGTTTGATGGTCAGGTGAACGGCAAATTGCGCACCTTTGGGGTTTCCGGCAAGCTTAGAAACTCTGACATGGTGATGTATGACCGCCAAACCGAAAGCTGGTGGCAACAAGCCATTGGCGAGGGCATCGTTGGCGAACATATGGGCGATCAGTTGACGCAATTGCCAAGCTGGATGGAAAGCTGGGCCGAGTTCAAAGAACGTAACCCCAACGCTTTGGTGATGGATCAACCCCGTGCGGGCCGTCCTTATGGGCGCAATCCCTATGTCGGTTATGACGGATCAACGCGACCGTTTTTGTACAACGGCGAAATGCCGCCACACGGCATTCAGCCATTGGCGCGGGTCATCAAGGTCGGCACGCGTGCCTGGCCGATGGAGCGGATGCGTGAAATCGAACAGATCACCGAGGCCGGTGTGACCATCACATGGAAAGCAGGCCAGGCATCAGCGCTTGATTCCGCACAGATCGAAAAAGGCAAAGACGTCGGTACGATCCGGGTCCGCGATGCGGCGGGCAAGGACATGCCCCATGACGTGATGTTCGCCTTTGCCTTTCACGCGTTTCATCCCGATGGCGACTGGATGCTGGGCAACTAGGCGCGATCAGACACCGTGGAAAACGTACCAGAGTTTGCATGCAAACTCTGGTGCCTCCGGCGGGAGTATTTTTTGCAATAAAGAAGCTGTTAGTCGCTTAAAGACACCAGCGCGTGTTTCTTTCTGCCAGCCGAAAGTTTCAGCCCGGCGGTGATATCCTCGGCTGTATAGATCACGATCTCAGAAACCGTCTGATCATTGATTTTCGCCCCACCGCCGGAAATCAGGCGCTTTGCCTCTTTTCCCGATGCAGCCAGTCCGGCCAACACAAATAACGCAGCGTTCGAGACACCGTCACCGATATCGGTCCGCGACAGCGATATGGTGGGCAAATCATCGCCAATGCCGCCCTTTTCAAACACTTCGCGCGCGGTCGCCTCTGCTGCGGCGGCGGCTTCGGTGCCGTGGGCCAGTGTCGTTACCGCATTGGCCAGCGTGATTTTGGCCTGATTGATTTCCTGACCTTCAAGCCCGCCCAAGCGGTCGCATTCATCAACCGGCAGTTCGGTGTAAAGCTTAAGGAACCGACCGACATCAGCATCAGTCGTGTTGCGCCAGAACTGCCAGAATTCATAAGGGCTGCGCATGGCGGCGTTCAGCCAGACCGCGCCATCGGCGGATTTGCCCATTTTCTTGCCGTCTGATGTGGTCAACAGATGCGAGGTCAGGCCGTAAACCTCGCGATCAAGCACACGCCGGGTCAGGTCTATACCGTTGACGATATTGCCCCATTGGTCTGAACCACCCATTTGCATCAGGCAGCCATAGCGGCGGTTAAGTTCCATGAAATCATAGGCTTGCAGGATCATATAGTTGAACTCTAGGAAAGACAGCGATTGTTCGCGGTCGATCCGGGATTTGACACTTTCAAACGCCAGCATCCGGTTGACCGAAAAATGCCGGCCAATGTCGCGCAGAAATTCAAGGTAATTCAAACCGCTCAACCATTCGTCATTATTGACCATGACCGCATCGGTCGCACTGTCACCAAACGTGACGTAAGACGAAAACACGGATTTGATGCCGTCGATGTTTTCGGCGATCTGCGCCTCGGTCAAAAGCGGGCGCTCATCTGCGCGAAAGGACGGATCCCCAACCTTGGTGGTGCCGCCGCCCATCAGGACCAGCGGTTTGTGTCCGGTCTTTTGCAGCCAGCGAAACATCATGATCTGAATAAGACTGCCGACATGCAGCGACTTTGCGGTCGCGTCAAACCCGATATAGGCCGGCACCACACCCGCCATCAGCGCGTCGTCAAGGCCGTGCAGGTCTGTGCAATCGGCCATGAATCCGCGTTCCAGCATGACATGCAGAAAGTCGGATTTTGGGTGGTATGTCATTGGCTTACTTTCATTCATTATGGCGGGCGCAAACGCGGGCTGGTTTGCGTCGCACCTCTATACTAAGTTGGGCAAAAAAGGAAAGAGCGATGGCACAACAGGACGCGATTTGGGCCCTTGGATGCATGTCTGGCACGTCAATGGATGGTGTCGACGCGGCCATGGTGCTGACCGACGGGGTTGAGGTGTTTGAGTTTGGCGCCACCGGTTTTCGGCCCTATTCCGATAGTGAGCGTGATGTGATCAGAGCCGCGCAGGGTGCGTGGCTTGGTGACATTGGTGTGGCTGAGGCCGAGGCCGTGGTCAGGCATGCGCATGCTGAATTGATCGCACGTTTTGGCGGGGTCGAGCTGGTCGGCTTTCACGGCCAGACTTTGGCGCATGATCCCGGCGGGCAGGGCACCCATCAGACCGGCGACGGGGCGGCGTTGGCGCAGCAGATCGACCACAATGTCGTTTGGGATTTCCGCAGCGCCGATGTGGCGGCTGGCGGGCAGGGCGCGCCATTGGCCCCGTTTTATCATTTCGCGCTTGCGCGGCGTCTGGGCTTGGGGCCGATTGCGTTTCTTAATCTTGGCGGGGTCGGCAACGTCAGCTTTGTTAATCCTTTTGCAGCAACGGCGGATGTGCCGCGTGCTTTGCTTGGCTTTGATACCGGGCCCGCCAACGCGCTGATGGATGATTTTGTCAAAGAGCGCACCGGGCTTGCCTGTGATTACGGCGGCGCAATGGCAGCAGCCGGGCGGGTGGATCAGGCCTTGGTTTCGTCGTTCCTTGAGGGGGGATACTTCGCAAGAAAGCCCCCTAAGTCGTTGGACCGGAACGATTTTGCTGATCTGGTCGATGCCGTCGCGGGCTTATCTGATCTCGACGGGCTTGCCACCCTTGCTGCGGCCACAATCGGTGCGGTTCGTCGCGCGTTTGACTATGCGCCCAAGGGGTTGGAAAAAGTGTTGGTCTGTGGCGGTGGTCGTAAGAACACCCATTTGATGCAAGGGCTGAAAGTGGCGCTAAATACCCCGGTTGAGGATATTGATGACGCGGGTTTTGATGGTGATATGTTAGAGGCGCAGGCGTTTGCCTATCTGGCGGTGCGGGCGCAAAAGGGGCTGAGCTTGTCGGCACCGGGCACCACTGGTGTCAAAACGCCCCTGACCGGTGGGCGGCTAAGCCTACCGGGGCATGTTCATTGAGGGTGCATTAACCCCCACGCGGTATGTCAAAGCCATCCGGGGCCATTTGGAACCCGTCAAACTGAAATCCCGGCGATACGGTGCAGCCGACCAACGCCCAGCCATCCTGTGCCCGCGCGGCTTGCCAATGGTGTTTGGGAACCAGAATTTGCGGGCTTTGGCCGCTCATAACGTCCGGGCCAAGGGTGAAATCATCGGCTGGTCCCTGATCTGAAGCAGCAATCGACAGCGTGAGCGGTGTGCCCGAATGGAAATGCCAGATCTCATCAGCGTCAACTTTGTGCCAGTGGGACCGCTCGCCGGTTTTCAGCAAATACAGGATGGCCGTGCCTGCCGGCCGGGCATTCCCGGTCGCTTCAGCGGCCCATGTCTGACGATACCAACCACCTTCGGGATGTGGGGCAAGCGACAGGGCTTTGATGATTTTATCGGCGTCCATATCCAAACCTCACCTGTTGAAAAACCATCAACCAGAGCCTTTCCGGTGGAGTGTCAAACGCGAAAAGCCGCGTTTGACGTTCTGGCAAAGTGCAACTGATGGTCAGGCAAGTGCTTACCGTAGAATGCTGCGCCCTGCATATTCGGCGGATGAACCCAAACCTTCTTCGATGCGGATAAGCTGGTTGTATTTGGCCAACCTGTCAGACCGGGCAAGGCTGCCGGTTTTGATCTGGCCGCAATTTGTGGCGACCGCAAGATCGGCGATGGTTGCGTCCTCGGTCTCGCCCGAGCGGTGCGACATCACGCAGGTGAACCCGGCGCGGTGTGCCATATCGACCGCCGCCAAGGTTTCGGTCAGCGTGCCGATCTGGTTGACCTTGACCAACAGCGAATTGGCGCAGCCCTTTTTGATGCCTTCGGCCAGTCTGACAGGGTTGGTGACGAACAAATCATCGCCCACCAACTGACATTTGTCACCGATCAGATCGGTCAGGGCCTTCCAGCCGTCCCAATCGTCTTCGGACATGCCATCCTCAATGGAAATGATCGGATATTGCGCCACCAGATCGGCCAGATAGGCGGCATTTTCCGCCGGGCTTAGGGTTTTGCCTTCGCCTTTCAGGTTATACGTGCCGCCTGAAAAATATTCAGTCGCAGCGCAATCCAGCGCCAGATGCACGTCATCGCCGGGTTTGTATCCGGCCTTTTCGATAGATTTCATAATGAAATCAAGCGCATCCTTGGTCGAGCTTAAGTTGGGGGCAAAACCACCTTCGTCGCCGATGCCCGTGCTTAGGCCTGCGGCTGACAATTCGCCCTTGAGGGTGTGAAAAATCTCAGACCCCATTCGAACGGCATCGCTGATGCTTTCAGCGGCCACCGGCATGATCATAAATTCCTGAATATCAATCGGATTGTCGGCATGTTCGCCGCCGTTGATAATATTCATCATCGGCACTGGCAAAATCCGCGCCGACGTGCCGCCAACATAGCGATATAGCGGCTGTGCGGCGTAATCTGCGGCAGCCTTGGCCACAGCCAAAGACACACCAAGGATCGCATTGGCGCCCAGGCGCGCCTTGTTGGTTGTGCCGTCAAGGTCAATCATCGCCGCGTCAATCGCCACTTGTTCGGTGGCGTCCACACCGGCCAGCGCCTCGGCAATCTCACCGTTGACCGAGGCCACGGCCTCTAAAACACCTTTGCCGCCATAGCGTGATTTGTCGCCATCGCGCAGTTCAACCGCTTCATGCGCCCCGGTTGAGGCACCCGAAGGAACCGCCGCGCGGCCCATTGTGCCATCCTCAAGCGTTACGTCAACTTCGACCGTGGGATTGCCCCGGCTGTCAAGAATTTCGCGGGCGGTGATGTCAACGATGGTGCTCATTAAGGGTATTCCTTTGGTGATTGGCGCGTTTGCGTTGTCTTTAACGCCTCGTCAGACAAGAGGAAAGGGGCCTAAGCTGCGGCCCTTAAGTCGCGGCCCGGTGTCGGCCTTCGCGGGCGAAAATATACAGCCCCGAGGCAATGACCACAGCGGAACCGATCAAGGTCCACAAATCCGGCCGTTCGCCGAAAACCGTCATGCCGATGGCAATGGCCAGCAATATCCGCGAATAGCGAAATGGCGTGATGATCGACACATCACCCATGCGCATAGCAAGGGTCAGGGCGTAATATCCGGCCACGTCCAAAACGATGGTGGCAAGAAGGGCCGCTGATTGAATGGGCGAGGGCAAAACTGCCGGGCCGTTTATGGCTAGCAAAACAGCACCGGATGGGATCAGCGCGGCAAAGCCATAAATTCCCAGACGGATTGACGGCATGTCGCGCGGTGTTGCCCGCGTCGCCAGATCCCTGATCGACAGGCCGACAACCGCCAGCAGGGCAAACAGTGATGCCGGTTGGAACCCTGCCAGACCGGGGCGGATAATCATCACCACACCGATAAAGCCGATCAAAGTCGCGCTCCAACGTCGCCAGCCGACCTGTTCTTGCATGAACAAAGCCGCCCCAAGCGTCACCGCCAGCGGCGTGGCCTGCAAAATGGCCGAGGCACTGGACAGTGGCGTCAGCGCAAGGGCGGTGACAAAGCCAAAGGTGCCGATCATTTCGCCAGCGCTGCGGATCAGAATAAGTGGCGAAAAGAAATCGCGTTTGAACATCGCGAGGCCGGACATCTTGGCCCAAACCATAAAGATGGCGGTGCCGCCAAGGCCGATCACAAGCAACATTTCACCGACCGGGATTTCGTCAGAAATCAACTTGATAAACGTGTCCGCCAGCGCGAATCCCGCCATAGAGACGACCATCAGCACGATGCCGCGAAGGTTTTCCATGTTGTCCCCGGAATTGGATAAGGTTGGTCAGCGTCCCTGACCAGATGGGCAGATCAGTCTGCACCGCCCTTGTCAAGCGGCACCCCGAACAGTTCCATCTTGTGGCCCTTCAGGGTGTAGCCCAGTTTGCGGGCAATCTTTTCCTGCAAGACTTCCAGTTCTGGATCGACAAATTCGATAACTTCACCCGTGCGCAAATCAAACAGATGGTCGTGATGCGGCCGGTCAGCGTCTTCAAAGCGGGCGCGGCCATCGCCAAATTCCAACCGCTGCAGAATGTTGACTTCTTCATACAATTTAACGGTCCGATAGACTGTCGCCAGTGAAATCGCTGAATCGATGACCGAGGCGCGGGCGTAAATCTCTTCGGCGTCCGGGTGATCTTTGGCGTCTTCCAGCACCTGCGCGATAACCCGGCGTTGGCCGGTCATCCTCAGGCCTTTGGCCTCGCAACGGTCGATGATGGTTTCGGTCATAGGCTGGCCTTGCTTTTGCTGACACTTCTTTACGCGCCGAATACCAAAGATGGAACCCGCGATGGCGTTTGAACGCTTTAAAAGGTGAACACGCCGCGCATAGTCTGCACCGCGCTTCCGCCGATGGTAACAGAGGTGCAGGTTCCATCCTGAAACCCGGTTGAAACTTTGATTTGCGACGATCGCCCCATATCCACGCCCTGATCCACAGCCAGAGTTTGGGCACGGGATTCCAGGTGGCTGAGATAGGCACCAAGGACCGCTGCGGCTGATCCGGTCGCCGGATCCTCGGGAATATTATTAAGCGGGGCAAACATACGCGCGTTGATCTGATTTCCCACGCGCACATAAAGAAAGATGGCGAACATATCTATATCATTGGCATATTTCGCCTCGGCCTTGCGAAAATGATCGGTAACAGGGCTGGCCGTAGACAAAACGGCGTCGTCTGATAATTCCACCATGGCAAACGGCAAGCCGACCGAAACGATTTGCGGGATGTGGGTCTTGGTCACGACCTGATCCGGCTTGATCCCAAGGCAGCGCGCCACCGTTTCAACGGGAACGTCCTGATGAACCGCCATAGGAACTTTGGTGGTGAACGTCGCTGAACAAGGCTGTCCCAGCGATACCTCACACGCAATCGGGCCGACACCGAGTTCCAGAACCATATCAATCTGGCCACTGGTTTGACCACTGGATTGCGCAATTGCGATGGCCGTGCCTATGGTTGGATGCCCGGCAAACGGGATTTCGTTTGTTGGTGTGAATATCCGAACGCGCGCCTTATGGGCGGGGTTTTCGGGCGGATAGACAAAGGTGGTTTCGGAAAAATTGAACTCTGCCGCGATGGCTTGCAAGTCACCTTCGGCCAATTGGGTCGCATCCGGGATCACTGCCAATTGGTTGCCGCCAAAGCGTTGCTGGGTGAATACGTCATAAACCTGATATTGCGTCATTACATCAGCTCCGGTTCACGACCAAGCCTTGTGGCCAGCGGGGCAATGGTCAGCCCTTGCATGATGATCGAAAACAGCACAACCACATAGGTCGCGGCCAAAATCATCGGCTTGTATTCGCTGTCAGGCAAGCTGAGCGCAAGGGCCACGGATATTCCGCCCTTAAGGCCACCCCATGTCATGATCGGGATGATGCCGCGTGAAAACTCGCGAAATGGCTTTAACATCAGAACCGGGATTGAGACCGCCACAAGGCGCGCCACCAAAGACAGGCCAATTGACAGAACACCGGCCACCAGAGCGTCCATAGTGAAAGCGACAGCCAGAACCTCGATCCCGATCATCAAGAACAGGATGGCGTTCAGAATTTCATCAATCAGCTTCCAGAAAGCATCAAGATATTCGCGGGTTTGCTGGGACATGCCGTGTTTCATTCCAACGTCACCGATGAACAACCCGGCAACCACGGCCATGATCGGGCCGGACATATGCAAGCCGACCGCCAGTTCATAGCCGCCAAAGGCCAGCCCGAGGGATAACAGCACCTCAAGCGCGTAATCATCAATGCGTTTCATCACCTGAAAGGTCAGCCAGCCGAGTACACCGCCTAGAACAGCACCGCCGACAACTTCTTGCAGGAATAGCCGCAAGGCCTCAGACCAGCCCGCGCCGTGGCTGTTATCAGCCGGAAAAGCCAGACCGACAAGGATCAGAAAGGCGACATATCCCACACCGTCATTGAACAGACTTTCGCCCGCGATCTTGGTTTCAAGCGATTTGCGCAGGTTTGCATCGCGTAGCACACCCAGCACCGCCACGGGATCAGTGGGTGAAATCAAAGCGCCAAACACCAGCGCAACCATGATCGGAAACCCGGTGATCCATGAAAAGCCAACCCCGGCAACCACCGTGGACAAGGCCACGCCCATGGTCGCCATCAGGGCCACCACGCGGGCTTGCTTTCGCAAATCCCCAAGTTTTACGTGCAACGCACCGGCAAACAGCAACAGCCCCAGCATGCCATCCAGCAGGGTTTTTGAAAAATTCACGTCACCTACAAGGCCGCGCACATTGTTCGCTATGCCAAGATTGGGCAGCATCCGGTCAAGCCCCATCAACGCCAGCGACGCCAAAAGCGCGACCACCAGAATGCCGATGCTTTGCGGCAGGCGCAGGAAAAAGTAGTTCACCACGCCAAACGTCCCGGCCAGGACAATCAATAGCGCTGCAATTTGCAAAATGGTCATGGCGGTACCCGTCTGTTTCTGCTCTTTAATATCCTTGTTAAAGGGCATAGTGGTTTTGCAATTGCTCTACAAACACTATCCTCTGGGCCAAGGATTTTGGCCTTGCACCAATACCAGCCGTAATCAAGGAACGTGATTTTGCATAAGAAAGACAGAATTGACTTGTTTGGCGGCACACTACTGGTGGCGGTGTCGCTGATGCTTGGGCTTAATCAGGTGATGGTGAAACTGGTTAACGAGGGTTTTCAGCCGGTGTTTTCCGCTGGCATGCGCTCGGCCTGTGCCTTTGTGCTGGTGCTGGCTTATGCTTTGTGGCGGCGCAAAAAGCTGAGCATTTCTGATGGCAGCCTGCTGCCGGGCATCTTCACCGGCATCTTGTTTTCGTTTGAGTTTATTTTTCTGTTTGTCGCACTTGATTATACCACCGTTACGCGGGTTTCGATCTTCTTTTACTCCATGCCGGTCTGGTTGACGATCGGGGCGCATTTTTTGGTCGCAGGTGAGCGTATAACAGCCAGAAAAGCACTGGGCCTGACGCTGGCCATGGCTGGCGTGATCTGGGCCATGACGGCACGCGGCGAGGATGGCGGCAGCCTTTTGGGTGATGTTTTGTGTACCATCGCGGCGATGTTCTGGGCGGCAATCGCGTTAACCGCAAGGGTCAGTAAAATGAGCCGTTCGGCCCCGGAAATGCAGCTTTTGTATCAACTCGCGGTATCGTCCGTGATCCTGATCCCGCTGGCGTTTTTCGTAGGGCCAGTCATTCGGGATTTACAGCTTTGGCATCTGGGCGTTTTTGCCGTGATGGTGATCGGGGTTGTGTCCATCGGTTTTGTCGTCTGGTTTTGGGTGCTGTCGGTTTATCCGGCGTCCGAGATGGCCTCGTACAGCTTTTTAGCACCGGTTTTCAGTGTGTTCTTTGGCTGGCTGATCCTGCGCGAAGAAATCGGCGTGACCATACTTGGCGCGTTGGTGTTGGTGTGCGTCGGCATTGTTTTGATCAACCGAAAACCCAAAGTCAGGACAACCTGAAATCGGCCCATATCGGTAAGTGATCCGAGGCCCGCAAGGCCGTGGCATCATCCTTGACCCCAGCCGCCATCAGCGACAGGCCGTCGCTTGCGGCGATGCGATCAAGGGCGGCCACCGGCCTTGCCGCATGGAAACTCAGGCCCGGTGCATGGATTTTATAATTCTTCGCCAACGGCTCCATCCCTTTGTCGGGCGACCATTCGTTGAAATCACCCAAAATCAGCGTTGGCATGGCTTTGCGCTGCGCCAAATCCGCCTGCAACGCGGACAGTTGCGCCGTTCGGTGCCTGCGCATCAGGCCCAGATGGGTCGCGACGATGCGGATCGGGCGCTGATGATGCCTAAGCTCCACCAGAACTGCGCCGCGCGGCTCAAACCCCGGCAATGTGATCTGGGCGCGTTCCGCAACGACCATGTTTTCACGCACTAAAACAGCATTACCATGCCAGCCAAGGCTGTCTTTGCCCTGTCCCAGATCGACAGGCACAAGCGAACCTTCGGCGTGGATCATAGCGTGCGGTAATGCGGCAGGGCGCGCACCAAGGCGTTTATCGGCCTCTTGCAAGGCGATGACATCGGCGTTCAGGCCGGAAAGAATGCCCAGAATTCGCGCCGGTGATCGACGCATATCCAACCCCACACATTTGCGGATGTTGTAACTGGCAACGCGGATATGTCTGTCTGGCTTTGAAACCTTGTTCATGACACTTATATAGGGTGTGCGAGCCGCAATTCAAAGAAGGCAGGCAATGAAGCTACAGCATCAAAACTGGCTGGTTCTGGGTATTTGGACCCTGCTTGTGGTTGCGGGTTTGGTCGCCTTGGCAACCGGCCGCTGGTCGCTGGCCTTTGTTTCGGCAGCAACGCTGGTGTTGTCGATGGCCCCCACGGTTTTCGCCGAGCGCATTCAAATCCAATTGCCGCAAAGTTTCATCGCCGTCATCGTAACCTTTGTGTTTGCCTCGATCTTTCTGGGCGAAGCGGCGGATTTTTATGAGCGCTGGTGGTGGTGGGATATCGCCTTGCATGGCATGGCCTCGATCGGGTTTGGCTTGATCGGATTTCTGTTTGTTTTCATGCTGTTCGCCGGAGATCGTTATGCCGCACCGCCGATTGCGCTGGCCTTTATCGCGTTTTGCGTTTCAGTCGCGATCGGGGCCGCATGGGAGATTTTTGAGTTTGCCATGGATCAGGTTTTCGCCATGAACATGCAGAAATCCGGGTTGCTGGACACGATGGGCGATCTGATCGTCGATATGCTGGGCGCATTTTTGGGTGCCACAGCGGGATTTTTGTTCCTGAAAGGGCGTCGATTTGGTGGGTTGGCCGCAATGATCCGCCAGTTTGTGCGCGAAAACCGGCGGCTTTACAGCAAGAACGATGACAAGCGGGACTAGAGCCGCGCCAGCCGCTGCGTCAGCAATTTATAAAACCCGTCAGCGTCCAAATCACCGATAAACAGCGCGTTGGCAGCGCGATCCGTGACGCCCCACCAATCCGCCACGGTCATGCCAAGCGTCAATTCTGATGCCGTTTCAATCTCAACATTGATTGTTCTGCCGGTAAACAATTCAGGCGCTAACAGATAGGCGATAACACAAGGATCATGCAGCGGCGCCCCTTCCGAGCCGTATTTTGCCATGTCAAAACGCTCAAAAAAATCGGTGAATTCCGCGACGGCGGTGCCAACCGCGCTGCCGATGGCACGGAACGCCTCAACCCGTGGGCCGGTGGTCAGGGCTTTGTGGGTGACATCAAGCGGCATGATCACAATTGGAATGCCGGATTTCATCACAATATCAGCGGCTTCCGGATCGACATAGATGTTAAATTCGGCGGCGGGTGTGACATTGCCAACCTCAAAATACGCGCCACCCATCAGAACGATCTGACAAACCCGTTCAGCGATGTCGGGCGCACGATTAAGGGCGGTTGCGATGTTTGTCAGTGGGCCAAGTGGGCACAAAGTGACGCTGCCAGCAGGTTCCGCACGCAAGGTGTCGATGATGAAATCAACGGCGTGTTTGTCTTGCAGCGGCATGGTCGGTTCGGGCAGGTCAGGCCCGTCAAGCCCGGTGCGACCATGCACGTATTCCGCAGTCACCAATTTGCGTTTCAGCGGTGCCGCGCATCCGGCAAAGACCAGCATATCAGGTCGCCCGGCAAGTTCACAAATCTTGCGTGTGTTCAGTTCGGTCAGTGGCAGCGGCACATTTCCAGCCACCGCCGTGATGCCCAGCACGTCAAGTTCAGGCGAGGCAAGTGCTAGCAAGATGGCCACGGCGTCGTCTTGCCCGGGATCAGTGTCGATGATGATTTTACGTGTCATTTATGCGCGTCCTGCTGCCAAATCCTGCCAAATTCCATCAAAGGACGGTGGCGAAAAGCCAAAGGCTTGTCCACAGGTAATTCCGGGGCATTGCTGACAAATAGGGCGCGAACCTGAGGTCGCGCCGGTAAGGTATTGAACGCGCTTGATATTTACTGGTCGAAATCAACCTCTTCCACCAGTTTAAGCGAAACGGGGCGCAGTTTGGCCACTTGCATCAGGTTCAGGCTGTCGGGTGAAAAGCTGCCCCATGACTTGACCTGTGCCGAACCTTCAACGCCAGCCAGCAGCGGATATTCAAAATTCGCGTCGGCATAGATTTTTTGCGCTGTGCCCGAGGATAGAAATTCCATCAATTTCAATGCATTATCACGATGAGGGGCTGATTTTGTCATAGCAATGCCGGACAGGTTCATATGCGTACCGTCGCCTTTGAACACCGGGAAAATGATGCGGACACTGTCGGCCCATTCCTTTTGTTCCGGGTTGTCCAGCATATTGCCCATATAATAGGTGTTGCCAAGCGCCAGATCACATTCGCCCGACCAGACCGCTTTGACCTGCGCGCGGTCATTGCCTTGGGGCTTACGGGCCAGATTTGTCTTTACGTTTTCCAGCCAGATCTTTGTTTCAGCAGCACCATGATGGGCCAGATAGGCCGAAACCAGCGCCAGCGTATAGGCGTGGGTGCCCGAGCGGGTGCAAATCCGGCCTTTCCATTTCGGATCGGCCAAATCTTCGTAGCTGGTGATTTCACCATCCTTTACACGGTCACGCGCTGCAAACAGGATGCGCGCCCGCGAGGTCAGGCCGAACCATTGGCCGTCAGGGTCGCGAAAGGTGGCGGGGATGTTGGCGTTCAGAATGTCCGAGCTGACTTTCTGGGTCAAACCAGCCTCGACCACTGCATTGAGGCGGGAAATATCGACCGTCAGGATCAGATCAGCCGGTGAACGATCACCTTCGGCGCGCAACTTTTCGATCATGCCTTTGTTCAGAAAAGCCACGTTCACCCTGATGCCGGTTTCCTTGGTAAAGGCCTCAAAAAGCGGCTTGACCAGATCAGGTTGCCGGTAGGAATAGACATTGACGTCTTGGGCAAATGCAGTACTGGCGGTCAGGGCAAGCGTTGCGGCGGTGACCAGCGTTCTTAGGCGACAGAGCATTTCGTGTCCTTGTTCAGTTGCTGGCCTTTTTTAAACCCGAGCAAAACAGTCAAGTCAATACCTGAATAATCTAGTCGGGTAATTTTTCCGCGATTTTGACTTGATCCCAAAACCCATCCATTTCCGCAAGGTCAGACTGTTCAGGTGTTTTACCAATGGCCGCCAGCCGCGCCTCGACGCCTTGAAAGCGCCTTGTAAACTTGGCGTTTGCTGATCGCAATGCAACCTCGGGGTCGATCTTTAGGTGTCGACCCAAATTGGCCATGACAAACAGCAGATCACCAAATTCCTCTTCGACATCCGCTTGCGTTTTTGTCGCATGAGCCTCGCGTAATTCCGCACTTTCCTCGGCGATTTTGTCAATCACCTGATCCGTTGACGGCCAGTCAAACCCGACCCGTGCCACGCGTTTTTGCAATTTGACCGCGCGCATCAGGGCCGGCAGCCCCAGCGCCACGCCATCCAGCACGCCCTTCTGGTCGGCATTCTTGGTTGCACGTTCTGCCGCTTTGATTTGTTCCCAGTCAACGGTTTGCTGATGGGCCGTTTTATCGCGCGACTGATCGCCAAAGACATGCGGGTGACGATGCACCATCTTGTCGGAAATCGCGTTTGTGACGCTGGTGAAATCAAACAGGCCCTGTTCGGCCCCCATCTGGGTGTAATAAACCACCTGCAACAGTAGATCGCCCAATTCGGCCTCTAATTCCGACCAGTTTTCAGCCTCGATCGCGTCGGCGACCTCGTATGCCTCTTCGATTGTGAAAGGCGCGATTGATTGAAAATCCTGCTCGATATCCCACGGGCAACCGGTTTCAGGATCCCGCAATCGCGCCATGATTTCCAGCAGTCGGGGCAAGCCTCCGTTCGTGTCAAGGCACAGGGCCTGGCTGGCGGTCTGGTTTTTTTCCATTGTGGTTTGCCGTCTTTTAAGGAAGTCTTGCGCCAGATTAACGATGTCATAACCGGAGAGTCCACGCCAATGCCGATCATCAACCGTATTGCTGAATTTCACCAAGATATGAAGGAATGGCGCCAGCATATCCACGCCAATCCGGAATTGCAGTTTGATTGCCACCAGACAGCCGCGTTTGTTGTTGAGCGTCTTAAGGAATTTGGCATCACTGATATCCATGAAGGCATCGCCCAAAGCGGTGTCGTTGCCATTATCGAAGGGCAGGGCGACGGGCCGACCATTGGGTTGAGGGCTGATATGGATGCGCTGCCGATGCAGGAACTGCGCGATCATCCCTATAAATCAAAGGTTGATGGCAAAATGCACGCCTGCGGCCATGACGGCCACACCACAATGCTGCTGGGTGCGGCGCGCTATCTGGCGGAAACCCGGAATTTTTCTGGCCGTGTGGCGCTGATTTTTCAACCCGCCGAAGAAGGCGGCGGTGGTGGCAAAGTCATGTGTGACGAAGGCATGATGGACAGGTTTTCCATTGATCAGGTGTTTGGCATCCACAATGCGCCGGGTGCGCCGACGGGTGTGTTTTTGGCCAATTCCGGGCCTATTATGGCGGCGGCGGATAGTTTTGATATCCACATCTCAGGCCAGGGCGGCCATGGGGCTGAGCCTGAAAACACCATTGATCCGGTGGTTGCTGCGGTGCAGATCGCCAGCGCGATCCAGACGATATCGTCGCGAAACACGTCCGCTTTGGACAATCTGGTGATCTCCATCACCCAGATACACGCCGGCACCGTGCACAATATCATTCCGCAGACCGCGACTTTGAACGGCACCGTTCGCACCCTCAAGAAAGAGGTGCAGGCCATGGTCGTTCGCCGGATGCAGGAAATTTGCGACGGTATCGGGGCGGCGTTTGGCGCGGATGTGGTGCTAGACTACGACTATGGCTATCCGCCGACGGTCAATCACAAAGCCCAGACCGATTTCGCAGTTGGGGTCGCTACAGGTATTGCCGGGGCGGAAAACGTCGCCGCTGAGTCCCCGCCGATCATGGCGGCCGAGGATTTTTCCTATATGCTAGAGGAACGTCCGGGCGCCTATCTGATGCTTGGGCAGGGCGAAGGCGCGACGGTGCATCACCCGGAATATGATTTCAATGACGAGATTTCGCCAATCGGGGCCAGCTTTTTTGTCAAGCTGGTGGAAACCGCACAGCCACAAGGCTAGGGTCATCAGCCCTTTGTTGCCGTGATCGAGCGCGCGTTAAATCGCGCGGTCGATTTTGGTTGAAAGGTGGATCAGGCTTTCCGACGACCGAACGCCTTTAATCTCGCCAATCAGATCAAGGGCCTGATCAAGTTCTGCGGTGTTTGTTGTGGCCAGTTGCAGGATCATGTCAAACCGACCGGACGAGGTGTGAACAACTTCAACCGCTGGCATGGCCTTTAAGCGTTGCAAAACCGTCGGCGTGCTGCGGGGTTCGACCTGCATCAGCACTGTGGCCTTGATCCGGTTCAGGCGTGCCGTCGCCCCAAGTCGCAAAGTATAGCCCGCAATCGTGCCGTTTCGTTCCAACCGTTCAAGCCGGGCCTGAATGGTTGTGCGCGCGACATCCAACTGCCGGGCTAGCGTGGCGACGCTAAGCCGGGCATCGGCGGATAGGGCCGACAGCAGCGATTTATCAAGGTCATCCATCATTTTGCCCTATACTTCGTCATATTAGTCGTAGTTAAAGTGGTTTACGCCCAAATAACAAGAGATTCCGCCAGGTATTGCTGCGATTCTAAACCGTACCAAAAGCAGGAGCAGGCAAGTGCAGCTAAACAAATCCATCTGGGCGTCACCGTCGGATTATTTCAGACAGAACCAACCGGACCGTCCCGTGTGCTTTTTCGCACCCAAAGTGCTGCACGCCAGTCTGGATGAATTTCAGCAGGGATTTCCGGGGCTTGTCACCTATGCGGTCAAGGCCAATCCGTTGCGCGAGGTGTTGGAAAATCTGGTGGCGGCAGGTCTGAGCGGTTTTGACGTCGCCTCGCCGGTTGAAATATCGCAGGTGCGCGCCGTGTGTCAAAACGCGGTGCTGCATTACAACAATCCGGTGCGCTCGCGCGCAGAACTTGAATTTGCCCGTGACGCTGGCGTCGCCTCATATTCCGTCGACAGCTTCACCGAACTGGCCAAACTGGCCGAGATTGTGCCGCCCAATGGGGTCGAGATCTCGGTGCGCCTGAAATTGCCCGTCACCGGTGCGGCCTATGATTTTGGTGCAAAATTTGGCGCCACACCTGAAAAATGCGGGGCTTTGCTGGCCAAGGTCGCCGATCTTGGCTTCACCCCGTCAATGACTTTTCATCCCGGCACGCAATGCAAAGACCCCGCCGCTTGGCAAAGCTATATTTTTGCCGCGGATCAGATCGCCCGGCGTGCTGGTGTCACGCTTAGCCGCCTTAATGTCGGTGGCGGCTTTCCCAGCCATCGCCAAGGCGCCCAGCCGGAACTGGCCCCGATCTTTGACGCTATCCGCAGCGCCACGCGCACAGCATTTGGCACAAAGCCGCCTGATTTGGTGTGCGAACCGGGCCGGGCGATGGTGGCCGAAGCGTTCACGCTGGCCCCGCGTATCAAAGCGATCACGGATGAGGGCGACGTGTTTTTGAACGATGGCACCTATGGCGCGCTGGCGGAATTGCCAACGATTGAACCGAACGAGCGTATTGTCGTTCTGGGGTCGTCAGGTGCGCCAGTTGGCGGCAGGCACAAACGGCGGATGGTGTTTGGGCCAACCTGTGATTCGCTTGATGTTTTGCCGGAAAAAACCCTGCTGCCAGATGATATTGCTGAGGGTGATCACGTGCTTTTTCACGGCATGGGGGCCTATTCCTACTCTGTCGCCACTGGTTTTAACGGCTATGGACAGGTGCAAACCGTGACTGTGCAGGATCTGGAGCCGCATCTGCTGGCCCGCACTGCGCCGCAATCACGCTAGGCCGACACCATCAATCGCGAGAGGCCGTGGAAATGGTATCGGTCGGCATAGCTTGGCGTTGACGCAAGTCTCAAGCCGGAACAGCGCTCAAACAAGATTGGCAGCGCGATTTGCAATTCCAACCGGGCAAGCGGCGCGCCGACGCAAAAATGCAGACCTGCGCCAAAGCTGGTGTTGCTTTGGATGGGGCGCAGTGGGTTAAACCGGTTGGGATCCGCGAACTCGGCCGGGTCACGGTTGGCCGCGGCCAGCAGTAGGCCGATTTCATCACCGGGTTTGAAGCTGTGGCCAAACAATTCCAATTCCTCATAAACAAAGCGCGTGAACATATGAAGCGGCGGATCAAACCGCAGACATTCTTCAACCGCCGTCGCTATATGTTCACCGCCCATCAGGGCAGGGACGTTGTGACCGCTTTCAAGCAGCGTTTTGACGCCATTGCCAAAGGCATGCACCGTCGCCTCGTGCCCCGCATTCAGCAATAAAACAGCCGTGGTAATCAGCTCGTCCGTCGACAGGCGTTCGCCCTTTTCCTCAGCCGCAATCAATTGCGTCAGCAAATCATCGCGCGGGGTTTTGCGCCGCGCGTCGATATAGCTGCGCATGAAATCGCTAAACGCAAGGGTCGCAGCGACGGCGGCATCCTCGGTTTCGCGTGTTCGGTTGGCTTGGTACATTGCCACCATATCATGCGACCAAGCCAGCAATTGCGGCGCCATCTCTTCCGGCACGCCCAGCAAGCGGGCGATGATGATGACCGGGATTTGTTCGGCAAATGCCGGTAGCAGATCGAAATCGCCAGACGGAAAATCATCAATCAGTTGCTGCGATAGTGCGCTGATATCAGCCCGCATTTCGCCGATCCGGCGAGAGGTAAAGGCCCGCACCACAAGGCCGCGCAGGCGGGTATGGGTTGGGGGTTCGCGTTCCAGCATCGAGTGGGTTTCAAATGCCATAAACGGGCGAATATGGGCAGGCGCTGGGTCGCGAAACGCCGCTAACTGCTCACGCCCCAGACGGCGGTCACGCAACAGGCCGTCAACGGCACGAAACGAGGTGGCGCAGGGCATATTGTAATCGTGCCAGAAAAATATGTCGCCAGCCACGCGCACCCGGTCATAAAACGGATATGGGTTCTGGACGAAATCGGGCTGTGTCGGGTCTTGCGAAAACTGCTGCATGGGCCTGCCTGTGTTGGTTTGGCCGCATCCTTGCCAATCCAACTGGTCAAGACAAGGCGGGATGCGTAAACTGGCCGCTAAAATACGAGGGACCGCTTGCGTAAACTGATTTGGCCAGTGATTGCATTTCTTTTGGTGACGGCAATGCTGTCGCTGGGGATTTGGTGGTGGGCCTATGGCACTGCACTTGATCGACTGTCGGCGCGCGGCCAGACCGAATTATCCTTGGCCGCCGATCGTCTGCAAAGCTATCTGCAACGGTTTCGCCAATTGTCGGTTGTTTTGGCTGATCACCCCGGCCTGATTGCGCTGTTGCAGGAAGACAGCGACCAATTCGTTGCGGAATCAGAACGCTTACTGCTGGAAACCGCAGACAAAACCGGCTCACTTGAGGTTTTCGTGCTGTCGGCAAGCGGGGTTGTGGTGGCCTCATCACGTGGGGCCTATGACGGGCAATCTTACGCCGGAACCGAATATTTTCGCCGCGCCATGAACGGGGCGTTAGGTACTTCGCAGTCCAGCGATGCGCAGGGCCGCGCCTTTTATGCCGCAGCCCCGATCCAGCGCCACGGCGCGCCGCCCATCGGTGCCGTTGTGGTCAAAGCAGATATCGAGGCGGTAGAGACCGATTGGCGAGCTAACCCGAATATTCTTTATTTTACAGATCGTTATGGGGTGGTGTTTGTCGCCAACCGGTTTGAGTTGTTGTTCAGATCATTGGCAGACGGGGGCATCGCGCAAAACGTCGCCCAGAAATATGGCCCGACCAAAATCACACCATTTGCGGCGCACGATCAAAGCCGCTTGTCCGGCCATGATCTGTGGCAATTTTCAGGCGGCGGGCGGTTCCCGACAGCGGCATTGCATCTGGTGCGCCACGCGCCGGTGATTGATTTGAAAGCGGAAATCCTGATCGACGCGACCCCGGCACGCCTTTCTGCCTTGTTTCAGGCGGCCTTTGCGGCGGCGGCCAGTCTGGTTTTTGGTGCGGTCCTGCTTATTCTGACGCAAAGACGGATGGCACTGGGGCAACGGTTGCGGCTGGAAGAACGGGCAAATCTGGAACTGGAACAGCGCGTCGCCTTAAGAACCGAACAATTGTCGGGCGTAAACCTTGATTTGCGTCAACAGATCAAAGAACGCCGGGAGGCCGAAGAAGCCCTTAAGGTCGCCCAGCAAGACCTTGTTCAGGCGGGAAAATTATCCGCCCTTGGTCAAATGTCCGCCGGGATCAGCCATGAATTGAACCAGCCTTTGATGGCGATAAGGTCATTTTCAGAAAATGCCGAGGCGTATTTGGATCGTGGTGATCTGGCGACGGCAAAAAACAATCTTTCGCGGATATCTGAAATGGCGCGTCGCATGGGGCGCATCATCAAAAACCTGCGCGCCTTTACCCGAAAAGAGGGTGAACCGATCACCAATGTCGATCTGAATGCTGTGGTTGGCACAGTGCTTGAAATGAACGAAAAGCGGCTTGAGGAAAACGCGGTCACAACCCTCTGGAATGCGCCAGGCGAAACGGTGATGGTGCGCGGTGGCGAGGTGCGTCTGCAACAGGTTTTGATCAATCTGGTGTCCAATGCGTTGGATGCAATGGAAGGCCAGCCAGACAAGCAACTGGAAATTGCCATTGAACAAGCCCCATCTCTGACCCGACTATCCGTGCGCGATACCGGCCCCGGTCTGGACGAGGCTGAAAAGATATTTGACCCGTTTTACACCACAAAAATAGTCGGTGCGTCCGAAGGCATGGGGCTGGGCCTGTCGATTTCCTACGGCATTGTGCAAAGCTTTGGCGGCAAAATAACCGGGCGAAACCACCCTGATGGCGGTGCTGTTTTCACGGTTGAATTGACCCCAACCGGGTTGGAGGAGGCTGCATGACGACGGAAATCACGCCGACGCCCCGCAACCCTGTCCTGCTGGTCGATGATGACGCGATGATCCGCGAGGCGTTGGGCCAGACGCTGGAACTTGGCGGGTATGCCCCCATTACAGCCGCCTCGTTCATTGAAGCCAAGGATCACATTTCAGAGGGTTTCACCGGTGTCATCATCAGTGATATTCGGATGCCGGGCAAAGACGGTTTCGCGCTGTTGGAGTACACCCATCAGCTGGATGACGCTCTGCCCGTGATCCTGCTAACCGGCGAAGGCGATGTGCCAACTGCCGTGCGCGGGATCAGCGGCGGGGCCTATGATTTTTTGGAAAAACCTTGCGATCCCAAACTGTTACTTGAAGTCGTCGAAAAAGCGATGCGCACACGCGCCTTGGTTATGGAAAACCGCGCGCTGAAAGATGCGCTGGATCAGGCTTTGCATGAAACCATCGGTTTTCTTGGGGTGTCTGCGGTCAGTCACGATCTGCGCCAACGGATCAGGCAGGCGGGGCGGGTTGGTTCCAGCGTGTTAATCTCAGGTGCGCGCGGGGCAGGTCGGGGCCATGTGGCGCGGTTGGTGCAGGAATTGCGTGACGCGGCATCTGGCTTGCACCGGGTTGATTGCGTCAGCCCGTTTGATCACGCGACGCTTGAGTGCGGCGCCGAGGTTCTGTTGCTGTGCGATATCGAACGGCTGGATGAAGGCGATCAGGTGCGCCTGTTGCAACACCTAAAGACGCGCGGTGATCAGGCGGTATTTGCCACGACCGGGCAGGATATTGACGACCTTGTACACTCTGGCGTGGTGCATGATGATCTTTTCTATCATCTTTGCGTCATGCGCATTCATGTCCCCCCTTTGACGGAACGCCGCGAGGATATTCCAATTCTGTTTGACAAGTTTCTGCGCGAAGAAATTGACGCGGGTGCCCAGATCACCTCGGCCGAAGGGCGGTTGGCGGCGCAGGGCCTTGCTGGTCTGGACTGGAGCGGCAATCTGCGGGCGTTGCGCAATCACGCCAAGCGGGTGGCGTGGGGTTTGGCCAGCAATAGCGAACCGGTCAGCCTGAAAATTCAGCTTGAACGGGTGGAACGCGGTATTATCGAGGATGCGTTGCGCCGATATGCCGGGCACGCAACCCAAACGGCGCATGTGCTTGGCCTGCCGCGCAAGACGTTTTATGACCGGTTGGCAAAACTGGGCATCAAGGCCGAAGGATTCCGGGAATCATAGGCCAGCAAAGGCTGTGCGGGTTTTCACACAATCAACTAATTCGGTGTGCGGGATTTCGCACGCGCTGGCCAAAATGCCCCGAAAAATGCATTAGCGCCGCCGATCAATGCTTTGGCAAACAACAACAAAAACCATTTCAATCACACCCTCGTCATTTTTTTCTTGAGACGTAATCAAGCCGCGTTACCGTTACGGCAGGCGCCCGGCTCCGGGCGTTTGTCATTCCAATTTTTCCGGGAGGAAACCATGAAATTCCTGACAGCCACCGCAGTTGCTGCGGCACTGACACTTACCGCAGGCACGGCGTTCGCGTCCTGCGAAGACGGCGAAGTGGTCATCAAGTTCGCCCACGTAACCAACACCGACAAGCACCCAAAGGGCATTGCAGCCACCTTGTTGCAAAACCGCGTCAACGCTGAAATGAACGGCAAAGCCTGTATGGAGGTTTTCCCGAACTCAACGCTTTATGACGACAACAAAGTGCTTGAAGCAATGTTGCAGGGCGACGTGCAACTGGCCGCGCCAAGCTTATCGAAGTTTGAAAAGTTCACCAAACAGTTCCGCATTTTTGATCTGCCATTCATGTTCAAAAACGTCGAAGCTGTGAACGAATTCCAATTGTCAGGCACCGGTCAGGCCATGAAAGACAGCATGCAAAAGCGTGGCCTGCAAGGTCTGGCGTTCTGGCACAATGGCATGAAGCAAATGTCCGCCAGCAAGCCTTTGGTTCTGCCAACGGATGCAAATGGTTTGAAATTCCGGGTTCAGTCGTCGGACGTTCTGGTGGCCCAGATGGAAGCCATCGGTGGCAGCCCACAAAAAATGGCGTTCTCCGAAGTTTACGGCGCGCTGCAGCAAGGCGTGGTTGATGGTCAGGAAAACACTTGGTCAAACATCTACGGCAAGAAGTTCTTTGAAGTTCAGGACGGCACGACTGAAACCAACCACGGTATCATCGACTATCTGCTGGTGACCTCGGTTGATTGGCTCGACAGCCTTGATCCTGCTGTGCGCGATCAGTTCCTGACAATTGTTGGTGAAGTGACCAACACCCGGAACGGTGAATCGACCAAAGTCAACGCCGAGGCCAAGGCCAACGTGATTGCCGCCGGTGGTGTTGTACGTGAACTGAACGCCGAGCAGCGTGACGCTTGGGTTGCAGCCATGAAGCCGGTCTGGAGCCAGTTTGAAGGCGACGTGGGTGCGAAAAATATCGCAGCCGCACAGGCCATCAACGCCAACCACTAAGATTGATATTAAGAACAGCACGGCCCCGGATGAATGCGGGGCCGTGCAATTTTCAGAAATTTGGGGGATGATCTGATGCGGCGCTCTGTCGGGAATATCGTTAACACGATCGAAGAGAATATGATTTCGATCATCCTTGGCATGATGGTGCTGGTCACATTTGCCAATGTGGTTGCCCGCAAAGGTTTCAATACAAATATCCTTTGGGCGCTAGAGCTGACGGTGTTTCTGTTTGCCTGGCTTGTGCTTTTGGGGGTGTCTTACGCCGTTAAAGTCGGTGCCCATCTTGGGGTCGATGCGATCACAAATCTGGCCAATGCCCGCATGCGCCGGTTCATGGCGCTGACCTCGGCTGTGGCCTGTTTGGCGTTCACCTTTTTGCTTTTGAAAGGCAGCTGGGATTACTGGGCGCCATTTGCCAATCTTCCCGGCACCGAGGGGCGTTGGTTCCCGACCGGGTTTCAGGAAAACTTTCGCGGACGCGGCTGGTTTGAGGTGAACGACATCCCGATGATAGCGCCTTTGCGCTTTCTTGAAGACATTTTCAACGATGGCGATGCTTACGAAAAAATCCCCCGTTTCATTCCTTATGCGGTGATGCCGATTTCTATGGCGCTTTTGTTATTTCGCTTTGTTCAGGCCACCATTGCGTTATGGCGCGGTGAAATCACCAGCCTGATCGTCAGCCACGAAGCCGAAGACGCGGTCGAAGAAGCCGCCGCAAAGCTGAAGGATTAAGCCATGACCGTTGCCCTGCTTTTCGCCCTTATTATTATTCTGCTGCTGATCGGCGTGCCTATTGCCGTCGCACTTGGCTTGAGTTCCGTCTTGTTTTTGCTGGTGTTTTCCGACAGTTCGCTGGCCTCGGTGGCGCAAACATTGTTTTCCGCCTTTGAAGGGCATTTCACCCTTCTGGCGATCCCGTTTTTCATTCTTGCCTCCAGTTTCATGTCAACCGGTGGCGTGGCGCAGCGGATTATCCGGTTTTCAATCTCGGTCGTTGGCCATTTCCGTGGCGGGTTGGCGATTGCGGGCGTGTTTGCCTGTATGATGTTCGCGGCCTTGTCGGGTTCTTCCCCGGCGACCGTTGTGGCCATTGGTTCGATCGTGATCGCGGCAATGACGCAGGCGGGGTATTCCAAGGAATTTGCCGCCGGTGTGATCTGTAATGCCGGCACGCTGGGCATTCTTATACCGCCATCCATTGTTATGGTGGTCTATGCGACCGCTGTTGAGGTTTCGGTTGGCCGGATGTTTCTGGCCGGTGTCATTCCGGGAATAATGGCCGGTGTCATGCTGATGATCGCAATTTATGTCATGGCGACGATCAAGAATATGCCGAAAGGTCAATGGGCTGGCTGGCTGGAAATCTGGCAGGCGTTTCGCGATGCCAGTTGGGGTTTGTTGCTGATCGTTATCATTATGGTCGGTATTTACGGCATTCCCGGTATCACCAACGGCGCGATCTTTACCCCGACCGAGGCGGCTGCGGTTGCGTCGATCTATGCATTTTTCGTCTCAACCTTTATTTATCGTGACATGGGGCCGCTCAAGACCGAAGAAGGCCAGCCGCATCTGACGCTTTTGCACAAACCACAGGCGATCCTGACGGCGTTCGTTCATAAAGACACGCGCCAGACGTTGTTTGAGGCTGGCAAGCTGACCATCACGCTGATGTTCATTATCGCTTGTGCGCTGATCCTGAAACATGTGCTGACCGAAGAACAAGTGCCCCAGCATGTGGCGAAAGCCATGTTGGCGGCGGGTCTGGGGCCGGTGATGTTTTTGGTGGTGGTCAACATCATCCTGCTGATCGGCGGGCAGTTTATGGAGCCGTCAGGCCTGTTGCTGATCGTGGCGCCACTGGTGTTTCCGATTGCGCTGGAACTGGGGATTGATCCTATTCATCTGGGCATCATCATGGTGGTCAACATGGAAATCGGCATGATTACACCACCCGTGGGGCTGAACCTGTTTGTAACCTCAGGCGTGGCGGGTATGCCGATGATGTCGGTGGTGCGTGCAGCCCTGCCGTTCCTTGCGGTCTTGTTCGTCTTCCTGATTATGGTGACGTATATCCCGATCCTGTCGACGTGGTTGCCCACATTGATGATGGGGCCTGAGATTATCGCCAATTAGACCAGCGCAACCACACGGAGCCCCCTTGCGGGGGCATTCCATTTAGCTGCCCCTTAGGGGGCAGCGATTTGAGTATTTTGGGAACAATGAAGGGCTGGGTTTAGTCTTTACCGCGATAGGGCTCGACATATTGTAAGGCCATGTCCCACGGAAAGAAGATCCAGGTGTCCTGGCTGACCTCGGTGATGAAGGTGTCAACCATCGGGCGGCCCATGGGTTTGGCATAGACGGTGGCGAAATGCGCCTTTGGGTATTGCGCGCGCACCACTTCCAGCGTCTTGCCGGTATCGACCAGATCATCAATGATCAGGATGCCGGTGCCGTCGCCCATGATGGCATTGTCCGGGCTTTTCAAAATGACCGCCTCGGCCTGTTGTTGGTGGTCATAAGATTTGATGCTGATCGTGTCGACCGTGCGAATGTCCAGTTCACGTGCTGCGATCATGGCTGGTGCCATACCGCCGCGGGTTATGGCGACGATGGCGCGCCATGCGCCGTTATCAGGGCCGTGGCCATCAAGACGCCACGCCAGTGCGCGGCTGTCGCGATGGATTTGATCCCAGCTGATGTGAAAACCTTTTTCGTGGGGCAGGCGGTCGGTCATTCTTTTCTCCCGGTGACGACGTCGATATCGGGCGCATCAACCGCCTTCATACCGACGACGTGATAGCCTGCATCAACGTGATGCACTTCGCCTGTGACGCCTGAGCCAAGGTCAGACAGCAGATAAAGCGCTGACTTGCCAACGTCCTGAATGGTGACGTTGCGGCGCAGGGGCGAATTCAGCTCGTTCCATTTCATAATATAGCGAAAATCGCCAATGCCGCTGGCGGCAAGGGTTTTGATCGGTCCGGCACTGATCGCATTGACGCGGATGCCATCCTTGCCCAGATCCTCGGCCATGTAGCGCACGCTGGCCTCGAGCGCTGCTTTGGCGACGCCCATAACGTTGTAACGCGGCATGACTTTTTCTGCGCCATAATAGGTGAGGGTCAGCAATGAGCCACCGTCAGCCATCAGTTTTTCGGCCCGCTGGGCAATGGCGGTAAAGGAATAGACCGAAATATCCATCGACATGCGGAAATTATCGGGGCTGGTGTCAACGTAGCGGCCGCGCAGTTCGTTTTTGTCGGAAAAGCCGATCGCGTGGACCACGAAATCAAGTTTGCCCCAGACTTGTTCAAGTTTGGCAAACAGCGCATCCATCGAGGCCGCATCGGTGACGTCGCAATCCAGCACATGTTCAACGCCCAGTTTTTCAGCCAGCGGCCGCACGCGCTTGCCCAACGCCTCGCCCTGATAGGAAAAAGCCATCTCAGCACCTTGTGCGGCGCAAGCCTGAGCAATCCCCCATGCCATAGAACGTTCATTTGCCACGCCCATGACCAGACCGCGCTTACCACTCATTAAACCTGCTGACATAAACATCCCTCGCTAAATATTGGTTCGCAAACGTTTAGGCGAAAGCTGTGCCATCATCAAGCCTGCTGCGGCAAGTGACAATTAGAACTGGTCAAATAATCTGACGCGCGTAAATTCAGGCCACAAGAATAACAGGAGCAGACAAAATGAGCGACAGAACCGGGCTATTTGCGGGCGATTCACCGTTTGTCATCGCGCGCAACTGGTTGGCCGAGGCCGAGGTGAGCGAACCAAATGATCCCAATGCAATGGCGTTGGCGACGGTCGATGCCACAGGGATGCCGAATGCGCGCATGGTGCTGCTGAAAGAGATTGAAGATACAGCGTTTGTTTTTTTCACCAATTACGAAAGCGCAAAAGCCAAAGAGATCGCGGTTGGCGAAAAAGCCGCGTTTGTGATGCATTGGAAATCGCTACGCCGGCAAATCCGTGTTCGGGGTGTGGTGGAAAAAGAGGATGGGCCGCAAGCGGACGCCTATTACGCCTCGCGATCCCTGCCAAGCCGCATCGGTGCCTGGGCCTCGCATCAATCGCAACCGCTGAAATCCCGGGCGACATTGATGGCAGATGTGGCCATGTTAACCGCCAAGAAAGGTATTAATCCGGCACGGCCGCCGTTTTGGGGCGGTTTTCGCATTTTGCCAACCGAGATTGAATTTTGGGCGGATGGTGAATTCCGACTGCATAATCGGTTCCAATGGCGACGGGAATTGGGCGAACAGAACTGGCAGATTGAACGTTTAAGCCCCTAATTTTCACGCATCGCGAGTTGCAAGTATCTATGTCGTAACGATTTAATCGTGGTGGTTGTATTTTTGCTCAGGGTTAGCGCGTGGTTATGCTGGCGCGCTTTAATAAATAATGCTACGCTTGGCTGACCTAGGGTCAACTAAAGGTAACATTGTTAAGGTGGGAAACGAAGGCACGGTTAAAGGTCAGGTCAAGTGGTTTGATGCCGCTAAAGGCTTTGGCTTCATCGTCGCTGACGAAACCAAGTCGGATATTCTGTTGCATGCGAATGTTTTACGTTCGTTTGGTCGGAACTCAATCGCGGGCGGCGCCCGTATCGAGGCCGTAGTGCAGATAACTGAACGGGGAAGTCAGGCGATAGAAATATTAAAAATTGAAACTTTGGAGGTTGAAGTCGCGCAGGACGCTCTGAAAACAATCCTTGGCGAAGATGTCGAAGTGGATCCAACGGCACCGCTGTTACCCGCACGGGTAAAGTGGTTTGATCGCGGGAAAGGCTTTGGCTTTGTCAATGTGTTTGGCAGTTCAGACGATGTGTTCGTTCATATGGAAGTCTTGCACGCCTCGGGGTTAGCAGAATTGCAGCCCGGCGAGGCGGTGTGTATTCGTACAGCATCCGGCCCACGCGGACAGATGGCGTGGGATGTCAAAGTCTGGGATGAGGCGCTCGATCAAGGGTAAGATGTTATGCGCGTAACAATTTTTGCGGCCCTGTTGTCGCTCATCGGGTTTGCCGTTGCGGCGTCAGACTGTGCGCCTGACCGGGTTTCATTGCGTGGCAATTGGGGCCGGGAGGATTTCACGGTAGAATTGGCTGATACGAATGAAACCCGCGAACGGGGGTTAATGTTTCGGGAAAGCATGCCACGGTTTTCCGGTATGCTATTTGTCTATGACGCGCCGCATCACGCCCGGTTCTGGATGAAAAACACGCTGATTCCGCTGGATATGATTTTTGTCGGACCCAACGGCGTGGTTCAGAAAATTCACAAGTTGGCCGTGCCACATGACGAAACGACGATTGACGGCGGCAACGGCATAATCGCAATTCTGGAAATCAATGGTGGTTTGGCTGACATGCTGGGGATCACTGTCGGCAGCGAGATGCAGCACCCGGCATTTGGCGCGACGGCAGTCTGGCCGTGCAATTGACGGCTATCACCTGAACCGGGGGCGGTCATTGGCCCTTGGATTACAAGGCGCTGGCGGTTTTGTGCGGGCGCGCAGGGCCAACTGTGCAAGCGTTCCGGCCATGCGCGGTCAAATCCTTGAATGGCAATCGCAAAAAGGCGCATTTTGGGTCTTTCCAAGCCGTAGATTGCTCTGTAAACAGCCGATCATGGTTCGGGGCGTGGCGCAGTCTGGTAGCGCACCTGTTTTGGGTACAGGGGGTCGTGAGTTCGAATCTCGCCGCCCCGACCATATTATCCGCCCGGCGAGGGCCCAACCGGGTGTGTTCCGCCCTCTGGGTAGGATGCATGAATGCTGAGATCGCTAAGCTATCCTTGGTCCTGGGCATTTGTTCTGCTGGTAAGCGGACTTTTCCAACTGTTTATGCCAATTGCCAGCGACGAGGCGTATTTTATCGCGTGGGGTAAAACTCTGTTGCCGGGGGTTTACGATCACCCGCCTTTGCCGGGTTGGGTGTCTTATGGGTTGCGCGCAATCGGCGCGTGGATCGGGCTTGAACAGCATGGTGTACTGCACCGGCTGTTTTCCTTTGGGCTTGGTGGTCTTAGTCTTTGGCTGGTGGCCAGACGGATAGGCGCGATGGGGGCCGCAGTTGGGCCTGCCCTGATTGTGCTGGCGTTGGTGCCCGGCACGATATTGATGTTCAACCTATATCTTAACGACACATTGCTGGGTTTTCTGGCGTTGGTGTTCCTGTTGGCGGTCGAACAAGCCTTTCAAGCTAAGCGCAATGTCTGGGTGGCGGTTTTTCTGGCCGCTTTGGCCTTTGCTGCGATGCTGCTGACAAAATATAACGGCGCGTTGGTGTTTTTGGGCATGATTGTGGCCTTTGCAACATGGCGGCGGGCATGGGGCTTTTTGTTTGGTCGGATGGTGGTGATCTCGTTGATTGCGCTGGTGCCTTTCGCGGCGCATTTATGGTGGAACGCGCAGAATTGCAGCGTCAATCTGGCGTTTAACTTTGGCTTTCGCGATGCTGCTGCTGCGGGATATGGCCCGCTTTGGCTGTTGCTGACGATCGTTTTCATGGCGGGGCCTGCTGGTGTTTTGGCGATGTGGTACACCCCCGGCGCCGAACGGGTTGGGTTTTTTAGCCGGGTTTTTCTGGGCACCTTGGTTGTGATGCTTGGAATTTCGATCTGGCGGCGCGAATTTGGCATCAACTGGGGCGCGCCTCTTGGCTTTATGGCTGTGTTTGCGCTGGTTGAAATTCGGCCACAAGTGTTTGCGCGGGCGCGTTATGCGGGGCTGACGCTGACGGCCCTGATACTGGTGCCGCTGATGGCGCTGATGATGGCCCTGCAACTTAACCTTATTCGACTTCAGGACTACCGGCCTGATAAGGTCGCCCATACGGCGGATCGCATTCTTGATCTGGACAACGGTGATCTGATTGAACTGCTGCGCCCGCTTGCAGATGGGCGCGTGCTGGTGGCGATGGATTACGGCACCGGGGCGAGTTTTGACAATGCCGGGTTTGAGGCCGTCACCGTGCTGTCGAAATCGGTTTTTGGGCGTAATCAGGATTTGCTGACGGATTTTCGCCAATTGGACGGACGCAACATGCTGTTGATCCCGTTGGGGCCGAGGGCAGATGTTGTGTTGGCCGAGGCCTTGTTTGATTCGTTTGAAATCACCACGGTGAAAACCGCACGGCGCAGCTATCAGGTGGTCATCGGGTCGGGGTTTTCTTATGAAAACTATCGTGAAACGTGGATTATGCCCGTGATTACAAACCTTTATGATAAGTCACCAATTCCTTACCGCGCTTGTTACATGGACAAGTATCGCTGAACCGACGTTCCGTAAATTTTATCACGTCACCTAAATGCGCAACACTAGGTCTGAGCGCGCTGTGCAATTCGGTGACACAGTTTTCGCCCGGTGCGAAGTTGACGCGAATCAAACATTCCGGCGGGATCAGCATTTAGGTTGGATGTGAACAAGGACGGCGAAAGCCTTGTTTTTTGGCGGGTTTTAAATGTCCGATCCGGGTTTTTGTGGTCGGTCAAATTGACCGGAAATGGGATGTTCTGCGCGTGCCGGAAATGACGAGGCTTGCGCACATCTTGTGGTTAATTATCCGTCAACACCTAAATCTGACAAAAACGTGAATAAATCCGTTGACCAATGGCCGGGCAATACGCCAATTTGTGGCAACTGACCAACAGCCCACCACATCTAGTGTTTTTCCTGCAGCGGATAGCACAAGCAATTGAGGGGCAGTTCAGGGCGGGGCAACAAGGGCACGGCGGATCAACCGCACGGCCCGGGGATCAAAACCGGGACTACGGGACCGGGATTACGGGGCAGAAATGAAGATTGAACGCAAATTTACGCGCAACACAGACAATTCCGCAGACGGGGCTTATGCCTCTGTCGAGTTCAGAACGACCAGTTCTGAAATTCGTAATCCTGACGGTACAATCGTGTTCGCGCTCAACAATATCGAAGTGCCGGCCAGCTGGTCACAAGTGGCCTCGGACGTGCTGGCACAGAAATATTTCCGCAAAGCAGGTGTGGCTGCGGTGCTGAAAAAGAACGCAGAAAAAGGCGTGCCAGAATTCTTGTGGCGCTCGGTTCCGGATCAGGCGGCATTGGCAAAACTGCCAGAAGATCAACGCTTTACGGGCGAAACTTCAGCCAAACAAGTGTTTGACCGTCTTGCAGGCGCCTGGACCTATTGGGGCTGGAAAGGTGGCAATTTCACCGCCGAGGCTGACGCCCGCGCGTACTATGATGAAATGCGCTATATGCTGGCGTCACAGATGGCAGCACCGAATTCGCCGCAATGGTTCAACACGGGTTTGCATTGGGCCTATGGCATTGATGGGCCGGGTCAGGGTCATTTCTATGTCGATCACGCCACGGGCAAATTGATCAAATCGACCTCGGCCTATGAGCATCCACAGCCACATGCCTGTTTCATCCAGTCCGTCAAAGACGATCTGGTGGGCGAGGGCGGCATCATGGACCTTTGGGTGCGCGAAGCCCGGTTGTTCAAATACGGCTCAGGCACGGGCACGAATTTCTCGTCATTGCGGGGCGATGGTGAAAACCTGTCCGGTGGTGGCAAATCCTCGGGTCTGATGGGTTTCCTCAGAATCGGTGACCGGGCTGCTGGCGCGATCAAGTCGGGCGGCACGACCCGCCGGGCGGCCAAGATGGTGATCTGTGACATGGATCACCCTGACGTCGAAGAATTCATCAACTGGAAGGTCAAAGAGGAACAAAAAGTTGCCTCACTGGTGGCTGGGTCCAAAATGCACGAACAGCAATTGAACCTGTTGTTTGGCGCGATCCGCGACTGGGACGGGGCCGAGGCAGATGCTTTTGACCCCAAAGTGAACGCCGCCCTGAAAGCCGCCATTCGCACCGCCAAGAAAAATGCCATTCCGGAAACCTATATCAACCGGGTGCTGCAATATGCACGCCAAGGCTATGCGTCGATTGAGTTCCCGACCTACGACACCGACTGGGATTCCGAGGCCTATATGACCGTCGCAGGTCAGAATTCCAACAATTCTGTCCGGGTGACAGATGCCTTTTTGAAAGCGGTCAAAGATGACGCCGATTGGGAACTGATCCGCCGCACCGATGGCAAAGTTGCCAAAACCGTCAAGGCACGGGATTTGTGGGATGATGTCGGCCACGCGGCCTGGGCTTGTGCTGACCCCGGCATCCAGTTTCATGATACGGTCAATGCGTGGCATACTTGTCCGCAAGACGGCGCTATCCGTGGGTCAAACCCTTGTTCGGAATACATGTTTCTGGATGACACGGCGTGCAACCTTGCATCGATGAACTTGCTGACATTCTTCCACGATGGCAAATTCGCCGCCGAGGATTACATGCACGCCACCCGTTTGTGGACGCTGACGCTCGAAATTTCGGTTCTAATGGCGCAGTTCCCCAGCCGTGAAATTGCCCAGCTTTCCTATCGTTTCCGCACCCTTGGTTTGGGCTACGCCAATATCGGTGGCCTGCTGATGAATATGGGCCTTGGCTATGACAGCGATCAGGGCCGGGCAATGTGCGGCGCGCTGACTGCGCTGATGACGGGCGTTTCCTATGCCACCTCCGCTGAAATCGCGCGCGAACGTGGCGCCTTTCCGGGTTACGACAAAAACGCCAAAGACATGCTGCGCGTCATGCGCAACCACCGCCGTGCCGCCTATGCCGAAGTAGACGGATACGAAGGGTTGGACGTTCTGCCAGTCGTGCTGGACCACGCAAACTGCCCCGATCAGTCCATCGTGACACTGGCCAAGGCCAGCTGGGACGAGGCGCTGCGTCTGGGTGAAAAACATGGCTACAGGAACGCGCAGGTTTCCGTGATTGCCCCGACCGGCACCATCGGTCTGGTGATGGATTGCGACACAACCGGGATTGAACCTGATTTCGCACTGGTGAAATTCAAGAAACTGGCCGGTGGCGGCTATTTCAAGATCATCAACCGTTCGGTTCCCGGCGCGTTGGAAACCATGGGCTATGCGTCAAACGAAATCGAAGAGATCATCGCCTATGCGGTTGGTCACGGCACACTTGGCAATGCACCGGGCATCAACCACACCTCGCTGATTGGGCAGGGTTTTGGCACCGCAGAGCTTGAAAAGATCGAAGCGGCACTGCCGTCGGCCTTTGATATTCGGTTTGTGTTCAACCAATGGACGCTGGGCATTGATTTCTGCCACGGCACATTGGGCATTCCAATGGCCGAGTTGAACAATCCGACCTTTGATCTGCTGCGCCACCTTGGGTTCAGCAAACAGCAGATTGAGGCGACCAATTTACACGTTTGCGGCAGCATGACGCTGGAAGGCGCGCCGCATCTGAAAGACGAACATCTAAGCGTGTTTGACTGCGCCAATCCCTGCGGCAAAACCGGCAAGCGGTTCCTGTCAGTCAACAGCCACATCTACATGATGGCAGCGGCCCAGTCGTTTATTTCCGGCGCGATCAGCAAAACCATCAACATGCCAAATGACGCCAGCATCGAGGATTGCAAAGAGGCGTATGAGCTTAGCTGGTCTTTGGGTGTAAAGGCCAACGCGCTTTATCGTGATGGCTCAAAACTCAGCCAGCCATTGTCGTCAGCCCTGATTGAGGATGATGAAGAGCTTGAGGAATTGCTGACCTCAGATGCACCAACCGGCGAAAAGGCCGCGGTGCTTGCAGAGAAAATCGTCGAAAAGATCATCTATAAAGAAGTGTTGCGCACCCAGCGGTCCAAGCTGCCGGAACGGCGCAAGGGCTATACCCAAAAGGCCATCGTTGGCGGCCACAAAGTCTATCTGCGCACCGGTGAATACGAAGACGGTAAAATCGGCGAGATTTTCATCGACATGCACAAAGAAGGTGCGGGTTTCCGTGCCATGATGAACAATTTCGCCATCGCGGTGTCGGTTGGCCTGCAATATGGCGTGCCGCTGGATGAATTTGTTGAAGCGTTCACGTTCACCCGGTTTGAACCGGCGGGCATGGTGCAAGGGAATGACAGCGTTAAGAACGCGACGTCCATTCTTGACTATATCTTCCGCGAACTGGCGATTTCCTATCTTGATCGCACGGATCTGGCGCATGTCAAACCCCAGGGCGAAAGCTTTGATGATCTGGGGCGTGGCGACGAAGAAGGCAAACCCAATTTCAGCGAAGTGTCCGGGCAGTCGGCCAGCAAATCGCTGGATATGATCCGGCAGGTTTCTTCCAGCGGGTATCTGCGCAAGCGCTTGCCACAGGAACTGGTTTTGCTACAGGGCGGTGTGAACAACGTCTTTTCAACCGGGGATCTGGTGCAAGACCCACTGGGTACACTGACAACATTGGTCCCCGAGGCCAAGCCAGCGCCAAGCAAACCAATGACAGGCAACGTGGCACCAGTGATGGATGCCCGCGCCAAAGCCAAAATGCAGGGCTATGAGGGTGATTCTTGTGGTGACTGCGGAAATTACACGCTGGTGCGTAACGGCACCTGCATGAAATGCAACACCTGCGGGGCGACCTCAGGGTGTAGCTGAAAAGGCGACACTCCTTTCAGGAGTTCGCGGACATACCATGGCGGTCAGTCCCAACTGATCGGCACGGCATCGGGGGCGGGTGCGCTCGCCCCTTAGCGACCAGGCCGCAGGCAAAACAAACCGAGCGGTATAATGATGAGCCTGAATCGTGAAACTGGGCGGGGGAAACCCCGCCCGTTTTTATTGGCATTGGGTAAAATGATATTCTAGCATTTCCCGTCGAAGTTGAAACGACCGAGAATTGCCAATGTCTGTGATACTTGCTAAAACGTCAGAATTATGGGAACCAAAAGGGCTCCCCCAGTGATTAAAATGGAAAGCATTTATGCGAATTTTACTGTCAAGAATTGCCCGACCAATATTGCTTGCTGTGTTCCTGATTGCGGGTTCAAATTCAGCTTTTGCTTTGCCCACAGTTAAAGCAGACCAAGGTTTTGAGTTCCTTTCCTTGGTTATAGGCGGGGACAAGAGTTCTGAAATCATTGTTGGGTTTGCGTCGAAAAACATTGATGGCAAATTGGCCGTTTGTGGGTTTTATGTCGTGAGCGGCAACAGCGGTACCGTAACGCAAGTTGCGGGACTGGCTATCAAGAAAATGAAGTTCAGCGTTGGCAATAACACGGTGATTACGACAGGTGGTCACTTCAGGAAGGCCAAAATGGGTACGGAATTGACACAGATTACTGCACGATGCCGAACGACCAACGTAAAGTGGCATGCGTCATATGCAAAGCCCGGCAAGGGTGCGCAACTGCAAAACCCCGGAAGATTTGGTGTTACGTATTAAGGTTTTGGTGTTTGGTGTTTTGCCAGTAGCAGTGACTCTCTAAGGATTGTTACACAGGCGGACAATCCGAGCGCGATTCCAAAACTGTGAAACTGGGTGGGGGAAACCCCGCCCGTTTTTATTGGCTCTTGTGTCTGGAAATGATTCGCGCACCAAATGTGGCAATGGCGGAATCCAAAGAATCCATGACTGTTACTTGATTGTCACGATTTCTGCCGCAATCTTGCCTTATTTCGCCTTATTGTCCACAAAAGCCTATCAATTGTGACGAAAGTTGGGCAAATCTACCTCAAAATAAAAAACACGACCTGAGGCAGTAGTATCCAAAATGAGTAGCCCACGTATTCGTAGGGGGCTGGTGGCCAGCGTAATTCTGGCCAGCCTGACCCTTTTGCCAATCGGCAACGCATCCGCCGCAAGCATGATTTGTGGCGAGCGCGGTTCATCCTATCGACTGCTGTCCAAAGCCGACGGCGTTCTGACCATCACGGTCAGCGAAAATGACGGCGTTTCCTGGCAGGCGGTTGGCAGCAAAACCTCGGTCAAGATCAATTATGGCAAGGGCTATGCCAAGGCCAGCGCGCCCGGCAATTACAACGTTTCAAAAAAGCAAAAGACCTTCAAGATCAAGGTCGCCGGGAAATCAGGGCAAATCGCCGTGTCCTGCGCGGCTGGTACTGGCAATGTTACGCTGGGTCTGGCGCTGGGGATTGGGGCCAACAGCCAGACCTTGGCGACAAACACCGGCGTTGGCATAAATGCCAAGGGTCGGTTGGGTCTTGGCAGCAATATCCTAAGCCAGAATATGATCTATGTTTCCACGTCCAATATGCCCGCCAACCTGCGCGCCGATCGGTTTTTGCCTACCGATTGGAGCGCATGGGGCTCGATCGATGCGCGGTCTTACAGTGGTGGCATCACGGGGACGTCGGCTGACTTTGTTGGCGGTGTGGATAAGCTGGTCTCGGCTGATTTGCTGGTCGGAATGTTGGCGGCATATGGCCGCACAATTATCAGCGACACCGGCACGCCCGAGGTTGCCTCGTCACCAATGCTGGGCCTGTATTTCGGCAAAAATATTGACAATCGCCTGATAATACACGGCTTTCTGTCTTACGCACGCCCGCAGAACGAAATCTCAGGCGCAAGTTTCACCTCTTCACGATTGTCAGCGGGTTTGACTGTCACTGGGCAGATCGAAAGATCCGGCATGTTGTTTGAACCGTTTTTGTACGCCCGTGGATTTCAGGAACAACAGCCGTCCTATACCACTGGAATTGGCGCTGTGATCGGTGCCAATCAAGCGGTTTCTTTTGCGGCTTCTGTTGGGGTTAAGGTCAATTTCGTCGGCCCGGAAAGCGACCAGAAGATCGTGCCCTATGCCAGTGCAGCGGCGGATTACCGACGGTCAAGCGCCACGCTTGGCCCTGATGACGTAGTCATTGCCCCGCGTATCGCGCTTGGGCTTCAGGGGGATCTGGGGGCTGGCAAAATCAGTGTGGATCTCGATTTCGGCAAAACCCGGTCTGATACTTATGACCGCGGTCTGAAGATTGGATATGAGATCAAGTTTTAAGGCGCGCCGACAGGCGACCACCTGGGGAAATATCTCCGCCAGAGAATGTTCAAGCTGCCCTTTGAATTCTCTGGCGGGGATATTTTATTCTTTTCAACGTCTTATGCGCCGCGCAGCATAGCGGCCACGCCGGTTCGGGCAATTTCCGTCAGACCCAACGGGCGCATCAAATCAACAAACGCGTCGATTTTATCGGGCGTTCCAGTGATTTCAAAGACAAAGCTTTCCAGCGTGGTATCAACCACAGAGGCGCGGAAAATGTCGGCCAGACGCATCGCTTCGACCCGGTCAACGCCTTTACCGGAGACTTTCAGCATCGCCAGTTCACGTTCAACACTTGGCCCCTGAACCGTCAGGTCGTGAACCTCGTGAACCGGAACGATCCGCCCCACCTGCGCTTTGATCTGTTCGATCACCGCCGGTGTGCCGGTGGTGACAATCGTGATGCGCGACAGGTGGCCAGTGTGGTCAACTTCGGCCACTGTCAGGCTTTCGATGTTGTAGCCGCGCCCGGCGAACAGACCGATGACACGGGCCAGAACGCCGGCTTCGTTGTCGACCAGAATGGCGATTGTGTGGGTCTCCACAAGGTCGCCAAGCGGGTTTTTCAGGTCATAAGCGCTTTTGCGCGAGGCGCCTTTTTTCAATGATAATGCGGACATACCTGTGCTCCTTAAACCAAAACCGCGCCGCCGGACTGAATGACACCTTCGGTGCTGTCATTGCCCATCAGCATTTCATTATGCGGCTTGCCCGACGGGATCATCGGAAAGCAGTTCTCGTGTTTTTCAATGCGGCAGTCAAAAACAACCGGGCCGTCATAGGCGATCATTTCGCGAATCGCGTCATCCAGATCAGCCGGATCGGAACAGCGGATGCCTTTGCCGCCAAAGGCTTCGGCCAGTTTGACGAAATCGGGCAGGGCCTCGGACCAGGTATGCGAATACCGCTCGCCATGCAGCAATTCCTGCCATTGGCGCACCATGCCCAGACGTTCGTTGTTCATGATGAACTGCTTGACGGGCAGGCGATATTGCGCGGCCGTTCCCATTTCCTGCATGTTCATCAGCCAACTTGCCTCGCCCGCGACGTTGATCACCAACGAATCCGGATGTGCGATCTGCACCCCGACCGAGGCGGGCAGGCCATAGCCCATCGTGCCCAAGCCACCCGATGTCATCCAGCGATGCGGGTCCTCAAAGCCTAAGAATTGCGCGGCCCACATCTGGTGCTGGCCGACCTCGGTGGTGATATAGCGATCCATACCTTCGGTCAGGGCCTGAAGCCGTTGCAATGCGTATTGCGGTTTGATAACTTTGTCCGAGTTTTCATAGGTCAGGCATTTGACCGCCTGCCATTCATTAACCTGACCCCACCATTTCGCAATCGCATCTGATTTTGTCTTGCGACCACGGGATTTCCAGATCTTCAGCACGTCTTCCAGAACATGACCAACATCGCCAAGGATCGGCAGATCGACCTGGATCACTTTGTTGATCGAAGACGCATCAATGTCGATATGTATCTTCTTGGAATTAGGCGAAAAATCCTCAATCCGGCCAGTGATGCGGTCGTCAAACCGCGCCCCGATATTGATCATCAGATCGCAGCCATGCATCGCCAGATTAGCCTCGTATGTGCCGTGCATGCCCAGCATCCCAAGCCAGTTTTTGCCTGACGCGGGATAGGCACCCAGACCCATCAGGGTCGAGGTGATTGGAAAGCCGGTGCCGTCAACCAGTTCACGCAGCAACTGACAGGCACCCGTGCCTGAATTGATCACACCGCCGCCAGTGTAGAAAATCGGTCGTTCTGCCTGTTCGATCGCTTCAACCATCGCGGTGATCGCGGCGATGTCGCCTTTGACCTGCGGTTGGTAATGACCAAGATTGGCTTTGCGCGGTGCATTATACGTACCAGTGGCAAACTGCACGTCTTTTGGAATATCGACCAGAACCGGGCCGGGCCGCCCGGATGTGGCGACGTGGAAGGCCTGATGGATGGTTTCCGCCAGCTTATCTGTATCTTTGACCAGCCAGTTATGTTTCGAACAAGGCCGGGTAATGCCAACGGTGTCGGCCTCCTGAAAGGCATCGGTGCCGATCATAAAGGTCGGAACCTGCCCCGTCAAAACGATCATCGGAATGGAATCCATCAGCGCGTCGGTCATACCGGTCACGGCATTGGTTGCGCCGGGACCGGATGTTACCAAAACAACGCCGGGCTTGCCGGTTGAGCGCGCATAGCCTTCGGCGGCATGGGTCGCGCCCTGTTCGTGACGAACGAGGATATGGCGAATATCATTTTGCTGAAATATTTCGTCATAAATCGGCAGGACAGCGCCGCCGGGATAACCAAACACCACATCCACACCCTGATCCTTCAGGGCCTGAATTACCATTTGCGCGCCGGTCATCTGACGGGTCATATTTCTATCCTCACTTACAAGTTTTCACGGATTTTTCTGACATAAAAAAACCCCCATAATCCGGGGGTGCATGGAGAGCCAACGGAGTATTCCGTTAACGCGCCATGCGCATGCTCACGATCACAACAAGGGTATTCATGTCAGACTCTCCGATTTCGTGTGCGGAAGATATTTGTGTAACAACAAGAGGTCAAGCCGATTATTTGAAGAAAATGCTGTTTTTTGACGGTATTGCGCAATTATGTTACGTAAATCTGCGTGTCGGTGGAATTTCCAAAAATTAATTGCTGGAATTTGCCACTTTCAGATCACTTAGCAAGGTCAGGCAAGCTGATACCGGCCACCTGATCCGAAATCGGTTCGGTTGCCATGGGATCTATCTTTGTCGAATAATCCTTAACGTCGCCAATATCGCGCCATTCGCCGTTTGAAAACACCTCCACCGCTGCGAAGTTCGACTTATAGCCCATCTTTTGGCTGCCCGGCACCCAATAGCCCAGATAGACATAAGGCAGGCCAGCGTCGCGGGCGATTTCGATGTGATCAAGGATAATATAGGTGCCGGGCGAGTTGGGCTGACTTTCCGGTTCAAAGAAAGAATAAACCATCGACAACCCGTCATCCAAAACATCCGTCAGGCACACAGCCGACAATTCGCGCCGCCCGGACCCGGTATCTGCGGTCCGGTGATATTCAACCACCCGCGAGCGCACGGGGGTTTCTTCGATCATGGCGGCAAATTCAAAAATATCCATGTCGGCCATGCCGCCATCGGAATGACGCGCCGTAAGATAGGCGCGAAACAGCTGGTATTGATCTTCGGTTGCCCAAGCGGTGGATGCTTCGCGGGTCAGGTGGCTGTTTTTGCGCAATATTCTGCGCTGCGAACCCGAAGGTTTGAAATCTGCCACCCGGACGCGGGCCGAATAGCAGGCGTTACATTCAGCACAAGAGGGGCGGTAAAGCACGTTTTGCGACCGGCGAAACCCTTGTTTGGACAGGGCATCGTTCAGCGTTACGGCGTGATCGCCCTGTAGGGCTGTGAACAACTTCCGCTCTACCCGACCGTCCAGATAAGGGCAGGGTTGGGGGGCTGTAACATAAAACTGGGGTAC
>JAJFIC010000087.1 GCA_021775315.1 Paracoccaceae bacterium
CAGCGCGTTGCGCCGGGTCGAGTTTTGGTTGATTGCGATGGCGTTTGCGCTGATATCGCTTAATCACGGGATGGTTTTAAGCCATGTTCTGCCGCTTTTCGTTGATCGAGGCGCGACCACGTCACAGGCGGTTCTGGCGGCGATGATGATCGGTCCGGCGCAGGTGGCGGGCAGGGTGGTGATGATGCGGCTTGAGGCACGGGTTTCGACCATCGGTGTGGCATTGTCGGCCATCAGTGGGGGCTGCATTGCAGCCCTTGTGCTGTTTCTGTCGGGCTTTGCGCCGATGTTGATATTTCTGTTTGCGCTGTTGCAGGGCGCCGCTTTTGGCGTTGTCAGCATTTTGCGGCAGGTGTTGGTGGCGGAAACACTGGGCCGGGTGGCTTTTGGTGCAATATCCAGCCGGATCGCGGTGCCGTTCCTGCTGGCTGCGGCCAGTGCGCCCTATCTTGGCGCGCTTTTATGGCGTCTTGGTGGCTATGATCTGGTGATTGTGCTGGCGTTTGGCTTTGCGTCGCTGTCGCTAAGCGCATTGATCGCGTTAAAACGCCGGGGCGCGGGGCAAAATCTGCCCCGGCCCGAGTAATGTGGTGGTTTAGGCGTTCGCTTCGCGGATCTTGTCAGCGGCATCTTTGTTGAACGAAACGCCCTCTTTGGAAAACAGATCGTCCAATTCACCCGACAGGGTCATTTCTGTGATGATGTCACAGCCGCCAACGAATTCACCTTTGACGTAAAGCTGCGGGATCGTTGGCCAGTCGGAGTAATCCTTGATGCCCTGACGGATGCCGTCATCGGCCAGAACGTTTACATCGGCAAATTCAACGCCCATGTAGTTCAAAACGCCGGCCACTTTGCTGGAAAAGCCGCATTGCGGCATGGTGGCGGTGCCTTTCATGAACAAAACAACGTCGTTGTTTGTCACAGTTTCTTTGATTGCGTCACTTGCTGGATTAGTCATGTCTGTTCACTCCGGTGCTTTGGTTGTCAGGGCCAGCGCGTGCAATTCGCCATGCGCGCCATCCATTTTGCCTTTGAGAGAGGCATAAACCGCGCGCTGTTGTTGCACCCGGTTCAGGCCTCGGAATTCTTCTGCGATCACTTCAGCGGCGAAATGGTTGCCGTCGCCCGCCAGATCGGTGATCGTCACCTGTGCGGTCGGAAACCCGTCCCGGATTAGGCGTTCAATTTCTTCGGCGGCTATTGCCATGGATTACCCCTTTTGAAACTGAGACCAGATGTAAGCGGCCCGCGCGTCGGGTGCAAGAGTGGTTGAGGGTTTTTGTAGGCTTTAGGCCTGTCGCGCCCGTTTCGCGGTCCTTATGCGCGTCAAATTCAGGCAACGATGCGTGGCAAACCTTCGACAAAAGCGGTGCGAATTTCGGCAAGTGCGATTTTGCTGTCGCCAAGGCAGATGTCAGACCCAGCAAAAACGCCAATACGTTTGGCAGGTACACCCGCTTGTGCAGCGGCCGCAAGCAAAGCTGCACTATCGGTCGTCGCCAGCAAATACCGCGCCTGATCCTCGCCAAAGAACCATTGCGTTGCGTCGCCGTCACCCGCTTCAATCGTAACACCCACAGAACCCGCCAGCGCCATATCCGTCGCCCCAAGGGCCAACCCGCCGTCAGACAAATCATGCGCGGCGGTGATCAGGTTTTCAGCCTTGGCTGCGCGGACAAATTCACCGGCGCGACGTTCAGCCACCAGATCAACATGCGGCGCGTCGCCGTCAGTACGGTTCAGGACTTCGGCCAGATAGGCCGACTGCCCCAAATGGCCGTGGCTTTCACCGATCAGCACCAGCGTATCGCCGTCATTTGGCACCATGCGGATCATCTGATCCAGCGAGGCCAGCAAACCAACCGCGCCGATAGTTGGCGTTGGCAAGATCGCGCTTCCGTCGGTTTCGTTGTAAAGCGATACGTTGCCCGACACGATCGGCATATCAAGGGCTGCAACCGCTTGCCCGATACCTTTGATGCAGCCAACAAACTGGCCCATGATTTCAGGTTTTTCAGGATTGCCAAAGTTCATATTATCAGTCGTTGCCAAAGGCTTGGCCCCGGTTGCACACAAGTTGCGATAGGCCTCGGCCACGGCTTGTTTGCCGCCTTCAACCGGGTTGGCCCGGCAATAGCGCGGGGTTACGTCCGATGTAAACGCAAGCGCCTTTTCCGTGCCATGCACCCGCACGACGCCTGCGTCAGAACCCGGGCGCACAACCGTGTCGGCCATCACCATGCTGTCATATTGCTCATAAACCCAGGCGCGCGAGGCGTAGTTCGGGCAGCCTGCCAGCGTCAGCAGGGCCGCCGCCGGGTCAATCGCCTTGACGGGCGCAAGCGGTGCCGCTGCCGGGGTTTCCACCCAGGGGCGGTCGTATTCAGGGGCGGAACCGGCAAGGGTTTTCAGCGGCAGATCGGCCTTTAATTCGCCATTGTGGTAAATCACAAAGCGGTCTTCGGCGATGGTGTGCCCGACGATGGCGAAATCAAGGTCCCATTTGTCAAAAACCGCCTTAGCGACGGCCTCTTTTTCCGGGTTGAGGACCATCAACATGCGTTCCTGAGACTCCGACAGCATCATTTCATAGGCGGTCATGTTGATCTCGCGCACCGGCACGCATTCCAGATCAAGCCGGACGCCCAGATTGCCTTTGTCGCCCATTTCCACGGCAGAACAAGTCAGGCCAGCCGCCCCCATGTCCTGAATGGAAATGACGGCACCTGTTTGCATCAGCTCTAACGTGGCTTCCATCAGGCGTTTTTCCGTGAACGGATCACCGACCTGCACCGTTGGGCGTTTTTCTTCAATCGTGTCATCAAATTCAGCCGAGGCCATGGTTGCCCCGCCAACCCCGTCGCGGCCCGTTTTGGCGCCGAGATACACAACCGGCATACCAACGCCTGAGGCGGCGGAATAAAAAATCTTGTCGGTGTCTGCCAAACCAGCGGCAAAGGCGTTTACCAGACAATTGCCGTTATAAGCCGGATCGAACCGAAGCTCGCCGCCCACTGTTGGTACGCCAAAGCAATTGCCATACCCGCCGACACCTTCTACCACGCCATTGACCAATGATTTGGTTTTCGGGTGGCTGACTTCACCAAAAGACAAAGAATTCATCGCCGCAATCGGGCGCGCGCCCATGGTGAACACGTCGCGCAGAATGCCGCCAACGCCCGTGGCCGCGCCCTGATAGGGCTCAATATAACTTGGGTGGTTGTGGCTTTCCATTTTGAACACCACACATTGACCGTCGCCAATATCAACGATGCCTGCATTTTCGCCCGGGCCACAAATCACCTGTGGGCCAGTGGTGGGCAGGGTGCGCAGCCATTTCTTGGATGACTTGTAGGAACAATGTTCGTTCCACATGGCGGAAAAAATGCCAAGCTCGGTAAAGCTGGGTTCGCGGTTCAGAAGGCGGATTATTTCGGCGTATTCGTCGGGTTTCAGCCCATGCTTGGCGATCAGGTCTTGGGTGATTTCGGGTTCGGTTTGCACGGGCGGGACTCCCTGGTTGCCACTTTGAGCGCTTTCTAGTGCTTGGCGCACCCAAGCGAAAGGCAAAAAAAAGGCCGAGACAAGCTCGGCCTTAAGTCCAACAGGGAGGTGAAGGAAGCAGGAGAGTATTCTCAACCACTGCCTTCGAGATTTGAAATAGGTATGGTTCGCTGCCTAATCAAGTAAAATAAGCGCATACAATTGCATACCCGTTATTAACTGGGTGCATAGCTAGGTTAAGATGCTGTTATCAGGGGGTTTTATTACGTCTTCGATAAGCGATCACCTCATCGAGAACAAACTCTTTAAACGCCTCAACCCGCTTGGAATGGCGCAATTCTTCTGGATAAGCCAGATATACCGGCACTTCGTTAAGGTTTTCATCGGGCAGAACTTCGACCAGTTGCGGGAAATCTTCGGTCAGGTAATTCGGCAAAACACCGATTCCCAGCCCGTGAATAACCGCTTGCAGAATGCCAAAGTAATTGTTCACCCGTAGATGCGTGCTGATATCGGCGGTATAAATATCGCGGATCATGGCCGCACTGGCCCCGACTTGCGGCGCGCTTGAGTTTTGGCTGATGATCCGATGCCCTGAAAGATCATCCATTGATGCCGGTGTTCCATGCGTCTTAAGGTATTCGGGCGACGCGTATAAATTCATGCTGACGGTCATTAAACGGCGGCGCACCAAATCCGCCTGACTGGGTTCTTTCATGCGGATGGCGACGTCTGCTTCGCGCATGGGCAAATCAAGCACCCGCTCTTCCAGCATCAGATCAATTTTCAGGGCCGGGTATTTGTCGTAAAGTGCAGCAAGACGCGGTGCCAGCCACAACGTGCCAAACCCAATCGTGGTGGTTACGCGCAATTCGCCGAACACCTCGTCTTCACTGTCGCGGATGCGGGCCTCGGCGGATTCAAGGCGTCGCGCCATGGAGCGCGTCGCCTCAAACAACAATTCACCCTGTTCAGTAAGAATCAAGCCGCGCGCATGACGATGGAATAAGGTGACGTGCAGGCTTTCTTCCAGACCACGGATCTGTCGGCTGACAGCGGATTGCGACAGGTGCAACGTGTCGCCCGCATGGGTCAGACTGCCAGCGGCCGCCACCGAATGAAATATGCGCAGCTTGTCCCAATCCATGATTTTTCCGGTATTTTATTGATTTTCGCCTGTTCACGGGCAGGATAGCGAGAGGATGCGCAAGAAAGCAAACATAAAGAAACGAAGAATTGATTTGTAGGTCAGAATTTATGACCTATAATGCCTGTGACGAATCTGCGCAGTGGAGCCTCCGATGAGCAAACAAGACATCAGCCTGAACGATCGTTACGACCTGTCAAAGCATCACGTCCTGCTGAACGGTACCCAAGCGCTGGTCCGGTTGATGTTGATGCAAAAGGCACGCGATGCGGCGGCTGGTTTGAACACCGCGGGCTATGTCACAGGCTATCGCGGCTCGCCTTTAGGCGCTGTTGATTTCCAGATGCAGCGGGCCGAAAAGGTGCTGACTGCGGCTGATGTGACGTTCGAGCCGGGCATGAACGAAGATCTGGCCGCCACGGCGGTCTGGGGCAGCCAGCAGGCCGAATTGCGCGGCGAAGGCAAATTTGATGGCGTGTTTGGCTTTTGGTACGCCAAAGGGCCGGGCGTTGATCGCACTGGCGACGTTTTCAGGCATGCCAACATGGCTGGCAGTTCGGCCAATGGTGGGGTGGTGGCCGTTATGGGCGATGACCACACTGGCGAAAGCTCAACCACCTTGCACCAGTCCGAATGGGCCATGGTTGACGCCATGATGCCAATTCTGTCCCCCGCTGGCGTGCAGGAAATCCTTGATTACGGGCTGATTGGCTATGAACTTAGCCGCTATTGCGGCTGTTGGGTCGGGCTTAAGGCGATGAAAGACACGATCGAGGTGACCTCGGTTGTTGATGCATCGCCTGATCGGGTCAAACTGGTGCGGCCTGACGATTTTGACATGCCTCAGGGCGGGCTGAACATCCGCCTGCTGGATGATCGGATCGTGCAAGAAGCGCGGCTTCATGATTACAAGCGCTTCGCGGCCGAGGCTTTTGGTCGGGCCAACCGCTTGGATAAAAGGGTTTACGGCAAACCCGGTGCCAAGATCGGTTTGGTGGCGGCTGGCAAGAACTGGCTGGATCTGGCGCATGCGCTGGAACTGCTTGGCATTGACGAGGCCGAGGCAACGCGTCTGGGCATCACCACCTATAAAATCGCTATGACCTGGCCGCTTGATATGACCTCGTTCAACGAATGGGCCGAAGATCTGGACCTGATCATCGTGGTCGAAGAAAAGCGTAAGCTGCTGGAAGTGCAGATAAAAGAGGCGATTTTCGACAACCGCAAAGGTCGCCGGGTTTACGGTTGGAAAAACGACCGCGGGGACGAGCTGTTCCCGACCCGCTATGCGCTGGAACCGGTGCAAATCGCCCGTGTCCTTGGCAGAATCTTTGAAGAAGAAAGCGTGGCCACGGATAGGATTCGCCAAGGTATTGAGGTGATCCAAGAGGCGCAACGCAATGATAACGCGCCGGAAATCGCATCGCGCCTTGCCTATTTCTGTTCCGGTTGCCCGCATAATTCATCGACCAAAGTGCCCGAAGGCAGCCGCGCCTATGCCGGGATCGGCTGTCATTTCATGGTGCAATGGATGGATCGCAAAACCCTTGGCTTTACCCATATGGGCGGCGAAGGCGCGAACTGGATCGGGGAATCACATTTTTCCAAACGTGATCACGTTTTCCAGAACCTCGGCGACGGCACCTATAACCATTCCGGCATTCAGGCGATCCGCGCCGCGATGGCCGCTGGCACCACCATCACCTATAAAATCCTGTTCAACGACGCGGTCGCCATGACTGGCGGGCAAAGCAATGAAGGCGAGCTGGATGCAGACCAGATCGTGCATGAATTAAAGGCCATGGGGTTGGAACATGTGGCCGTTGTTTATGACCCCAAGGAACAGATTGACCTGTCGGTATTCCCGGCAAGCGTGAAAAAATACACCCGCGACAAAGTCATGGAAGTTCAGGAAAACTTCACCAAAATCAAAGGTGTATCGGCCATTGTTTATGTGCAAACCTGCGCTGCGGAAAAACGCCGTCGCCGGAAACGCGGCCTGTTCCCTGACCCGGACAAAAGGGTGTTCATCAACCCGGATGTCTGTGAAGGCTGCGGTGATTGTGGCGTGCAATCCAACTGTGTTTCGATCGTCCCGCTTGAAACCGAATTCGGTCGCAAGCGGATGATTGATCAATCATCCTGCAACAAAGATTTTTCCTGCGTCAATGGTTTTTGCCCGTCTTTTGTTACCGTTTCAGGCGCAAAAATACGCAAATCCGCAGGCAAGGATATAGATCTTCCGGATTTACCGGACGTGAAACTGCCAGCAATTGATGGCACCTATAATTTTGTGATCACAGGCGTTGGCGGCACCGGCGTTGTCACCATCGGCGCGATCATGGCGATGGCTGCACATCTGGACGGCAAGGGCGCTGGTATGATGGAAATGGCCGGGCTGGCGCAAAAAGGCGGGGCTGTGAATATCCATTGCCGGATCGCCGATAACCCAAGCGATATCAACGCAATACGCGTCGCTGTTGGCGAGGCTGATGCGGTTATCGGTGGCGATCTGGTTACGACAGCGGGGTCCGCAACGCTTGGCCTGATGAAGCAGGGCAGAACCTCGGCCGTGGTCAACAGTCACGAAATCATCACCGGGGATTTTACCCGCGACACCGAATTTACCCTGCCAACCGATCAACTTGAATTGGCCTTGCAAGCCAGACTGGGGACGGAGAACGTTGATTTCTTTGATGTTTCGGCAATGTCAAAAATCCTGCTGGGCGACTCGATCTATTCCAACATGATGATCCTTGGTGTGGCTTGGCAAAAAGGGCTGGTGCCGATCTCGCGCGACGCAATTTTGCGCGCGGTTGAACTGAATGGTGCGGGGATTGAAGGCAATAAACGCGCCTTTGATCTGGGTCGTTGGGCGGTGGTGCATCCCGCTGATGCGGCAGGGATCGTTAACGAAACCGAAACGCCAATGGCGCGGTCGCTTGATGTGACCATTAAGATGCGGGCTGACCATCTGACGGATTACCAAAACCCGGCACTGGCGGCGAAATTCCTGAACCGGGTAAATGCGGTTGGCGACCTCAAGGAAGCCACATCAAAAGGTTACCACAAGCTGTTGACTTATAAGGATGAATACGAGGTGGCCCGCTTGCATGTCAGCTCGATCAAAGACCGTATCGCGACCGAGTTTGACGGCGATACCCGCCTGACATTCCACCTTGCGCCGCCAATTTTCGGCACAAAGGGCAAGGATGGTCGCGCGAAGAAACGCGAATTCGGCCCCTGGATTTTGCATGTTTTTGGCGTGCTGGCCCGCTTGAAAGGCTTGCGTGGAACCGCGTTTGACCCGTTTGGCCGCAGCGCGGAACGAAAAATGGAACGCGCCCTGATTGTGCAATACGAATCCGATCTCGATGTCCTGACACAAGGCCTGACGCCAGAGACGCTTGGTCTGGCGCGTGAGATTGCCGAATTGCCGTTGCAGATCAAAGGCTTCGGTCCGGTCAAAATTGCCGCCGTTGCCGCTTATGAGAAACGCCGTGAAGAATTGCTAGCAGCCTTTCGCGCAGGCGGTAGCCCTCAGAAAATGGCGGCTGAATAACGCCTAAGCCCTGCGGATCAGATAGATCTGCGGGGTCGCATCAATCGCGGCTGACAGCATTTGATGGCCTTGCTCAGCACAAAAATGCGGCATGTCGACGATCGCTGCTGGGTCATCAGCAAGGACGCGCAACACCTGACCGTGATCCAGCGCCTTAAGACGCTTTCGCGCCTTCAAAACAGGCAAGGGGCATAACAGGCCCGTCGCATCCAATGTGTCATTCCAATCCATAACCCGCCTTAAACCCGGTTGTAACAAAGGTCCACGCCAATGTGACCAATCGCGGGATGACGGCGCGTTGCGATTGCCATACATAGATGCAAAGCGAAAGGACGCCCATGTTCGGAATTGACCTCATCGACGCGAGCCTGCTGCCCGCTATTTTCATTGCGCTGGCGGCTGGGGTGCTTAGTTTCCTGTCGCCCTGCGTGCTGCCGATTATCCCGCCCTATCTGGCCTATATGGGCGGCATTTCGATGAACGAGCTGACCGACGACACGCCCAACGCACGCCGCCCGGCAATCATAGCCTCGGTGTTTTTTGTGCTTGGCCTTTCGACGGTGTTCCTTTTTCTGGGGTTCGCGGCCTCTGCTTTTGGCCGGGTGATTTTGCAATATCAGGTGCTTTTCGGCCAAATCGCGGGCGCGGTCATCATCATTTTCGGCCTACATTTCATAGGCTTGTTCAAAATCCCACTGCTGATGCGCGAGGCCCGTTTGGACGCAGGTGATCGCGGTGGATCAGCCCTTGGTGCCTATGTTCTGGGTCTGGCCTTTGCCTTTGGCTGGACGCCCTGCATCGGGCCGATCCTGGGCGCAATTCTGTCGATGAGCGCTCAGGAAGACAGCATCGCGCGCGGTGTTTTCCTGATGGCGATGTATGCGGTCGGCCTAGGTGTGCCGTTCATCCTATCGGCGGTCTTTATTAACCGTGCCATGGGCGTGATGAACCGGATGAAACGCCATATGGGACTGATTGAAAAAACCATGGGCGTCCTGTTGGTTCTGGTTGGCGTGATGATGCTGACCGGCGCGTTTTCCGCCATGTCCTACTGGCTCTTGGAAAAC
>JAJFIC010000088.1 GCA_021775315.1 Paracoccaceae bacterium
GACGATCGACACCCGGTCCAGATAAGCGGCCTTGACCGCGTCCTGCCAGCTCCACAGCGACAATGGCAAGTAAGATAGCGGGCGATAATCGGCGTTCAGCACCAAAGCCGGATGCTGCGCCCTGCCTGCGTGGTTGCGTAAAAAACTCGCACTAAACTCGCCATCCATACCTAAAAGTCATCCTACCTAGCCAAACGATCCGCATCGCCAAAGCAGGGGATCCCGGACCCCGGCGATAAGCAAAACTATATATGGCAGGAAAAACCAAACAACCCCCTATATAAAGGCCGTGCAATTGCTGTGGACAGGTCTGTTGATGGTTTGGATTTGCGCAATCTCGTCAAGCGGTTACGCCCAGCTTTTCACGCATGAAATGAAGCGCGACGCCCAACCCATCCGGCGCGATCCCGTGACCGGTGCCTTTTGAGATATGGGTGTAGACCTCAAAACCAGCAGCCACCAAAGCATCCGCTGCTGCAGGTAACGAGGCCACGGGCACCATTTCGTCCTGATCGCCATGCACCAGCAGGATCGGCGGGCGAGAAACGGTTTCGGCCTCTAGCGTTTCGGGTTCCAGCAGACGACCGGAAAATCCGACCAGTCCGGCGATTTGATCGGACCGGCGTGGGGCGATATGCAGGCTCATCATCGTGCCTTGCGAAAAGCCCAGCAGGATCGTCTGCGCGGCTGTAACCCCTTCTGTGGTCATGGTTTTATCAATGAAACCGTTCAGATCTTCAACCGCGGCCTGCATACCCTCTTTGGCGGCTTCTTCGCTAGAGCCATCGAGCCACGGGATCGGAAACCATTCAAAGCCAAAAGGATTGCCCGAACATTTGTTTGGCGCATCGGGGGCTACGAAAACCGCATCGGGCAAATGCTGCCCCAATGGGTCAGCCAGACCCAACAGGTCATTGCCGTCCGCCCCATATCCGTGCACCAGAATCACCAGATATTTGGCTTTTCCCTGTTCGACGCCGCGTCGCCCGGCATTCAATTCCCGCATCTATCTGATCCCTTCCCGGTCTTTCATCACGCGGTAATACGCCCAGAGCGCGCGCGCTGCAACACCCTGCCAGGGCGACCAGGCCAGCGCCATTTCGCGCAGTATTTTTTCGCTGGGTCGCGCGCTGAGGTCGAACAATTCGCGCGCCGCTTCTTGCAGGGCCAGATCGCCGGGGGCAAAGACATCGGCGCGGCCGAGCGAGAACATGGTGTAGACCTCGGCCGTCCAACTGCCGATGCCTTTGACCTGCACCAGCGTCCGGATCACATCAACGTCGGCGAGGTTTTCCAGAGCGCGATAATCAATGCCGGTTTCCGCCAGTGATTTCGCATATGCGATCTTTTGGCGTGACAAACCGCAAGCACGCAAATCATCCTCGGTCGCCGTATTGACCCGCGCCTCGGTGACCAGTTGCGCGGTCTTTAAACGGTCCCAGATTGCATTGGCGGACGCGATGGAAACCTGTTGGCCGATTATGGCGTTGAGCAGGTGTTCAAACCCGCCCGCGCGTCGCCGCAATGGCAAAGGCCCTGTCTTTTCAAGCGCATAGGCGAAACGTGGTTCATGCGCGGCCAGCCAAGCCGCACCTTTGGCCACGTCTGCGTCGGTCTTAATGATAGAACTAATCATGCCACCCCCAGCCTGTTTCGCACCCAGTTGATCGCATCCGCCACCTGGGTCACGCGCGCGCAATCCGGCTGCGCTGGCCGCTGGATCATTGCCACCCTGATGCCAAGATTTCGCGCGGCCTCCAACTTGGTATAACTGGCATTGGCACCGGAATTTTTCACCACCAGCCAGTCGATTTTCAGCTCTTTAAACAGCGCCATTTCATCAGCCAGCGAAAATGGCGGGCGGCCCAGCAGATAGCGACCGCCGGGAAACGGAAACGGCGATTTGGCCGGATCAATGCGGCGGCAGATCACCTGACAGGATTTCAGATTGGCGAAAGCAGGCAAGGTTTGCCGCCCGGTCGCCAGAAACACCACGGAGCCCGGCGCGATGTGATGTGCCGCGTCTTGCTCATGCGCAATCAGCGTCCAACGATCGTCTTTTTGAGGCTGCCAGTCCGGGCGCAGCATTTGCAAATGTGGCATGTTGAGATCACTGCAAACGCTGGCGGCACTGTGCGACATTTGAGCGGCAAAAGGATGCGTGGCGTCCAGTACAGCGTTGATTTTGTTATCTTTAAGGTAAGTCCGCAAGCCCGAAACACCGCCAAAGCCGCCCACCCGCGTCGGACATGCCAGCGTCATAGGTTGGCGTGTCGCCCCTGCCAGCGAGGCGATAACCTTTAGCCCGTCCACATCGGCCAAACCTTCGGCGATGCGGCGGGCATCGCCGGTTCCGGCCAGCAACAACAGCTTCATGACGCCGCCGTTCGGGCCAGAATATTGCCGGCGCGATCAATCACAACCATATCGGTCACAACGACCCCGCCGAGGAATTCATCGACATGTTTCTTGGCCTCTTTCGCGACCCTAAGTGCCAGCTGTTCGCCTGCGGTTTCAACCGCTTGCAGTGCGGTGTTCGCGCCTGACACATCGGGCAACCCGGCCTCGGCAGCCCAGCGATTCAGCCCGGCGAAATCCACCTGCGAACGCCCAGAATGCAAATCCATCGCGCCTTGCGCCAGTTTGGTCATTTTACCAATGCCGCCGCCGATGGTCAGACGCGCAACCGGGTGTCTGCGCAGATATTTCAGCAACCCGCCGGCAAAATCCCCCATATCGAGCATTGCGTGATCCGGCAGGTCATAAAGGCCCTGTACCACGGCCTCAGACGTTGACCCGGTGCAGCCAGCAACATGGCCCTGCCCGCTGGCGCGCGCCACGTCGACGCCACGATGGATCGACGCGATCCATGCGGCACAAGAAAACGGGCGAACTATGCCCGTGGTGCCCAGAACCGACAGGCCGCCGGTGATGCCCAGCCGGGGGTTCCAGGTCTTGGCGGCCAGTTTTTCACCACCCGGGATGGCGATTGTTATCGCGACGTCTGGGGCGCGGCCAAACTTGTCGGCCAGCTGAGCAACAATCGCCTGCATCATCTGGCGCGGTACCGGATTGATGGCGGGCTCGCCGACCGTGACGGGCAATCCGGGCATCGTCACAATCCCGACGCCGTCACCGGCAATAAACTGCACTCCTGTGGCGCGCATTTCGACCCTTGCACGGATCAACGCGCCGTGGGTGACATCCGGGTCGTCTCCGGCATCCTTGACCACCCCGGCCTCGGCCCAGCCGTCGCCCTGATCCTGATACGCCACCGGAAAAACCGGCGTTTCGCCTTTTGGCAGGGTGATTGTCACCTCAGCAGGAAACGCGTCGCCCCATAGGGCCTCAAGCGCGGCTTTGGTCGCCGCTGTGGCGCAGGCCCCGGTGGTCCAGCCACGGCGTAATTCAGTATTGGGTTTGCGGCTCATGCGCCGGACTATAGGCGGCAAAACATCCGCCTTCCAAGGGGTTTTCGGCAGGTT
>JAJFIC010000089.1 GCA_021775315.1 Paracoccaceae bacterium
CAAAACCCGCCATATTGACCCTCCACTGATTGCCGCGTCAGATTTGCAGCATTTTACAAACAAAACAAGCGACCCCGCGCCGCAGGATCGCTTGATTATCATTGTTCCCGAAATACTCTCGGGGGGTGCGGGGGGCAGACAGCCCCCCGTTTGCTGGGGTCGCGGCGCGCTTGCGCCGGGAAAGTGCGGGATTACTCCATCGTTGGAATGGAAAAATCAGCCCCTTCTTTGGTGCCCGACGGCCAGCGCGCGGTCACGGTTTTTGTGCGCGTGTAAAACTTAAACGCATCCGGGCCGTGCTGGTTCAGATCACCAAATACCGATTTTTTCCAACCGCCAAAGGTGTGATAGGCCAATGGCACGGGGATTGGCACGTTAATGCCGACCATGCCGATATTGATCCGGTTTGCAAAATCACGCGCAGTATCACCATCACGGGTGAAAATCGCAGTCCCGTTGCCATATTCGTGATCCATCGCCAGACCCAAAGCTTCTTCATAGCTTTGCGCGCGCACAGTAGTCAGAACCGGGCCAAAGATTTCCTGCTTATAGATGTCCATGTCAGTTGTGACATTGTCAAACAGACAAGCGCCAACAAAGAAACCATCCTCGTATCCCTGCATGGCAAATCCCCGACCGTCGACAACCAGTTTGGCGCCCTGATCAACACCGCTGTCAACCAGCCCGAGGATTTTCTCTTTCGCAGCACCCGTAACTACAGGTCCGAAATCAACGTCATTGCCCGCCGTATAGGGGCCGATTTTAAGGCTTTCGACCCGTGGCGTCAGCTTTTCAATCAACCGATCCGCGGTTTCATCGCCAACCGGAACCGCAACAGAAATCGCCATGCACCGTTCGCCAGCCGCGCCGTAACCCGCGCCAATCAGCGCATCAACAACCTGATCCATATCGGCATCTGGCATAATGATCATATGGTTCTTGGCACCGCCAAAGCATTGCACGCGCTTGCCGTTGTCACAGCCGCGCGAATAGATGTATTGCGCGATCGGGGTTGAGCCGACAAAGCCGATCGACTGGACCGTCTCGTTGTCCAAAATCGCATCAACCGCTTCTTTGTCGCCGTTCACCACCTGCAAAACACCTTTGGGCAAACCGGCCTCTTCCAGCAGTTCCGCCAGCATCAGGGGTACAGACGGGTCGCGCTCGCTTGGTTTCAGGATGAATGCGTTGCCACAGGCAAGGGCCGGGGCAAACATCCACATCGGGATCATCGCCGGAAAGTTGAACGGCGTGATGCCAGCGGTTACGCCAAGGGCCTGACGCATGGAATACATATCAATGCCGGGGCCTGCGCTGTCAGTAAATTCCCCCTTCAACAATTGCGGCGCACCGATGCAATATTCAACGACCTCAAGGCCGCGAATGACGTCGCCTTTGGCGTCTGGGAAAGTTTTGCCATGCTCGCGCGACAGGGCCTCGGCCAGTTTGTCCATGTCCCGGTTCAACAGATCGACGAATTTCATCATCACCCGTGCACGGCGTTGTGGGTTGGTTGCGGCCCATGCGGGTTGTGCCGCGGCCGCGATTTCAACCGCTGCATCCAGTTCAGCCTTTGAGGCCAGCGGCGCGCGCGCCTGAACTTCGCCGGTCGCCGGGTTGAAAACATCGGCAAAACGCCCCGATGTGCCTTTGACATGCTCGCCGTTGATATAATGTGTAAGCTCTTGCATCTGGTCTCTCCCAGTTGAATGAAATTGCAACTGGGCGCACCTTAGTCTTGCATTTTTGAATTGTGGAGAGCAAATTTACCAAAAGTATTTTGCAAAAATGCAAAGCTAACGCAAGGACAACCATGGCTGATCTGAATTGGGACGACCTTAAGGTTTTTTTGGCAGTGGCGCGGCTCGATGGCCTGTCTCCGGCGGGCAAGGTTCTGAAGATGGATCCGGCAACAGTCGGGCGTCGTATTGCCCGGCTGGAAGAACGTCTGACCTTGCGTTTGTTTGTAAAATCCCCGCAAGGCTACGCGCTGACCGAGGCGGGGCAAAAACTGGTTGAACACGCGCAGGGGGCGGAACGCGCGGTCATTGGCGTTCTGGAGGAAACCCGCCCGCAAGCCAATGTCCTAAGCGGTGCGGTGCGGATCGGTGCGCCGGACGGCGTGGCCAATTACCTGCTGCCGCAGATCACAGCCGCAATTTGTGACGATAATCCGGGGTTAGAGGTGCAGATCGTCGCCCTGCCACGGGTGTTTAATTTATCAAAACGCGAAGCGGACCTTGCGATAACGGTATCGCCACCGGAAACCGGGCGTCTGACAGTGCAAAAACTGGCGGATTACCACCTGCATCTGGCGGCGACGCGGTCTTATCTGGACAGCCATCCGCCGATCAACAGCTTGGCGGATTTGCAGCAACACCGGCTGATCGGCTATATCCCTGATATGATTTTCGACAAAGAACTGGATTATCTGGCCGAAACCGGCGAGGCCGCCCATGCTGATCTGGTGTCGAATTCATTCTCGGTACAACTAAACTGGGCCAGATCCGGGGCCGGGGTCTGCATTGTGCATGATTTTGCCATGCCGACTTTCCCGGAATTGCAGAAAATCCTGACTGCCAAGATCGCGCTTAAACGCAGCTTTTATCTGGTGCGCCACGCCGATGACCGCCGGGTTGAAAGGTTAAGCCGATTTGCTGATCTTCTGGCGTTAGCGTTGCGAAAAGAAGTCGCCCGACTTGAGGCGCAAACTTGACACGCAATTGACTGTAGGTCACTTTAATCGAAAGAAAATTTAAAGAAGGGGCATGCGATGTTGGTTCAGCAGATACTCAAAGGCAAAACCAGTCAGGAAATAGAAACCATTCCCTCGTCCAGCACGGTGTCTGACGCGACTTCGATTCTATCGAACAAACGCATTGGTGCCTTGATCGTCTCTGACGACGGTGAAACCGTCGCGGGCATGTTTTCTGAACGCGACATCGTGCGCGAACTTGGCAAACGCGGCACCGGCTGCCTGAGCGATTGCGTAGCTGATATTATGTCCAAGAAAATCATCACCTGCGGCAAAGATGAAACCGCAGACGCCGTGTTGCAAAAAATGACCGACGGGCGGTTTCGCCATATGCCCGTGCTGAAAGATGGCAAACTGATCGGGTTGATATCCATCGGCGATGTGGTGCAGGCACGTCTGTCTGAAATGGCCATGGAAAATCAAGCGCTTGAAGGCATGATCAAAGGCTTTTGATCGCCAAAATCCAAAGCGCAAGTTTCGCGTTGTATCCCCGACTGTGACGCAATAATGTTGCGCGCAACACCCGCTGCCAATGGATTTTATGACATGCGCACAGGCCTATACCCCGGCACTTTCGACCCTATCACCAACGGACATATCGACATCATTCGCCGTGCAAGCACGCTGGTTGATCGTCTGGTCATCGGGGTCGCGATCAATCGCGACAAGGGGCCGCTGTTTGATCTGGAAGAACGGGTCGCAATGATCGAGGCCGAATGCGCCACAGCGGTCAAAGCCTCGGGTGTTGAAATCGTGGTACATCCGTTTGAAAACCTGCTGATTGATTGCGCGCGTGACGTCGGCGCCGGGGTGATTATTCGTG
>JAJFIC010000090.1 GCA_021775315.1 Paracoccaceae bacterium
CCGGTCACCTGTTCAGTTACCGGATGTTCCACCTGCAACCGCGTGTTCATTTCTAAAAAGTAAAAAGCGCCAGATGCATCCAGCAGAAACTCAACCGTTCCCGCCCCTTCATAAGCGATCGAACGCGCCGCTTCGACCGCCGCTGCCCCCATTTCCGCCCTCAAAGCGTCGGTCATGATCGGGCACGGGGCCTCTTCCACCACCTTTTGGTGACGCCGTTGCACGGAACAATCCCGCTCGCCAAGATGCACCACATTGCCATAACGGTCGGCAAATATCTGAATTTCGACATGCCGGGGGCGGATCACCGCCTTTTCAAGGATCATTTCGTCTGATCCAAACGCAGACATCGCCTCAGCCTGCGCCAAATGCAGCGCGTTCAGAAAATCCGCGCGTCCCGCAACCAATCGCATACCACGACCACCGCCGCCCGCAGCCGCCTTGACCATCACCGGAAACCCGATGGCATCCGCCTCAGCGACAAGAACATCGTCAGATTGATCCGCGCCCTCATATCCCGGAACACACGGCACCCCGGCGGCGATCATCTTGCGCTTGGCAGCGGCCTTGTTCCCCATCAGGGCAATCGCCTCGGCTGATGGTCCGATAAACACCAGACCCGCATCCGCGCAAGCCGTGGCAAAAGCCGCACTTTCGGATAAAAACCCATAGCCCGGGTGGATCGCCTGCGCGTCACTTGCCTTTGCCGCTTCAATAATTCGCGCGAACGACAGATAGCTGTCACCGACCGGACCTTGGCCAATCCGAATTGCCACATCGGCAAAAGCGACATGCGGCCCATCTGCATCCGCATCCGTATAGACCGCAATGACGGACAAACCTTCGGCGCGGGCCGTGCGCATGATCCGCAAGGCAATTTCGCCCCGGTTGGCCACCAGCACCGAATGAAATGGGGTCGATTTCGTCATATGATGCCTGCTTTTTGATCTGTCACCCAGCGGGGCCCATGTTTTTCAAGAAAGGCGCAATTGCCTTGATAACCTTCGTCGCTGACCATGCAATTTGCAAATTCTTTCGCCGCCGTCGGGCCGATTACCCGGATCATTCCACGCCATTCAACAACGCTACAGAAACCGAAATCGGTGCGGCCAGCAGCAATTGCGCATAGCCCTTTCCCTGCGGGTCGTTGCGCAACGAACTGGTGCCACCCCCGCCGAGCGCGCCATGGAGCAAAATGTTCAGCGCGGATGTGCCGGGCAGCAGGAACCGCTCAACCTTGCCGGTAACGAAATGACCGAAGACCGATTGCAAATGCAGCGCGTCCAGCGCGTGCCAAAGGGTCGGCAGCCATTCCGGCCGCCGGGCGATAATTCCGATATTGGCGATATCGCCCTTGTCACCACTACGCCCCCAGGCCAAATCAATCAACGGCACCAAAACCAAATCCTTGGCGACCGCTGGTGCCGCTGGCGGCACCGGGCGGGCAATTGGCGTCAGCTTTTTACTGGGCGCGTAATCCTGAAAGGTCAGCCCCCCCACCGCATCGCTAATTTCAATGGAAACCTCGCCCTTTGGCGTCAGATAAGAAAACAGTGCCATAACCGGTGAAGGTTTTGGCCGCGCCCCGGCAAAACCACTTAAACCGGGGGCCGAGGCCAGCCCTAACCCCGTCGCCTCTTTCAAAAAAACCCCGATGCCGCGCGCATCAGGATGCCTGACCGCGATCTTTGCCGCCAGTTCGCGCGACGGACCACTTTGCCGCTGGCCACCAAACTGCGCTTCGGCCCCCAGCAATTCAACGCTAACCTCGGTGAAATCAGCCGCGTTTAACCTTTGCAAAGCCGCACGAGACCGCGCAATGGCAGCATCAGCAAAGCTTTGGGCCTTTTGTTCGGCGTCAATGCCGTAAAACCCAAACAAATGCCCGCCGCGAAACCCGTTATGCCATGTCAGGCAGGTCTTATAACTGCCGGGCACACCGCGCCCGATGGCGCCAGAAACACGCACCAGATTGTCACCAACCTCGTCAATCTCAACCGCGCTGAAATCACACGCCACGTCCGGCAGCAAATAGGCTTGCGGATCACCGATTTCGTAAACCATCTGTTCCGCAACCGTCCCGAACGAGACTTTGCCGCCGGTGTCAGGCGGCTTGGACACCAAAAAAGCCCCGTCAGGCGTGATTTCAGCAATCGGGTATCCGATATCCAGCAGGCTATCCGCCACATCCCGCCAGTCGGTGAAATTGCCACCCGTCGCTTGCGGCCCACATTCCAGAATATGCCCGGCCAGACTGCCCCCAGCCAGCGCGTCAAAATCCTGCGGCGACCAGCCAAAACTGTGGATACAGGCCGCCAGCGTCACCGCGCTGTCGACACAGCGTCCGGTGATCACGATATCAGCCCCCCGATCCAACGCCGCCGCTATCGGAAACGCCCCCAGATAGGCGTTGACGCTGCCGACCTTGGCAGGTTCAGGAAAATCGGCACCGGTGAACATATCCTTGGGCGCACGCCCGGCAATATCATCAAGCTGTGCGATCAGATCATCACCCATGACCACCGCCACTTTCAGCGACAACCCCTGATTTGCGATTTCCGCCCGCAACGCCGCCGCACAGCCCTCGGGGTTAACGCCACCCGCGTTTGAGATGATGCGCAGTTTTTGCCGTGCAATCTCAGCCAGATTGGGCGCCATCGTCGCGCTGACAAAATCCGTGGCATAGCCCTGTGACGCGTCTTTCGCCCGCACCCGCGCCAATATCGCCATCGTGATTTCGGCAAGGTAATCGTAAACGATGAAATCCAGATTTCCGGCTTTCAGCAATTGTGGCGTCGCCAGCGCGGCATCGCCCCAAAATCCACTGGCACCACCGATCCGTAGGGTTTTCTGTGCTGCTGGCATTGTTGAGTTCCCGACCAAAATGAATTGCAATAGACCGAACGTTCTGTTTATATCTAGGCAAATGACAGCCAAAATGCAACCCAAAATCAGACCCGAAACAGCGCAAGTACCAAGCGACGAACAAGCCTCGCTGACCGGTAACGAGCTGCGCGTTGCGCTGACGAAAGATAAGATATGTCAAGCGGTTGCCGCCTGTCTGGATGAATTCGGCTATAGCGAAACCTCGATCAACCGGGTGCAGAACAAGGCAGGCGTTTCACGCGGCGCGCTGACCCATCATTTCCCGTCGAAAGAGGCGATGATGGTAGAAACCCTTGAGCGTCTGTTAGACCCGGTTCGCGGACGTACCACAGCTCCACAACCTGCTATGCCCGACATCCTGCGTATAGGTGGGCAGGGGAATGGCATCCAATCGGATTTGCTTCGCTTATGGAAAAAAGTGGTTAACACCCGCGAAGGCCGCGCCTTGGTTGAAATTCTTGTCGCAGCGCGCACCGACCGCACTCTTCACCAACAGATCGCCCCCAGCCTGCACGCCTATAATGCGGAAATCAGCGACAACATTGCCAGCCTTTATCAAACCGACGCCGGTCAAAACGACGAAATCCCGGCGCTCTGGTCGATCTGCCGTGTGTTCCTGCGCGGCCTGCACACCCACAGCCCGTTTGAACAAGACCCCAAAGCCATCGACGCGATGATCGCGCGGTTTGGCGAAATAATGGCGCCGCATATGCTGGCGCGCAATCCAGCAAAGGTGCCGGGCAAATGATCAATCCGTTTGAAACCGAGGAACGCGCGGCGTTTCGCAGAACGCTTCAGGATTTTATCGCAGCCGAGATTAAACCCCATGCTGACGCGTGGGACGAAGCCGGCGAAATCCCATGGGACTTGCACGCCCGGATTGGCGCATTGGGGGTCTGGGGCTTTGGCGTTGACGAACACTATGGCGGCCTTGGCTTTGACGATTGTTTCATGCGCGCGGCCTATAGCGAAGAGCTTGCAAAATGCGGCGCGGGCGGTGTTTCGGCGGCCATGAACGGCCGATCAATCTCGATCGATCCGATCCAAAGGCTGGCCTCTGACGATATCAAGAACCGGGTGCTGGCGGATATTGTCAGCGGGCGCAAAGGGTCATCCTTGGGGGTGACGGAACCCAGTGGCGGCTCGGACGTGGCCAACATGAAAACGTCGGCCCGCCGGGATGGCAATCATTTCGTCCTTAACGGTCAAAAGACCTTTATCACCGGCGGCATGAAATCGGATTATTTCGTCATCCCCGCGCGCACTGGTGGTGCTGGTCTTGGCGGCATCAGCCTGTTTTTTATTGAGGCTGGCACACCCGGTTTCACCCGCACCGCCCTCAGCCGCAAAATGGGCTGGTGGTGTTCAGATCAGGCGACGCTTTATCTGGATGACGTGCGGGTGCCTGCGGAAAATATGATGGGCGAAGAAGACAAGGGTTTCATCGCCATCATGCAGAATTTCAACCTTGAACGGGTGGCCCTGATCGCGGGCATGCTGGGCATGATGAAGGTCTGTATTGAGGAAAGCATCACTTGGGCACGCAGTCGCGAAACATTCGGCAAGCCTTTGATTTCGCGTCAGGTTATTCGCCATAAAATCGCAGATATGTCCGCCAAAATCGACGCGGTCGAGGCGTATCTGAACATGATCTGCTGGCAGGTGAACGAGGTTGAAATGCCAGTGGCAGAGATTTGCAAAGCCAAGGTTTTCACCTCAAAAGCACTGGAATTCTGCGCATCTGAGGCGATGCAGATCATGGGCGGCGCGGGATATCTGCGCGGCAATTTGGTCGAGCGCGTGTATCGCGAAGTCAAAGTCATGGCCATCGGCGGCGGCTCGGAAGAGATCATGCGCGATCTTGCGATGCGTCAAATGGGCTATTGATCCAGCGGCACGGAACACCGCACAGCACTGGACCTCAAACGCCAGCGGCCTTCAGCTCAGCCTCAAACCGCGCTAGCGCCTTTTGTAATCCTGTGGCGATCTCGTCGATCTGATCGGCGGTAACGATAAGCGGCGGCGATATCATCAGAAAATCACCATAAGCGCCGTGACTGGTGCGCCTTGCATAAACCGCCAGCCCCATTTCCATGGCGATTTTCTGAAACATCAGCGGTGCGTTCAGCTCAAGCGGGATCTGCTTTTTGCTGGCCTGATCCGACACCAATTCAATCGCCAGCAATAACCCCAACCCGCGCACGTCACCAATCACCCGATTGCCACCTGACATCTCGCGCAATCGCGCCGCCAGTTCCGCACCGCGTGTGGCGGCATTGGCAATCAGGTCACCATCCACCATTTCACGCAATACCGCATGGCCAACGGCACAGGACAATGGGTTGGCGAAATAAGTAAAGCCATTCATGAAACCGCCAGCATCAGCCACCGCTTTGACAATCGCGTTTGGTGCGAGCACACAGCCCATCGGCGTATAGCCCGCCGCGATACCTTTTGCCAAAATGACGATATCAGGTTTCGCATCCGGCCAATGATCCGCAGCCAGAAACTTGCCTGTGCGGCCCGCCCCGCTCATCACTTCGTCATAGATCAGCAAAATGCGGTGCCGGGTGCAAATCTCGCGGACCTGCGAAAAATAGATATCTTCGGCCACCAGCGCGCCGGTTGCCAGACCACCGACGGGTTCCATAATAAAGGCCAGAACCGTATCGGCCCCTTCGCTTATAATCTTTTCCTCAAGTGCTGCCGCACATTGGCGGGCAAAGCTTTCGCGGTCTTGATTTGGCGGCAAACGATAGGTAAAAGGCGTCGGCACTTTTGGCATCATGCGCATCATCGGGCCGAACACCTCGTGCTGATGCTTGTCCCCCGTCAGGGCCAGCGCGCCAAGCGTACCACCGTGATAGGCAGGCTCGCGCGAAATGACTTTCCACTTCTGTCCCTGCCCGGTTGCCAGCGCATATTGCCGGCACAGCTTGATCGCACTTTCCGTCGCCTCGCTACCGCCTGAAACGAAAAACGCACGCTCAAAACCGGGGCCAGCCAATTGCGTCAACAAATTCGCAAGGTTCTCGTTTGCTTCACTTTCAAACATGCCCGGAAAGGCAAAGGCCACGTCTGCGGCCTGGGCCTGCATCGCCGCCAGCACACGCGGATTGCCATGGCCGATATTGTTCGCCACAGGCCCGGACGACACATCAATATACCGGTTGCCATCCGTGTCCCACATATAAATCCCGTCACCCCGCGCAATACGCGTTAGGCGGTCAGCCCCGTGTTTGGCCAGAAAAACCTGAATGGGTTCACCTTGTTGGGTTGCGCCAATTTTGGGCGAATTGTGGGGTGTCATCTTGCGGCCTCGCTTTGATCAGGACCAGCTATTCCGCCCGCCCACGGGCCATAACCTTTGCGCGCATCCACGCAATCTGCAAGAGGAATTCATTGCGGCCGAAAAACTGAGCAAACTATTATACAGACGTTAAACCCGGTATTCCTCAACCGCCGCCGCGTTCCATTCCATGCCGATACCGGGCGCGTCAGGCAGGGACACAAAACCATCCGTCACGCGCACAGGCTCAACCAACAGCGCGTCGGTCCAATTGGCATATTCCAGAAAATGCGCGTTTGGCGCACTTGCCAGCAAATGTCGGCTGATTTCCGGGAACAGATGGCTGGACACCGGAACGCTGGCTTTTGCGGCGGCATCCGCTGCCATCAACCAGCCCGTCGCCCCGCCAATTTTCATCGCGTCAGGCATCATATAGTCACCAGATCCAAGGGCCAATGCCCGCTTAACCTCGAACTGCGAGAACAGGTTTTCGCCGATCTGAACCGGTGTTTTCAGCCCCGCACGCAAAGCCGCCACACCTTCCAGATCGGCGGCATTCAACGGTTCCTCAATCCATAAAAGGCCCAGATCATCCAACTCCTGACACCGGGTTTTCGCATCCTCAAACGACAGCGATTGGTTGTAATCGACCATCAGGCCAATGTCCGGGCCAACGGCGTGACGCACGGCGTGCAACACTGCGATATCCTCATCCAGATCGGCGTAACCGAGGCGAACTTTCATATGTTTGAACCCGTTGGCCACGAAACGTATGGCCTCGGCCATAACCGCGTCTGGCCCCGACAGGCCAAGGCCCGAACTTTCATAGGCTCTTATAGCCGCGTTCTGACCATTCCAAAGCTGGTATAACGGCGCGCCATGCGCCTTGCCCAGCGCATCCCAAAGGGCCATGTCGATACCGCCGCGTGCCATCGTCACCAAACCCGTACCGCCAAAAAGCAAAAGCTGACGGTCAAACAGCGCGAAAATCGCCGCCGGATCACAGGGCTGACCTTTAACCGAGGCGAAAAGCGCGCGCACCGCCGCTTGCATGCTTTGCATCAGATCCGGGCGCGGGCAGAAAACATAGCTGACACCGCGCACCCCATTTGACAGTTGCAGATCAATCAACAACACCGGCGCATGGGTCAACTGACCACTGGCGGTGGTGACGGGCATAGGCAGCGGTGGCAGAACGGCGGTGACGGTGATTTCTTCAAGGGTCATCAAAGGCTTGGCCACAAGTGCGCGATATCGTTCAGCCCCAAGAATTTCAGGAACGCTGGTCACATCATGGCCTTTCCTTGCTGCAAGCCGGATCAGTTAAGGTCCAAAGCATGTTTGCGCAAAACCTCAAACGAAACCGTATCCAGTGCTTCCTGATGGGTGCATTCCAGCAGGATTTTCGGCGCGGCCCCTTCTTCATTGGCCTGCACCCAACGATCAACGCATAAGCACCAGCGATCACCATCTTTCAGACCAGCAAAGCCGTATTCCGGGCGCGGCGTTGACAAATCGTTGCCCAGATATTTTGAAAACGCCAGAAATTCGTCCGTCACCTGACAGCAAACCGTGTGCTTGCCCTTATCCATCGGCCCGGTATTGCAGCATCCATCGCGGAAAAATCCCGTCAACGGCGATGATGAACAGGGCTTTAACGCCTCACCAAGGACGTTCAGGCTTGGCGCAATCTCGATCTTATTTTCCGGCATTTCAATGGCTCTTTCAGCTAAAAGTTCCGGCATTTATCACAACCGTTCAAGCAAACATCCCGCAGCGTTTTACCCAAAGTTAAAACACTTATCCCAAATCATTAAGCGCCCGCGCCGCAATCTCAAACGAGTTTTTTCGTGCCGCAGGGTCATGGATTTGTCCGGCAATGATAATTTCATCGGGCTGATAGCGCTCAATCAATCCCGCCAACTGGCGTTTCACGGTGTCAGGCCCGCCTATTGCGGAACAAGACAGCGCCTCGTTCACAGCCTCCAGCACGGCTGGCGCGATGATCTTGGTGACGTCATCAACCGGGCGCGGCAACAGGCCGGGGCGACCAGTGCGTAGATTGGCGAAACCCTGCTGAGCAGATGATTTCAGATAGTCACCGTCGCGGTCGGTGTCACCGGCGAAAACGTTGATCGCCAGCATGAAATAAGGCGCGGACAGTTGGGCCGAGGGTTGAAAGCTCTGCCGATAAATTTCCGCCGCCTGTTCCAGCGCGGGCGGCGCAAAATGCGACGCAAACGCGTAAGGCAGACCCAGATGCGCCGCCAACTGCGCCCCATAAAGACTGCTGCCCAACATCCAGACTGGCACTTTGGTCCCGGCACCGGGAACGGCGCGGACGCGGGCGCCTTCAGCCGCGTCATCCAGATAGGACATCAATTCCATCACGTCTTGCGGAAAGCCTTCGCCGTCATCAAGCGTGCGGCGCAAGGCCCGTGCCGTGGCCATATCGGTGCCGGGGGCGCGGCCCACGCCAAGGTCGATGCGACCCGGAAACAGCGTCGCCAGCGTTCCGAATTGTTCGGCAATCATCAAGGGCGCATGGTTGGGCAGCATCACACCACCAGAACCAACCCGCATGGCTGACGTCCGCGCCGCCACCTGCCCGATCAGGACCGAGGTCGCCGCACTGGCGATGCCACGCATGTTGTGATGCTCGGCCAGCCAATAGCGATTATAGCCCAAGCTTTCGGCAAAAGGCGCAAGATCAAGCGTGTTGGCAAAGGCCGCAGCGATGTCGCCGCCTTCCGGAACCGGGGCCAAATCCAGCAATGAATAGGGAATCATAGGGCACCTTCTAAAAGACTTGGCTTAGGCTACAGCGCAATCTGAAAGGGGGGAACCGGTTTTCGGATTGCGCGTTTAAAGAGGTAGGTCGCGCCAGGCAACGCCGCCCAAACCATCAGCGCAGCCCATGACTGACCGCTTGACGCGCCGCGCGTCTTGGCGTCCTCTGCCCAAGAGCGAAACAAACCCAAGGCGAACGCATGCCCAAGCCAAATCGCAAAGTCATCATCACCTGCGCCGTCACCGGCGCCATTCACACCCCGACCATGTCGCCGCATTTGCCCGTCACCCCCGACCAGATCGCCAAAGATGCCATCGGCGCGGCCGAGGCCGGAGCCTCAATCCTGCATCTGCACGCGCGCGATCCTGAAACCGGCAAGCCGACGCAGGAGCCGGATGTGTTTGCGCAATTCCTGCCACGCATCAAACAATCAACCGATGCGGTTATCAACCTGACCACCGGCGGCAGCCCGCATATGACTGTTGATGAACGCATGCGCCCTGCAACGGTTTTCAAGCCCGAAGTTGCCTCGCTCAACATGGGGTCGATGAATTTCGGGCTGTATCCGATGCTGGACCGTTTCAGCGAATTCAACCACGAATGGGAACGCGCGCATCTGGAAAATTCGCGTGATCTGGTGTTCAAAAACACCTTTGCGGATATCGAAGGAATATTGCGGATCGGCAATGAAAACGGCACCCGGTTTGAGTTTGAATGTTATGACATCTCGCATCTTTACAACCTTGCGCATTTTGTCGATCGCGGCTTGGCGCGCACGCCTTTGTTCATTCAATCAGTGTTCGGGCTGTTGGGTGGTATCGGCGCCCATGCCGAGGATTTGATGCATATGAAACGCACGGCGGATCGGCTGTTTGGCGAT
>JAJFIC010000010.1 GCA_021775315.1 Paracoccaceae bacterium
TATCCTGCGGTTGACCCGCTTGATTCAACTTCGCGGATCATGGACCCGCAGATTGTTGGTGAAGAGCATTACAACGTTGCACGCGACGTTCAGGGCATCCTTCAGCGGTACAAATCCCTGCAGGACATCATCGCAATTCTCGGCATGGACGAGCTGAGCGAAGAAGACAAATTGACCGTGGCCCGGGCCCGGAAAATCCAGCGCTTCCTGTCACAGCCTTTCGATGTTGCGAAAGTGTTCACAGGTTCGGATGGCAAGCAGGTTCCATTGGACGAAACAATTTCCTCGTTCAAAGCGGTTGTTGCTGGTGAATACGATCACCTGCCAGAAGCGGCGTTCTACATGGTTGGCGGCATCGAAGAAGTGATCGCCAAAGCCGAGAAAATGGCAGCGGAAGCCGCCTAAGCAAGGGGGCCACGATGGCCGATATGATGCAATTTGACCTTGTGTCGCCAGAACGGATGCTGGCGTCTTTGGAAGCCCGGGAAATCGAAATTCCCGGGGCCGAAGGCGACTTTACCGCAATGGTCGATCACGCGGCACTTGTCACCACAATGCGCCCCGGCGTTTTGAAGGTGAAAGCTGACAATGAGACCTCGGAATATGTTGTCACCGGCGGTTTTGTCGAAGTTACAGCAAAGACGGTTTCGGTTCTGGCTGAAACCGCTGTTTTGCGCAGCGATATCAACCGCGAAACTGTTGAGGCGATGATCGTTGAGGCTGAAACGGCTGCGGCAGGCGCGTCGGAAGAGACCCAGAATTCCGCCGACAAACGTCTGGCAGACACCCAAGGATTGATCGAACTTCTGGGTCTCTGATCTGATTTTCGGTGCGATAATGAATAGAAGGCCCCGCAAGTTGGGGCCTTTTTTCGTTTGGTACGCACTTTTGCCGCATTTATACTTCAGTTATTGATTGAGATACTGGTGTAGATAATCTGTGAACCATAGATATGAAGAAACTTAGAAACCACCTGATCGGCGTCGATCAGGGCAGCAAAATCCTGTTTTCGGATTTCGAAAACAGCGGCGAAATGTGGACCGGCAGCGGCCAACGTTCCCGTCGGGTTGCGGTTGAGTTCGGCAAACCTTTCAGATCACCACCAGCGGTTCAGGTGGCGCTTGATATGTGGGACATGGATCAAAAAACCAACCAACGTGCTGATATAACGTCAGAAAACATCACCGAGCGTGGTTTTGATATTATGTTTAAAACCTGGGGCGACACCAAAATCGCCCGTGTGCGCGCCACATGGATGGCGATTGGTGAGTTGTCAGGCGATGATGAATGGGTGCTGTATTAGCGCCAATCAACCAGACCTGCCCGTCAGTTTTTCAAGGACCTAGGAATTGCCGAAATGGCCCTGATAGATCGTTCGCAGGGTTTCGGTTTCAAACAAAGATGACACCGACGTGCCGTTCGCGATGTTCAGGATCGCTTGTGCCAGAATAGGCGCCGTTGGCAGGATGCGAATGTATTGAGCTGATTTGACCGCTTCTGTCGCCTCGATTGAATCGGTGATCACCAAGCTTTTCATAACAGATTTTTCAATCCGCTCAACCGCAGGACCGGACAACACGCCGTGGGTGATATAGGCATGCACCTCGGCAGCGCCCATCTCCATCAGCTTGTCAGCGGCCTTGCACAGGGTTCCCGCAGTGTCGCAAATGTCGTCCACAATCAGGCATGTACGCCCGGTCACGTCGCCAATCACGTTCATTTCAGCAACTTCACCCGCTGCGGAACGACGCTTATCGACCACCGCCAGATCCAGATCCAGCCGTTTGGCCAGTTCGCGCGCCCGGCCCATACCACCGACATCCGGTGAAATGACCATAGGGCGGGCACTTTCCGGGAACGTGTTGGCGATATCCATTGCAAAGATCGGCGAGGCATAAAGGTTGTCGACCGGAATGTCGAAAAACCCCTGAATCTGGGTCGCGTGCAGGTCCATCGTCAAAACCCGTTCAACCCCGGCGCGGGCGACCAGATTGGCCACCAGTTTGGCGGAAATAGGCGTGCGCGCCTTGGTGCGACGGTCTTGGCGGGCATAACCGAAATAGGGGATCACCGCGGTGATGCGCGAAGCGGACGAGCGTTTCAGCGCATCTGCCATAATCAACAATTCCATCAGGTTATCGTTGGCCGGATTGGATGTGGGTTGGATGATGAACATATCCTCGCCGCGCACATTCTCAAAAACCTCGACAAAGATTTCCTGATCGTTGAACCGCTCGACCCGTGTGTCGATCAGCTTGACCTGACGGCCCGTATGCATCGACATGCGCCGTGCAATCGCACTGGCCAGCGGCCTGTTGGCATTTCCTGAGATTAGTTTTGGTTCGACAATGGCAGTCATCGGATGTCCCTTAGTCCGGTGTCATCGGGTGGCCCCAGTGACAGTTTTGTGAACTTGGCACCGCTTAACATTGCGTTGCCTATTTGCCTAGTGTCATAGGTTAACTGAAACCAAGAAAACCGAAAAACCGGAGCGTCAAATGGCCCACATCGACTATTTCCTTTCTACATTGTCACCATTTACCTACCTGGCCGGGGATCGGTTGGAAGAAATTGCCCAAACGCACGGTGTTGAGGTTCATTACCGGCCTTTTGACGTGGTTGCCAATTTCGCCCGCACCGGCGGCATCCATCCATCCGAGCGTCACGAATCGCGGGTGAATTATCGTTTGCAGGATTTGAAACGCCTGTCCAAGCGGTCCGGCATGAAACTGAATTTGAAGCCAGCCCATTGGCCGACCAACTCCGCGCCCAGTTCATATGCGATCATTGCCGCCCAAAACGCCGGGGGCGGCGATGTCGGGGCGCTGGTGCGCGCCTTGCTAAGCGCGTGCTGGGTTGAAGAAAAAGACATTGCCGAGGATGCAGTGATCCGGGATTGCCTGTCTCGTGCCGGGTTTGACGCGGGGCTTGCCGACAGCGGCTTGGTCGTGGGTGCTGAAACCTTTGGCGCCAATAACGAGGCTGCCGCCACGCGTGGAGTGTTCGGTGCCCCGACTTATATGGTCGGTGACGAAGTGTTCTGGGGGCAGGACCGTCTGTCCTATCTTGATGATTATCTGACCGAAATCGCCTGATGCCAACCGAGGTTCTGGCAGGAACGTCTACTTATTGGCGTGTCGAAGGGCACGGCGCGCGCCGGGCAATCCTTCTGCATTGCACCTTCGCCCATTCCGGCGCGTGGAAGGGCGTGATGGCTGATCTTCGCGACCTTCTAACGATGGAGGCAATGGATTTGCCGGCGCATGGGCGCAGCGGTGGTCGGGATATTGCCATGACATGGCAGGCACAATCTGCCGCGATGGTGGTGGATTTGATCGCGCGGAACGATGCACCCGTTGATCTTATCGGCCATTCCTTTGGCGCCACCATTGCCCTTAGGTTGGCGGTTGCGCGGCCCGAACTGGTGCGCAGTCTGACTTTGATTGAACCCGTGTTCTTTTCCGCTGCAAGGGATGCGGGCCGGGCGGAATATGCGGCCCATATGGCCGACCATGGTGGATTTGTTGACCTGCTGGAAGCGGGCGATTTTGAGGGGGCTGCACGAGGTTTTTCAGACATGTGGGGTGGTCCGCAAAAATGGGCTGACCAAAGCACCAGCCAACGTCAGTATATCATCGACCGCATTGGTCTGATCCGTGACAGCAGCGATACGGCGGTTGGCGTGGGCGCGGATTATGTGCCGCTAAGCGACGTGGCAAAGATCGCCCAACCGGTCCTATTGATCGAAGGCGACAAGTCCGATCCGATCATTGCCGCCGTGCAGCAATCGCTTGATGACGTGTTGCCCAATTCCCGGCGGGCGGTCATCAAGGATGCCGGGCATATGGCACCCCTGACCCATCCAGCTATGGTCGCCGCCAGTATACGCAAATTCCTTAGCCCGTGACGGCGGCCACAAAATCGGCGATTTCAGCATCGCTGGTTGCCCAGTTGCAAACCAGCCGCGCTGTCAAAACCTCATCGTCCGGTCCGTCCAGCGATTGTCCAAAATGCAGGCCATAAGCCACCCCGGCCTTTTTAGCGTTTTGGTGGCCTTTGCGGCTCCAGCCTGCGAACAACATGTTGCCGTCGCGCCTATGGATCAGTTGGCCGCCGGGAAGCGACAGAATGGCCGCCTCGAGCTTTACGGCCGCTGCATTTGATTTGCGGGCCAGATCCAGCCACAGATCGTCGGTCAGGTATGCCTCCATCTGGGCGGAAAGATAACGGTGTTTGGAAAACAACTGTGCGGCACGTTTGCGGCGCAATTCAAACTCCCAAGCCTTGTCTGGGTTGAACAGAACAACGGCCTCAACCCCCATCAATCCGTTCTTAGTACCGCCAAAACTGACAGCATCTATGCCCGATTTCCAGGTCATTTCTGCAGGCGTGCAGCCCAATGATACCAGCGCATTGGTGAATCGCGCCCCGTCCAGATGGCAAGGCATGTTATAAGATTTTGCCAATTGGGTAAGCGTGCGGATTTCCTCAAGCGAATAGGCCGTGCCTCGCTCGGTCAACTGGGTGATCGTCAGAATGCCACGCTGAACGACATGCGGGTCAGTGTCGTCGACGGTAACCAAGGCGGCCCGCAAGCTCTCGGGGTCGATTTTTGCCGAGCCGCCGGAAAGCGGCACCAGTTTTGCGCCATTGGTGAAAAATTCAGGCGCGCCGCATTCGTCCACTTCGACATGGGCGTCGCGGTGGCAAAAAACCGACTGCCAGGGATTAATATGACAGGCCAACGCCAGAGCATTGGCAGCCGTGCCAGTGCCAACCAGAAATACTGCCGCGTCCGGGGCTTCAAAGACATCGCGAATTTTATCGCGCACGCGATCCATAATCTGATCGTTGCCGTAAGCGGTCGCATAGCCCTGATTGGCGTTTACGATTGCGGTCATGACCTTGGGCGCGACAGGCCCGGTATTGTCTGAGGCAAAAAACATTCAGGTGATTTCCTTTACGATGTAATCTTCCAGATCATCTTCATTGATTTCAAATTCGGCCACAACCTTGTGCCGCATGGAAATGCCACTTTCATGCACAGTTTTGGGCGAGCCTGAAACCAGCGGGTGCCAGTCAAAAAGTGGCTTTCCCTCGTAGAGCAGGCGATAGGCGCAGGTCGTTGGCATCCAATAGGCGTGGCGTTCGATGTTTTGTGGGCTGAGCATCACACAATCCGCCACCATCTGTTTGCGCAGCGCATATTGGCTGCAGCGCGAAGTTTCGCTGTCAAACAGGCGGCAGGAAATATTGGTGAACTCGATTTCCTGCGTATCCTCGTCTTCGAGTTTTAACAGGCAGCAGCGACCACAGCCGTCGCACAGGGCCTCCCATTCGGGTTTGCTCAAATCTTCGAGCAGATGGTTTTCCCAAAATTTTGGGCGCAAGTCAGAAGGGGGGCTGGTCTTGGTCATGGCGCGACATTGGACCGGATCAGAGCCAGTGAAAAGGTCGAAATCAGCAGGATATTGAGTGCAGGGCGGAACCAGAGTAGCATCGCCCGAAAAAAGAGAGCAGCAGATGCGCGAGACGGATCTATACGCCCCGATCAAGAGCTTTCTTGAGGGGCAAGGGTATGAGGTAAAGGCCGAGATCACCGATTGTGACATGGTGGCCATGCGCGGTGATGACCCCCCGGTGATTGTCGAGTTGAAGCTGAATTTATCGCTGGCGCTGCTGTTGCAGGGTGTGGATCGGCAATCAATCAGCGATGCGGTTTATGTGGCGGTGCCCGCCCGCAAAGGGCGTCGGTGGTACGGGCAGATCAAGGACGCGGTCAAGCTGTGTCGCCGGCTTGGGCTTGGGCTGATTTCGGTGCGTATTCGCGAAGTGGGTTCGGTGGTGGAGGTGCATGCAGACCCCGGACCGTATAGGCCGCGCAAGAATGGTAAGCGACAGACAGCGTTGCTGCGCGAGTTTTCCAGACGTGTGGGGGACCCGAACAAAGGTGGGCAAGTGCGCCGCCCGATCGTCACGGCTTATCGGCAGGATGCACTGCGGATTGCCGTGGCTTTGCGCAACGAGGGGGCCGCAAGCCCCGCTGTTCTGGCGCGATCTGTTGGAGTGGCCAAAGCCGGGTCGATATTGTTGAACGATCATTACGGCTGGTTTCAGAAAGTATCACGCGGTGTCTATGAGATTGGGCCACAAGGTCTGGAGGCGCTTGAATTGTATCAGGATGTTTTGACAGTTTTGACGGCGCAGGCTGATCTGATCGAGTTGTGATGGGCAAGCGGTGCGCTCCCGTGTTAATTCTCGCGATGCTCGAATGAACTTGGGCCGGGCCGACGACGCCTGAACGGCGCGTCGGCAAGGGGGCGCTGCCCCCACGGCGCTGGTGCGCCTTCCCCCGGAGTATTTTTGCAACGATGAAAAAGGGAGGGGGGCGTGATTTTTGCAATCGGCAGAGGTTACGTCGCTGCGGCCAGGATTTTTTTGCTTTCGATGCAATCTTCGTCGATCTGGGTGATCAGGGCCTCAAGGCTGTCGAATTTCAGCTCTGGGCGCTGGAAGCCGACCAATGCGACCGAGATATCAGCGCCGTATATGTCGCCGGAAAAATCAAAGATGAAGACTTCGAGGTTGGGGAATTCGCCGCCGAATGTCGGGCGCAGGCCGATTGAGGCGGCGCCGTGGTAATGGCCTTTATGCGGGCCTTCGAGCACGTCGACCAACACCGCGTAGACGCCGAATTTTGGCGGATGCAATCCGTCTATCGCAAGGTTCGCCGTGGGATAGCCAAGGTCGCGCCCGCGTTGATCGCCGCCGACGACTTTGCCTTCGATGCGGTGCCAATGGCCAAGCATGCGCGCGGCATGTTCCGGTTCGCCAGCCGTGAGGGCGTTGCGGATGTTGGTTGAGGAAAACTCGCCCAGATCATCGGCCACAAGTGGGGCAATGGTGACGCCAAAACCCATTTCGGCCCCCATTTCGACCAACATGTCTGCGGTGCCGCCTCGGTTTTTGCCGAAAAAGAAATCCGATCCGATAACCACATGTTTCAAGCCAAAGCCCCCGACGATCACATCTTTGGCGAATTCCGTTGCAGTGAGCGAGCTGAGGGCGGCGTTAAAATTAAGCTCGTAAAGCCGCTCGACCCCGAGTTTTTCTAAGCGGTGCGCCCGGGCTTCGGCGTTCATCAGGCGAAATGACGGGGCGTTGGGGGCGAAATATTCACGCGGATGCGGCTCGAATGTCAGGATACCCAAGGGGCAGCCAAGATCCACGGCTTTGCCGCGCGCAAGGTCAATCACCGACTGGTGGCCGCGATGGACCCCATCGAAATTACCAATGGCAACGGCCGCGCCTTTGTCAGCGTCGCTAATATATTGATAGTCCCGGATAATCCGCATGATTAGCCCTTTAAGTTGTCAGCCCCGGTGGGGTGCCAGTACAAGGGCGTCACCCTTGATCACCACGGTATCGCCGACCTTGGCGATGCAATCAAGGCTGACCCGGCCTTTGGCCGCATTGATGTCGGAAACCGTCACGGATGCGTGCACAAGATCGCCGGGTTTGACCGGGGCGGTGAAGCGCAGATTTTGGCTGAGATAGATCGTGCCGTGGCCGGGCAGGCGTTCGCCAATAAGCGCGGAAAACAGCGCCGATGACAGCATTCCATGGGCAATGCGTCCTTTGAACATCGTCGATTTCGCGTATTCTTCATCCAGATGCACTGGGTTCCGGTCCTCGCTAAGAGCGGCGAACATGTCGATTTCTGCGTCCGAGATGACCTTGCTGAGGGACCGCGACAAACCGATTTCCAAATCCTCAATGAAGATTGTGCCGATTTCATGTGTGTTAAGAAGGTCTGTCATAAGGTTTCCTTTGGTCTTGGTTGGTCAGCGCAAATGGCCGATCGCATAAGTTGGGGACAATTGCGCTTTGTCCAGAAAAGCCGCGAGTTTTTGCGGATCCGGCTGGCCGTCCGTGCCAGTTTCTTTGGCAGCCAGTCCGCCAGAAATGAACAGACTGTCGAGGTCTTCCCCCATAGCGCCCTTGATATCGGTATTGATGCCGTCGCCAATGCACAAAATGCGGTGATCCTCGATCCCGCTCGACAGCGCATCAAGACGCCGACGGGCAAGGTCATAAATCGGCGGGTGGGGTTTGCCGAAATACAGGCTGGTGCCGCCCATATCGGTGTAGGCCTCGGCCAGTGCGCCTGCACAAAAGATGCGTTTGTCGCCCTTGTCAACGATGACGTCCGGGTTGGTGCACAGCAGTTTCAGGCCTTTGTTTTTGGCATAAAGAAACGTCGCACGGTAATCTTCCGGCGTTTCTGTGTCATCATCAAACAGACCGGTGCAAACGATGCCTTCGGCCTGTTCCAGCGGCACGCGGGTGATTTCGCGATCTTTTAGTATTTCAGGTGGCAAATCGGCGAAAAACCCAAGGTCGCGTTCCGGGCCAAGATGATAAACCTTGTTGCCGACATCGCCCGCCGCCAGCGAAAACTGGGATGCATCGCCTGAGGCTGTGATGTCATCGTATAAACCGCGTGGCACGCCGATTTTATCAAGCTGGCGCGCCACCGATGGGCGTGGGCGGGGCGAGTTGGTCAGCAGGATGATCTTGCCACCTTTGGCGTGGAATTTTTCCAACGCCACGACCGCCGCTGCAAACGGTTCAAACCCATTGTGCAGACAGCCCCACAGATCGACATAGGCCGCGTCATAGCGGTCTGTGATCTGTTGAAAGCTGTCGATGATTTGGGTCAAGTTCTGCTCAGACCTTGAGGTTTGGGATGATCTGTTTTTTGCGGCTCATGACGCCGGGCAGAACCACTGAATTGCCGTCAACGCTGATGCCAAAGCTTTTTTCGGCAACCGATTTCACCAAGTCGTTGGGCACAAGTAGGGTGGCCTGTTCGTTCAGGATATCAACCACGAACAAAAGAACCTGATCAACGCCATCCTCAGTCGCAACTGCGCCCATCGACGCCATGATGCTGTCTTGGCGGTCAAGAACGACAGCCGGGGCGGTGGTTTCCAGAACCGAGACGCGGAAATTGGTGCCGTCGACCTCGTATTTCTTTGAATCCATGCGGATCAGTTCCGCGTCCGAAAAGCTGGACACGTCGGATTTTGCGGCGAACATTTCGGCGGCATAATCCGCGATGTTAAGGCCCAGTTCGCCTGCCAGTTTTTCGGCCAGTGCTTTGTCGGTTGGGGTTGTGGTCGGGCTGCGGAATTCCAGCGTGTCAGACAGAACGCAGGACAACATCAGCCCTTTGATCGCATCCGGGGCGTTGTCCAGATCGCGACCGATAAGCCAGCTCATCACTGTGGCGGTGGCGGCTACCGGGCGCAGGGTGATCTTGATCGGGTTTTTGGTTTTGATCCCGCCGGTCAGAAGATGGTGATCAATGATTTCGGCAATATTTGCGTCGTTAATATTTTCCGGCAATTCGCCCGGATTATTCGTGTCAACGATGACAACCTCGTCGTCTGAACCTAGCGCGCCTAGGGTCGTTGGCATGTCCACGCCCCAACGGTTCAGAACGAAAACGGCCTCGGTGTTGGGCTGCTCCAGAACAAAGGCTTGCGCGGTTTTGCCTTGCACGTCGCGCAGATACCATTCCCAGATAAGGGCTGAACAGGTGGCATCGGTGTCGGGGGCCAGATGGCCGAAAATCTTGATCATAGGTTTGGATTCGTCTTCTTAGGTGGGAAATCAACGGTCTTATAAGAGTATGCCCAACCCTTGTCACCCGCCTTGTCGTTCTGCGCGGCGCTGCTGGTGGTGCTAACCTGCGGTACCCTGTCGCGCAGGCCATGTGCCCGCGGCTTTTTCTGGTGCGTATGCGGGTGCAGCCGTTAGTTTTTGCGAACGCTATCCAGCGCTGTGATTTCAAATCCTTCACGGACCAAAAGGTTTAGCAACCCTTCCTGACCAGATAAATGCAAAGCACCAGCGGCTACGAAAACCTGTGTGCCGGTGACCTCGGCCAACAATTTTTCGACCCATTTCTTGTTGCGCCCGCTCAGCAATATTTCTTCGGATTTGGCGAACATTTCCGTCACTTTTTCGGGGCTGTAGCGTCCGCTTGCATTGGCATTGATTTTGGAAATTTCCCAAATCTCACGTACCTGACCTTTGAGGTATTGATTGCGCATGGTGATAAACATGTCGTCAGCGTTTTCGATGTTCAGCAGCGCGCCCCGGACCATCTCGATCTGATCGTCAAACTTTTCATCACTAAACAAATTGATCAATGTGTCATGTGGTTCGAGGCTGCGAAGCGGGATCGCATTTAAGGTCGCCGTGTCCATGATGTTAAAATCAATTCCTTCCAGACCGGCGGCCTCCATTTGCAGTGCACATAACGGCAGGGATATCGTCATTGACACCAACCACGGCGCCATTTTGCTGGCGATGAAGGGAAGCATTCCACGATCTTTCAGGGCGGTTGACAATAATTGCCATTCTTCTTCTGTAAGGGTGTCGGGCAGCGTCGGGTTGTCGTAATTGAATAACAGGGCCGGATTGGCCAGCATGTCCTTTTGCAACCGTTCCAAGTCTTGGCGCGTTGCCTCAACATAAACGGCGTCAGCGCGTTCGATCAGTGGTGTGATCCTGCCCATCATCAACGCCGCTTCAGCGTCGTAGATGTGAAAGGTGCCAAACAGCCAAATCGTAGTGTCATTGCGCGTCGCTTGCCACAATAGCCCGGTTGGATAGGGGTGCTTTTTCACCAGCGACGCCAATTCAGACCGTTCCTCGGCGGACATTTGTTCGATCTGGTCGCTGCCAGCGCATTCTTGGGCTGCGGAAACAGTGCTGGTGAATAAGAGCGCGCCAAGTACCAGCCAGAATTTTAACATTTTCGAATTTTCCACCTGTTAATTCCAATTTCCGCCACTGTTGGGGCAATGCAACTTATAGGCAAGTCGAAAAAACCGTGTCTGATCTTGGCTTGGCCTTGACTCGGAACTGGCATGTCCCTAAATCCCTCTGGTTATCACTCAACGGTGGCGAGTGATAACAACACGTTCAAGCCACCACTGAAATTTGGAATACTCGCAACTAAGGAGCGATTTCTATGGCATTTACACCTTTACACGACCGTGTTCTGGTTCGTCGTCTTGAAGGCGAAGAAAAAACAGCTGGCGGGTTGATCATCCCGGATAGCGCAAAAGAAAAGCCCGCCGAGGGTGAAGTTGTTTCCGTGGGCGCAGGCGCACGTGACGAAGACGGCGAGCGCATCGCGATGGACGTCAAAGCAGGCGACAAAGTCCTGTTTGGCAAATGGTCCGGCACAGAAATCACCCTTGACGGTGAAGAACTGTTGATCATGAAAGAAAGCGACATTCTGGGCCTGCTGTAAGCGCTCGATTGATCCCTTTAACCACACGAATTTAGGAGCAAGCTGAAAATGGCTGCAAAAGACGTAAAATTCGGCACAGATGCACGCAACCGTATGTTGGACGGCGTGAACATTCTGGCAGATGCCGTAAAAGTCACGCTGGGCCCGAAAGGCCGCAACGTGGTACTCGACAAATCCTTTGGCGCACCGCGCATCACCAAAGACGGTGTGACAGTTGCCAAAGAAATCGAACTTGAAGGCAAGTTTGAAAACATGGGCGCTCAAATGCTCAAGGAAGTTGCGTCCCGGACCAATGACGAAGCTGGCGACGGTACAACAACCGCAACAGTTCTGGCCCAGGCCATCGTCAAAGAAGGTCTGAAATCGGTTGCCGCTGGCATGAACCCGATGGACCTGAAGCGCGGCGTTGATATGGCGGTCGCAAAGGCTGTCGCACAGATCAAAGCAATGGCCCGTGAAGTCAAAGACAGCGACGAAGTTGCACAAGTCGGCACCATTTCTGCCAATGGCGAAAGCGAAATCGGGTCGCAAATCGCAGGCGCTATGCAGCGTGTTGGCAACGAAGGCGTCATCACTGTTGAAGAAAACAAAGGTCTGGAAACAGAAACCGATGTTGTTGAAGGCATGCAGTTTGACCGCGGTTACCTGTCACCTTACTTTGTGACCAACCCCGACAAAATGACCACAGAGCTGGAAGACGTTCTGATCCTGTTGCACGAAAAGAAACTTTCGTCGCTCCAGCCAATGGTTCCGCTGCTGGAAACAGTTATCCAGTCCGGCAAACCGCTGCTGATCATCGCTGAAGATGTTGAAGGCGAAGCGCTGGCGACTTTGGTTGTCAACAAACTGCGTGGCGGCTTGAAAATCGCGGCTGTTAAGGCTCCGGGTTTTGGTGATCGTCGCAAAGCCATGCTGCAGGATCTTGCTATCCTGACAGGCGGCCAGGTGATTTCCGAAGATCTGGGAATGAAACTGGAAAGCGTTGGCATGGACATGCTGGGCTCGGCCAAGAAAGTTGCGATCACCAAAGACGAAACAACTATCGTTGATGGCGCGGGCGAAAAATCCGAGATCGAAGCACGTGTTGCTCAGATCCGTGGCCAGATCGAAGAGACTTCTTCCGATTACGACCGTGAAAAACTGCAGGAACGTCTGGCCAAGCTGGCTGGCGGTGTTGCTGTGATCCGCGTTGGTGGTTCGACAGAAATCGAAGTGAAAGAGCGTAAAGACCGTGTTGACGATGCCCTGAATGCGACCCGTGCGGCCGTACAAGAAGGCGTTATCGTTGGTGGTGGTGTTGCTTTGGTTCAGGCTGCGAAGGCACTGGCTGATCTGACTGGTGAAAACTCTGATCAGAACGCTGGCATTGCGATTGTTCGCAAAGCACTGGAAGCACCGCTGCGTCAGATCGCTGAAAACGCAGGCGTTGACGGCGCGGTTGTTGCCGGCAAAGTTCGCGAAAGCGACGACGCTACCTTTGGTTTCAACGCACAGACCGAAGAATACGGTAACCTGTTTGATTTCGGTGTAATCGATCCGGCCAAAGTGGTTCGTACCGCGCTGGAAGATGCAGCCTCGATCGCTGGTCTGTTGATCACGACCGAAGCAATGGTTGCTGACAAGCCTGAAAAAGCTGGCGGTGGCGGTATGCCAGGCGGCGGCATGCCTGACATGGGCGGCATGGGCGGCATGATGTAAAAACCGGCTTTGGCCCTGCAAAGGGCCAAAACGGTTTTCGCGGTAGGGGTTTGCACAGAAAACACCGAAAGCATCAGGAACCGGCTTTGGCCCTGCAAAGGGGCTGAAACGGTTTCAGTCTGACCAGACCACCCGGACTTGATCCGGGAAATGCAAAGATTAGAAAAGGGCTGCTTTGGCGGCCCTTTTTTGCGTTTTCCGGGTTGCGCTTGGAATTGCCGGGGCAACGCAACCCCGTGCTTGACTTTGGTTGGCATTAATATAACAATAATGTTATGGAACAGATTGGTTATACATCTGCGCAATCAAATCTGGATGCTGTGTTTGCGGCATTGGCCGATCCGACGCGCCGCGCGATTCTTATGCGGCTGGCAGATGGCGAAGCCAGCGTAAATGAAATTGCGGCTCCTTTTGAGATTTCGCAACCTGCGGTCTCGCGGCATCTTAAAGTGTTGGAAAAGGCTGGTCTGATCGAACGGGAAGTCGATGAACAACGCCGCCCGGCCCGGTTAAACGGTGCAAAACTGGCGGTCGCTGTGAATTGGCTTGAGGAATTCCGGGCCTTTTGGGGCACCAGTTTTGATCAGCTCGACGATGTTCTGGATACATTAAAACAATCAAAAGAATGGGAAGCAAAAAAATGAGTACTCTGCCTGAATACGTCCTTGATCGTGTTTTTGACGCGCCACGTGATTTGGTCTGGCGCGCCTGGACTGATCCCAAGCTTTTGTCGCGGTGGTATGGGCCGGGCGTTGAAACCATCATCCACGAATTTGACCTCAAACCCGGCGGTAAATGGTTGAACGAAATGAAATGGGGCGAGAAATCCATGCTCAGCGTGGTCGAATTCACCGACGTCACGCCGCCTGAACGGCTGGTCTGGCACCATTCAACTGCTGACGAGAACTGGAATGTCGTCGCCTCGCCGATGATGCCGGATTGGCCGCGTGTTTTGCTGACCACCGTGACATTCACCGATCAGGGTGAAAAAACCAACGTGCGCTTGTCGCAAATCCCAGTGGATGCGACAGAGGCCGAGATCGCCTGTTTCACCAATATGATGGACGGCATGAGCAAAGGCTGGGGCAGCGGATACGCCATCATGGACCAGATGTTCGCCGAGCTTCAGGCGAGCGGGGCATGACAACGGGCGACGACGCCACGCAAAGAGTGCATTGGAGCTTTTGGCTCATCGCCGTGCTGGCGCTGATCTGGAATGCAATGGGCGGGGTCAATTTCATCATGCAGATGAGCCCCGAAACGCTTGCCGCAATGCCGCCGTCGCACCGTGCCATCGCGGAAAGCCGCCCACTTTGGGCCTCTGGTGCATTTGCCGTTGGCGTTTTTGGCGGTGTGGTTGGGTGCATTCTGCTGTTGCTCAGGAAAAAGACCGCGACGCCGGTCTTTATTCTTTCGCTGGTCGCCATAATGGCCACGATGATCCATGCCTATCTGTTGTCCGGCGCGCCTGTCGATTTCAGCCCGTTTGAAATCGTGCTGGCCGTGCTGATGCCGATTGTGGTTGCCGGGTTTTTGGTTTGGTATTCCGCCCGCGCTGACAAAAATGCGTGGCTGACCTGAACCGGGTTGCCAACAAATCAGTAAAGGAAAGGGGATCGGGCAATCGGTCCCCTTTTTCATTTCGGTCTTTCGCACCAGAAGCCGTGCAGAAACATGATGCAGGCACAATCTCGGATAGCTAGGGTGGTTAAGAAATAAGGAGCCCCACATATGGACAATGAAAAAATCAAAGCCTTCGCCAACACTGTTTACCGCGATATGGCGGGCGCGATGGCCGTGGGCATGGCAGATGTCGGCACGCGCACCGGATTGTTCCGTGCTATGGCGGGCAAAGGCGGCATGGACGCCGCCGAACTGACCAAGGCGACCGGGCTGCAAATGCGTTACGTTGACGAATGGTTGCGCGGCATGGCGGCGGCTGAATACCTGACTTATGCCCCTGACGATCAGACCTACACCCTGCCTGACGAACACGCTTATCTTTTGGCCTCAGAAGGCAGCGACCATTTCACCGGCGGTTTGTTCCGCTTTGCCCCGGTTTTGCTTAGCAAAGTGTCAGAGGTTTCCGAGGCTTTTAAAACCGGCGGCGGTGTCAAGTTTGACGAATTCGGCGAAGATTGCGTTCACGCGGTGGATATGATCAACGCCGGAACCTACGACCAGCGGTTTTCTGGCTACTGGCTGGCGTCCATGCCGGATGTGATTGCCAAACTGGAAAAAGGCGCGCGGGTTCTTGACGTTGGCTGCGGCGTAGGCCGGGTGTCGCTGAATATCGCACGTCACTTTCCCAATTGCGACGTCGTCGGGCTGGACCCTGACGCGGCCTCAATCCGGCACGCGCGCGCGGCGGCCGGGCAGGCTGGCCTGTCTGACAGGATCGAATTTGTCTGCGGCTCCACGCGCGATTATGCCCCGGCCAGTGGCTTTGATCTGATCACCGCTTGCGATTGCGTGCATGATTTCGCAGCCCCCATCGGCACACTGGCAGAGATACGCCAATTGTTAGCCCCCGATGGCACCTTGTTCATTGTGGAACCTAAAGCCTCGGACCGGGTTGAGGATAACATTCATCCCATTGGGGCGATGTATTATGGCTTCAGCCTGTTTCATTGCATGACACAGTCGCTGGCCAACGGTGGTCCGGGACTGGGAACTTGTATGGGCCCCGCCAAAACCAGCGCCCTGCTTGGCGAGGCGGGTTTTGGCCAGATCGAAACCTTGCCGATAAAAAGCCTGACGAACGCATTCTATCAGGCAAAACTGTAGCAACGGATTGAGCCGTCAAACCAAAGGCAACGCTATGTTGATCAGGCCCGCCAGTGTGCAAGATCATCCTGCCATTGGCCGGACGATCGAGGTCGCTTTGGCTATGACGTCGAAAACGAGCGTGGGTTCAGTTCGCCCTATCCGGCGGAATTCATGGCGGCCTGTGTGTTTGACGCCAGCGCATTCCGCTCACTTCCACGCGAGCTTGTCTATCCCGCAGAATTTTAGGCTGGCGGTGGCGCTGTTTCAGTGCAGGATGCTGGGACATGCGCCTGTTCCTCTTAACCTCTCTCACCATGCTGGCCTTTGCGGCCAATTCGGTTCTGAACCGGCTTGCGCTGGCTGAGGATCTGATCGGCCCGTCCGGATTTGCCTTGGTGCGGGTTTTGTCCGGGGCGGTGGTTCTGGCCGCTTTGGTTTGGTGGCGTCACGCAAGGCCCGTTGATTTGTCTGAGGTTAAGGTGAGTTCGGTCGCGGCGCTGTCGGTTTATATTCTGGGCTTTACCTATGCTTATATCAATCTGGATGCCGGGATCGGCGCGCTGATCCTGTTTGGCGTGGTGCAGGTCACCATGTTCGCAGGCGCTTTGGTGTCGGGCGAGCGGGTCACAGCCAGACGATGGGCGGGTGCTGTGGTCGCCTTTGCGGGCCTGGTCTATCTGCTGGCGCCGTCAGCGGAGGCGCCTGACTTGGCCAGTGCGGCATTGATGGCGGCGGCGGGTGTCGGTTGGGGGTATTATTCGCTTTACGGAAAACATGTAGCAAAGCCCTTGCAGGCAACGGCGGGGAATTTCCTGCTATCGGCACCGCTGGCCCTTTTGGCTTGGTTTTTCATCACAGATACCCACGCGGCCAGCCTGATGGGTGTGGTGCTTGCAATCCTTTCGGGCGCGGTGACGTCCGGGCTTGGCTATGCGCTTTGGTACAGTTTGCTGCCGCGCTTAGAGACGGCACAGGCGGCAATTGCACAACTGACCGTGCCTGTGATCGCTATGGCTGGCGGCATCCTGTTTCTGTCCGAGGCGCTGAGCCTGCAATTCATTCTGGCGTCGCTGCTGATCCTTGGTGGCGTAGGTATTTCGATCCGGCGCTAAATTTGACGTTGCGTTCGCGCCAGCACGAAGCCGAATGGCCACATGGAAAAACCTGTGTGCAAGGACTACATATCGCGGATGAGAAACCTAATCGTTGCCTTGATGTTGTTTCTGTCGGTGCCGCTGTCGGCACAGGCTGATTGCGTTTTGCTGCTGCATGGGCTGGCGCGGACATCCATGTCCCTAAAGGCGATGGAAATTGCGTTAAAGGCGGATGGCTATAGGACGGTTAACACGTCCTATCCATCGACCGAGGCCACGATTGAGGAATTGTCCGAAACGGTGATCCCCGTAGCGATCGCTGAGTGCGGCGACGAAAAGGTGCATTTCGTGACGCATTCGATGGGCGGTATTCTAGTACGGGCCTATCTTGACGGCGCGAAGCCGGAAAATCTGGGGCGCGTAGTCATGCTGGCGCCTCCCAACAAAGGCAGTGAAATCGTCGACACTTTTGGCGATCTCAAATTGTTTGAGTGGTTGAATGGCCCGGCGGGAATGGAAATGGGTGTAGGACCTGCAAGCGTTCCTGTGGGGTTAGGCCCGGCGAATTTCGAGGTCGGTATTATTGCTGGAAAAATGTCGGTCAGCCCGGTTTTTTCCTATGTGATTGAGGGTAGAGATGACGGTAAAGTGTCGGTCGACAGCACCCGGCTTGAAGGCATGCAGGACCATATTGTTTTGCCCAGCACCCACACCTTTATGATGCTGAACCCCTTTGTTATTGCGCAAACCCTGACGTTCCTGAAGGACGGTGCGTTTGATCCTGACTTGTCGCTTAAGGATTTTGTCAAAGAGAAATTGCCGTGAATGTGCGGGGCGTATTGGCGGGAGGGATTGGTTAAGGTTTTGGCTTTTTTGAGTATTTAAGCAATAAAGAAGCCAAAGTTGAGGAAAAGCCTTTTACAGGTTTTACTATGCCGACCCAGTGATTTTGTTGATGTGGCCCATTTTACGGCCCATACGCGCCTCGGCTTTGCCGTAGAGGTGGATGCCGGTGCTTGCGTCTGTTGCCAGCGCGTCGACATTCAGGGCCTCGTCGCCAATCAGGTTGATCATTTCAACGTTAGAGTGCCGTGCGCCATCACCCAGCGGCCAGCCCGCGATGGCACGGATATGTTGCTCAAACTGGTCGATCACGCAGCCATTTTGGGTCCAGTGGCCTGAATTATGCACCCGTGGGGCGATTTCGTTGACGATCAGACCGGTTTTGGTGACAAACAGCTCGACCCCTAAAACGCCGACATAATTCAGCGCGTTCAGAATGCGACCGGTCAGGATGATTGCGTCGGTATGTTGGGCGGATGTCAAATTGGCAGGCACTGTTGTTGTGTGCAGGATGCCGTCGCGATGGACGTTTTCGCCGGGGTCAAAACAAACGACCGCACCGTCGATTGACCTTGCGCCGATCACGGAAACTTCGTGACTGAAATCTATGAAGCCTTCCAAAACCGCTGGTGCTGCGTTGATTGCGTCAAAGGCGGCGGCGGCCTGATCTGCGTCGGTAATCCGGACCTGTCCTTTGCCATCATAGCCAAAGCATCGGGTTTTCAGGATGGCGGGTGTGCCGATTTTGCTGAGTGCATTTTGTAGGTCGAGCAAGCCGTCGATTTGGGCGAAAGGGGCGGTTGTCAGGCCCAAACCATTCAGGAAATCCTTTTCCTTCACCCGGTCCTGCGACACGGCCAATGCTGTTAGTCCCGGATGCACCGGGCAGATTCTTTCAATTTCATCAAGTGCATCTGGCGGGATGTTCTCAAACTCGTAAGTGACCACATCGACAGATTTGGCAAATGCCCGGATTGCGGCGGTGTCACTGTAAGGTGCGGTTGTGAGTTCTGCCGTGACTTGAGCCGCCGGTGGGTTGGTACCAGGCTCAAATATATGGGTTTGCAAACCCAGACGGGAGGCTGCCACGGACAGCATGCGGCCCAGTTGACCGCCGCCCAAGATGCCGATTTTGCCGCCCGGGCGCAAAGGCTCAGTCATCCTGAGGCTCATCCGCGATCGAGGCGGTCAGCGCGGATCGCCATTCGTCTAGTCTTGCGGCCAGATCGGCATCGCTCAGCGCCAGAATGGCCGCTGCCATCAGTCCGGCGTTGGCCGCACCTGCCGCGCCAATGGCCATTGTGCCGACGGGATAGCCCTTTGGCATCTGTACGATTGAATAAAGTGAATCGACACCGGAAAGGGCCTTGGTTTGAACCGGCACGCCCAAAACCGGCAGCCGGGTTTTTGACGCCATCATGCCCGGCAAATGCGCCGCACCGCCAGCACCGGCGATGATCACTTGCAGGCCACGGTCCACCGCTGAGGTGCCGTAGGCCCATAATCTGTCGGGTGTGCGGTGGGCCGAGACGATCTTGGTCTCATAGGTGACGCCCAGTTCATCCAATACATCGGCTGCGGCCTTTAGGGTCGACCAGTCGGACTGGCTGCCCATGATGATCCCGACTTGGATCCCGATTTTCGTCTCTGACATTGCCGCACCTGTTTTGTGAAATGCATGTGAAAAAGCGCGTACAACACCAGCGCGCGCTACGCAATGATGTCCGGGGTTAGCTCGTCTTCTATCCTGGCAATTTTGTCTTTCAGCGCCAGTTTGGCCTTTTTAAGCCGTCGCAAAGTCAAAGGATCGGCCCGCCCGCCTTCGTGCAGGGCGGCAATTGCGGCGTCCAGATCGCGATGTTCGCGGGTGAACATTTCCAGTTCGACGCGCAAAACCTCTTTGCGTTCCATTTGGGCTGATGTGTTCATGGGCCTGCTATGTTGAAGGGTGGGATCATCCGGTTGGCGCAACCTTATACGTGCAGCGCATCTGCGCATAGCCGAAGTTTCGTCGCAAGGTCTTGCCATATAGTTATGGTGTACCCATATTTTAAACACGATCGCCGATACCGGGATCACAAACCTAAAGTCGCTTTTGTATAAGGGCTTGAATGAATGACAAAGATGACGTTTTCTTCGCACCCTTTCCTTTTGGGGTTTGAACAATTGGATCGCCTCGTTGAACGCACGGTGAAAACCGGCAACGACGGGTATCCGCCTTACAATATCGAACAATCCTCGGCCGACACCTTTCGGATCACGCTGGCCGTGGCTGGTTTCAGTGACGATGATCTGAGCATCACGCTGGAAGATCGGCAATTATCAATCCGTGGCCAGCAAACCGAAGCGACTGACGATCGGGTGTTTTTGCATCGCGGCATCGCAGCGCGGCAATTTCAACGGGTGTTCGTGCTTGCCGAAGGGGTCGAAGTGGCGGCCGCGTCAATGGAAAACGGGCTTTTGTTTGTTGATCTGAAACAGGCAACCCCGGATAGGATCGTGCAGACAATAAACATCACCAAAGGTTAGGCGAACGGAATGGATCACATATTTGAATTTGAAGGCGATGAGGCCAAGGCCATCGTTTACGTGCGCCCAATACAGGTCAAAGACCTGCCCGAGGAATTGCAGGCCCAGACCGGTGAATTGTCGGTGATTTATGCAGTGCATGATGGCGACGGACAACGCTTGGCCCTTGTCGGGGATCGAAAGCTGGCCTTTGCGCTTGCCCGGCAACATGATTTGTCGCCAGAAAACGCGCATTGAGCGGACGTAACCCGCAACCCATCAAGAATTTCCGAAAACACCTCAGGCTGCGAAAAGAGCCAGCGCTTCGTGCGCGGTCAGGCACATCCGTGCGGTTTTCCCTGCCGAGGTTGGGTGGCTTTGTAATTCTGGGAACAGTGTGAACAGTTCGGTCCGGGCAGCGTGATCCAACGTGCTGAGGCATTGCGCGCCGGGATGAAAGCTTTCGCTGGGGCAGTCTTCGGCAAAGACGATTTCGTGGCGGTCAAACAGGATATGGATATATTCGACCTCGGCCATCGGTGTTTGGCAGATCGTTTCACCGTTAATCAGGTGTTTTGCGGCCACCAAAACCTCATTGCAGCCGAACATTAATTCCGCCCGCCAGCCTGTGATCAGCATCCGATGCTGTGGCGAAACCAGAAGGGTGTCGGTATTGCCAATTGCGCCTGCCATGAACCGGATGGGCGCCATGGCACCATTTCCGGCAACCCGACGTTTTCCAATCCAGCGTAATGGTTGCAAGCCATGATCTTGCGTGCAGACCAAATCACCGACTTGCAGCGTTTGGATAGGCTTGGCGCCGTCGCTGGTTTGGACATAGGTGCCGGCCGTGAAACAGGCAAAGAACTCGTCGCGGGTTGAGACCCAGGAATGGGAATATTCACCGCCTGATGAATCGTCATCCCGACCGCCATTATTGCGAAATTCGCCCAAGGTTATTTCAGTGACGTCACTCCAATGTGTGCCCGCCGGAATGTCGGCGTCGTTCAGGCGGACGCCGTAAGTTCCATCCTCAAACACCCAAACCGGCAAATCCACGGTGTAGGTCACGCCGTCGATTGTGACGGTTGAGTCCTGATACCGCGCCATCTCGGCGACGACTTTGTCATCACCGCCGATTGTTACGGTGTCATTGGTGGAGGTGCTGGCGTCGTCGCCGTCAGTGTCGGCGATTTTGCCATCGTCGTCGTCATCTTCCCAAGTGGCATTGGTATAGGTTGACGGATCAATCGACATGCCATTTTCGCTGGCATCCAGGTTTTCGTCACTGTCTGCATCAAATCCCGGCAGGGTTTCAGTGACATGCCATATCCAGCTTGCGGTCGAGGTCGACATCACACGCCCCTTTCAGGTCGCGCAAAACCGGGCCCCGCATTGAGGCAACCCAATGCGAGAACCCAGACTCTGATCGAAGACAGTCGATCCATCACACACCTGCACGCTACACTTGCTACACAATTTGGCGCGGGGTTTTGCCGCCCTAACACGCCATCTACAATCACGATACTGATGGGCAATAATGCTTAGAATTTGACACAAATCTGACATATTGGCGCAAAGATCAGAACAGTGCAGCCGGATGTTGGCGACTGTTTCCGAATGTGCCGAAAAACGCAAGAATCGCAGATTTAACGGACTCAATCAGAACGGGGCAAGTTTATTCAAAGCGCGCTGGTTTTGCGCCGTTAAACCTTGAAAAGTGCTGGCAACGCAACTCGGGGTTATTTGAACGCAGGCTTACGCTTTTGCACATTTGCCATCACCGCCTCTACCTGATTTGGGCTGGCAATGATCTTGGCTTGCAATTCAGCCTCAAGCTTTAGGCCGTAGCCGTCTGTCGCGCTCCAGCTTTCTTCGACCAGACGCTTGGCATCGCGCAACACCTCGGGCGAACGGGTCACCAGTTCAGCCGCAAAACTGCGCGCGGCGTTAAGCGGGTCGTCAGCAAGGCGGGTGACCAAGCCCAGCGACAATGCCTCGGGCGCATCAAGTATGCGCCCCGTCATCATCAATTCCTTGGCCTGATCGGCGCGCAGCAGTTTTGGCAGGTTCTGGGTGATGCCCATATCCGGGATAAGCCCCCATTTGCTTTCCATGATGGAAAAACGGACATCCGGGGCCGCGATGCGAAAATCGGCCCCCAGCGCAATTTGCGCACCACCACCGTATACCGCGCCCTGCAAAGCGGCAATCACCGGAACCCCAAGTTCCTGCCAAACAAACGACGGCTTTTGAAACAGGTTGGCAACCTCGCCAGCCGGTGGATTAAGCATTTGTTCACGAATATCGTCAATTTCAGCAATCAGTGTGCCAAAGACCGAGGTGTCGATCCCAGCGCAGAAATTCGCGCCCTGTCCATGCAACACAACAGCCCGCACCGCTTTGTTGCCCTTCAGGCTTTCACCAGCCTCACCAATGGCGCGAAACATTTCCAGATCCAGCGCGTTCATTTTTTCAGGGCGGCTTAGGGCGACCTCGGCCACGTTGTCGTTGATGGTGATTGTGACGCGATCAGACATGTGGGGACCTTTTCATTGTTCGGCGCAAGACTGTCCTGTTGTGCGGGGCTTCGCAAGCCTGACGTCAGGCAATCTTGTGAGCAGCGGTTTCGCCCGCTACAATAGCAAAAAACAGCGAGCAGAAAAGGCGATTGCCATGCGCTGGATATTCAGGTTGATAGGATTGATCGTCGTCATTGCGGTTTTGGCAATGGGCGCGGTGTGGCTGGTTCCGGCAGAAAAAATCGCAGGCTTTGCCGCGCGTGAAATTGCATTGCGAACCGGGCGCGACGTTGCTCTTGGTGACAAGGTTAGGCCGGTGTTTTTCCCGATATTGGGTGTGAAAACCAACGGCCTGAGCATTGGCAATGCCGAATGGGCAAGTGATACACCGATGCTAACTGCCGACAGCGTGCTGGTCGGGGTCGAGCTTTGGCCGTTACTGTCGGGTCAGGTCCGGGTCAGCGAATTTCGCCTAACCCGGCCGAAAATCAGGCTGGAACGGGCCGCGGACGGACGTGTGAATTGGACCCTGGATCAGACCGGGGTGCCGCCAGAAACGGGCGAAGGCACAGGCAGCGATGGCGTGACGCTTGCCGGTTTTTCGCTTCAAGATGGCCGGATTATCGACGGCGAGTTGGTCTTTGCTGACCATCAGGCAGGTAGCAGCGTTCAGATACAGGCGCTTGATCTGGCGTTGTCCATACCCGCATTGACCAGTGCTGTCACGTTGTCGGGCAGGATGCAATTTAACACGCAAATGCTGGATTTTGAGGCTGAGATTTCGCAGCTGGCCGCCGTCATGGCCGGGGAGCTGGTCGATATCGGCGCGTCAATCAACGGCGATTTTGGGTCGGGTGATTTTAAAGGCCAGATCGGTCTTGATCCCGTGGTGGCCGATGGGGATCTGACCGTTGAGGTCAAAAATCTGGCAGCGGCTGGGCAATTGGCCCAACAGGGTGATCCGCTGGCGGGGATGGTTGAAACGGTGGGTCTCAACAGCAAAATAACCTATGCGGCGGATGGCAAAATCTATCTGCGAGGCGCGGTTATGCGTTTTGATTCAAACCAGATCAGCGGCGATCTGGACCTGACTTTGGATGAAGTCCCTTTGCTGACGGCCAAGATTATCGCCTCGGATCTTGATCTGAAACGGATTGCAGGCGGGGATGGTGACGCCAGTGGAGCCTCGTCTGCGGGTGATAGCGGTTGGTCCGCAGACCCGCTGGACCTCACCGCTTTGCACGCCCTGAATGCTGATGTGGTTTTCGCTGCGCCGTCGGTTGATTTCGGTATCGCCAAACTCGGTGAAACGCGCTTGCGGTTGCGGCTGGATCAGGGCCGTCTGGTTGTTGGCCTGACCAATGTTCAATCCTATGGTGGCAGTCTAAATGGTGAATATGTCGTTAACGCGCGCGGTGGTCTGTCGATGGGTGGCGACATTTCCGTCAGTAAAATCCAGTTGAAACCGTTGCTTGAAGATATGGCCGACTATGACCGATTGATTGCGGCGGCAGATTTCCGGCTGAAGTTTTTGACCTCTGGCAACAGCGTCAAGGCAATGATGGGTAATTTGTCGGGCGACGGTCGATTTGACGTCGGGCAGGGGGAAATCATCGGGTTTGATCTGCTGGGAATGCTCAGAAACCTCGATGCCTCTTACCGGGGCGAAGGGAACAAGACGATATTTTCCGAAATTTCAGGCAGTTATAAGATTGAAAGCGGCGTGTTGTCGAATGACGACCTAAAGTTTTCTTCCGGTGTTGTTGATGCGTCGGGAGCGGGACAAGTAGATATCGGGGCGCGATCTGTGACCTATCGAATTATCCCTGTGGCCTTTTCGGGCCGCGACGTGGCCGAGGCTGGTGGGCTAAGCGTGCCCTTGTTGATCACGGGCCCTTGGGCGAACTTGTCGTACCGCCCGGACCTGCAAGGCTTGTTTGATGCGGAACTTGAAAAACAGCAAAAAGAGCTTGAGGAAAAGTTAAAAACCGAACTGGACAAGGCACAAAAGGACGCCGAACAGCGGGTGCAGGAAGAGGTCGACAAAGCTGTGCAAAAGGCGCTGGATGATGCGTTAAACCGGTTAACCGGGCAGGACTAACGCAAACTAGGACAAGGCATCGCCAAGGGCGACGATGTTTTCAACCAGAAACTTCAGATCAGATATTTGCGTCCGGTGGTTGGTGATATTGACCCGGATCGCCAGTTTGCCGTTGATGCGCGTGGTTGACGGCGCCGCCAGACCTTTTTCCTGCAATTCCACAACGATTTCGCTGTTTAGTTGATCGAGTGCGGCTTCGCCCAAGCCATCACGCACAACCCGAAAACACGCAATGTTCAGGCTAACCGGCGCGAGTAATTCCAGACCGTCCGTTTGCGCGATCACATCCGCCAATGCACCCGCCTGATCGCAATTTTCGCTGATTTTTGCGCCAAGGCGATCCAGACCAAAACGTGACATGTGATACCAGACTTTGAGCGCGCGAAAGCCGCGGGATAGTTCCGGGCCATATTCACAAAACCACGGGTTGCCTGCGGCCAACCCCCTTGTCGCGCCTTCCAAATATTCAGGCCGCTCGGAAAATGCGCGGCGCTGGTCCTCGTCATCACGGGTCAGCACAAAACCCGCGTCATAATTCACATGCATCCATTTGTGAAAATCAAAGGCCAGCGAATTTGCCCGCTCGATGCCTTTTAGGCGCGGTTTGAGTTTTTCCGACAGCACCGCTAGCGCCCCGAACGCGCCATCCACATGTAACCAAAGCCCAAATTCCTGGGCGATATCGGCCAATTCGTCCAGTGGATCGATTGAGCCGACATTGACCGTGCCAGCCGTTCCAATCAGGCAAAACGGCTGCAATCCAGCGGCCAGATCCTGCCTGATTGCGGCGTGCAGGGCATCCGTATCCATCTGAAACGCAGCGTCGGTTGGTATGGACCTGAGCGCATCTTGCCCCAGCCCTAAAATATCAAAACTGCGCGCGATGCAGCTATGGGCTTGTTGGGACGTATACCCAACCAACTGCGCCGCCGCACTGGTAACGCCGCCCTTGCGCAGGTCCAGACCGCCATGTTTTTCTCGTGCCGCCTTAAGCGCGATCAATGTCGCCATAGAGGTGCCCGAAACAATAAGACCACCGGCGGTTTTCGGAAAGGAAAAGATTTCCACGCACCAATCAATGACCTGTTTTTCAACCTCGTTGGCCACATGATCCCGCCCGCCCAGATTGGCGTTCATCGCGGCGGCAAACATTTCGGGGATCAGACCTTCGGGGGTGCCAGAACCATGCACCCAGCCAAAAAATCGCGCGTGGGTGTTGCCAACCCCGAAAGGTAGGAAATCACGCGCGATCCTGGCGTTCAGGACTTCGGCATCTTCCCCTGATCGGGGCAATTGTGCGCGCAGGGATTGCTTGACCTCGGCAGGAACCGGCTGCCAGACCGGGCTTTGTTTGCGCGTCTCCATATGCGAGATCGCGACATCAAGTGCGGCATGAGCGTTGGTGCGAAATGCCTCCCAATCGGTTGGGTCCAGGGAAGTTTCGTCGCTCATGGCCGGCCTTTTCTGCGTTGTTCTGACGGATGATCAGTTGCGGTTGATCACAATACTTGAGGGATAGCTGCCCCAGGTTGAGGTGGAGACGCCATTGGCGCTGCTGCCCCGGTAAGAGTCCAGTCCCGTCAGGCGAAAAACCGAAATCGCCCCGCCGTTTTGCCCGATGACGCCTGCGTGACGCGCGGCGTTACACAGATTGCTGTCGGCGGTGTATGGCCCGCTGCCCCAAACGCTGGCACTTGGATTGACACCGCCTGCGCAGGTACAGCTATAGGCGTTCATTCCGTCGGGCATGACCGCGCAGGTTTGCACGTTCCTGATGACCGTTTGCTGTGCGCCGAACAAGCGGTAACTGGTGCCATAAGCCCCCCAGTCGCCGGTGCTGATCCCGTTGCTGTTTGTGCCGGCATAGCTGTTTTGCCCCGGTTCGCGTAAGGCCACAACCGGCCCGCCGCGCTGCGTTATGACGCCTGCGTGCAATGCCGCTGTGCAAATGTTGCTGTCCGCAGTGTAAGGCCCGCTGCCCCAGACCGATCCAAGTGAGAACCCAGACAGGCACCAGCACAAATACCCGCTTTGGGCGGTTGGGTAGGCGCTGCATTCCGGCGCATTTGCGATTTCAGTGGCGCTGTAGGTCTGCGATTGCGCAGAAACGGGCGTCGTTTGAAAGGTGGTCAAGAAAGCTGCTGTAAGGCATAGGGCAAGGCTGCGGAATAGGGGGCTCATATTCGTGCTCCATTCGATTGTTAATAACCTGATGTGTGAAACCTAGCATAGACAAGACGGGGCGACAAAAACCCTGGGCGCGGCCCCTCGTCACATCGCCCTTAGGGTGTATGTTTTGCGGGATTTTCATCAAAATAGGCTGTCGTTTAAAATGGTCTTGCGAAAAAATGCCATCCTGACAAAGTGCGTTGGTGGCTGCGTGTTTGTTTCACATGCTGCGCAAAGCAGAAGTTGGAGCCGATACAGCCGCGAAAACGCCAGTAGATGAAAAGAGACGCCCCATGAGCACAGGTGATAATCGACAAGCACCAACACAATCATCTTATGATGTTGTCATCGTTGGTGGTGCAATGCTGGGGTCCTCAACCGCTTGGTTTTTGTCAAGCAATCCGGATTTTAACGGTAGTATTCTGGTGGTCGAAAAAGATCCAACTTACGAGGCTTGTTCAACCGCGCACACCAACAGTTGCATCCGCCAGCAATTCAGTCAGGAAATCAACGTCCGCATTTCGCAGTTTGGCGCGCAATACATCAAGGATTTTCGCACCAATATGGGCGGTGATACACGCATTCCCGACCTGACAATCCAAAGCTATGGCTATTTGTATCTGGCGGATACCGAAGGTTTTGCAAGCGTTCTGCGGGACAGTCACAAGGTGCAGGTCGCCGCAGGGGCTGGCACCAAATTGTTAAGCGCTGCTGATATCAAACAGGCCTATCCATTTTATAATGTCGATGACGTGGTTTTGGCCAGTCACAACCTGATCGACGAGGGGTATTGGGACGGCGGCACTGTATTTGAATGGTGGCGACGCTCAGCGCGCGGACGCGGTGTGGAATATATCGACAACGCGGTGGTTGGTATGACCAAGAATGCTGCGGGTAGTCGGGTTGAAACTGTGACGCTGGCCTCTGGCGAAAAGGTGGCGGCGGGTCATGTGGTCAACGCATCCGGGCCACGTGCGGTTTTGACCTCGCGTATGGCAGGGATCGAGCTGCCGGTAGAGCCGCGCAAGCGGTTTTCCTATGTCTTTTCAGCGGCGCAACCGATCGACGGTGACTTGCCATTGACGATTGACCCAAGTGGCGTTCACATGCGTCAGGATGGGCCAAGTACATATCTTGCAGGCTGTGCTGAGGATATTGATCTGCCGGTTGATTGCGATGACTTCAACATTGACCACAGCCTGTGGGAAGAAAAGGTTTGGCCGTCACTGGCCACCCGCATCCCGCAGTTTGAGGCGCTTAAGCTTATCAATGTCTGGGCCGGGCATTATGCTTATAATACGCTGGACCAAAACGCGATTATCGGGCCGCATGACGAGGTTGAAAACTTTATGTTCCTAAACGGGTTTTCGGGTCATGGGTTGCAACAATCCCCGGCAATGGGGCGTGGCATGTCGGAGTTGCTGATCTATGGCGAGTTCCGCAATCTTGACCTCAGCCCGTTTGGTTTTGGGCGCATCACCCGGAATGAACCCTTCGCGGAAAAAGCGGTGATTTAGGCCCAACGCGGGTTATTCTGCCAAAACCAGAACCCGCGACGACGTGCGGGTTTTAGGTGTCGCGATTCAGGGCGTGACATCGTTGAAATCATGGTGTCAGGTAATCCTCAGCACCATTTACCTGTGACTGGACCAACCCTGAAACCTCTTGATATTCTTTTAGCGCTGTCTGTGCCTGTGATTTGGGGGCTTGGCTTTACCTTTGCCAAAGCGGCCTTTGTGTTTGCCGATTTTCCGCCGATCCTGTTGATTGCCTTTCGCTTTACCCTGACTGCGTTGGTGGTGGTGCCCTTCGTCAAAATCCCTAAAGGGTATATGTGGCAGATATTTTGGATCGCGTTGGTCAGCGCAACCATTCAGTATTCACTGACCTTTACCGGGCTTGATGGGTTGAACGCATCAACCGCAATTATCGTGGTGCAGCTTGAATTTCCGTTTATGGCTTTGTTAGCCGCAATCTTTTTAAAAGACCGCCTTGGCTGGCGCGGCTCTTTTGGCGTGGCGATTGCCTTTTTGGGGATCCTTCTGATCGCCGGGCAACCGCGCCTGCAAGGCAACCTTGATGCTGTGTTTTTGGTGATCGGCGGCGCTTTTACCTGGGCGATAGGGCAAATCATGATCAAGCGGATGAACGGCGCGGTTGGGGGCTTTACCCTGATCGCATGGGTCGCGGTGTTTTCCGCGCCGCAATTGTTTGCCATGTCTTGGATATTTGAATCCGGCCAGATCGAAACCATCAAAACCACGGGTTGGATTGGTTGGGGCGTGGTGGTCTATCTGGGTTTGGTGATGACGGCCCTTGGATATGGCATCTGGTATCATCTTTTGGGCACCTACCCGGTGACCAAAGTAGGCCCTGTGCTGTTGTTGCTGCCTGTTACCAGCATCGCTGGCAGTGTTTTCATTCTGAACGAGCGTGTGGCGGGTATTGAGTTGATCGGCGCGGTCGTAGTAATCGCAGGTGTTTGGTTTGTGACCTCAAAGGGCAGGGCGGCTTAGCTGTTTCCCTGCGCCAAAACATCACTTTGCGAATGCGCGATTTCAAGAAATGCCCGGATCAGGCGCACGTCTTTTCGTTGGCTCAGACAGATCACAGATTCCGTCATAGGGATCGCCGGGCCGTCGATATAGAACCGGTGCAGACGCGCATCCTGACCATATTCGGCCTCGGAAACAAAGCCGATACCAGCACCTGAGGCCACGATTTCATGCACGGCTTCGCGGCCTTCGGCCTCAATCTTGGCGTTCAGGCGAATGCCTAGTTTCGCCGCCGCCTCTGCCAGCTTTTGCCGGGTTTTTGAGCCGCGCTCGCGCAACACCAAAGGCTGTTTTGCGATGGTTGCCAGATCTGCCCGCGGTCGCAGGTTGCTGGCGATGCCTTTGGCGGCGAAGGCCACAATAGGCGATGAGCCAAGGTTGATTTGCACAAAATCAGCACTGGTGTGCATATTCCCAAGCACCCCAATATCGGAGTCATAGGCGTGTAGCGCGGTCAGAACGTCCTTTGAATTGCCGGTTCGCATGGTGATGTCCACCTCGGGATAAATCGCCCGAAATCGCGTTAAGGACTCGGTTATATGGTGCGCGCTGTCCGCGATGATGCTTAGTCGTCCCCGGGTTTGGGTGCGCGATTCCGTCAATAATTCAAGGGCTTGCGATTCAATCTCGAACAATTTGTGGGTGATGTCCAGTAATTGTGCCCCCTGCGGGGTCAGGCTGACCTGTTTGTGCTGACGGTTGAACAGGCTGGTATCATATTCGATTTCCAGTTTGCGAACCTGATCCGAAACCGCAGGCTGTGTCAGGTGCATCGCCTCGGCCGCGCGGGAAAACCCACCGGCAATCGCCACGTGATGAAAGGCGCGTAATTGGGTATATCGCATTGGATCATCCATCAGAAAAATTTATGTAATGATATGTTATAACGATTTTACATATGGCTGGCCAGCCCGTTACAAATTGGCATGGCCACACACTGGCCCGCTGGGAATCGAGACTTGATATGCCGCTAAGCGCACCCAAACTGGGCGAACCTTATCTACTGACCCCGGGGCCGCTGACCACGTCCTATGCCGTGAAATCAGCGATGTTGCGGGATTGGGGGTCGTGGGATCAGGATTTTCGCGACATGACGGCAAAACTGCGGTCCATGCTGGTTGAGATCGCGGATGGTGACGATCTGGATTGCGTGCCAATTCAAGGCAGCGGCACTTTTGTGGTTGAGGCGATGCTGGGCAGTTTCGTGCCGCGCGATGGCAAAGTTCTGGTGCTGAGCAACGGGGCCTATGGCAAGCGGATCGCTGAGACGCTGGATTATCTTGGCCGCGCGAATGTTGTAATAGACAAGGGCGATTATATGCCACCGCGCGGGGACGAGGTCGCGGCGGCGTTGGCTGCTGATCCGGATATCACCGACGTTGTCGTCGTGCATTGCGAGACATCCTCGGGCATTTTGAACCCGATTGGCGAAATCTCGGATGTGACCTATGGCGCCGGGCGACGGTTGCTGATCGACAGCATGAGCAGCTTTGGCGCGATCCCTGTCGATACCAAGTTTGAGGCTTTGGTTTCCTCTGCCAATAAATGCATCGAGGGCGTGCCGGGATTTGGGTTTGTAATTGCGTCCAAAGCCTCGCTTGCGGCCACCAAGGGGCGCAGCCATTCGCTTAGCCTCGATGTTTTTGCGCAATGGGACCATATGAACAAAACCGGACAGTGGCGGTTCACGCCCCCAACCCATGTCATTGCGGCGTTTCTGGAAGCCCTAAGGGCCCATAAATCAGAAGGCGGCGTCGCGGCGCGTGGTGCACGATACGCCAACAATCGCGACGTGGTGGTGGCGGGACTGCGCGGTCTGGGATTTGAAACCCTGCTGAAAGACCGCTGGCTGTCACCGATCATAGTAACGGTTTTCTGCCCGGAACATCCGGCGTTTTCGTTTAGTCGGTTTTACGTACTGATGGAGGAAAAGGGGTTCATCATCTATCCCGGCAAGCTGACCATTGTGGCCAGTTTCCGCATTGGTTGCATCGGGCAGATGGATGAACACGTCATGCATAAAGTGGTCGCTGCAACAGCCGCTGCCCTAAACGAATTGGGGGTGCCTGATGGCGCGCCACCAAAGCTGGCTTTGCTTGAAAGGGCAAAGCTGGCGGTCTGAATTTCAATCTTACAAAACAAGGAAAACACCCATGAGCAAATTTGGTGACTACACATACGAGCGGCAATATCGCGGCGGCGTCAAAGCGGTTGTACTTGACTGGTCCGGCACCCTTGCCGACGCTTATGTCATTGCGCCTGCCGTTGTCTTTGTCGAGGTTTTCACATCCCAAGGTGTTGAGATTTCGATGGAAGAGGCGCGCGGCCCAATGGGATTGCGCAAGGATTTGCACATCAAAAAACTAACGGAAGATCCGGTGATTGCAGCGCGATGGGAAAGCATCAAGGGCAAGGCCCCGGATCAGACCGATGTGGATGCGATGTTCGCGGAATTCGTTCCCGCACAGCTGGCGTGCTTGCGGAAATACACAACCCTGTTGCCGGGCGTAAAAGACGTGTGTCTTGACCTGCAAAAGCAGGGCATCAAAATCGGTGCGTCAACCGGGTTCGTCCGCTCGATGGTTGATGTGTTGCTCGAGGATTGTATCAAACAGGGTTTCACCCCGGATGCGACTGTTGCAGGCGACGAGGTGATCAACGGTGCGCGCCCTAATCCGCATATGGTTTTCAAGAACCTTGATCTGCTGAATATTTCTGACGTGAAATCCGTGGTCAAATGCGATGACACGGTGTCAGGTATCGGCGAAGCCCAGAACGCGGGTTGTTGGGGCGTTGGGTTGGTACGCTATTCCAATTATATGAACATCAACACACTGGAAGAAGAAGCAACCCTAAGCGAGGCCGAAATGGCGCGTCGCATGGCGAAAACGCGGACCATTCTGGAACAGGCGGGTGCGCATTACGTTATCGATTCACTGGTCGATTTGCCCGCGGTGATTGACGACATCAACGCGCGTCTGGCGCGGGGTGAAAAGCCTTAAGAACATGACCCAAACAGCCGCCCTGCGCGATTGCAGGGCGGTTTGTCTGCGGGTTGGCAGAGACAGTTCCAACCTTAGATTATGCAACCCGTCGCAATGTGTATTTGCGGCGGGTAAAAATCATAGGCGCAACATTATTGATTTGACCCAATGAGTGTCACAACCTTCGCAATCGTACTAAGTGCTGCAATCCTGCACGCGTCTTGGAATGCGATGCTGAAGGCCACGACCGACAAGACCGCCATGCTCGGCATGATTTCTTTTGGCCATGTTCTGACGGGTGGGGTGCTTGCCTGTTTTGTGCCGGTGCCGGACGTGGCAAGTTGGCCATATCTGGCTGGTTCGACCCTTATTCATTTTGCCTATTACTATTTGCTGGGCCGGTCGTATCGTTTGGGAGATCTTAGTCAGGTTTATCCAATTGCGCGCGGCATAGTTCCGGTTCTGGTGGCGCTTGGCGCTCAGATAACCGTGGGTGAAGCGTTACCGCTGGCGACCTGGATTGGTGTGTTGATTGTGTCGGCTGGTGTGATGTTGTTGTCGGCCGGATCATTGCTGGCGCGCAGTTCACCCGGTGTTGTTTCCATAGCGATTGTAACTGGCCTTTTCATTGCTGCCTATTCGGTGGTGGATGGCTTGGGTGTACGGCAGGCCCATGCCGCGCTGGGGTATATCGCATGGTTGTTTGTGCTGGAAATTTTTGTCGTGCTGTTTGTGATCTGGTTGCGCCACAAACAGTTGAGGCAAATGCCGCGTAAAACTTTGATGCTAGGGGTGGCTGGAGGTTTGGTCTCGGCTCTGGCTTATGGTCTGGTGATTTATGCCAAAGAATTTTCACCACTTGGTGTGGTGTCAGCTTTGCGCGAAACCTCGGTGCTTTTTGCCTCGTTGATCGGCGTTGTTTTACTGGGTGAACGCCCTTGGCGCAATCGTCTGGGTGCGGCGACGATTGTTGTGGTTGGCGTGGTTGTCATCGCGCTGACCTGAAACAATCCCAAGCCGAATAAAGTTGACAGGCCGCACCCACGGCGTCAGTGTTTTTGTAATCTCAAAATTTTGTCCAAATGGATGGAATCTGCCGACGTAGGCCAATGCTTCCCTTGGGAGGGGGCGAGAAGTGGTGCTGTGGGCCCTGTTGTTCATGGCGAAGCCTGCGAAAACAAAAACGCCCAAGAATAGTGTTTTATAAGTTCAAAAATATAGGGGCGTAGTCCCAACAATGAATCCAAAACAGTGAGGAATAAGATGAAACAAATACTTCTTTCAGGGGTCGCGCTATTGGCGCTGTCCGGGACGGCCTTTGCGGCCTGTCCGGCAGTGACTGTTGCCGATCCGATGGGTATTGCTGCGGGGTCTTTTCCGCAACAATATGAGCTAGGCGAATTTGAATCGCTGGCCAGTTGTAAACTGGAATTCTCGGCAAACCCGGCAGCTGCCGAGATGAATGCCAGAATCCGGGGCAATGGTGATCTGCCATCCCTGACCGACCGCTTGCCGACCGAGCCGCTGGTCGTCGCACCTTACGCGTCCATTGGCCACTATGGCGGAACGTTTGACGCGCTTTCAAATGCGACAGAGGCAGGCACATCCGACTTTATGTCGGTGCGCCACGTCAATCTTGTGCGCTTTTCCGACGATCTAAAGACGATCGTACCGAATGTTGCAAAAAGCTGGTCCTGGAATGACGACTTTACCCAACTGACATTTGTTCTGCGTGCGGGCCACAAGTGGTCGGACGGGGCACCTTTTGGCGCCGAAGATGTCGAGTTCTGGTATGAAAACCTGCAAATGGACACCAACGTTATGGAGGTTCCAAAAGGCTGGTTGCTGGCTGGCGGCGAGCCGATGACAGTTGATGTTATCGATCCGCTAACCGTGCGTTTCAACATGCCGTCGCCAAAACTGGGCTATCTCGCGCATTTTGCAAACCACTATGGCCAGGGCTTCCAGCCCAAGCATTTCCTTGGGCAATATCATCCGGACATTAACCCGGACGCCGACGCATTGGCGCAATCGCTCGGGTTTGAAAATGGCTATGATCTGATCAAAGCTTACTATGGCAGTTCCGACTGGATGGACACGCCGACACCCATGTTGGCAAAACCCGATTTGGTTGCAGGCCTGCCGCTTGATGCAGCACCCACGTTGGAAAGCCATATCGTGATCGCTGAGAACACCGAGGGCCGGCATTTCGTCGCCAACCCTTACTATTTCATGGTAGATACTGCGGGTCAGCAGCTTCCATACATCAACGAGATGGACGAGATATTTGTTGGTGAAAGCGAAGTGCGTTTGATCAAGCTTATCAACGGCGAAGTCGACTACAAAGCGCAAGCGTTGCAGACCGATTATGTGCCTCTACTGTTGGAAAATCAGGAAAAGGGCGGTTTTCTGATCGACCTGAAGCCTGATATCACGATGCCAACCTTTGCATTCAACGTCACCTCTGAGGACCCTGAAAAGCGCAAAGTATTTGGTGATCTGAAATTCCGTCAGGCGATGTCTGTCGCGATGAACCGCGATGAGATAAACGAAGTTGCGATGTTCGGACTGGGAACACCTCAACAATACGTTGGGTTCTCGCCTTCTCCTGATTTCATCACAGCTGAATGGGAACAGCATTTCGCGCAGTATGATCCTGCACTGGCAATGTCCCTGCTGGACGAAATCGGCGTTGTTGATAAAGACGGAGACGGGATGCGCGAATTGCCAAATGGCGACAAGCTGATCCTGAACCTTCAGGTTGCCACACAAGGTATGTCGATCAAAATCGTCGAGCTTGTCGGGCAAACCTGGCGCGATGTTGGCATCAACAATACGGTCAAAGAGGTCACAACCGACGAGTATCGTTCGGCCCAATCCTCAAACCAACTTGATGTCACAATGTACGAGAAAAGCGTGCCTTTGACGACGGTTCTGGGCAATCCAGAGATTTTCATCCCGCCGTTTGATAACTACTTCAACATGCGTACAGCGATGTTGTGGGGCGAATACGTTGAGTCCGACGGCGCCGCAGGTGTAAAACCACCAGCGTATGTTTACACCATGATGGACGACATCAACGCCTTCCAAGCAACGCCGGTTGGTACAGCCGAATCCGATGCTTTGGGCTTGAAACTGGTTGCGAACATGACCGGAAACCTGTTGTTCATCGGCACGGTTAAAGAGCAAAAGCCAATTTATCACTCGGCATCGCTCAAGAACTTCCCGACGTTCAATACCGCATCCTACGCGTATTACCGGACATATCCTTACCGCCCGTCGCAGTGGTTCTTTGACGAATAAGGCTCACTACGGCCAAATGTGATCCCGTTGCGGGCCGGTTTACTGGCCCGCAACTTTTAACAAAAGGCGAACCATAATGGCTCGCATCTTGCTCTTGGGGCGCCATTATCAATGATCCAGTTTCTTAGATTTGCGCTGGTCCGCGCCGCCCTCGCATTCTTCACCCTATGTTTCGTTTCTTTCATCGTGTTTTCGCTGATGGAACTCGTGCCCGGCGACTGCGCCGAGCGCTACCTCGCGTTTAAAAACTCGCAAGGCGCGATGATTTCCGTCGCTGATATCCAGGCGGAACGTGTGCGCCTCGGGCTGGACAAACCTTATCTTCAGCGATGGGGAACGTGGATTATTAACGCTTTTCAAGGGAAATTCGGCGAAAGCTGCATCCTGCGCCTTGATATCAGCCAATTACTTGGGCAAAAAATCTGGCTGAGCGTCGGATTGTGTCTGGCATCCCTTGCGGTTGCGTATGCAATCGCGATACCGGTCGGAATTATTGCCGCAACCTCTAAGAACCCGTATCTGAACAACAGCCTGCGGCTTGTCAGCTATTTGGGACTGGCCCTGCCGAACTTCTTGCTGGCGCTGATGATCATGCTGTTTTCCACCGTTGTTTTTGGCGATAGCCTGACCGGGTTGTTCTCCAAGGAGTTCCGCGACGCACCCTGGTCTGGTGCGCGTGTATGGGATTTCCTGTCGCATGCGTGGCTGCCCGTTTTCATTCTTGGCTGGTCAGCCACAGCCTTTGCCATTCAGACAGTGCGCGCGCTGATGTCTGATGAGATCGGAAAGCTATATGTCACCGCCGCCGCCGCCCGTGGTGTGTCGGGGCGTAGATTGCTGATGCGATATCCGGCGCGACATGCGCTGACCCCAATCATCAACTCGCTGGGCTTTGATCTTAACCGGATTTTCAACGAACTGCCGATTGTGGCGCTGATCCTGACACTGACCGAAGCCGGGTCATTGTTGATCGAGGCATTGGCGCGCTCTAACGATCAGCAACTGGCCGGTGCGATTATCTTTTTCTTAACTGCAAGCATCGTGGGCATTAATTTTCTGACCGACATGATACTGGCGCTGACGGACCCACGTGTTCGCCACAGCATTATGGGATAACGGATATGACCGATACAACAAATGCTAACGTGCCGCATGTAGATCAGAAAGCCAAGGATGCCTATTTTACGGCGTCCCAAGGACAGCTGATCTGGACACGGTTCAAGAAGCAAAAGGCGGCAATGGTCGGGGCGTGGGTTCTGATTATCCTGATCATTTCCGGGATATTCGCGCCATTCCTGACACCTTATGATCCAACGATTGCGGGCCGCGATAAAACCTATCAAAATGGTGCGCCGCAGATGCCGCAGTTTTGCGACGATAACGGCTGCTCTGCCCGGCCCTTCATTTACACGTACGAGCGGCAACGCTCGATCAAAACCAACTTTCGTTGGGTGACCACCATTGATACTGACAAACGGCGCTATTTGCAGTTTTTCGTTAAGGGTTCAGAATATTCGATTTTCGGGATCAGCGGTTCAACCCATTTGTTCGGCGTTGATAGCGGTCAAATCCATATATTTGGAACGGATTCAACCGGCAAGGATATCCTGTCGCGCACCTTGCATGCGATCAACACGTCGATGGCTGTTGGCACGATCGGGGTTTTTATCGCCTTTGTGCTGGCGCTGATTATTGGCGGAATATCGGGGTATTACGGCGGTTGGCTCGATTCATTTCTGCAAATGATAACGGACGCCGTGCGAACGGTGCCCGCCATTCCGCTATTCATGGCACTGGCGGCGTTTATCCCGGATACCTGGAGCGCCGAGGAAAGGTTCTTTTTCATCTCAATCATCCTTGGGTTTATCGGCTGGCCGACGCTGGCGCGACGTGTGCGCACCCATTTGTTGACCGAAAGAAATCAGGAATATGTGTTGGCAGCCAAGCTATGCGGAGCCTCGCCAAGCCACATTATTCGCAAGCATTTGCTGCCGAGTTTCACCAGTTACATCATTGTCGATCTGGTTATTTCGTTTCCGTATATGGTGCTGTCAGAAACCGCGCTTAGCTTTATCGGCCTTGGATTGAAAGACCCGGTAAATTCACTGGGTGTCATGTTGCAAAACGTGACCAGTGCGGATGTTTTGCTGAACTACCAATGGTACTTTATCCCGGTGATTTTCTTTATCGTGTTGGTGATGGCTTTTGTTTTTGTGGGTGACGGATTGCGGGATGCTGCTGATCCCTATGGGGATACCAAGAAATGACGCGCCTGCTTGATGTTGAAAACCTGACCTTACAATTTGACACCGACGAAGGCCGGATAACAGCCGTTGAAAACGTGTCTTTCGACCTTGAAGCTGGCGAAGTGATGGGCCTTGTGGGCGAAAGTGGATCGGGAAAATCGGTGACCGCCAAAGCCTTGATGAAACTGAACCCCGGCAACGCACATTACGGTGAAAACACCAAGATCGACCTGCATCTGGAAGACGGATCAGTTGATATCATGTCGCTTAAGACGAACAAGGAAATGGAAATTGTGCGCGGCTGCGCCATTTCGATGATTTTTCAGGAACCAATGGCCAGTTTTGCGCCGGCGATCACCATTGGTGATCAAATGGTCGAACAATTGCTGATCCACACCGATTTGAACAAAAAGCAGGCCCGCGATCTGTCTATTGAAATGCTTGACAGGGTCGGGATTTCTGACGCCGCCCACCGGTTCAAGCAATTCGCGTTCGAGCTGTCTGGCGGTATGCGCCAACGCGCGATGATCTCGATGGCTTTGTCCACCAGCCCCAAACAGCTGATTGCGGACGAGCCGACCACCGCACTTGATGTGACCATACAGGCCCAGGTGATTGATCTGATGAAGGATCTTGTGGCCGAATTTGGCATGGGCATCATCTTTATCACCCATGATCTGGGTGTTGTGGCGCAAACCTGCGACAAGGTCGCCGTGATGTATCTGGGCCGCCTGATCGAACAGGGTCCGGTCCGCGAGGTGATACGAAACCCAAAGCACCCCTATACCAAGGGGCTTTTGGATGCGCTGCCCAGATTGGATGATCTGGATGCGCCCCTGATCCCGGTGCCGGGCGATATACCCTCGCCTTTGGAACGGCCTGCCGGGTGCGTGTTCAACAATCGCTGCGCGGTCGCCATTGAAGGACGATGCACCGTTGAGGTTCCGAAATTCACCCAAGTGGACGCAACGCATTCGGTTGCCTGCCATTTTGCTGCGGAGGCTTTGAAATGAGTGACAAGCCCCTGATCTCGGCCCGTGATTTGTCGGTGCATTATCCGCTGCGTGGCGGGATAATCGGCCCGAAACCGGTCGTTCGTGCTGTGGAAACCGTCAACGTTGATATCGCCGCTGGCAGCTTTTTCGGGCTGGTCGGTGAAAGCGGCTCTGGCAAAACCACCTTTGGTCGGGCTTTGCTGCGGGCCGCACCGATTACCAATGGCCATGTGCAATATAACGACGACGAGGTTGAATATGACCTTGCCACAGTCGACAAAAACCAGCTCAAGGATTATCGCAAGCGCGCCCAGCTGATTTTTCAGGATCCTTATGCGGCCCTAAGTCCGCGAATGACGGTGCGTGACATTATCGCCGAACCGTTACAGGTCATGGGTCTGACCAAATCGCGCGAAGAAACCGACGAGCGTGTGCGCGAAATCGCCGCCAAATGCCGCCTGAATGTGGAACATCTGCGCCGTTTCCCACATGCGTTTTCCGGTGGTCAGCGGCAACGGATTTCAATCGCAAGGGCGTTGGTTTCACGACCAAAGTTTGTGGTGGCTGACGAAAGTGTGGCCGCACTTGATGTTTCTATTCAGGCCGACGTGCTGAACCTGCTGAAGTCCATCCAGCTGGAAATGGGCCTGACCTTTTTGTTCATCAGCCACGATTTAAGCGTGGTTGCGCATATCTGTGATCATGTGGCGGTGATGTATCTGGGGCGGTTGGTGGAAACAGCACCAACCCGCGAATTGTTTGCATCCCCCAAACACCCTTACACCAAGGCATTGCTATCGGCGATCCCGTCGCTTGACCCTGATGACCGGGGCAAAGTGCAAAAGCTGGAGGGTGAGATTCCGTCGCCAACCAACCCACCGCCGGGATGCAAATTCCAGACCCGGTGCCCGATGGCGCAGGATCATTGCCGCAAGGTTGAACCGAAACTCGAAAACGCCGGTGGCGAGCATGAGGTCGCCTGCCATCGCTGGCGTGAACTTTTGGAAACTACCTGATTAGTCGGTGGGCAAAGCGATGGCTTGCCCGGGTTTCAGACGGAAACAGCCAATGATCTGTCCAAATGCTGCATCCGGTGGCTGAGAAGTGCGCGCGTCATATGCAGCAAATCGGTGGCATAATCGGGATGGGCGGCCAGATTGACCTGCTCTTGCGGGTCATTTTCCAGATCGAACAACAACGGCGCGAAGCCTTGATTGAAATGCACCAGCTTAAGCTTCTTGCTGCGCAGAATTGCAAGATTGGCCTGTTGCGGCCGCAGGCCTGCTTGGGCCAAAAGATCAGAACCGGCTGCAGTGAAATCAAGCTCAAGATGCACATGTTCGCGCCAGTCCTTTGGCGTTTCACCCGTTAGGAAAGGCTGCAAAGATTGGCCGCTCATTACCGCAGGCGTGGCAAGTTCAAGCCAGTCAAGCAGGGTCGGGGCCACGTCGATCGACTCCGTCAGGTGGTTGATCTTTGTGCCATGTTGCGCCGGATGGTTGGGGTCACGGATCAGCAAAGAAATGTGATAAGCCGGATCAAACACATGCTGCTTGGCCCACAAACCGTGATCACCCAGCATCTCGCCGTGATCAGCGGTAATGATTATCAGCGTGTCGTCATATTGTCCGGTTTCGCGCAAAAAGGCTATGACGCGCCCGATATGATGATCGACCTCAGTCGCCAGCCCCAGATATATTGCGCGCAACGCCTGTGTGTCGTCTTCGTCAACTGAACGGCATCCGGTAACGGTTTTCTGGATGGGTTGAAGATGGCCGGAAATGGCGCTGAAAGGATGCGGATCACCGGGTTTTGAAGGCGGCGGCAAATCGGCAGGGCGATACATTTTATTGTAAGGCGCCGGGGCGACAAATGGCGGGTGCGGTCGGATATAGGTCAGATGGGCGAACCAGTTTTGATCGGTGCGCACGGCGAGTTCTTCCAGCAACCGGTCGGTCAGAAACGCGGTGTCACTATGTTCGGCCGCATAAAAGGCCGGATCATCCGGGCGCGCAGGTTCGCCAGCCACGGATGGCACCGGGTTATAGAAATCCGCGAAGGCCGGAATGTCGTAACCCTTGGCTTTCAGGTATGCGCGCCAGGGATAACTATCCTCGAACCGCATTTCTGTTATCTCGCGAAATCCATCCATAACCTGTTCAACCGAAGCAAGATCCGGGTCATTTTCATGCCGTGCTGTGGGATCAATCGTCGTGTCGGTATAGCCAAACAACAAAGGCTCGAACCCGGCTTTGCGCGCCTCAAGCGCGATATTTGGTGTGCCTTGTTTTAGCGGCGTGCCGTTGCTGACAGAGCGGTGGTTCATCGCATATTGCCCGGTCAACAAACTGGCGCGGGCCGGGCCGCAGGGATTGGTGACGGTGAAATGGTTCAGAAACGAAACGCTGTCGTCTTGCAATGCCTTTAGGTTTGGCAAATCGACATGATCCGCCAGCGCGCCGTTCAGGCAATCGGCGCGCAATTGGTCAATCACCACGAAAAGAACTTTTTTGCTGTTTTCGGTCATCTGCGATTCCCTTTCCGCAGCTAAGGCAGGCGATACTCTGGCCACAATCCCAGCCTTTGTGAAGCGGTTTCTTAGCCGGACGAGCAATTGGTTTTCGGTCGAGATCCCTTGGAAAATCCGTGGAAACCCGCGATCAGGTCAGGTGATTTCGGCCTTTGCCTGCTTGAGGTTTTCGCACTCAGCGGCTATAGACACACGGTTCAACGGCAGCACGCGAACAACTGGCAATCAGGCAACCCATTAACCGCGGACCGATAATGTCAACCATTGCATTTTTGATAAACCTTGCCGGCGCGACCATGTTGTTGTTGTTTGCGGTGCGCATGGTGCAGACCGGGATCGAGCGATCAATGGGTCCGTCATTTCGCCGTGTCGTGACCCAGCGCAAGGACAGTCGTGTTCAAACCGCAATGGCCGGTATAGTGCTGGCCATTGTTTTGCAAAGCGCGACGGCGGTGGCGTTGCTTGCCTCGGGATTTGCAGCGTCAGGGATATTAACCTTTGCCGGGGGATTGTCGCTGGTTTTGGGGGCCGATCTTGGCTCGGCCCTTGTCATTCAGATACTTTCCTTCAAGCTCGACTGGCTGATACCTTTGCTTTTGGCCGTTGGTGGTTGGTTGTTCCTGAAACTTGAACGGCGTCGTGCCAAACAGTTTGGACGTATCTTTCTGGGCATCGCGTTTATCCTGCTGGCCTTGCGTCTGGTTGGAACCGCGATGGAGCCGATCCGTGACAGTGGGTTTCTGCCCTTGATCGCGAATTATTTGAAAACTGATTTTCTGACGGCCTTTCTGGTGGGCGCGGCGGTCACGTTTGTTATGCATTCAAGCGTGGCGGCGATCCTGATGGTGGTTACTTTTACCGCCCTTGGGGTGTTGCCTTTTGTGGCGGGTGTGTCCCTTGTTTTAGGTTCAAATCTTGGCAGTGCTTGTCTGGCGGTGTGGCTGACGCGCGGCATGCCCGTGGCCTCAAGGCGTATTCCGATCGGCAATCTGCTGTTGCGTGGGACAGGCGCGTTGCTGGCACTGCCACTGGTTAACCTGACGCCGGTTTTGGCCGTTTTTGACACCTTTGACGCGGGGCAGGCATTGGTGGCGGTGCATCTGACATTCAATGCAGCCCTTGTGTTATTGGCGGTGCCAGTCGTGGGGTTGCTAGACGCACCGATCATGTTGTTGCTGCCAGACAAAGGCGACGCTGAAACGCCTCAGGATCCGCTGGCGCCAGTGTCTGTGCTGGCTTGGAACGTGCTGGATGACCCAAAGCAGGCCCTTGGCAGTGTCACTCGCGAAGTCTTGCGGATGAACCAGATTGTCGAGGTGATGACCCGCCCGATTATGGAGCTTTACGCATCCGGCGATTTGCGAAAAATCAGCGAAGTTCGGGCGTTGAACGAAGGGGTGAAAACCGCATCGACCGACATCCGCCGGTATGTGGCCAGTCTGGATCACGAGCAAATGCGCAAACCGGAAAACCGCCGCGCCAGAGAGCTGACAGAATACGCGATAAACCTTGAAACAGCAGGTGACATCGTCGCCCGACGTCTGTTGCCGCTGGCCAAGGAAAAAGCTCGTGATAAACTGGAATTTTCGCGCGATGGCTGGAATGAACTTGTGGCAATCCACGAGCGTGTGATCGCCAATATGAACCTAGCCTTCAACGCTTTGGTCTATGAAGACATCGAATATGCCCGGCTTTTGGTGGCGGAAAAGACTGAAATGGCGGCACGGGAACGCGGCAGCCGAAAAAAACATCTCAAACGGTTGCGCGACGGGGTGGAAAGCAGTTTTGAATCAAGCGACGTGCATCTTGAAACTTTGCGCGGGCTAAAGGCCCTCAACTCTCAAATCGCGGCAGTGGCATATCCGATCCTTTACAAAAATGGCCAGCTTCTTGAAACCCGTTTGGTTGAAACCATCGAGGACGACGACAGCGATTGATAACCTTGCCGAAACCGGCAAATTTGGCAATTGCGCGCAACAGGGTTTCAACCCTATGATCCGCTTGGACGGATGGATCACACCTGAAAAATCTGCCAATTCCGATGACGAAAAAAGGATCACCTGATGCCTGGAAACCTGAGCTTTGATGCGCTGAAAACCAAGGTTGAGGCGGGTGAAATTGATACCGTTCTGGCCTGTCTTGTGGATATGCAGGGGCGCCTGATGGGCAAGCGGTTTCAGGCTCAGTTCTTTGTTCAGTCAGCTTGGAAAGAAACCCATAGCTGCAATTACCTGCTGGCCACGGATCTTGAGATGGAAACCGTTGACGGCTACGCCTCGACCTCGTGGAAGGCCGGGTATGGCGATTACACGATGAAGCCCGACATGACTTCGCTGCGGCTGGTGCCATGGCTTGAAGGAACAGCGCTGGTTCTGTGTGACGTGCTGGATCACGCCACACACCAAGACGTGCCACATTCGCCACGTGCGGTGCTCAAGCGCCAAATTGCACGGCTAGAGGCCCTTGGTCTGGTGCCGATGATGGCGACCGAGCTTGAGTTCTTTTTGTTTCGCGAAAGCTTTGATGAAATCCGTGACGGCGGTTATCGCGGAATGTCGCCGATCAGCGCCTATAATGAAGATTACCACATTTTCCAGACCACCAAGGAAGAGGGCGTCATGCGCGCCATTCGCAACGGTCTTTATGCGGCTGGCATTCCGGTTGAAAATTCCAAGGGCGAAGCGGATGCCGGTCAGGAAGAAATTAACGTGCATTATTCAGACGCGCTGGATACGGCAGACAATCACGTGGTCACCAAAAACGCCTGCAAGGAAATTGCCTGGCAAAAAGGGCGCGCCATAACCTTTCTGGCCAAATGGGATACCAATGCAGCGGGGTCTTCCAGCCATGTTCACATGTCGCTTTGGCGCGATGGCGACCCGGCGTTTTATGATCCCGAAGGCCAATACGGAATGTCAGAACTGATGCGCCAGTATATGGCCGGGCTGTTGGCACATGCCTCGGAAATAACGTGGTTTCTGGCGCCTTATGTGAATTCTTATAAGCGGTTTGCAGAGGGTACATTTGCCCCGACAACGGCGATCTGGTCTAAAGACAACCGCACGGCGGGCTATCGGGTTTGCGGCGATGGAACCAAGGCCGTGCGCATGGAATGCCGGGTTGGTGGGTCTGACCTGAACCCCTATTTGGCGATGGCGGCACTGATTGCGGCAGGCCTTGATGGGATCGAGCGCAAGTTAGAACTGGAGCCTGAATTTGCCGGGGATGCCTATCAGGCCCAAAACGAGCGTTCCGTTCCACGAAACCTGCGTACCGCGACCGAGGCGATGCGTGGCTCTGATATGCTGCGCACGGCTTTTGGCAATGACGTGGTGGACCACTATGTGCGCGCCGCGGAATGGGAACAACAGGATTTTGACCGCAAAGTCACCGATTACGAAGTCGCGCGGGGGTTTGAGCGCGCCTAAACCCAGCTACGGCCCAACTGGCCGCAAACCGTTGGGTGTTTCGCGCGGGGCACAAGCGCAAGCGTTAATGTTATTGAAGGAAGTCACACATGAACCTTGTCGGCAATTGGTCCTACCCAACCGCAATAAAATTTGGTGCCGGGCGCATCAGGGAAATCGCGGCCGCCTGTGAACAGGCTGGTATCAAGAACCCGTTGCTGGTGACCGACAAGGGACTGGCTGGTTTGCCAATCACGGGTGCAACGCTCGATTTATTGGCCGCGGCTGGTCTGGGTCGGGCGATGTTTTCCGAGGTTGATCCGAACCCAAATGAGCAGAACCTGACGGCTGGCGTTGCGGCTTATCAGGCGGGCGGTCACGATGGTGTGGTTGCGTTTGGCGGCGGCTCGGGCCTTGATCTGGGCAAGATGATTGCCTTTATGGCCGGTCAGACCCGCCCGGTCTGGGATTTTGAGGACGTCGGCGATTGGTGGACGCGCGCCAATGCCGATGTGATTGCGCCGATTATTGCTGTGCCAACAACCGCTGGCACCGGTTCAGAAGTTGGCCGCGCAAGCGTCATCACCGACAGCGAAACGCACGTCAAAAAGATCATATTCCACCCCAAAGTGTTGCCGTCAGTGGTGATTTGCGACCCGGAACTGACGATTGGCATGCCAAAAATAATCACTGTCGGCACCGGCATGGATGCGTTCGCCCATTGTCTCGAGGCGTTTTCTTCGCCGCATTACCACCCGATGAGCCAGGGAATTGCGCTTGAAGGCATGCGTCTGGTCAAAGAATACCTGCCGCACGCCGTAGCCGACGGCGAGGATATAGAGGCCCGCGCGCATATGATGTCGGCGGCAATGATGGGCGCGACCGCGTTTCAAAAAGGTCTGGGGGCGGTGCATGCGCTAAGCCATCCAATCGGTGCGGTCTATAACACCCATCACGGCATGACCAATGCGGTGGTGATCCCGCCTTGTCTGGAACTGAACCGCCCGATGATCGAGGGAAAGATTGGCGAAGCCGCCGAGTATCTGGGCATATCGGGCGGATTTGACGGGTTTTTCGACTATGTTCTGCAACTGCGATCTGATCTCGGCGTGCCGGACAAATTGCGTGCCTTGGGTGTCGGTGACAACCGCATTGGCGAGCTGACAGCGATGGCGTTAAACGATCCAAGTTGCGGCGGGAACCCGGTTGAACTGACCTCAGAAAACGTCAGCGAATTGTTCCGGGCCTGTATTTAGGGCTGGGCGGCAGAGTTGTTGAGATCAGACGCCGAAAAGTGGCTTGGTGTTCAGGGAAGTGCTAATTTGATGGCCCTATGCGGCCAATTATCCAAGCTCCTTTCCATCACAAAGCCTATTGGTGTCAGATTCCTGCGCGATGAATGTGGTCTGTAGCATTTGTAATCCTGCTGCCTATGCTTCCAGCGTTTCTTTGGCGTCAAAGTATTGACCTGCCCCCGAGGCTCCCTCGTTCATAACGAGAGTTTGCGGGTTTGGATTTCATATTCCTCGTCGTCAGTTTGGGCAAGCGCCCTCTCGTTGGTTGCTTGGCAAACCACTGTCTTGCAGTGGTCGTGCGCTGAGCCCTCAGATTGCTCAAGCGCTCGACGCGGTTCAGCGGGTGTTTTGTTGCTCAGCGAAGAATGTGGCCTGAGTTTGTTGTAGTCGTATCGCCAACGGGTCAGCTTGCGGCGGGCATCATCCAAGGTGTCGAACAGTTCTTCGTTTGGCAATTCAACCCGAAGGCTGCCATTGAAAGACTCGATGAAGCCATTCTGCTGCGGTTTGCCCGGATCAATATAATGCCAGTCAACATTATTGTCGTTCGCCCATTTCAGGATCGCCCGACTGGTGAACTCCGTCCCGTCGTCGCTGACAAAACAAGCTGGCTTTCCGTGGGTGCGCAAAAGCGCATCCAGTTCCCGCGGAACCCGAGCGCCCGAGATGCTGGTGACAGCCATCCACTGGCCGGCAGGCGATTGCGAAGCAATCTGCCGAAAGGCAGGCACAGGTTCTCACGGCGGCAATCGTCATTCACGGCCAACATGCGGAACTTGCGTGATGCGCCAAAGGTGTCAGACACAAAGCCCTAGGATCCCGTTGCCCGGCAACGCATGCTTGCATGTGTGAGAGGGGACAAGCCTGCACGCCCGGCGTTGCGAGATATCATGATCCCGCATTGCCTTGCATGCTGCCGCCCGTCGCTGAGCCGGTGTCGTTAAGGTTTTCCCAGCAGATATTTCAGGACAACGTTGTCCAACATGGTGTCCGCCAGAAGACGCTTCAGCTTGGCGTTCTCATCTCCCAGAGATTTAAGGCGATGGGTTTCAGAGGCATTCATACCGCCATATTTGGCTTTGAACTTGTAGAAAGATGCTGGGCTCAAGCCATGCCGACGACACACCTCCGCTGTCGGCATCCCGGCCTCCTGCACCTTAATCATCCCAATAATCTGTGCCTCAGTAAAACGGCTCTGTCGCATTTGTTTGCTCCTTCAAAAGGTTGAGCAAACTCTACATTAAAGTGAGGGAAGTTTCGGGGGGCAGGTCAGCGGAAATCGCCGACGGAATGACCGACACCGAACTTGAGAATAAATTGCTCCTGGTTTTGGGCATTTTCGGTGGCAGTTGTGGCCCGGATCAACCATGCGTCACCCAAAAAGGTTCCGGCCTAAAGATCTGGGGAAGTTGGGGTGTTCATAGTCATGTCATCACGATGCCGCTGTTTGCAGGCAAAGAAACGATAGTGATGGCACGTTTCATCTATCACATTGCTGACCCCCAAGGAGGATCAGATATCCCTGTTCTGAATCATTGAAACCCGCCAAGGGATTGGCGGGTTTTTCTTTTTGGCTTCTATCGCTGCTCCCACATCTACGCCGCGATCTGCATCTCTTCGCGCCCAGCGGCTGTGGTGTAGATCGCTGTGGTGGTCATGCTGATATGACCCATCCATTTTTGCAGCATATGAAGCTGTGCGCCCACACGCAAAGCGTGGATGCCAAATCCGTGCCGCAGGCCCTTAGGACAGGCCCGAGGGCCTGATATGCCCGCTTCACGCATGACCTGCGTGATCCGGCGATAAAGGTTAGTGCGATTAGAGAGTCTACTTTATTGGTGAGTTATAGCCAAAAAACGCGCAAATAGAACCCCTGTAGAACCCCAAGAGGCGATCGAGTCGCTATTCTATGACGTAACTCATTGATTTTGTTGGTAGCGGGAGAGGGACTTGAACCCCCGACACACGGATTATGATTGTTGCTGGATTGCTATTCAGACCGCTGCAAACTGAAGCAAGGCGGATCAAAGCTTTTTAGGTTCAATAAGTTAAGGCTCTTCAAACCTTCTCAAAATGCTTCGGACTATCCCACTCAAGCCCACGCATTCTGACACCCAAATGGAACCCAGATTGAATTTGTGCTACCTTGAAACCAGTTGGCGATCACAAGGATGTGACCTTGCCCCCAATCGCGCAGCGTGTTTCCGGTTTTTGCAAATGCTTTAGAATTCGTTTTTTGGATCCTAAGGTCAGGAAAGTTAGTTTTGGAGCTAGTTTTGAAATCTCAATTCAGATCCCTGAACGCTGTGTGGACTAACAGTTATCTGGGCCTGACCAGTTCCCAGCCTGCTTTGCGAACAAACACAGACGCTTAGCTCGATCACGAGGAGAACCGTAAGTATGCCAATTCGAACTGCTACCTCCATTGTTGAATAGATTCCAGGCAACAACAATCGTTTCAGGCGGTGCGTTCTGGGCGGCGTAATTATCTGCGTCTCGTTCACGAATCATTGGTGTTACAAAAGAGTTGACATGATGGCCCAAAGCAATGTGACCATGCTCATGGTACTTAAAAAATATACAAGCAGCCCCAATCCGTTGACAGATTACAGGATTATAAACAATCACTGCGCCAGTTGGGGATCTATTATCTGCGAAAACAGCAGCAATGTCTCCAAAATTTGGATTTGGTATTTCAGGTGAATTGGTCAATCCTGAAGTGGAACTAGGGTACGTGGAAATCGGTGTTACAACACTGGTTTTACAGGCGGCCAATAACAAAAAGCAAAAAATTGTTAGAAAGTTTTTCATGGGTCCTCACACAATTGAAACAAATATTTTGAAAACTATTTGGAACGGCTAGAAACTAACTATTCCATATTCTAGTAGGTTTTTTTTGAGAAGCGCAACAAAATATTAGAAAGTTAAAACGGTCTGCTACCCGGATGTAGAAAACTGCCAGCAAGTTCCCAGACTTCATGCCTCGAAGGCAAGGCTGCGAAAAACCAAAACGATGAATCGTATTGCCAATCAGCATGAGTTCAGCTCTTAGTTTGGACTTTGCCCAAATTACAGTCGTTTCTAGCGAGTTGCTTTTGCAGCAAGTGACCACCAAGGAATTCGCGCGGTTTGAATTACAGTTTTGGCAAGAAGCTTCGGGTTTGTATTGCGACCAAACAGAACATGACGCGTTTCGGAAGTTGTATAAAATTCCTTCATTCTTTTCCTAGCGGGCGTGTGCAAGCCGAGCCCATAAAACTCAACCGCATTACCACCGAAGACCGCTCGGTGGTACCGGCTTGGAATAAGGCGCTTTGACTCCGCGATGTATCTTACTGCATTTCTACTCGCACCTGGCATGTGGAAATCCGAACCATACAGAGTTCTCGAACCAAAACTTGGTGTATTTCTGAACAACCTATGAACGGCAGAAATCGGGCCATTTTTCAAAGACTTGGAATACCCCATGATGTCCGACATTTCAGAGAAATCAGCATATAGACCCGGCGTGGAAGAAATCAGTTTTATCAAGTTGGAAAGCCACGGAGAATCCGCAAACCCGTTACTCGTATCTATTCCCCCAGCCATATGGGCCAAACAGACCCGAAGTTTGCGGCCTTTCAATAAAAGATCCGCTTTCGTCTTTTCGTCGGTCTCACCGTTAGCCTCACGTTTCAGGGCTGCTTTGTACCGGCGCGACGCCTCTTTGTTCATTTTCGATATTGTCCTTGCCCAAATGTCCGGGGAATTGGTTTGCTCGCTAGGTGAGGTTGGTTTCCAAGTATTTGGTCGATATTTGAAATCGCCGTTCGATTGTTCGATTGTGCGGCCATTGTCTGAACAGATCTTGTTGGTATCCAACCCTTTGCCACCGTGAACCAGAACCGGAGCATCATAGCGCATACAAATCATAAAAAGATCGGTCATGTACTCGTCGTAAGCTTCAAACCTTTCCTTTATTCTAATTTCATCTTTGAGCGACCTCTTGTTGTTTTCTTTTTGATCTCTGGTGTTTAAGCATCCGTATGTCTTGTTTTCAATCGGAGAAAATCCGGTGGAAGGGTGTAGTTTTACACCGATAAAACCCAAGTCGCGGATGGCGATTTCAACCATATCAAGAGGCAAAACATAGCTAAGGTCGTCTTTGGTTTTGCGCCCATCTTCCACGTCATCAAACTGCCGTTCAGGATTGAAACCTATTAGGGGGACGAACCGACCATCCGTCGCCAAATTCAGAGCCGCATAAAACCGTGCCTCTTGAACGGGATCATAGGGTGAGTTTCCTTCATAGAAATCAATTAGTGCCGGCGTAAAAAGATGAACAGACGGAAACTTGCTCATCATATCTGCGGCATTTTTTAGTCGGGCGCTCGTAAACCCTTCAAACCCAAATTCAGATATCAAATCCTGCTTGTAGTGTTTTTTGTATGCAGATCTGCAGATTGCGTGTTCTGGATTGTCAGGCCAAATTCTGTCCGATTTACCTTCCTCAAAATCAAGCTCTCCTTGCGCCCATCTGAGTATCTCTCTGGACAATTCATCTTTTTCCCTTGCAACCCGCTTTGTTCTTAGGGCTGCCTGGCTAATGATCCCGGCAATACCAGGTCTGCGAGCAACCTCTGAAGTTTCGGATTTCAAATACCGCCGGATTACAAAGGTCGCCCCGTCAACGTCTTTTGCATTTAACAAATGACAATGAGCGTCAATTTTGAGAACCGAGTTCGATTTCGGGTTGAAACATTGCTGTGATCGGCTAGCTATTTCAGTAGGTTTTAGGTTCCGTCCACAGGCACTGATAGCTGTACTTGCGGCCAGAAAAAGTAATGTACGACGGTTCATGTCAGCCCCCAATTAGATTTCTTCCAAAAAGACCAATTACAAATTTTACAACTTTAAAAAGAAAAATTCTGGTCAATCTCCCTTGGGAGTCAAGGTTTCTGGGAGCCCGCCATCCTGTTTTTCGCAAAAAGTGTTGCCGTATTGCTGGCTGGCTGGCACCGCCAACATCGCCATACCCTGAGCCATCACACACAGCTAGAACTATTGTCGTAGACATCAGTTTTCATGGATTTCAAACAGATATCAGCACTCGGCGGGTTGGTCATTTGCCCTGCAGCACACCTTGGAAATCGGGTTTAAGTTTGAGGTGAAGAATTCCCTCGTTGCTTTCAGGCAAAGGAATAGTTTCAGCATCGAATATTAAATATCTCGGTTCTCTTCCGAGCAAATATTCTTGTTCGCCAAAGGCTCCCACCAGCGTCATATCGAGGGCGTTGAATTTAGCGGGTAGATGAAACTCCAGCAAAGTTGGGGATGACCCAGTTTTTGCACTTTTTGACAAGAACGAATTCAGGGCTACGTCTTTGCTGAGACTCGCGGAAATATATCCTTGGTAATAATATTTTAAACCAATGAAATGTTTTGCGTCACCAGTAATTGATCCGCGAACGTTGAAACCATTGCCGTGACCGGAATACAGTTTAACATCTTCTGTCAACGAATTTTTGCTAATAGCGCTATCTGTTAGATGAATTTTTTTACGGCCTGTTTTCATGAACTCAATGTAGTCAATCGTATGAGGAATTGATGCTTCCCGATATTGAAATAGATCGTGAAAAAACCTTGAATCGCTTGCGTACGAGCCTGCAGCTTCGATTTCTTCTTTCGACAGATTTTCAACTGTATCGTTTTGAGACATTTGCTCTCCAAATAATGATGCCAAACCCTTTTCAATCAATCGCATTCGGCTCCATGTGGTTTCATTCAAGCCTACGATTATTGACACCCAGATGGCACCCAGTCCGGCACGCCGCTAGGAACAATCGAAAAATGCCGGACCACTTCTATTTGAAGTAACAATATGAGCCACAGTGGGACTAATTGGATTTCTAATTAGGGCTCCAAATTCTGACTAAGGAATGCCAGTACGCCCACTATTCTGAATATATTGCTGTTCTTGATCGCACACTTGTTTTGGATCGAATAGAGGATAGTTTTTTAACTGTTGAAACAGCAACGGCATTTCCACTTTTTTCAAAATACTCCATGAAATCCTCGGCTGAATCTTTATTAGGTCGTTTTGCACAGTGGGCCTCAATAAAATCTGAAAGCATGACCGTTCGCTTTCTTGACTTCGATTTTGACCGTCTCAGATTGATCAGTTGTGGAACGCTGTTCTTGGGGTATTCTGCAGAAAGTGCGTCTGGGGCAAAAATGAACCGACCCCGTTCAACTAGTTCAGATATTACAATTGTTCTCACACACCAAGCAATTCTCTTGTTTACAAGCGCGGCCTCATAGGTGCTCCCATAGTCATGCAGAAACCAAGCTAGATCCGAAGCTGCCGCTCTAACTTCAGAATAGGTACTTCGAACTTTCAACCGTTCCTTGAAGTCTTTAAAAATGTGTTTTGAATCGAATATCTCCTTGCCTTCGTAAGCTAAATGAATCGCAAACAGATCACCTTGATCGGCCATCTCAAACAGATATTGGGTAGAAATAAATTGTATTTCCACCGCCCGCTCTTTTCGACTTGAGGGTTCAAAGTTTTCACCGACGAAAAGCAAATCGACATCAGACTCCCGATTGATATCACCTCTCGCAGCACTGCCAAACAACATCATTGCCTCAATCATCCCCGTACCCTCGTTAGTTTGTTAACGATTGTTGGTATGGCTACGACATACCACAGCAAGCCCAGAATCGCGTTGTAGAAGGTCACCGCTGATTGTGAATTTTCCCCAGTAACATGAACAGAATAACCAAAAAGAAACATTATCTCAGCGGATTTTCGGCTTGAGTTATCGAAAGATTCGAGGTCTGCATAAATGTAGTACAGCGAGAAGCTCAACCAAATAACGACTCCCAAAACAGCCACACGAGCGATACTGCTACCCCAATTATTTAATAGACCTAACAGACTCAGCAGCACCAGCTCGACAAATGCAATGACTGCAGAAGTACCGCCCCAAATTCCGGTCAGTGATTTTACTAAGAAACCATCTTTCTGCCCTCCGTCGGAGATGAACGGTATTTTAAGAAGAGCCGTTGATATCCTAGCCCAAGCTTCTTGTGTGGAAGATAGTTTAACCGCTTCATAGTAGGAGGCTTCAGAGCCTTCTGTAGTTAGGTTCGCCAGCATTGTTCTAGACAAAGTCGACTTTGTCTGGGAAAACCTTAATCGTTGTACTGTGGCAGAATGAACCGCACCGGGTTTTCAGGAGGCTCCAAATCGAGGAAAGATTGGAGCTATGGAAAAAAGCAGCAGAGCAAACAGGTTTTCACCTGAGGTACGCGCAAGAGCCGTGCGGATGGTTTTC
>JAJFIC010000091.1 GCA_021775315.1 Paracoccaceae bacterium
TTCCCGCATCCTTTACGTCGACCAAAATGGCCGAGATGTCTTCGTCAGACGCTTCGCCCATGCCAAGTTCACCCATCTTGTAAATGATCGAGGCTTTGCCGCTTTTCTTGCCCAACACCACTTCGCCGACTTTTCCGGTCAGCGATGGGTGGGTGCCAAACATCACCAGCGGGTCGTTCATAACGAAATTGATCCCGATACCGGATTCCCGGATGAAATTGCCCGATCCCAGAACGGGTTTGTTGCGCGCAATCGGAATACCTGTGGTTTTTGACAACAGATCCGCCAGTTCGGGCAGTTGGTCGAGCTTGTAATTGGTGTCATAGCCATAAAGCAGATGCAGGCCCATCATCAGTTCTTCGAGGGCAGCATTGCCTGTGCGTTCACCCAAACCGTTTGCGCAAGAATGTACAACCTCGGCCCCGGCGGCGACGGCGGCCAATTCTGTGGCGACACCCATGCCGAAATCATTATGGGTGTGAATTTCAATCGGCAGGCCGGTCATGCCTTTGACCCAGCGCACCATATATTGAATGGCCTCGGGCGTCGCGCAGCCCATGGTGTCAACGATACCGATTGAATCGGGTGGTGACGTGTCCATCACGGCCTTGCAAAGATTTTCCAGATCCTCGGGCCGGGCGCGCGTGGTGTCATAGGGAAAGAACACCGCATAAAGCCCGTTTTCGCGGGCGTAGTTGATAACCGGCGCAGTCTTTTCAAACACGTCGCGCCAAGTCCAACCGAACTGTTTGGTGATTTTGGGATAGCCGATTGGCACCTCAATAATGACACCATCGGCGCCACATTCCAACGCCATGTCGATGTCTTGCTTCATCGCGCGCGCAAAGGTGAAAATCTTGGATTTCAGACCCATCTTTGAAATATGCCTGATCGCTTCGGCGTCTTGCGGCGATACGGCGGGCATCCCGGCCTCGATCCGCTCAACGCCGACATCGTTCAGTTTTTGGGCAATTGCAATTTTGTCATCAACTGAAAAAACAACGCCGGGCGTCTGTTCGCCGTCGCGCAAAGTCGCATCATGGATTTGCACTTGCGGCGGCAGCGACAGGCCTTGCCGGACTTCGGGAAGAAAATTATACGGGCTTACCCACCATTTACCATCTTCAAAATAGGTCTCGCGCATCTCGTCCCCTTTGGCCTTTGTGCAGTGCTTTGTTCATTGAAAAGTACTCTGTCGCATAAAATATCGATTTCGGTGGAATAATCAATAATTATCGACTTATTTTCGTCATGTAGAATCTGACTTACAGGTGAACTGATCGCTGCAAGAATGTGGACATATATCATATAACATGTTGTTATAAATGGATAGTTTGTGGGAAAGTGTATGGAGCATGGCCGTCGAACCCAGAATAAAGTAACAATAAATTTTTGTCGCTGGTGAAAATAATTATCGATAATATCACGATATGCTTGAAAGCCTTGCGATATACGGCATGTCTGTTGCCACTATCTGCCCATCGCTGGCTTTGCCCCGGGCCGCGAAACCAGTAGAATCATTGGCGATTCCTTTGACTAGGGGCAGACATCTGAATGACAGCAGCTTTGAAAACGCCTATACAGGTGTGGCGAATTATCGATATATTTTCGATTGTACCGAAAAGAACCGCGACGCATTCGCAAAGGAATGTGAAATGACCGCATCCGCAGCGCTGAATTGGCTTTTGACACCGGTCAGAACCAAACGACCAAACGGCCCGGAACTGTGGAACCTGTGAGTTAACCGAGGAGAATTCGATGGGGCCGAAAACAGCTCAAACGAAAGACGGCCAGAACGACGACGTCCAGAAATGGGGTGCGTCCAGCCCGTCACAGTCTTTGACCAGCCGCGCCTATTCCGCCATGCGCGCAGACATTATTTCCGGGACATTGAAGCCGGGGCAAAAGCTTAAAATTGACGATCTGGTCAAAAGCTACGAGGTCGGCAACAGCCCGATCCGCGAGGCGCTAAGCCTGCTGACATCAGACTCGTTCGTCGAGCGGAACGACAGGCGCGGGTTTCGCGTGGTCGAGGTCAGCGCAGAGGAATTTAGCGAACTTTTGAAAACCCGCATATGGCTGGAAGGTCTGGCGTTACGAGAATCGATAAAAAACGGTGACAATGAATGGGAGGAAAACATTATCCTTGCCAATTACCGCCTGTCGCGCGTGGCCAGATCGAAATCGGATACTGAGTTTATTGCAAATGAAGAATGGGAAGACCTGCACAAGAAGTTCCACATGGCACTGCTTAGTGCCTGCGGGTCTGTGCATTTGTTAAAGTTCTGTAGTCAGCTTTTTGATCAGAACACCCGCTATCGCCACCTGACCGGGCCGCGGGCATATCCCAAGCGCAATATCATTGCCGAACACGGTGCAATCGCTGATGCAGTTGTCGCCAGAAACCCGGATCTGGCGATTGAACTGCTGGTGTCGCACTATATGGGCACCAGCGGTTTTCTTGCGGAATAGCCGCAATACGTTAGGCTTCGTCTGGCACCAGAACAAAGTCAAAATCGACCGTGTAGAACGGCATCGTGACATTGCGATCGATCGCCAGCCCATCTGGCACGTCGTCAAGCGAAGTACGTTCAACATAATTCATAATCAGGTCTTCGCGCACACCAAACACGGCGTCCTTATCAAGATAAGGATCATCGCTGGGAAACACCTCTGTCACCAGTGATTTGTACCCTTGGGCAACCACGATGAAATGGAAATGGCTTGGCCGCCAGGCATCTCGGCCCGTGGCATGCAGCAAGTCACCCACAGGACCGTCATCAGGCACCATATAGGGTGCGGGCCGGATCGAGCTAAAAGAATACGCGCCATCATCGCCAACCTTGATAGAACAGCGCAGGTTGTAATCGTCCTGTGTTTCATCGACGTTGGAATAAAGACCGCTATCAGCCGTCTGCCAGGACTCAATAACCGCGCCTTTGATTGGCGTTCCATCCGGCGTGCGAACCCGGCCCTTAACGATCACGGTCGCGCCGTCATTGTCCTGTTTCAGATCACCACCAACCGGCAGATCAGGCGCGCCAAGGATGTGAAACGGGCCAAGCACGCTTGATGACGTGCCAGCGTGCTGTGATCCGATCATATCAACCAGTGACGACAAGCCGGTGACGTCCGACAACAGCACATATTCGTTCCGTGTCGGGGTCGAAATATCGCCGATGCGGCCCAGAAATTCGACCGCCGTCAGCCATTCAGCATGGGTCAGTTTTGTCTCTTTGGCGAAGGCGTGCATATGGTTTAGCAGGCCGTCCAGCAGTTGCATCAGGCGCGGATCGGTATCCTTGCCGCAATAGCCGAGCACGGCATCGGTTAACGTATCAATACTGACGTTCTTCACGGGGAACCTCGTTGCTAGATTAGAATGGCGGTTGAAAGCAGCGGGAACCTGATGATCAGGATGAGTACCAGCAGCATGATAAAGGCAAAGGGCAATGCGCCCAAAAAGACGTCTTTCAGCGTAACGTCGGGGTTGTTAAGCGTGGCTTTGATGACAAAACAACTGATGCCAAGTGGCGGGGTCAACAGCCCGATTTCTGCACCAATCACGGTCACGATGCCAAACCAGACAAGGCTTAAATTCATCCCCTCGATCAGGGTGATAAACAGTGGCACGACGATCAGGATGATTGATGCCGTGTCCAGAAGCGTTCCAAGAACCAACATCAGCAGAACATAGATCAGCATGATCTCAAAGAAGGTCAGCTGATACGTTTGCAGGATTTCCTCAAGCTGATTTGGCAACCCGGCAAAGCCCAACATCCGGCTGTAAAACGATGCCATCGTGATCAAAAACAGGATTGACGCGGTGATATATCCGGTTTCAACCAAGGTTTGCCAAAATTCCGCCCGGGTGATCGTCCGCCGGACAATGGCAATCAACAAGGCGACCAGCGCGCCCGCAGCCCCGGCCTCGACCGGTGTCAGCCACCCGGTGTAAATGCCGCCAAGGACAAGAAATATTAGGCCACCTGTCGGCAGTGATTTGTCCAGGATCTGTCCCAAACTCAGGCTTTCACGTTCAACAGACTGGGATTCGGTGCCGATAAAGCTGGGCCAGAACTTGCCCATCAAAAGAATGGCAACCACATAGGCCGCTGTCAGGATCAGCCCCGGCACGATGCCTGCCAAAAACATCTCGCCGACGGATTGTTCCGCCACGAACGAATAGATAATCAACATCGCGCTGGGCGGAATGATCATGCCAAGTACGGACGATCCTGCCACAACCCCGACCGCAAAGCGCGGGTTGTATTTCAGGCGCAACATTTCGGGTACTGAGATTTTTGTGAACACCGAGGCCGATGCAATCGACGATCCGGTGATCGCCGCAAACACCGCATTTGCACCAACAGTAGCCATACCAATGCCGCCGGTCACGCGCTGGAACATCAGGTTCATCACCGTGTAAATGTCGCGCCCCATACCAGCCTTGGAAACCAGCAGGCCCATCACCGTAAACAACGGAATGGTCGCAAATTCGTATTCTGTCACCCCGTCGCCAACGGCGATTTTCAGGAAATTGAAGGCAAGGATGGATTTGCCGCTGATCAGCCAGACCGACGCAAATGACACAAGTCCAAGGGCAATCGGGATATACATGCCCATGTAAATCAGCACGACAATTAACCCGACCGAGATGGCTCCGATTTCTACAGGGCTCATTTCTGGGCCCCTTTCAGAGTGACACTAGAATTCATACTGTCGCCCAATACTGCCTTGAGAAAGAAAATGATCGTGGCGAAAGTTGATCCGAAAACAATCGCCAGCCGTGCGGGCCACCAGGGCGCCGTCAAAATGCCCGGTGTGCCGAAATAATCGCAGCGACCCATCGCGGCCTTAAGGTCCGTCATGAATTCGCCGGTGCGGGCGGGGCCCAGCTCAGGCGCTACAAAGAAATGGCAGCTTTCAAAGGATTCAACGAATTCCGGCCATACTGTCCAGACGATCATGCCCATGAATACGCAGGAAATCGCGTCGATCAGGCGGCCCAGAAAATGCGCAGCCACGGGTTTTCGGAACCGTAGAAACACCAAAAACCCATCAGACCGCGTTAGGCGGTTTGTCCGTACAACATCCGGAAGCTGCAGGAAAACAATCAGCACTAACGAAAAAACGACGACCTCGACAACGCCACGAAACGGTGCATTGAAAAAGCCGCGTGATACAACGTCGGCATTCATGATGCCAACCAGCGCGAACAGAACCAGCGCGCCGGATACGTTCGCCACGATTGCAATCGCCACGACCCATTTCTGGAATTTCAACAGGGCCGTGGCGATCATTTTTTTGGTCTTTCGGTTAGCTTAGTTAGGCAGTTCGGCAGCCCAATCACGGATTGGTGTCATACCGGCCGCTTTCAGTTTGCCCATATATGCTTTCAGCATAGCTGACCCCGGTGCGCCGGTGCCGTCAAGTTTGGTGGCCCAGTCAACCGCGATATTCGGCATGGAATCGGCCCAGGCCTGACGCTCGGATGCGGAAAGTTCGACCACCGTGCCGCCGCCATCTTTATAAGCTTGCAAAGACGCTTCTGCGCGATCCATTGCGATACCGGCGATATGGTCGCGGTATTCTAAGGCCACGGTTTTCAACACGCCCTTCACTTCGTCAGGCAATTTGGCCCAGACATCAGCGTTCACCGTAACCGTTTTGGAATTCACAGCGCCAAGATCGGCCTTGAGCATATAAGGTGCAACTTCGGCGATCTTAAAGGTTTTGGCCGCTTCCGGCCACAGCATTGCTGCATCCACAAGCCCGGTCTGAACCATGTTATAGAACTTTGGCAACCCACCCCGGACACCAGCAGCGCCTTTGATACCTTCGAGATACCGCAGATTGTAACCTGCACCAGCAACCTTTTTGCCTTCTAGATCGGCAAGCGAATTGATCGGTGTTTTTGAAAACATCTGGTATGTGTCAAGCACAACGCCCGTCGCCAGATAGACTTGGTTTTCCGCGGCAAGTTCTGCTGCCATCTGCGGGAATTCCTTGGCGATCTCGTCAACCGCTTTGGCAACCACGCGCGCATCGGCGGCAACAAATGGTGTTACAGCGGAAATGCCCTGGCTTGGCAGTTTCGAGTTGTGGAAAATCGTCGTCACGATGCCAATGTCGCCCAAGCCGAGCTTGATGCCATCCAGAACGCCGCGTGGTTTGACGATCTGGCCGCCATAGGCTTCTTGCCATTCGATTTTATAATTGCCGGTTTTCGCCAGTTCTTCGTTCACGCGCGGAATGAAAAAGCCCGAGAACTCTTTGACCCACATAGATTTTTTTGGATAGCCGTCGATAGCGATCATATTGATCGTTTCTGTCGCAAGTGCCGGAACACTTGTCAGCGCAGGCATCAGCCCGACTGCAAGTCCAGCTGCCAGCAAGGCACGTTTCGTCATTGTCATTTCAATTCCTCCCTTGGTTTTGCGTGGTTTATTAGGATTGGGCACGCTCCCATTTCTCTTCAATCACAGTTCCTGCCTGCCGGAACAATTTCGACAGGGGGCAATATTTCGCGACTTCAGCTGCAAGATGCTGCAACTGGTCGTCTGTTGCGGTTCCGTCGGATTTTACCCGCAACTCAATACGTTCAAACGGCACATCAATTTCTTGGGCAAGCGTTACACCGCGCCGGTCGAAATCGCAGGTCGCGGTGATGGTCAAATGGCCGATATCAAGACTTAGCATTTCCGCACATTTGTGCCCGATGACATTTGTGCAGCCGATCAACGCGCTTAGTGCCGTGTCTGTCGGTGTGATGCCTTTGTTGGTGCCGCCGCGGGCTTCGGGTTCATCAATGTATTGCACCAAATCGCGCACAGACACCTCGGACAGTGAGTGCGACGGGCATGTTGCGCTGGCCCGCAGTTTCACCGTGTTCTTTAGTCTGACTTCACCCATTGTGTTCGGTTCCCATTTTCAAAGTGTTTCGCACACATCGTCAAAAGCAAAACGTGGCAGGCGCTGAAACAGCGCGCTTTCGTCAGCATAGCCGATATTGCACAGAAAGTTTGACTTGGTCGTCGTGCCTGCAAAAAACTCTGCATCCACGATCTGATTTGAAAAGCCTGAAATCGGCCCGATATCCAGCCCGATGGCCCGGGCGGCAATCATGAAATAGGCACCTTGCAAGGTGGAATTGCGAAAGGCGGTATCTTCGGCATGTTCAGGTTTGTCAGAAAAATGTCCGCGACGATCCTCGTGCGGGAACAATTTCAACAATTCCCTCCAGAATTCAGTGTCATAGCCGATAATGGCCGTCGCTGGTGCGCTCATCACTTTTGGCACATTTGCGGGCTTCAACGATTTGGCCAAACGCTCTTTTGCCTCTGGCGTGCGGATGAAAACAAACCGCGCCGGGCAGCAGTTCATGCTGGTCGAGCCCATTTTGACAATGTCAAAAATCCGGTGCAGCATTTCATCAGGAACCGGCTTGTCCAGCCATGCATAATGTGAACGCGCTGCGGTCAGGATCAGATCAATCGAATCCTGATCAAGGCCTGTAATCCGTTGCCGCAAGGCCCGGACTTCTTGTTGCGCGGCTGACCGCGGGTCTTTGTCGTTCATTTGTCCGTCCATTGAATTCAAAACCCTTGGAAGCCACGCAGCAGTTGCAGTGACCGCTATTCAACACCGTCTGCTGACGGGCCGACTCGGTCCATCAGAAATATTATCGATAAATTACCCACTAAAAAGCGCATCGTCAATTAAAATCGATTTTTCTTGAAGATTGTCAATTTCATGTTATTTACAGAAAGTGCCAAAAAAACAGTAGGTGAATCAAAATGCCGCCATGGTCAGAATATAAAGAGATCGCACAAAAGCGCGGGGCGCTGGCGATGGAGTTATATATGGTGCAGTCCTTTCCGGCGGTTGATCCGGAAATCATGCAAAATACCCTGCCCGATCATCTTGCCTATCAAAAGAAGATGGAGGCCCAGGGTTCCCTTGTCATGGCCGGACCGATTTCAGATGAAAGCGGGGCAAACATGATCGGCGCGGGCTTGATCATTTATCGCGCAGACAGTTTTGAGGCCGCGAAAAGCATTGCCGAAAACGATCCGATGCACGCAACGGGCGCACGCAGTTTCACAATGCGGCGTTGGCTGGTCAACGAGGGTAATATAACCTTGTCGGTTCGTCTGTCCGAACAGTCCATGAATATATCCTAACGGCGCCCACTAAGACGTCGTTGGATTTACCGCCTCAGTCGGTAATCGGCGCGGCAGCAGCAAAACCGCCAGCAGAATGACAAGTGCCGCACCGGTCAGGATATTGAACAACCTGTCGAACCCCCATTTGTCATAAACAAACGCGATCAGCGGCAGGGATGCGGCCAGTACCGAAAAACTAACCACATACCGAATGCCATAAATGCGCGCCCGGGCTGGCCCACTGGCCATTTTCCCGATCATGAAGTCGTTGATCGGTATCTGGCCAAATGCGCCCAGCATGAAACCAAGTGCCACTACAAGCGCCAGAATATCGGTCAGCCCCGGCATCAGGGCGAAAAAGACGATCTGGATGGAGGCGACAACCATGAATATCCGGCGCGGCCCGAAACTATCCAGCAACCGCCCAACCACCAATTGCGCGATCGAGGCGATGGCGAACACAATAAACGCCAGTGATCCGATCACGGTTGCCGCATCGCTTTGGCCTGATCCCCAATCTGACACCTGCCTTGCCAGTCCTGTCAGACGCTCGTCAAATATTTTAGGCAAGGCAAAGGTCGTTGACTGAAACACCAGCGACGACACTGCCGTGGTCAGAAACACAATCGCCGAAACCCGGATCAACAGCCTGCGCCTTTCAGGGGCAAGTGCTGCACTGGCGGGGGTATCCTTTGCCTTCGGCGTGCTGTGGTCGCTGCGGATATCGCTCCAACGCAAAGCCAGATAAACCAGACCAACGGCAATGGAGAAAACCCCCGGCAGCAAAAAGGCACTGCGCCAGCCGCCGTGGTCGATCAAATAGCCGGTAAGCAGGGCCGCACTTGCCACGCCCAAATTGCCCCAGACGCCATTCATCGCAAGGCGCATGCCGGTATTGCGCCATTTCATCGTGACGATTGCCAACCCGACAGGATGATATATCGCGCCGAACATCCCAATGGCGAAAAGGCCAAGGCCGAGTTCAAGCGGTGTTCGCGACAAGCCGGAAAGGATGGAAACAGTGCCGATGCCGATGAAAAAGACACACATCATGCCGTCCCGGCTCCACCGATCAGCCAGCCAACCTGCGGGCAGCGCGAAAACACCAAAGGCAAAAAAGCCCGGCGTCGCATAGGCCAACAGCTCGGCATAGCCGACGTTCCATTCCAGATGCAGCACCAGTGCCGCGACGGTGGCAAAAACCAGCATGAACAGGTGGTCAAGGAAATGGCCGATATTCAGCAGCAAAAAGTAAAGGCGATCTTTGGTCATCCTGCGTCCCTGTCCGTCGCCCTGAACGGTCTAATTTGTGCCGACCGAACAACAGCCCGTGACGTACATAGTCTGAGAGCCGGACAGGATCAGGTCGATTGCATAGCCGTAAACGCGGTCTGACATGCCGTCCGAACATATCTCGGTGCTGATGATGCCTGAGGCATTGATGCCAGACCCGGTTTTGTCCGGTGACATGCTGAAGGCAAACGACTGGTTGGAACGATTGACCGCAGGTGCTGTCCAGAACCCTTCGTAAAACGACTCTGACTCCGTCAGACCCATCATGGACCAATCCGCTTGCCCAATTCGGCTGGGATCGAAAATCAACGACCAAAAAGGCTCGGTTCCAGCGCAGGCCAAATCAAGCGGGGGTTCATGCGCGGCAAGGCTTGGCTTCATGAACTGCATCGAAACCCAACCGCTTTGATCGTCGGAATTGACCAGCCCCCACTTTCCATTTGCACTAAGGGCGATCACCTCGACCGCAAGGTTGTTATGTGCAAGCTCGCCTATTTTGGCGCTACTGGCGCTGGGCTTTTCCCGGACGTTCAGCACATCGTTGCTGGCGACCCTTGTCACGTCGTAAAGCCTTGGCTCTACCAGCATGTCCTGCGCATTCACTGAAATTGCGCTGAAAATTAATCCGATACTAAACGTTACGATCCTCAGCAGGGGCATTTTCTATCCTTTCAGCGTGGTTTCCTATCGTCCGCTGTTCCAACTGGCCGAGGCATATTGACGAGAGAAAAATTCGCCCATCATGCCGATAACCAACAGCGCCAGACTAAAGTATATCGGATATGAAATTGATGTCACGTGAGGCGAGTAATTGATGAACGCCGCCCCCCGCGCCTGATCAATCGAGTGAAACAGCGGATTCCAGGTAAAATAGGGCAATAAATACCCCGGCAGGGTGTTGGCCACAAACATCTTGCCGCTGGCGATCATATTGGCGCGGGAATAGACGGTTGTCGCAATGGACGTAAAACCCGGCATGAAGGGCTTGATCGACAGAAAGATCAGGCCGATGGCCACGCCGCTGAACCATGCCAGTATAAAAGACAGAAAAACGCCTTGCGGGTTTTCGATCACAACCGGGCGAATGGCCACATGGGTTACAAACAGGATCACACCCATCGACAGCAACTGTAGATAAAGTGCTGCCAAGGCTGACGAACTAATGCTCAAAAACGTGGTCATCGGGGCGTGCTTCATGATGGGCGATGCCGGACCTTCGGAACCGACAATTGCCGCCATAGTTTTCGTGTGGGTCAGAAACAGGAAAATCCCTGTCATCAGGAAGATCAAAAAATCACCACGCACCGCGTTGCCGCGCATGCCAAACACCGAAAACATGACGTAAAACACCACGATCATCACAACGGACTGCATGATATTGCTGAACAGACCCATCAAGGCATTACTGCTTGATTTGCGCACAACCCGAACGATGGAATGGTACAGCAAATCTGAAAACCGCAATGCGGTCCAAACGCCGGAATTTCGTTTTTCGTACTGAAGCATTGTGCCTGTTTACCCTGCCCGATATTGCCCAGCGGTTTTCTTTTGTGAAACCTTGCTGTTCACCTTAGGTCAGATCATAAGAGGCATGGGTAAAAACTTCAAGAATTTGACGAGGTCGTCAAAAATATCGCTGCAGGAGTGTTGATTTTGGATTTTGAAAAGATGAATTTGGTTTTCCGCGCATTGGCCTTGCAGGGTGGGGCCAAGATTATGGAGATCTATGATAGCGATGATTTTGAGGTCAAGACCAAGTCAGACAACAGCCCGGTAACCGAAGCGGACGAGGCGGCCGACGCGATAATCTCTGCCGGATTGGTCGCAGCGTTTCCCGACGTATTGCTGGTGACAGAAGAACAATCCGCCACACACAGCAAAAAATCCGATAACTTTATTATCGTGGACCCGCTGGATGGAACCAAAGAGTTCATCAACCGTCGCGGCGATTTCACCGTCAACATCGCCTATGTCGAAAACGGCGTTCCGGTGCGGGGCGTGGTGTATGCGCCGGCCAAAGGGCGGCTGTTTTATACCGATGCCGCAGGCCAGTCGGTCGAGGAAATCGGCGCGCATAAGGTTGAAGAGCTCGGCGACACGACGGCAATATCGGTTTCGTCGCCTGACAATGCTGGCCTGATTGTCGTGGCTTCAAAATCACACCGAGATCAGGCCACGGATGACTACATCAACAAGTACACCGTCAAAGACAGCGCCAGCGCCGGTTCGTCGTTAAAGTTCTGTCTGATCGCCACTGGCGAGGCGGATTTGTACCCGCGCGTTGGCCGTACGATGGAATGGGACACCGCGGCAGGCCACGCGGTTCTTGCCGGTGCCGGTGGTCGGGTGGTTCGCTTTGACGACCACAGCGATCTGAAATATGGCAAAGAAGATTATGCGAATCCGTTCTTTATCGCCTATGCGCCGGGCGTTGATTTACAGAAAGGATAAGCCGTGTCCGTACTGATTGTCATCCCGGCGCGATACGCCTCGACCCGGTATCCCGGCAAGCCCCTAGTGACGCTGTCTGGATGCAGCGGACAGGCGAAATCGCTGATCCGCCGGTCATGGGATGCAGCACAGGCCGTTGAAGGCATTGCGCGCGTTGTGGTAGCAACGGATGATGAAAGAATATCAAGCGCTGCCAAAGACTTCGGCGCCGAAGTTGTCATGACGTCTGAAGACTGCACCAATGGTACGGAACGCTGTTCGGACGCGCTGGATCGCCTTGGCCAGACCTATGACATCGTGGTAAACCTGCAAGGGGACGCCCCCCTGACACCGCATTGGTTTGTCGAAGATTTGGTGGCTGGGCTTAAGGCAAACCCAGACGCGAACGTTGCGACCCCGGTGTTGCGCTGTGACGCGGATGCGTTGGCCGGGTTTCTGGAAGATCGCCGTCAGGGGCAGGTCGGTGGCACCACCGCTGTGTTCGACAAAAACATGCGCGCGATGTATTTTTCCAAAGAGGTCATTCCGTTCACTGACCGGGCTTACACTGATGACGACCTTATTCCGGTGTTCCACCATGTCGGCGTTTACGCCTATCGCCCGGACGCATTGGCGGCCTACACGCAGTGGCCCTCCGGCCCGCTTGAAACCCTCGAAGGGTTAGAACAGCTTCGCTTCATGGAAAACGGCGAGCCGGTTTTATGTGTTGAGGTCGACGGCAAAGGCCGCGCGTTTTGGGAGCTGAACAACCCATCCGACGTCGCGCGGATTGAATTGAAATTGGCGGAAATGGGGGTTGAATGATCGCGACGCCCAAGGTCAGTCTGGTCATTGTCAGCCGGGATCGCCCGGCAGAACTGAAACGTTTGCTGGTCAGCTTGCGGTATCTTCAATACCTGAATTTTGAGGTGATCGTGGTTTCTGACGCGGACCCTCGAGTGCTTTTCCCCGATATCCACAACGTCTCGCGCATCAAATTTGTTGCGTTTGATCGCGCCAATATCTCAGCCGCACGAAATCTTGGTATTAGCCATTCCAGCGGCCAGATCGTCGCGTTTTGTGATGATGATGCTGTGCCGGAACCGACCTGGCTGACACATTTGATTGCACCGTTTAACGATGCAGATGTGGTGGCCGCTGGTGGGTATGTGCGCGGACGCAACGGCATTTCATTTCAATGGAAAGGCCGCAGTATTGATCGGTTTGGAAGTCATTCCGACCTGCCACTGACAGGCGACCAAACCATCGTTTTCACGGGAACGCCGGACAAAGCGATCAAAACCGAAGGCACGAATTGTGCGTTTCGCAAGGATGTATTGCTTGCGCTCGGCGGATTTGACGAGAACTTTCACTATTACCTCGACGAAACCGACCTGAACTATCGGCTGGGACAGAGCGGCCACAAAACAGCGATTGTTCCACTGGCGCAGGTACATCACGGGTTTGCCGCCAGCAAAATGCGAACGCGAAACCGCGCGCCGAAAACCTTGTTTCAAATGGGCGCGAGCAAGGCTTGGTTTTGCCTTAAACATACCACGCAACAAAGTGCAGCAACCGAACTGGCCGCCTTTCGGATTGCCCAAAGAAAACGCTTGTTGGAGTTCATGGTGCAGGGTGAGATTGAACCGCGTGATGTCGGCAGGCTGCTTGCCGATCTGGATGAAGGCATCAAGGTAGGCCTTGCGCGCGAGGCACAAAAGACGACGCCTATCACAAGGCCCATTTGTCAGCCTTTTCAGCAATTTTTGACCAGCGATACAGCTTCGGACCTAAGCGCTCTGCTCTGTCGCTCACTCGGTTGGCGGAAAACCCGGTTGATCGCGACAAAGGCCGCCCGGTCGGGAACCTGCCAAACCGTTTTCAAGCTTTCGCTTAGTTCTATGTTTCATAGGATGGAGTTTCTGGCGGACGGGTTTTGGGTGCAACGAGGCGGTATTTTTGGCCGATCCGACCGCAAGTCACGGGTTTTCCAACGGCACAGCCTGAAAGGCCGTGCGATTTTTGAATTGAAACGTCTGGCCGCCGTCAGGCCGATCAGCGCTGGGTTTCGTTAAAATGCCTTATTTGCTCCACATTCCGGGGGTAAATAAAATCGTTGGCGCGGCAAAGGCGCTTTTGTAATGGGTGTGGTAAGATGAAGAAAAACAAAGTCAGCAAAGCGATCTTTCCGGTTGCAGGTTTAGGAACGCGGTTCCTGCCAGCGACCAAATCCATTCCCAAAGAAATCATGTCTCTGGTTGATAAGCCATTGATTCAATACGCAATTGACGAAGCGCGCGCCGCCGGTATTGAAGAGTTTATTTTCGTCACCTCGCGTGGCAAAGGTGCGCTTGAAGATTACTTTGACAGCGCCCCACAGCTCGAAGCATCGCTCAGACGCAAGGGTAAGACAGAGCTGTTGGAAGTGCTGAAAAAGACAACGATGGAAAGCGGTGAAATTGCCTATTTGCGCCAGCGTGACGCGTTGGGGCTTGGCCATGCGGTCTGGTGCGCGCGGCGTCTGATCGCCAACGAACCCTTTGCGGTTATCCTGCCTGATGATGTGATCGCCGCAGACAAACCCTGCTTGCAGCAGATGGTCGAAGCGTATGAAGAAACCGGCGGCAATATGGTCGCCGCGATGGAGGTTCCGTTTTCAGAAGCCAGCAAATACGGCCTGCTTGACGTGAAAGAGGACATGGGCAGGCTGATGTCCGTCAAAGGCATGGTCGAAAAGCCAGAGCCAAGCAAAGCGCCGTCGAACCTGGCTGTTATTGGCCGGTATATCTTGACGCCGAATATCTTAAAGAACCTCAACAAAAAGATGGTCGGAACGGGCGGTGAAATCCAATTGACCGACGCCATCGCCACCGAAATCGAAGTGTCGTCGAACGTCTATGGCTATCGGTTTGAAGGCCAGCGATACGATTGCGGCTCCAAGGCCGGGTTTTTGAAGGCAACAGTGGCCTTTGGTCTGGCGCGCGAGGATTTGCGCGACGAGTTTGCCGAATTCCTAAAAGGTATCGCGGCTGCAAGATACGCGGCGCAATAAGCGGTGACAGGCATGACCGGGGTGGCGCACAGAAATATTCTGGTGACCGGCGGGGCTGGCTATATCGGGTCGCACGCCTGCAAAGCCTTAAAGGCGGCAGGGTTTCAGCCTGTAACATATGACAATCTAAGCACCGGCTGGGCAGATGCGGTAAAGTTCGGCCCGTTTGAACGTGGCGATCTGAACGACCGCCGCCGGTTGGACGCCGTTTTCGCGGCATATAAACCCGAGGCGGTTTTGCATTTTGGCGCCTTGTCGGATGTTGGCCAGTCCATGCGAGAGCCGGGGTTGTATTGGCACAACAACGCGTCCGGTTCGCTGAATTTGATCGAGGCGATGGTTGAAGCGGGTTGCCTGAACATGGTTTTTTCGTCGACCTGTGCCACATATGGCGAACAGGACGGCGTGACGCTTGACGAACACTGCACGCAGCAGCCGATCAATGCTTACGGTGCGTCGAAAATGGCGATCGAGGAAATGCTTGGCAATTTCGATGCCAGCCACGGATTGAAAAGTGTGATCCTTCGCTATTTCAATGTGGCCGGGGCTGATGCTGATGGTGAGGTCGGGGAATTCCACCGGCCCGAAACACACCTCGTGCCGCTTATCCTAGACACCATAATCGGACGACGCGAGGCCTTGACCGTCTTTGGCACGGATTACGACACGCCGGACGGAACCTGTATCCGGGATTACGTTCACGTCAGCGACTTGATTGATGCGCATCTGAAAGGCCTTGATTGGTTGATAGCGAACAAAGGCAGTCGGGCGTTTAACCTTGGCACCGGAACCGGGTTTTCGGTGAAAGAAGTGATGGATCAGGCAAGCATCGTGACCAACAAACAGGTGCCCTGGATTGCGGGCGAACGACGCGCTGGCGATTGCACAAAACTGGTCAGCGGATCGCGTCGCGCGGCACTTGAACTGGGATGGCAGCCGACGCGTTCGACAATGGATCAGATGATAAAAGACGCTTGGCATTGGCACCGGACCGGAAATTACGAGGCATAGATGCACGCGCGTCTTCTTGATATTTCCCGATTGATCTCGCGCGTTGGACGCGGGCCATTGACCGGGGTTGATCGGGTGGAGCTGGCGTATTATCGGGAATTTCTGAAGCGTGATGCGCCAGTGTTTTTCTTGTGCCGGTTACCAAAATCTTATGCGTTGCTGGATCGGCAAGCCGGGCAGGAAATCCTGAACCGTATCTTGGGTAACGCGCCTTGGGGGCGGCAAGGGATGGCGCGCGTCCTAGCCGCAAAATCAAACCCGGCCCAGCAAAGCGCGATTGCGGATGTTTGGCGGTTGGCGACTAGGACATATACGCCCAACGGGCTAAAGCGACGATTGGCACGGGTGTTCCCGAAAGGCGTTACATATTTCAACGTCGGCCACAGCAACTTGCGGGGCGAGGTTTTTGCGGCTATTACCGCACATAAAGATAATAGTATAATCGTTTTAATACATGATGTTATCCCGCTTACCTCACCTAATCTCTCAACTTCTGAGGTCTCAGGCAAATTCAAGGCCGCGATGCAACTTGTGTCCGCGAACGCCGACAAGATCATCTATAATTCCAAGGCAACCCAACAAGAAGCCGAGGCGATATTCTCAAAATTTGGCCGCGTGCCGAATGCTGTGGTGGCACATCTGGCGACCGAGGTTGACACCTCCGGCCAACGCTTTGATTCCGCGACGGAAAAGCCATCTTTTGTGACTCTGGGAACCATAGAGCCACGCAAAAATCATGCGCTTTTGTTGAATATCTGGCAGGAATTTTCGCGCGATCTTGACCCACAGCAAATTCCGGACCTGCACATCATTGGGCAACGAGGATGGAATAATACCAGTGTTTTCAGTATATTGGACAGTGATCCGATGATGGGAAAGCATGTGTTTGAGAACAACAATCTGCCGGATGTTGAAGTTCAACAACGGCTTGGCGAAAGCTGGGCCTTGCTGTTTCCAAGCCATGTCGAAGGTTTTGGCCTGCCGCTGATCGAGGCTGCGGCCAAAGGTGTGCCGATCCTTTGTGGCGAAAATGCCATTTATCGTGAGATATTAGGTAATTACCCACTTTACTTGAATGTGGATAACTCTTACATTTGGTCCAAACGAATTCTCGAGCGGGCAGGTCGTAAACGGGAATCAGAGGCTGAAAGGCAAGTGCGGGGCAGGTCGGTAAAGTTGCCTGACTGGAATATGCACTTTGACCGGATCTTCAGATTCGTCTGACAGACTGTCCGCAGGCATGCGGCTCTTTTAGACGTTGAGGAAAAGGATCGGTCTTTGAGTGCTTACAGCACATATCGATTAAGACTGGAACGCAAACGCAAGCGCGTTCGCTCATTGCGTAAGCGCAGTGAATTGCACAGCGTTGTTGATCGCACGGATGCGATAGGCGACGACGATATCCTGCTGTTCTGCACCCTTAGAAACGAGCGGATCAGATTGCCGTTCTTTCTGGAATATTACCGAAACCTTGGCATCAACCATTTCCTGTTTGTCGAAAACGACTCGGACGATGGGTCAAAGGAATATCTTGAACAGCAGCATGACGTGACATTGTGGACAACTGCGCAAAGCTACAAACGGTCAAAGTTTGGGGTTGATTGGCTGAACGCATTGCAGTCGCGTTATGGTGTCGGGCATTGGAATCTGGTCGTCGATGTGGACGAATTTTTCGTCTATCCGTTCTGCGATTCCCGGCCCTTGCGCGCGCTGACCGATTGGCTGGATGCATCATCAATCAAATCGTTTGGTGCGATGTTGCTTGATATGTACCCAAAAGTTCCGATTGATCAGGTCCCCTATTCCGAGGGTCAGAACCCGATGGAAATCGCAGAATACTTTGATCCGGGCAATTACAGCATCACGCGCAATCCGAAATATGGAAACCTGTGGATTCAGGGTGGCGTTCGGGCGCGAGCCTTTTTTGCTAACGAGCCTGAGCGCGCGCCGGCATTGAACAAAATTCCGCTGGTGAAATGGAGCCGGGGAAATGTCTATATCAGCTCTACCCACATGCTTTTGCCACGGGGGTTGAACCTTGTGTATGATGAATGGGGCGGGGAAAAAGCGTCAGGGTGTTTGCTGCACGCAAAATTCCTGAACAGTTTTACCGAAAAATCCAAAGAGGAATTGAAACGAAAACAGCATTTCGCCAACAGCCATGAATACCGGGCCTACAACAAGGGGATCAAATCCTCGCCCAGTTTGTGGTGCCGGTGGTCGGAAAAATACATCAACTGGCGGCAGCTGGAAATTCTTGGGCTAATGTCCAAGGGCAATTGGATCTGATCGCGTGGGTGTTGGGTTCATCATATTGGCGCATCAGGATCTGGACCGGGCCGCGCAAGTGGCCGGGTATTGGGCGCAGCGGGATCATCCGTTGGTGATCCATGTGGATGCGCGCACCGATGACGATGAATTCCAGACAATGCAGGACCAGCTGGCCAAGTTCCGCAATATCCGGTTCACGGCGCGGCGGGCCTGTGATTGGGGCAAGTTTTCAATCGTTGCCGCAACACTGGATGCGGCGCGGCAATTGCTGGATGATTTTCCGGATGTCAGTCACGCCTTTTTGGCCAGCGGTTCGTGCCTGCCGCTACGCCCGGTCGAAGAACTGGATGCATATCTGGCGGCGGCCCCGGAAACTGATTTCATCGAAAGCGTCACAACGGAAGAGGTCACCTGGACCGTTGGCGGGCTGGACCTTGAGCGGTTCACCCTCAGGTTCCCGTTTTCGTGGAAAAAACGCCGTCGGCTGTTTGACAGGTACGTGTCCATGCAGCGCCGTGTTGGGTATTCGCGGAAAATTCCAGCCGGGGTTGTTCCGCATCTTGGCTCGCAATGGTGGTGCCTGACGCGCCAAACGCTGGCAACGATTTTGGATGATCCGGATCGACCCAAGTTTGACAAATATTTCAGCAAGGTCTGGATCCCTGATGAGGCGTATTTTCAAACGCTTGTGCGCAATCATTCGACCAACATCGAAAGTCGCCCCCTGACCCTGTCCCGGTTTGATTTTCAGGGCAAACCGCATGTGTTTTATGACGATCATTTGCAGTTGTTGCAGCGATCCGATTGTTTTGTTGCGCGCAAAATCTGGCCGCGCGCCAACAAGCTGTATCGGCGGTTTTTGGGCGATCAATTGAAATCACTGGCCCAGATCGAACCCAATCCGCGCAAGCTCGACCGGATATTCGTAAGCGCGAACCAACGCCGGACTGCTGGTCGTGTGGGCCTGAAAATGCAAAGCCGGTTCCCCAATCCCGGTCTTTGGAAATTGCAGAAAACCTGCGCGCCCTACAGCGTGTACGAAGGGTTCAGCGATCTGTTTTCCAACTTTGAGACATGGTTGGAAAAGCGCACAGGCACGCGGGTGCATGGGCGGCTGTTTCACAAAAGCGAAGTGAAATTTTCCGGCGGTGCCGAGGTTTACAATGGCTGTTTGTCCAGCAGCGCCAAACTGCGGGATTATAATCCTGAGGCGTTTTTATCGAGCCTGATCTGGAACACCCAAGGCGAACATCAAAGCTTTCAATTCGGACCTGCGGATCGGTTGGAAATAAGCGATTATATCAGCAGCGATCCCAACGCCAGTGTCTATGTGGTCACCGGTGCCTGGGCGGTTCCGTTGTTCCATTCGACGATGAATTTCCAACGCATTCGCCGGATTGCCGCACGATATCAGGCGATTGAGGCGGCCCATGTGGCCAGCATGCGCGGCCATGAAATCCGCGCAAAAGTCCGGGTGTGGAGCCTTGCGGAATTTGTCGAAGACCCAATGCCGATCCTGCAATCCATTCTTGACGGGCTTGACCCGGGTGCCAGTCGCAAGCTGACTGAGGTGCCGAAAATGGCTGATTTGACCGGGTTCGGAAAATTCGTTCAACGGCTGAAAAATGAGGGGATGAACCCGCATTCCGTTGGCGACTTTCCCTTGGGTGATCTGCCCGGGCGCAAGAAGCTGGCGATCAAACCCTATGTCGTGCGCTGATGTCAGCATTGCGGTTTAAAAGCTTTGTCGTCTTTGCCGAGATGCGGACTGGGTCGAATTTTCTGGAACAGAATATCAACCAGTTTTCCGATTTGCACAGCTATGGCGAATTGTTTAACCCGCATTTTATCGGTGGCGCGAACAAGCAGGAATTGCTTGGCGTTACTATGGTGGCCCGTGAAAAGGATCCGTTTCAGGTTGTTGCAGCGATCAAAGCGGTAGATCCTGACGTCGTTCCGGGGTTCCGGTTCTTTAACGATCACGACCCCAGAATATTGCAAAAATGTCTGGATGATCCCACGTGTGGCAAGGTGATCCTGACGCGCAATCCGCTGGATTCTTATATCTCGCGTAAAATTGCCGCTGTGACGGGCCAATGGAAGCTGACCAACCTCAACCATCAGAAAACCGCTGCGGTGGAATTTGATGCGGCCGAATTTTTGGCCCACGTTGAGGTTAATCAGGCGTTTCAGGTCAAGCTGCTGAATGCCTTGCAGACCAGTGGTCAGACCGCGTTTTACATCAATTACGATGACATTCATTCGGTCGAGGTTCTGAATGGTTTGGCCAAGTTCCTGGGGTCGGCACATCGGGTTGAAGCGGTGAATACTGATCTTAAGAAACAGAACCCGGCCTCGTTGGAAAGCAAGGTCACGAATTTTTCTGAAATGCAGCAGGCGCTGGGCCAGATGGATTTTCTGGGCCTGTCGCGAACCCCGACATTTGAGCCACGGCGCGGCGCGGGTGTTCCGCAATTCGTGCTGGGAAATACGGTGCCACTTATGTTTTTGCCGATCAAGGGCGGGCCGGTTGAGGCTGTGAAAAACTGGATGGCGGCCCATGATGGCGGGCCGGTCGACGCCCTGTTGGCGGGGCTTAATCAAAAAGACCTGCGCAAGTGGCGGCATGACCATACCCGGTTTCAGGCCTTTAGCGTTCTGCGCCACCCGGTTGCGCGCGCTTATTTCAGTTTTTGCACCTACATTCTACCACCTGATAACGGCGGCTATCGTGATATGCGCGAAACCCTGATCCGCAGTTTTGGCGTCAGGCTGCCGAAAAAAGGGGCCGAGGCCGGGGGTTATGATCTGGAAACCCACAGGGCGGCATTTCTGGCATTTTTGAAGTTTCTGAAATCAAACCTGGCGAACCAGACCAGTGTGCGGGTTGATCCCGCTTGGGCAAGCCAGACCGCAGTTTTGCAGGGGGCATCGAACGTGATTATCCCCGCGCATGTGATAGATGAGGCGGACCTTGGGCCTTCGCTTGCGCATCTTGAGGGTTTGTTGGGACTGGCGTCAAAAGGCTTTGCCGAGGTGTCGGTGGATTTCAAGTTTGAGTTGGCTGATATCTATGACGCAGACATTGAGGCGCGCGTGCGGGATGTCTACGCGCGTGACTATCTGAATTTTGGCTTTACGGATTGGGCGCCCTAAAGCGCAATCGAAAAGTGGGTACCGGTTTTCGGCTGAATTGCGCGTCAAAAAGAATGGATAGAGTCGCGCAATTGCTTCAAGTAAAATGGACGCGACTCTGGGTGACGTTTTAGGCGGCTTTGTGGGCTGCAACCTCGGTCAGGATGGCGAAAATGGTATTTTCGTCGATGTTTGCCCGCAGTTTCGACCGAGTTGAAGGGTCACGCAGCAGACGTGACACGCAGGCCAAAGCTTTCAGGTGATCGACGCCGGAATTGACGGGTGCAAACAGGGCAAAGACCAAATCAACCGGCTGGCGGTCGACCGATTCGTAATCCAGCGGTTTTTCAAGGCGGGTGAAAACACCAACAACCGAATCCAACCCGGCGATTCGCGCATGTGGCAGGGCAACACCTTCGCCTACGCCGGTTGGGCCAAGGTTTTCGCGTTCCTGAAGGGCGTCAAAGGCCAGATCAGCGTCAATGTCATAAACCGCCGCCGCACGGGTCGACAGATCCTGTAAGACGCGCTTTTTGCTGACAGTTTTGCCCACATACTTCACGGCCTCAGGCTTGAGGATGTCTAGTAATTCCATTGCGCCATTTTATCCCTTGTGACGGTCCCCGGTTCAAACCGGGTACCGTCAGGTGTGGTTATTCGGTGGTATTAACCACCTTCTGAGGGGTCGATCCAGCCGATATTGCCGTCTTCCCGTCTATATACAACATTCAGCCCGTCGTTCCGCTCATTTTTGAACACAATAACCGGCGCTCCGTCCAGTTCCATCTGCATCACTGCCTCGCCGACTGACAAAGATTTAATCTTGGTCTTCATTTCGGCGATGATAATGGGCTGGAGCGTTTCCGGCTCAAGTTCCTCGGGTTCGTCTTTCGATCCGGCGAGGATATAGGACGAAGCTGACAAGGATTCAATAGGGGCTGACCGATCGCGATGATGATCTTTCAGGCGGCGCTTGTAACGGCGCATTTGTTTTTCAATTTTATCGCAGCACTTGTCAAAACATTCATAAATATCAAAGGCATGCGCCTTGGCTTGACTGGTCAACCCGGTCGACAGATGCACGGTTGCCTCGCACACAAATTCGGTCGCATCTTTTGAGAAAATCACATTCGCGTCGGTCGGGCGCTCGGCATATTTGCGCACAACTTCATTAAGCTCTGTTTCGACATGCTGTCGCAGAGCATCGCCAACATCAATATGTATTCCACTGACCTGATAACGCATTGTTTCTCCTTTTTATTATTGGGGTATTGGAAATTCTGCCATGCCGCCTTGCGTGGATCAAAGAACCCTCTTTGATCGGCGTCGTTGAACGGAGGATGGTATGTTCAGGCATTGTCTGTATTTGGCTACAGTACGGCGGGCTATGTCAACACCGCTTTGGCGCAGTGATGTCGCAATTTGATCGTCAGACAGGATTTCGGTAGCGGATTCAGTGGTGATCATCTTGCGAATTTCCTGCTGAACAACATAAGCCGAACGCGCGGCATCTGATGTCAGAGAATTAAGCGAAGAAGTAAAGAAAAACTTAAGCTCAAACACCCCAAGCGGGCAGACCAATGCCTTGTTCGCCACTGCTCGGGTGACAGTGGAAGGATGCAGGTCAAGGGCGCTGGCGATCTCGGCCTGCGTTTGCGGCAATAGATGGCTGTGCCCCAAGGCGAAAAACGCGTGCTGTTTGACGACGATTTCCTGACTGATCCGCAGAATGGTTTTTGAACGCGCTTCGATGGCGCGGATCAATGAATTGGCGCGCACTGTCTGGTCCCGTAAATATCCGGTCGATGCCGGGTCCGAGGATTGTGTGCTATCCAACAGGTTTTGATCCACCCGCAACGATGGCGCGACCGAGCCGATCAATTCAACCGCGTAGCCACCTTCGGTCAGCGGTGCGACGCTGACATCCGGGAAGAGGCCCGGGTTGGTGTTCGGTGCCAGCGCAGATACAGGAAACGGATTCAGCGATTGCAGGATTTCGGCCAGCCGTTGCAGTTCGACCTTTTTCAGGCCCGATTTTCGCTTGAGGCTGGTCCAGTCGTTGCGCGCGAAATCAGACAGGTTTTCAACAATCACTTTTTGCGCAAGATCGCTTTCACCTTTGGCGACCAGTTGCAAGCCAAGGCATTCGCTAAGATCGCGCGCGCCAACCCCGGTTGGTTCGCAGGCCTGCAACAGGGAAATCGCCTGCTGCACCAATTCCAAATCAAGCGACAATGTTTTGGCAATGGCGGCGTCGCTGTCAGGCAAAAAACCCTGATCGGTCAAATCACCCGCCAGAAAATTTGCGACCAAGCTGACATTCTTTGGCGCAGCCATGACCGATATCTGCTGTTTCAGCTTTTCGGCAAGGGTGCGTTCCTGCGCTACGTTTTCCAGCGCATGCCGGTAATCCGCGCGCATGGGCGCACGGTGATCGGTTTCCAGCAGCAAAAGCGGGTTTTGTTCCAGTTCGACCGCCACAAGTTCGCTAAGCTCGTTTGCCGACAGGCCAAGAATGCCAATTGACTGGCGCAGGGCCGGGGTCAAGGCCAACCGCTGGGTCTGGCTGACGCGCAGTCCGGGTTTCATAGCCATAACAGCGGCCTATTGAATGCGGAAATTCTGGCCAAGATAAACCCGGCGAACGTTTTCGTCGCGCACCACTTCTTCGGCTGTGCCGCTCATCAAGACGTGGCCTTCGTGCAGGATATAGGCCCGGTCGACGATACCAAGGGTTTCGCGGACGTTGTGGTCGGTGATCAATACACCAATGCCACGGTTTTTCAGTTGGGCCACCAGACGGCGAATATCGGCCACGGCGATGGGATCAACCCCGGCGAATGGTTCATCCAGCAGAACGTATTTCGGATTGCTGGCCAGACAGCGGGCAATTTCAACCCGCCGACGCTCGCCGCCTGACAGCGACAGGGCCGAGGCACGGCGCAAATGTTCGATGGAAAACTCGCCCAGCAATTCTTCCAGCCGTTCATGGCGCTTTTTGCGGTCGGGTACCCAATGTTCCAAAATGGCGGTGATGTTGTCTTCAACCGACAGGCCGCGAAAGATCGACGCTTCCTGCGGTAAATACCCGATTCCAAGGCGGGCGCGTCGATACATCGGCAGCAGCGTCACGTCCTGTCCGTCAACAAAGACAGAACCGGTTTCCGGTGTGACCAGTCCGGCAATCGCATAAAAACACGTGGTTTTGCCCGCGCCGTTTGGGCCGAGCAGGGCAACAACTTCGCCTCGGTTCAGTTCCAGCGACACATCGTGAATGATCCGGCGACGCTTATAGGCTTTGCCAAGATTGACAGCTTTAAGACCGCCATCGCCCGGTGAAACCTGAAGATCAGGTGCGCTGGTCATTCAGAACCGCCCGCTTTGAATATCGTTTTGACGCGGCCTTCGACTTGGGCTGATCCATCGGAAAGGTTGATGGTAATCTTTTGACCCGCCAGCGCGTTTTCGCCCTGCGTTATCAACACGTTGCCCTGCAATATAATGTTGCCATTCTTGATCGAATAGATCGCCGTTTGCGCTTCGGCTGCTTGGCCGCCAGACACCAACGTCACCCCGCCCGAGGCGATCAACCGCCCGATCTGGCGTGCCTCGCCTTCGGTTTCGGAGGCATATTCAACCTCGATCTTGCCGGCAGATAAACGCATATCGCCCTGACCAACAACAACGTTGCCCGCGAATTCCGCCGTGCCGCGGTTTTGGTTTACAGTAAACGTGTCAGAAACAATTTCCACAGGCTGAGTTGTGTCGTGCCCACCGCGCCCAAACGGCACGCTGGTGGCTTGTGCAACCACAGAGGTCGCATAGACACTTGCGAAAACGCCAACCACCGCCACCAATTTTGTTAAATAATGCATTTCGTCTGCCTGCTATGCTGATTACGGTTTGTATATCAGCTTTATTCCATTTTTGAACACCAGATCGTAGCCCGGCAATTCATCCGGGCCTTGAGGCGTACTCGTTTTCAGTGTCATACCACCGGCGCGAACGGATCCAAGTGGCCCGTCGGCGGTGATTTCGCCTTGTGACTGGATGTCCAGTTTATCAAGCGCGAAGGTTAACCCAAAGGTTTTGGCGACATAGCCGCCAGAGGTTTCAAGCGTGATGCCACCGGTCATTTGGGCCGTGTTAGCCAGCGAGTCGATTGAGCCGCGTTTGGCAACAACATCAACCACCTGACCATCGGGCATTTCGATTTTAGCGTTCAGTTCCAGTGCGTCAAATGCCGGGCCACCGGTTTCGCGGGGGCTGGCCTCGAGCGCCGAAATCTGGATGGCTACCCCGGCTGGAGTCATACCCGCAAACCGTGGCCCGGTGATGCGCTCCTTGCTGGCAAATTCCGTTAGGTCGCCGTCAAACAGGCGCACGCCTTTGCCGGGATCATTGGTTTTTGAAAACAAAAACAACGAGCTTAGAATCGCCAATGCTACCAGCGGCAGGATGATTTTGGTCCAGGCGACCAACCGGGAGTGATAATTGGTGTTGCGTGCCGACATTTACCCCACCCCGGCGCGCAGGCAATCATGGATATGCAAAACGCCACAAAGCGTGTCGCCATTGGATGGATCGCTGACAAACAGCGTGGTGATTTTACGCTCGTTCATGATCGCAAGGGCCTGTTCTGCCAAAACCTGCGGTGACGCGGTTTGCGGATCTTTGGTCATCACGTCAGCGGCTTTCATGTCCAAAAGACCCTGCATGTGGCGTCGTAAATCCCCGTCTGTGATTACGCCAACCAGTTTGTGGTCGATCACGACCCCGGCCACGCCAAAGCCTTTTTGGCTGATCACCAACAGTGCCTCGCTCATCGGGGTGTCGGGTGTCACCAGCGGCAACTCGTCACCGATATGCATCAGGTCGCCAACCTTGGACAGCCGCGCGCCCAGCTTGCCACCCGGGTGAAAGTCGCGGAAATTCTCGGGTGTAAAGTCGCGGCGTTCCATCAGGGCAATCGCCAATGCGTCACCCAGTGCCAGCGTCATTGTGGTTGATGTGGTCGGGACAATGCCCTGATCGCATGCCTCTTGGACGTCTGGCAGCAGGATGGAAACATCGGATTGCTTTAGCAGGGTGGAATTGGCCTTTCCGGCGACACCGATCATCGGGATCTGAAAACGGCGCGTGTAGGCAATTACATCGGCAAGTTCCGGTGTTTCGCCAGAGTTTGACAAAACCAACGTCACGTCGCCTTGGGCCATCATGCCAAGATCGCCGTGGCTTGCCTCGGCTGGATGCACGAAATGCGCAGGTGTGCCGGTCGAGGCGAAAGTTGCGGCAATTTTCCGGGCGATATGACCGGATTTGCCCATGCCACACACAATGACGCGACCCTTGGCGTTCAACAGCAGTTCGACCGCTTCACCAAACCCACCGTTTAGGGATGTCCCGAGCATGGCCAATGCCTCAGCCTCGCGCGCGATAACACGGCGGCCAACGGTCAGGGCATCGGGTTTCAGGTTTGCATCAGTCATCAGGTGCCTTTAATGGGCAAATATGTCAATTTCAGGCCAGCCAGCCAAATCAAGTGCGGCCCGGTGCGGCAGGAAATCATAACATGCCTGCGCGGTCGCCATCCGGTTTTCCCGTTCAAGCATGACGTCCAGCTTTGCCTTGAGTTGATGCAGGAACAAAACATCAGACGCCGCATAATCAATCTGGGCTTTGGTCAGAACTTTGGCACCCCAGTCGCTGCTTTGCTGTTGTTTGGATATGTCCGTGCCCAGCAATTCCTGCAACAGGTTCTTAAGGCCGTGGCGGTCGGTATAGGTTCGGATCAGTTTGCTGGCGATCTTTGTGCAATAAACCGGAGCGGTCGAAACGCCAAAGCGGTGCAGCATCACAGCGATGTCAAACCGCCCGAAATGAAACAGCTTTAACACATTGGGGTCTGCCAGCATCCGGGTCAGGTTAGGGGCCTCGGTTTGGTCTTGGCTGATCTGAACCAAATGGGCGTTTCCGTCGCCCGAGGACAACTGCACCACACAAAGGCGATCCCGATGCGGATGCAAACCCATGGTTTCACAATCAATCGCAACGCTTGGCCCAAGGTCCAAACCGTCAGGCAAATCGTTCTGATACACGTGATTAGCCATATTTTGCCTTTCTGATAGGTCGCACAGCCACCCAGTTCCGGATGCGCCGCGCCCGGCGTAAGTTGGGGTCTATTTAGGCGCGCTTGCTGTAAAAGACCATACATAGCTGTTGGATTCCTTTTCAGGCCCGCCACAGGCAAGCGCCCGGTGGTTGGTTACCTGCCGAGCTGTGGTTTTATTGGGTGGGTGGCAACTTGCCACAACAGCAAAACCATGTGTAGAAATGCACCGAAGAACCGCAATCCGGGATTTTGTTTGAACATCCGGCAATCAAGGAAGACGTTGAAATGACAAAGCTCTGGCACGCGACTTATGGCGACAAAATTCCGACTGAGATTAATCTGACGGGACTGCCGACGGTTCTGGAACTGTTTGAAACCTCGTGTCAGACATATGCCGAAAGAACCGCATTTGTCTGTTCCGGTGCCACGCTTAGCTATGCAGAATGGGAACGGCACGCGGAGCATCTGGCGGCCTATTTTCAGACGGCGCTAGGCGTGAAAAAGGGCGACCGGGTTGCGGTGATGACGCCAAACATAATGGCGTTTCCGATCACGCATTTCGCGCTACTGAAAGTGGGCGCTGTGCAGGTGAATGTTAACCCCCTTTATACACCGACTGAGCTGGGCCATCAGCTTCGGGATGCGGGTGTTGAAACCATCGTCATTTTCACCGGCTCCACCCCGGTGCTGGCCGAGATTATTGCAGATACGCCGGTTAAGCATGTGGTTACGACGACGCTGAGTGATGCGGGCAATCCGAAGATTGAAAGCCCGGCGGTGGATCCACGGCTTGATGGTGTCATTGAATTCACTACCGCCCTTCAGGAAGGTCGTGATCTTACAAGAACGCCGGTGAGCCTGAGCGGCGAGGACATTTTGTTCCTGCAATATACCGGTGGCACGACGGGCTTATCTAAGGGTGCGATCCTGACCCATTCCAATCTGGTGGCAAACACCAACCAGTTTAAGGCCTTTGCGGGCGATGTGCTTAACCCGGGGCACGAGGTGGTTGTGACTGCGCTGCCGCTTTATCATATCTTCGCTTTGATGGCGAATTACATCAATTATGTCGGGCTGGGAGGGACCAACCACCTGATCACCAACCCGCGTGATATTGACGGGCTGATTGACGTGTTAGGATCGGTGAAACCAACCGCCTTTACCGCCGTCAACACGCTGTTTAACGCGCTGGTATCGCATCCGCGTCTGGCGCAAATTGATTTGTCCAGTCTGACGGTCAATGTTGGCGGTGGCGCCGCCGTTCATCAGGCCACGTCAGAAAAATGGAAAGCCGCAACAGGTGAACATATTCGCGAGGGGTATGGTTTGTCGGAAACCTCGCCGATCCTGACGCTTAATCCTTTGACCGTGAACAGGTTCAGCGGAACGGTTGGTATTCCGGTGCCGTCAACCGATATCAAGCTGTTGAAGGACGACAATTCCGAGGCCGCGCTTGGTGAAGAGGGCGAGATTTGTGCCAAAGGCCCGCAGATTATGCGCGGGTACTGGAACCGTGAAGACGCCAATGATGAGGTGTTCACCCAAGACGGGTATTTCCGAACGGGGGACATCGGGGTTTTCCAGCCGGACGGGTATGTCCGTATCGTGGATCGCAAAAAGGACATGGTTATCGTGTCTGGCTTTAACGTCTACCCGAACGAGATCGAAGCCACGGTTGCGGGTCTGGATGGCGTGCTTGAGGCCGCGTGTATCGGTGTGCCGGACGATAAAACCGGCGAGGCATTGCGCCTTTTCGTGGTGAAATCTGAAGGCGCGGAATTGGGCAAAGACGATGTTGTGGCCTTTTGCCGTGAAAAGCTGACGGCCTATAAGGTGCCCCGGCAAATCCGGTTTCTGGACGAGTTGCCGAAATCAACCGTGGGCAAGATATTGCGCCGCGAATTGCGGGATTAAGCCTCGACCCAGCCATCTGCGGTTTTCAGCCGGTGCGTGACGGTGTTCGCCTGACCTAACGTCTGTTCGATAAAGCAGCCCTTTTGCGCCGCCATGACCAGTTCCTGCTGGCGTTCAATCGGATCATCGCTGTCGATGAAAATGTCGATTTCAAAGGAACGCGGCCCGGTTTCATAGACCTTGCCCTTTGCCTCCCAATCCCAGACGACGCGGGTTTCCACGTCAAGATCGTTCAGCGTCACCTTCAATCTTTTCGCAAATGCGCGGATTTGGGTCATGATGCAACCCGTCAGACCGGCGACAAACAAGGCCAGCGGTGGTGGGGCGGTTGCGTCACCGCCATGAAATGAACCTTCGTCGGTCGCCATGATAAACGGCCCTTCCTCGAACGGTAGTTTCATCGTGACGTTCAGGTCATTGCGCATCTTTCCGGTGGCGTGGCCGTTGCAGTTGAACTGCACCAGCGCCTTTTGCGGCAGGCCGCTGTTATCGCTCATCTTGTGGTCCTCGTTGCTGGGTTGGTCACGTTTGCCCGTCTCTTATGATCCGGTTCGCAAGGGTGCCGATATTTTCAATCTCAAGCTCAAAACGATCACCGGGTTCAAGGCGCTTGCCAAGCTCCAGACCGCAGCCGGTGCCAACCGTGCCCGAGCCGATAACCTCGCCTGCATAAATGGTTTCAGAGGCTGATATATGGGCCAGAATATCCGCGAAGTTATGATGCATTTCGCGGCTGTTGCCACCGCCCCAACGTTCACCGTTAACGCGCGCCTCCATGTCCAACGCGACCGGATGCGCCACCTCGTCAGCGGTCAGAATAAACGGGCCAAGTATGTTGCCAGTGTCGAAATCCTTGCCTTTGGCAGGGCCAAGTTGCCCCGGCATTTCACGCATTTGGGCGTCACGAGCGGAAACATCATTCAGGATCGTGTAGCCGAATATATGATCCGGCGCGTCAGCCGCTGATATGTCCTTGCCGGTTTTGCCGACCACGATGGCCATCTCAAGTTCGATATCCAGATGTTCGGCATAGGCGGGCCATTGAACGTCAGTTTCGTGGCCTATGAACGACATCCGGTTGCCCTTGTAATAGATCGGTTGTTCGTACCAGACCGGCGGAATGGCATAGGTCAGGCCGGTCATTTTTGCCGCTTGTTCAAAGCCGTTTTTCAGGTGGATCTCAAACACCAGACAGTCACGGTATTGCACCGGCATGACCGGTGGCAGGAAGGTCACGTCGGACATCGCGATCATGGTGCGTTTGTTGGCGCGCCGCATCAGACCGTGGGCTTGTTCAAGCCCATAATCGCCCTCTTGGATCACCGATAGCATGTTGGTGAACACCTTGGTTTCATACCGCGCCAGTTCGGCAGCGCGGTCCAGATCCAGCAGTGTTTCGTCATCAATCGCCGCGACGACCTTGGTCTGACCGTTGTGCAATACCGTTGCGAGGCGCATGGTTTACTCCGAGAAAATGGCGACGGCGCGGGTGAACCCGGCAGAGGCGGCTTTGATTTTGTAAGGAAAGCAGGAAATTTCGTAACCGTTAGGGGGCAAGGTTTCCAGATTGGTCAGCTTTTCCATGTGGCAATAGCCGATTTCCATGCTGGCGCGGTGGCCTTCCCAGATGATCGACGGGTCGTGGTTCTTGCCGTAGACCTGCGCGGTCAACGCGAACGGCGCGTCCCAGCTCCAGGCATCAGTGCCTGTCACCCGCACCCCGCGTTCGGTCAGATAAAGCGTGGCTTCGCGGCCCATACCGCAGCCTTTCATCAGATAATCCGGCTGACCATAATGAGCACCAGCCGAGGTGTTGACGACGACAATATCAAGCGGTTGCAACGCATGGCCGATCCGCGCAAGTTCTGCCTCGATATCCGCCGCGGTGACGATATAACCATCATCGAAATGTCGGAAATCCAGCTTTACGCCGGGATTGAGGCACCATTCCAGCGGCACCTCGTCAATTGTGATCGCACGCTCGCCGTTGCTCATCGTTGAATGGTGGTGATAGGGCGCATCCAGATGGGTGCCGTTATGGGTGGCAATCTGTAAGGTTTCGACCGCCCAGCCTTCACCGCCCGGCAGGTCCTCACGCTTCAGCCCGGGAAAGAATGACATCACTTGTTCGGCGGTGTCGGCGTGGCTCATATAGGTGATTTCCGGCAGCATGATCGGCGGGTCGGAAACGATCCCGGATTCCAGTGCGACGGAAAGGTCAACAAAACGTCTGGGCATGGGGTTCTCCTGTGTTGTTCAGATAAGGGCGGTTGCAAGGATTGGAAAAGCCAGAACAAGGGCCAGAACGATCAGCATCATCAAGGCAAACGGGGCCGCGCCCATGAAAATGTCGCCTAGTGTGATCGACGGATCATCAAGCGAGGATTTGATGACAAAGACGGAAATGCCAAAGGGCGGCGTTAGCAGGCCGATTTCGACCGCGATGATGGTGACGATGCCAAACCAAACCAGATCGACCTGCATTGACACCAAAACCGGCAGCATCAAAGGCACGAGGATCAGCATGATGGATGAACTGTCTAGGATCGTGCCCATGACAATGACCAGCGCCACATAGGCCAGTATCACACCCCAATAACCGATATCGGCTGTGGCGACGAATTGGCCGAACTCGGCAGGTACACCGGACAGGGCGAGCATTCGGGAATACATTTGTGCGGCGATAATCAGAAACGAAATCCCGGCGGTCACAAGCCCGGTATCGTTCAGCACATCCCAGAAATCCTTAAGGCTAAGGCTGCGGCGGGCCAGTCCGATGATGATTGCGCCTGCACAGCCAACGGCACCTGCCTCGATCGGGGTGAAATAACCGCCGTAAATGCCGCCCAGAACCAGACCGATCAGCAGGGTAATCGGCAGACCTTTTTGCGCAACTTCAAGCCGGGTAAGCACCGGGGTGTCGTCATGGTCCTGCGCCACGCCATCGCCCAGTAGGTTGGGGCGCAACAGGGCCGTCAGAAATATGCCGGTGCCGAATATCGTGGCCAGCAGAAGGCCGGGAAGGACACCGGCGATAAACAGATCGCCAACGGATTGCTCAGTCAGTAGGCCGTAGAGGATCAGCAAAAGGCTTGGCGGGATCAGCATGCCCAAAACCGATGATCCGGCGACCACGCCAACCGAAAAGCGCGGGGAATAGCCGTGGCGGATCATTTCAGGCACCGCGATGCGGGTAAAGACCGCGGCCGAGGCGATGGAAATCCCGGTGATTGCGGCGAATATCGCATTTGCCCCAACAGTGCCGATGCCCAAACCGCCTTTCACGCGGCGAAATATATGATGCGCCACATCAAACGCGTCGCGCCCCATACCGGTGACCGACACGACGTAACCCATCAGCACAAACAGCGGCACGACACCGAAAAAGTAGCTTGAGATCGTCTCGGACGCGGCCAGCGCCAGCAATTTGCCAGCCAGCAGGGGCGAGCCTTTGATCATCCAGACGCCGACATAAGATGAAAGCATCAATGCAAACGGCACCCAAAAGCCCATATAGACCATAACAACCATGGCCCCAAACGAGACCATTCCGATTTCAAACGGGCTCATTCAGCCGCCTCGCTTTTTGAAATCAGCCGCAACCCGGCCTCTGTAGCAAACATCACGAGTTGCACTAAAAGGGCGGCGCATCCGATAAGAATGATCAGCTTCACAGGCCAGATCGGGGCGGTGAAATCGCCAACCGTGCCTTCGTAAGTGTTGCGTATCCATGATTTTTTGAACAAGGGCGCGCTGGCGGTGAAAATCTGCCAGACAAGCGCAATCGCGGCCAGTGAAAACAGAAAATCCAGCCCGATCCTAAGCCTTGGCGCGCGTCTTTGGACAAAGCCTAAAACCGCATCCGTCCGGGTTAGTTTGCCTTTGCGAAACGTTTGGGCGATTTGCAGAAACACGATGGCGACGATGGACATCGATACGATTTCCGGCACGCCAGAGATTGGATTGTCAAACATGCCGCGACCGATCACATCGGCGTTGACCAATACCATGACCGCAACAATCAGCAATGTGCCCAGCACGTTCAGCCCAACGGTCACCCCGTCAACAAGCCTGCGCGTAAAAAGAAACCAGCGGGGCAGAGCGCCCGTTTTTGTGGAATCTGTTGGGGGTGTGGCGGTCACAGCGGAGTCATTTCGGGCTTGAAGAAAATGGTGTCACCCCCGAAAAACCAGGGGTGACAGTTTTAGCTCAGATCATTCCTGATCCCAGTTACGCACTGGTGTTGCGCCTGCTGCACGCATTGTGTCCATATAGGATTTCAGCACCGCAGAGCCTGCTTTGCCTTCGCTGTCCAGCTTTTCCGCCCACAGTTTTGCAACGTTGTCCATTCCGGCGGCCCATTCTTCGCGCATAGCCTGATCAACTTCGGTTACGGTGGCGCCTTGCGACTGCATGATGCTCAGGAATTTGGCGACAGAGGCGTCCAGATCCTGATGATAAGCAATCCGGTCGGCAATCGCTGCGTCTTTCAGCGCTTTTTGCAGCTCTGGCGACAGACCATCGAACCAGTCTTTGTTGGCGGCAATGCCCCCGGCATATTGCGCACCAAAGCCGATTTTCGTGATGTACGGCGCAACCTCATGCAGTTTTCCCGGCAAGGCAGCGGATGCGAACACGATCACACCGTCATAAACCCCGGTTTTGATCTCGTTGTAGTAGGTCGTGAGGTTGCCCGACACACCAACAGCCCCCGTGCCTTTTAGCCAGTTGACCGCAGGCCCCGGCGCGCCGATTTTCTTGCCGTCAAGATCAGCGATGGAATTGATCGGGAATTTGGTCATCAGCAGATAATCATCAATGCCGATTGCGCCGCCAAGATATTCCAGCCCGTTTTCTGCCCAACTGGATTTCATCGCCTCATTTGAAATCTGAAGCTCGTCCATCCATTCCGCGATCAATGCCGCGTCGGTGTGCACGAACGGGGTGAAGTAGGTGACGTTCTGAACCGACAGTTTTGCCGGGTCGAACAGGCTGGAAACCAGACCGATTTCAGCAAGCCCTTCTTCGACCGATTCCAGTTCGTCACCGACTTTGGCAAGCGAGCCGCCATATTGTTCGGACCACGTGATCGTAGTGCCCGAGCCTTCCATCGCGGCGTTAACCGCTGGAATAAAGGTTTTGCTGACGTGTTTTACCCAGCGGAAAACCGGTGGGTGGCCAGCGACAACGGTGACGTTCATGTCTGCCGCAATGGCCATTGGCGCGCTTGTGAGGGCCCCCATCACCAATGCCGCGGCGACGGCGGTCGTTTTAAGTAGGTTATTCATGTCATCCTCCCAGATTTGACGCGTGAATTTTTACGTGGCTAATTCGCAAGAGCGCGGACACCCGCGCAAATGAATGGCACAATTTTCAGCAGCATTTCGTCGGCATTGCCGTCGTCACACAGACCATCGGACAATCGCCCCGGTCGCCCGGTTTTCGCCATCATGGTCATGCCAACCCCGATCGCGAACATATAGGCCCAGACCGCGTTTTCACGGGTCAGGCCGGGTTCAACCGCGATCAGCGCTGCGATGTATTTCTGTGCAATTGGGTCATAGTATTTCTTTGTGAGAAACTTTTGGCGGTCGTCAGATGAATTGGCGGTTGTCACCAATATTCGTGCAAAAGCACCGCCGTCATTTGCCTGCGAGATCCCGGCTTCGATTGTTGGGCGAAACAGGGCCTCGACAATATTTTCAAGTGTCAGGGTGCCTTGTGGCTGGAACAGGCCGTCCAGCAATTCGGCGCGTTTGTCGTTTATGTGACCCGACCGCCTTGCGACCATCGCCTCAAACAACACGTCCTTGGTTTTGAAATGATAGTGGATCAGACCTTGGGCTACACCGGCCCGCTCTGCGATTTCACGCATTGTCGCGCCGTCATAGCCCGAATTTGCAAACACGGATTCTGAAGCGTCAAGAATGGCGTCAAAACGAGATTCTCGTGCAATCGGCACCGCCTTTGCGGTCGCGGCTAGTTCTTTTGCCCGACGAAGACCCATTGCATTTTCCCCCCCCCCAATCGACCGTCAGTGAAATGCGGATACTAACTGGTCGCCCAGTCAGTTTTGAAGATACCTGCCGGTGAGTCAAGCAAAAGGTTTTCAGGTTGGGCGAAGTGGCCTGATCCTGTGGGCAAATCTCGAAACGCCATGACTGGCCTAAATGGATGTTGCGATATGTTCTGAAAATCCGATAGCAAGCCGTGCCCAATCCGGATAAAGCTCGGCCAACAAATACCGGGAGGGGAAATAATGGCTTACGCATTGATAATTCACGGCGGCGCAGGTGCCCGGCCAGGTACGGATTACACGCCGCAGTCCCTGCATATGGAGCGTTTGATTGCTGAGGGGCAAAAGATGCTGCTGGGCGGGCGGGACGCGCTGGATGTTGTGTCTGACATGGTTGCGGAATTGGAAGGCTCGGGCCTTTATGTTGCGGGCAAAGGCTCGGCTCCAAATCTGGCGGGGGCTTTTGAACTGGATGCCTCGATCATGGACGGGAAAGACCAGCGCGCCGGGGCAGTTGCGGCGATTGAAGGGGTCAAGCACCCCATCCTTGCGGCCCGCGCGGTGATGGAGGATGGCCGTCATGTGCTGTTGGCCGGACCGGGGGCACGGGACATGGCGTGCTCTGCCGGACTTGCGGAAATAACGGACCCACTCAGCTATTATTCTGAACATGTCACGCATGGGTCTGCCGATGCCACCAGTCATGGCACCGTTGGTGCCGTGGCGCTTGATCTAAGCGGAGGGTTGGCTGCGGGCACGTCAACAGGTGGCACGTTTAACAAATTGCCCGGTCGTGTCGGGGACACACCGCTGATTGGCGCAGGCACATGGGCGGACGATCATGTTGCGGTTTCTTGCACCGGCGTTGGTGAGGCGTTTATCAGATCAGCCGCAGCGCATGATTTGGCAGCCCGAATGCGCTACGGTGGCCGGTCTGTGACCGAGGCCGCGAACGAGGTTCTGGCAGAGGTCCACAAATGCGGCGGCGATGGCGGGTTGATCGCGGTTGATGCACAAGGCCGGATCGCGATGCCATATAACAGCGACGGAATGAAACGCGCCGCCGTTTCCAGCCAGATGCAGCCGGTGGTGCGGGTGTTTGAGCCTGAGCTTTAATCCTGCCCCTATTCCTGCGCCGGTTCAGGCAGCGGCTCGCCAGCCTTCCAGCCGGTTGCCTGCAACTGCGCGATCAAATTCATCGTTGGCTTGCGGTCGTCATGCAGCAACAACACCAGAAAATCCCCCGGCTTGGCCCAGTCCAGCGACGCACGCACGGCCGCAAATTCTGTATCCCGGCGCATCATTCCGTCGGGTATTGCGCCAAGCTTGGACAGTTCATCCGCAATGACCGCAGACAACTCACCCAATTGCCGCCCGCGCAGTTTCTTTGGCAGTTCTTTGATGACGACCATATCGGGTTTTGCGACCCAGATCGCTTGTATCATTTCGCGCGTGTCGTCGTCGCTGCGATCACCGGCTTGTCCTGCGATGAAAAGGCGGCGTTTGGCCGGGATGGTCTGAACTGCCTCGGCAAGCGCAAGGATGCCATGTGGGTTATGGGCAAAATCGATCAGCAACGTGACGCCACCAAGTTCGATGAAATTGCCCCGACCGGGGTTTTCTTCGGGCGAGCCGGTAAATGACGCCAATCCATCGGTCATCGCCTGAACAGGCAGGTCTAATGCATCCGCCAGCCCGATGGCGGCCAGCGCGTTTGAAACGTTGAATTTGGCGGCCCCGCCAAGGCTGGGCGCGAAATCAACCACCGACAGAATCGGGGTTCGCTGGCCGTCGCGCGCCAAGACCATTTGCCCGTCCGAAACAAAAGCAGCGTGACCGCCTTGGGCGATCCAGACATCAAGTGCGGCTTGATCCAGATTAAGGCCGTACCAAGTGATATTGCCGCCAAACCCGGCGCTGCGCGAAACAAGTTCGGGATCGTCCCCATTTAGAACCAGACGCCCACCCGGGCGCACGGCATCCGCCAACTGAAATTTTGCGTCGGCCAGTGCAGGTACATCAGTTATGCCGTAGCCGCCCAGATGGTCCGCTGCGATATTGGTTACCAGACAGGCATCGGCCTGCGGCACTGGCAACCCGCGCCGCATCAATCCGCCGCGTGCGGTTTCGATGATCGCCAGTTCAACCCGTGGATCGCGCACAGCAAGGCGCGCACCTGCGGGGCCGGAATAATCGCCTTCGTCTAGGATTTCATCGCCGACGCGCACCCAGTCGCTGGATGACAGGCCGACGCATTTTCCGGCTGCCGAACCGATTGCAGCGGCCAGCCGGACGGTTGTGGACTTGCCGTTGGTGCCAGTCACCATGGCGATCGGCACATCGTGGATGTCGGCCCATGGAACCTCGTCAGTATCAGGCACTTTGTCATCCGACCAGGCCCGAACACCGTGCCCCAGACCAAGCGACACATGGCCGTCATGGCCAAGATAGGTCACGCCGTGGGCTTTGGCGGCTGTTGCCAAAGCAACCTCTGCCGGGCTGTGTTCATCCGCGATTTTGCGGCGAAGCTCTGCGGCCACGTCGCTGAAATCGGGCGGTGTTTCATTGTTCAACAGGGCAAATGCGGCCAACCAGCTTGCCTCGACAATTTCAGTGGCTGCATACAGCGCATCGGTTGGCGCGCTGATTTGCAACGTAGCACCGCCGTCAAAGGCGCGCATCACGATGCGTTCGTTCTGCCAGCCGACCGCGTCTAAAAGCTTTCGGGTTTCAGTTCGCCAAAGCGCCATCGCAACGCCTTTGACACCGTCCTGCAACGGCACTTCGGCAGCGGCGCCGGGGCAGGGCATCAGAAAATTGGCACCGGTCAGGCGACGAACATCACGTAACATTTGCACGCCCCCCTCAGTCACTGTCTTCGACTTCTTCAACGGCTAGGCGCACACCGCGCGCCTCTTTGATCATGCGCATGCCGCCCAGCAGCATACTATTGGGCAGTTCGGGCGCATCTTCAACCGGTGTGGCATCTGCCAGCGGGTCCGGTTTTACCGTGTCGCCTGTCAGCGCCTGCGCCGCAGAGACCGCATGTGCCGCATCGTCGGCGCCGTCTTGTTCCACCTCGTCAAGCGGGCGGTTGAAGTAAATGATCTGTTTCCATGTGCGCGAGATATTGTCGCCGAACACCATCAGCAGATCACCGGCCTCACCCATCTGCAAAGCGGTTTCAACGGCGGTTTCTTCGTCCGGGATCACCTCGATATCGCTTGCTGCTACGCCGTTTTCGATCAGCCCCTGACGCACCAGATCGGGCACTTCGCTGTTTGCGCGACCGCGTCGGTTGTCATCTGCCCGGCAGATATAATGGTCGAAATGCCCGGCCACGATCCGCGCTGCTTCGGCGATATCCTCGTTTCGGCGATCACCGGGCAGGGTGATAACCAGCACTTTCTTGCCCTCAGGTTCCAATTGATCGCAGAGCTTGGTCATCGCCTCGATCGCTGCGGGGTTATGGCCGTAATCAAGGATCACTTTGAACGGATGCTCGTCAAACACGTTTAGCCGCCCCGGTGCCTGAAAATAGGACATCGCAAAGGTTCTGAGGCCCTGACGGATATCTTCCAGCGTTTTGCCCATGGAAAAGCAGATACCAGCCGCGAACATCGCGTTTTGCACGTTGTGCATAGCTTTGCCGTCCATCGTTGCCGGGATCAGATGCGTCCACATCAACGGGATATGCGCGGCGTTGTCATAGAACGTAATCATGTGGCCGTTCAGGCCTTGTTCCAGCACCACCGCCCGCCCGCCGCGCCGAACATGTTCGCGCACCAGCGGGTGGTTGGCGTTCAGGGTCACGTAACAGATGTTGCGCGCCTTGGTGTGGCCGGCCATTTTCAGGCACAGTTCGTCGTCAGCGTTCAGCACTGCGGTATCGGTGGCAACCTCGACAACGATGCGTTTGACGCGTGCAAGATCTTCCAGCGTTTCCACGCCTTTCAGGCCAAGGTGGTCGGCGTTGATATTAAGCACTGCACCGGTATCGCAGCGTTCATACCCCATGCCACGGCGCAACAATCCGCCCCGCGCCGTTTCTAAAATTGCGGCGTCCACGGTTGGATCGCGCAGAACCATCTGGGCCGCCTGCGGGCCGGTCAGATCGCCCTTCACCGTCAGGTTGCCGTCGATATAAACCCCATCGGTTGTGGCCAGACCGACGGTGTTGCCTGAAAGTTTGTAAGTATGCGCCACCATACGCGAGACCGTGGTTTTGCCGTTGGTGCCGGTGATCGAAACGATCGGCACGCGGCTGGGTGTGTCAACCGGAAACAGCATATCCATCACAGCACCCGCCACATCACGCGGTGTGCCTTCTGATGGGGCCACGTGCATTCGAAAACCGGGGGCTGCGTTCACTTCGCAAATGCCTGCGCGGATATCTTTGTAAGACCGTGAAATATCGGCCGAAAGGAAATCAACACCACCGATATCAAGCCCGATGGCCTTGATCGCGCGCTGGGCCATCTCGCGATTATCGGGATGCACAATATCGGTGACATCGACGGCTGTGCCGCCCGTCGAAAGATTGGCGGTCGAGCGTAAAAACACGAGCTCACCGTCTTTCAGCACGCTGTCTTTGTTCAACCCTTCCTTGGCAAGGTGTTCAATGGCGGTACCGTCAAGTTCCAACCGGGTCAGAACCTTTTCATGGCCGACACCCCGGCGCGGATCGGCATTGATAATCTCGATCAGTTCCTCTGCCGTGTTTTTGCCATTGCCAACGATGTGCCCCGGAACCCGCTTTGACACGGCAACAAGCTTGCCATCGACCACCAGCATCCGGTGATCAAGTCCCTGAATGAACGTTTCAACGATGACAATCCGACCGCGTTTGTTGAATTGCAGGGCCAGATCAAAAGCATCGGCAACTTCTTTGTCGGTTGTCAGGTTGATCGAAATTCCGTTGCCATGATTGCCGTTAAGCGGTTTGACAACGACCGGATACCCCATGCGCTTGGCGGCGGTGACAGCCTCGGCGGCGGTTTCGGCTTCGCGCTGGTTGGGCACAGGCAGGCCAAGATCGCCGAGAATGCGGTTAGTGGCCTTTTTGTCCGAGGCCAGTTCCACCGCGATATAGTCTGTTTCAGACGTGATCGTTGCCTGAATGCGTTTTTGGTAGCGACCGTAACCCAGTTGAATCAAGCTGTGATCGTTAAGCCGCAACCAAGGAATGTCGCGTTCCAGCCCGGCCTTGACCAAAGACGCGGTCGACGGCCCCAAGGCCCGGCGCTGGGCGGCGCGGATGAATTTGTCGCGCTCTGTCGCAAAGTCAAAATCTTCAACCTGCTCGTCAGGGTCAATCACGCTGTCAGGCAGCAGATGACGAATGAGATCAAGCGCCAGCATACTGGATTGCAGGCCGACTTGTTCTTCTTCGTATTGAAACACCATGTTGTAAACGCCGGTTTCCCCGGCACCACGGGTTCGCCCAAAGCTGACCTCGGCCCCGGCGACGTTTTGCAATTCGATCGCCACATGTTCCCAGATATGGGCCATCCATGTGCCTTCGTCTTCACGCAAGCGTCTGACGAAACCGCCGGGTTCACCATAGGAACATCCGTGTTCGTGAAGGCCCGGCAATGCCTCTAGCAGTGGGTCAATGAAATCGACGCCTAACCGGGCTGATGGCCAGTCTTCAAGCGCGCCGATGTCCACCACATGGCGGATAACGGGAAACAGGGCATAAACATTCGGACCTCTAAATACAGACGTCTCAAGAATTTTCATCGGGGTTTCCCTTCTTGGTGTTTCTTTTTATTTGTTTCCTGGAAAAGCGGTGTGTTTCTTTAAATCATAGCGATCACCGGCCAAAAGGATGTGCATCCGCACGCCCATCAGGCTGACGGGTTGCCCCTGCCTTGCCTCGGCCATTGAAGAATATTCAAGATGCGATGTGTCCAGAACCGTAAGGCCGCCGCTGCCAAACACTTCGATTGTGTCGTCCGGCCCGATAAAGGCCGCTGTGTCCTCGTCCACCCCAATGCCGGTTGCAAACGGGTTATAGGCAAGTGCGGTCAAAAGCCGGCCAATGCGGTCACGTTCGCGGAAATGCTGGTCGATGATCACCTGATTTGTCAGACCCAAACCCGGTGCCAGTGAAACCATGCCACGCTTGGGCGTCGCCCCCGGTTTGCCGTCCGCGATCATGTGTTCACAAATAAACGCAGCCCCGGCAGACGTTCCCGCGACATGGACGCCGCGCGCGCTGCCGTGACGTATCACCGAAGCGGCAGAAGTGCCGCCGATCGTTGTTGACAGTCGGAGTTGATTGCCGCCGGTGAAAAAGATGCCGGTGGCGTTTTCCAGCCGCTCTAACTGTTTGGGGTCTTCACATTCCTCGCGGGTGCTCAGATCAACGATTTCGATATTCGTGACGCCAAGTTCGCGGAAAACACCGTGCGTGCGCTGGCCTGCGGTATCAAGTTCCGAAGCTGTGGGAATGATCACTATTCGCGCGTCAGGACCGGCGCTGAGTTCGACGAACTTTTGTAAAATGGTTGAGGTGCGGACCTTTTTTTCACCACCGCCCACAGGGATGATATAGCCGCGTTGTTCGTTTTCTTGTACTTGTGCCGGACACATCCAACGCTACCCCTATTTTAAACCTGCCCACCAATTTCTGCTAGTGGCAGGTGAAAGTCCAGACACCAAATCGGTGAAAACACGGCTTAGAACCCGCCGTTTGGGCGAAAGGGCAGTTGCATTGCAAAGGTTTGCTGAATTTTACCGGATGCGCGTGTTGGGCCGCAATTTGTCGGGTTGTGTTTCCGTTTAGGATTCGCTCAAGTTCGCGGCATCCGACAGGTGGTTTAGCAGCCCTTGTGTTGAGCCGTCCTTGCTGCTGGCATTCCCACCTTCGACCATTGGCAATATCTGTTGTGCCAGTTCTTTGCCCAGCTCGACGCCCCATTGGTCGAACGGGTTCAGACCCCATATCGTGGCTTCGGTGAAGACGCGGTGCTCGTAAAGGGCAATGATCTGGCCCAGCAGGTGCGGGGTCAGCTTGCTGTAGGCCAGCGTCACCGACGGGCGGTTGCCGGGGAAGGTGCGGTGGGCGGCATGCCGGGCGCGTTCGTCGCCGGTGAAGCCGAGGTTTTTGGCGATTTCGCGGGCCTCTGTGTTGCTGCGGCCCAGCATCAGGGCCTCAGACTGGGCCAGACAATTGGCCTTCAGCAGGGCGTGGTGGTGGGCAAGATCAGCCTCGTGGCCTTGGGCGGCGATCAGGAACTCGGCCGGGATCACCTCGGTGCCCTGATGCAGCAGTTGGTAAAACGCATGCTGGCCATTTGTGCCGGGTTCGCCCCAAACAACCGGTCCCGAAGGACGGTCAAGCGGCGTGCCGTCAACGGCAACAGATTTGCCGTTACTTTCCATATCAAGCTGTTGCAGATAAGCGGGCAACCGCGACAACCGCTGGTCATAAGGCAGGACCGCGCGGGTTGGATAGCCGCAGATATTGCGGTGCCAGATGCCAACCAACGCCAGCAACACCGGCAGGTTTTCAGCAAGCGGCGCAGTCTGAAAGTGGCGATCCATCGCATAGGCCCCATCCAGCAGGGCGGCAAAGTTCGCAGGGCCCACGGCCAGCATGATCGGCAGCCCCACCGGCCCCCAAAGCGACAGCCGCCCACCGACATAATCGCCAAAGCCAAACACCCGCGCCGGATCAATGCCAAGTGCGGCGGCCTTGTCGCCAGCGCTTGAAACGGCGGCAAGATGCGTGGGCGCGGCAGTCCCCAGCGCGCTTTCCAACCAGCGAATAGCGCTGGCGGCGTTGGTCATGGTTTCAATCGTGGTGAAGGTTTTAGAGGCGATGATCACCAGCGTGCGGGCCGGATCCAGCCCTTTCAGCGTGTCGGCCAGATGCGCCCCGTCGACGTTGGATACAAAGTGGCAGCGCGGCCCGTCATAGTAAGGCGCCAGCGCAAGTGTTGCCATGACTGGCCCAAGGTCCGAACCACCAATGCCGATATTGATCACATCGCTGAACGGCGCGCCGTCAGTCGCCGCGATCCGGCCCGTGCGGATGCCATCGGCAAAGCCTTCCATCGCGGCGCGGGTCTTGTGGATCTCGGGCAGAACATCCTGCCCGTCGACCAGAATGGGCGTATTGTCCCGGGTTCTGAGTGCGGTATGCAGCACGGCGCGCCCCTCGGTTGCGTTGATCTGCTCCCCCCTGAACATCGCGTCGCGATTGGCCGTGACCCCGGTATGGGCGGCAAGATCAAGCAGCAGCGTTCGGGCCGTATCGTCGATATTGGTCTTGGCGTAATCCAAAAGCAGACCGTCCGCCGCGGCCGAGAAGGTGTCAAACCGGCCGGCCTGATCAAACAGCGCGAGGATCGGCCGGGTTTTTGTTGCGGCGTGATGGTCTGCAAGTTTGCTCCACAAGTCTGGCATCATTTAGGCTCCAACTGGCTGGCGGTTTTTGCGAGGGCTTCAATTTCGGCCCACTTGCTGCCTTTGACAAGGGCTTCGGGCGCGACCCAGCTGCCACCGGCGCAGATGACGTTGGGCAGCGACAGATAGCTGAGGGCGTTGTCCGGGCTGACACCACCGGTGGGGCAAAAGCTGATCTGTGGCAGGGGCGCGCCGATGGCCTTCAGGGCCGGTGCGCCGCCTGAGGCTTCGGCCGGGAAGAACTTCAGCATGTCGTACCCGCGCGCCAACAGGCGCATCGCCTCGGTCGCCGTGGCCACGCCGGGCAACAGCGGCAGGTCTGCCGCCTCGCAGGCGGCAAGCAATTCATCTGTTGCCCCGGGTGAGACACCGAACATAGCACCGGCGTCTTTGGCAGCGCGTACATCCGCAGGTGTGATCAGGGTGCCAGCGCCGACAATGCCGCCCTTAACGCTTGCCATCTCGCGGATCACGTCAAGGGCTGCGGGGGTTCTGAGGGTGACTTCCAGTGCGGGCAAACCACCCGCCACCAAAGCCTCGGCCAGCGGGCGGGCATGGGCCACGTCCTGCACCATCAACACCGGTACAATCGGGGCGAGGCTGCAAATGTCGCGGGCGTGTTTGCTGGCGTCCTGAGGGGTCATGTCAGTCTCCGATCAGGCCGGGATCTGGCGAAAGGGCAAGTGGCCAGGGCTGTGAGGGTCGAGGGGTAAGGGCCGCGTCGAGCGGGGCGAGATGGGGCGACCCTATCATCTGGCCTGCTGGGCCAAGGGTCCACAGACGGGACCACTGGGGTCATCGGTTGTCTCTGAACGCCGAAGGTCAAGTTTGCGTCACATCGACGTTGCGCCGAAACAGCGCGAACGGTGCGCCTTGTGTGCCGGTGTCGTTGAGTGGAGTGCCGGGCGAGAGGGCGAGCGTGGGTGAAGGCAAGCCGGTGTTGGGGCTGCGCCGACCGTCCAGACCGGCAGGCCCGGTCATCGGCCCATCTGGACCAAGGACCAACAGGCAGGACCACCGGGGTCATGTGAGGTCTCCGAACACTGAGGCTCCGGTTTCTGCGGCCCCGACGTTGCGGCGAAACAGGGCGAACAGCTCGCGGCCCGTGCCGGTCTCGTTCCGGCTGAGGTAGGTGGTCGCCGCGGGCCGATCCAGCACGCCGGGCGTCAGGATCGCCAGCGTGCCGGTATTCGCATCGACACGCAGCAGATCACCGTCTTTAAGTCGGGCAATCGGTCCGCCATCCAGCGCCTCGGGGCTGACATGGATCGCCGCGGGCACAGAACCTGAGGCGCCTGACATCCGCCCATCCGTGACCAGCGCCACCTTATGTCCGCGCCCTTGCAACAGTTTCAGAACCGGGGTCAGGGAATGCAGTTCCGGCATGCCATTGGCCTTTGGTCCCTGAAAGCGCACGACGACAATCACGTCGCGGTTGATCTTACCCGCCTTAAAGGCGGCTTTGACCGCTTCCTGATCGTCAAACACTGCTGCTTTGGCTTCGATCACCCGATGTTCTTCGGCCACGGCCGAGACTTTCATCACCGCCGTACCAAGATTGCCCGCAAGCCGGGCAAGTCCGCCGGTTGGCTGAAACGGATCACTGGCAGGGCGCAGGATTTTCTGGTTAAGACTAGCGCGCGCGCCCGACTCCCAACTTAGCTTACCGTCTTTCAGTTTTGGCTCTGTGATGTAGTGCCCAAGGCCCTTGCCCGCGACGGTGTTCACATCTTCATGCAACAGCCCCGCATCCAGCAGGCTGCTGATCATACAGCCAAGCCCACCTGCGGCGTGGAAAGCGTTCACATCCGCCAACCCGTTGGGATAAACCCGCGCCAATAGTGGCGTGACGGCAGAGATGTCAGAAAAATCCTGCCAATCAAGCAAGATACCGCCCGCGCGCGCCATGGCAATCAGGTGGATCAACAGATTGGTCGACCCGCCGGTTGCGTTCAGGCCAACAATGCCGTTCACAAAGGCCCGTTCATCAAGGATATCGCAAACCGGCCTATAGCTGTCGCCAAGCGCGCTGAGGCTGAGGGCTCGGCGCGCGCCCTCAAGCGTCAGCGCGTCGCGCAAGTCGGTGTTTGGATTGACAAAGCTGGCGCCGGGCAGGTGCAGGCCCATCAGTTCCATCAGCATTTGGTTGGTGTTGGCCGTGCCATAAAACGTGCAGGTGCCGGGGCCATGATAGGCCGCCATTTCTGCGGCCATCAGTTCCTCGCGGCTGGCCTCGCCCGCAGCAAAGGCTTGGCGGACCTGCGACTTTTCCTCATTCGACAGACCGGATGTCATCGGCCCGGCGGGCAGGAACACCGCTGGCAGATGGCCAAAACTTTGCGCCGCAATCACCAGACCCGGCACGATCTTATCGCAAACCCCAAGGTAAACCGCCGCGTCAAACGTATTGTGACTAAGGGCAATGCTGGCGGCCATAGCGATCAGATCGCGGCTGAACAGGCTCAGCTCCATCCCCGCCTCGCCCTGCGTGACGCCGTCGCACATTGCAGGCACACCACCGGCAACCTGCGCCGTGCCGCCCAGTTCGCGCGCGGCCGCTTTGATCAGATCGGGGTAGCGTTCAAACGGCTGATGGGCGCTGAGCATGTCGTTATAGGTGGTGATGATGCCAAGGTTGCCGGCAGTTTGCGCCGCCAATGCGGTTTGATCCACCCCGGCCCCGGCATAAGCATGGGCTTGGCCTGAGCAACTAAGATGGGCGCGCGCCGGACCTTTGGAACCAGCGGCGCGCATCCGTGTCAGGTAAGTACCCCGTGTGGCCGCGCTGCGCGCGATGATCCGGTCAGTAACCCGGCTGAGTGTGGTGTTGAGGTTCATGCGGGATCCGCCATTTCTGTGTAATGCACTATGATATTGCCGCGCGCTGTCAGGATTAGCCGCACCGGGGCTTCATGGGTCGGGCCCGGCTGTTCGGCGGCCTCAAAGGCGGCGCGTTTTTCCGGTCCTGTGATCAGCAGGTGCAAGTGATCCGTTGCGCGCAAGACTGGTGCAGTCAGCGTCAGGCGTGGTTCGGGCGCACCGGGCGCGCGCATCGGCAACAGCACATCGGGGCAATCGGGCGACAGCGCCTCAGCCAGGCGATCAGCGCCGGGAAACAGGCTGGCGATATGCATGTCCGTGCCCATGCCCAGCACGCAGACATCAAGCGGCAGGACCTTGCGAATGCCGTCGCTTAAATCGCCCAGAACATCTTCGGGCTGCGCGGCCTCTTTATAAAGCGGTACCAGATTGGCCGCCGCCGCTGGTCCCTGCAACAAGGTTGCGCGCAACAGCTTTGTGTTGGAGCGGGTTGAGGTTTCCGGCACAAACCGTTCATCCGTCAGCAGCACAGAAACCCGCGCCCAATCGATACGCGCCTGCGCCAAAACCCGCAAAAACGCCCCCGGCGTCGTGCCCCCCGGCACCGCCAGCGTCGCACGGCCTTTAACCGCCAACGCCGCCGCCAACTGCCCAGCAACAAGCCCCGCCAATGCCGCAGCCTGAACCGCGCCGCTCCGATACTCCGCAAACGTAACCATCAAACCCCAACCCCACGCCAACGACGACCATCGCGATGCATCAACAACAAAGCATCATCAGGACCAGAACAGCCAGCGTCGTAAGACGAAGGCGTGGGGGGCGTTACTGGTGTGATGTGTGATGACATGGTTCCGCTCTTTTAAACGGCAGCATGGACAAACCACCGTCGTGGGTCAATGCAATCGGGTAACCGCGTTGCCTAATACATGACTGAACAGGACGTGGGCAATAACTGCTATCTGGGGATGTCATGTAAGCGGGCAGTCGGCATTTACTGCCAGCGACGCTTTTCGCACAGGCCGGGCGCCGGGGCCGTTGGTTGCTTACACAGATATCACTAACTGAATATTAAGATTGGAGAAATTCGTCGACCTATGTATCCTGCCTGAATGCGCTCCCGGTCGGGGTCGCACTATCAAACAAAGAGGAAACCGAATTGACCCGTATTTTGTACATTCTTACGATGGCGTTGGCCTTGTCTGTGACAGCCGCTTCAGCGAAATCAGTCAAGACTGATGTTTACAACAACCTTTCAACACAGTTCCGCGGGTTCGCGATGCTGCTGGATGTCTTCAATGGTGGTGACAAGAACAATATGACCCGGCTTGAGCCGGTACAGAATGTTTCCGGACAGTTCTGGCGGTTCACTCCGATCGGAAACGGGTACTATAAGCTGAGCACAATGTTTCGCGGGCCAGAGAAATGCCTTGATGTCTATAACGGCGGTCCAAAGAACAATCAGGTCCATTTGACTGATTGTGCGAACTATTCCGGCCAAAACTGGAAAATTCATCCCTATGGTCAGTGGTACAAACTAACCACCCAGTTTCGCGGTGTCGGGATGTGTCTTGATGTCTTCAATGGCGGCCCTAACAACAACATGCCGGAACTGCGTCCGTGCGGTAATTTCTCGGGCCAAAGCTGGGGTATTAACGCAACCCAATCCAAATTCTGAATTTTTCGCATTGCCGCCTGACAGCAGGTGGCAATGCGTGACCTTTGTTGTACGAGTATTGGCCCCGCGGAAAGTAGTTGAGGGAATGGCGACCCCAAGAGGGGCCAAAAAAACCGCCCTGAGGCACTGGATCTGCGTGCAATAGGGTGGCGCATTTCGGCGCATGGTTTAGACTCTCTCAATCCCCGATACTGTGATACTCTGCTGATACATTGATCAAATATATATCCACGAAGGGGGATTTCATGTCTTCACTTACGAAAGCTATTTCAGTTCTTGTCGTCTTGGTTTTAGTCGCTGGTGGCGTCTATTTTTGGAGTCAGGGCAAAAACGGGGCCGGTGGACAGGCGGATAATTCGCTGACAATCCAATTTGGCAACAATTCCTACGACGCACTGAAATTGGTCGAGCTGTCACCGGCAGGGGCCAACACGTTTCTGACAATCCCGTTGACAGAGGGAAAGTTGGGCGCAGGTGAATTCTATGCCCATGCTATTGACGGGGGAAAAATGACCTGTACGTATGATCTTCGCGCCACAAAGGAAAACGGCAAGACCGCGAAGTTTAACAACGTTAATCTGTGCGACCAGACTTTTTACCATTTCGAGGATGTGGGTTACGAGTAGGTTTGTAGTAGGCGACTGGCTTCCATTAACCTTAATCGGTCCAATGATTTCACTGGCACAATTCGATTTTGGTGACCCCGAGAGGATTCGAACCTCTGGCCTGCCCCTTAGGAGGGGGCCGCTCTATCCAGCTGAGCTACGGGGCCTTGGTTGGCCTTGTTGCGGTTTTTGTGGCTAAGGTCAATCCACGCCTCCCGCCCAAGGGATCAGCGAACTACGCCTCGGTGGAATCAAGAGCGTCCAGAATTTCGCCAAACAGGGCGTAGGATTCCTGGGCTTCTGCCGCTGATACCGTGCGCTGAACGAAACCGAGGTGGATAATCACGTATTCGCCCACCTTCGGTAGTGGCTCTGACATTAAGGACAGGTCGGCCCATCGCTCTTGCTCAAGTGCTTCGCATCGGGCGCGACCGCCTGCGATTTCTACAATTTTCATTGGTACGGCAAGACACATCGAACTTCTGACGCCATTGTTATTGTCACTATCGTCTAACTATGTATGGTCTCACGAATGGATACAAGCAATGCGGTAACATTAGTTCTGGGGATCGGAAACACCTTGCTGACCGACGAAGCGGTCGGCGTGCGGGTGGCGGAATATCTGACGGAAAACCCGGCGCCCAAAGACCTTGGCCTTAAGCCGATGGATGGCGGAACAATGGGTTTAACGCTGCTTGTCGAAATGGAAGACGCGGATGCGTTGATCGTGATCGACGCTGCCTATCTGAATAGTCCACCTGGTACTATTCGGGTGTTTGAAGGGCCTGATATGGATCACTTCCTGCGAACCCGTGGCCGCAATCCGCATGATATCGGCCTCGACGATTTGATGGATGGTTTGCGCTTGCGCGAAGCGGTTCCAAAGGACAGAGCCCTTATCGGCATTCAGCCCGAGATTCTGACCGTTGGTGAAGCGATGACCGATGCTGTTGCGGCGTCTGTGCCTCAAGCTGCGCGTATGATTGTCGAGCTTGTGCGCGGCTGGAAGGCCTAGTTTCACCCGGATATCCGTGCTGATTGCCTTGAAAATACACGGTTTTTCCACGTCGTAGGCGGCCAATCCCCCTTATTGACATAAATCATTTGTCTGGCGGCGATCCTATATTAGCATTCGCTCATAATATCGTTTTTGATTTGTTGGGGGATGTCGTGAAGACGCCAGATGAAACTATTGCCAATGGTGCCGACCATATGGCCGAAATTCTTTCTTTTGTCGGAACAGGGAATGCGGATCCGGTTTTGCGTGAAATACGCCACGCCCTTTCGCAGCTGTTAGAGCACGGCACTGAAAGCACAATTGATCTTGGCGCTATCCCCTTTGCGGGTGGCGACGAACGCATCCTGAACGACGTTTTAGGCGACGGCGAGGTTCGTGCAACCCTGACCACACTGGGCGAAAGCCTTGTGCAGGAAACCGCTGTTCCCGGCGTCTGGCGGGTCGATCATTTCGATGAAAAGGGCGAGACGCAATCGCGGTTTATCGAGGTGACTTTTATGCCTGAGATTTTGAAAACCCAGCGTCAGGACGCCGAATTGGGTCTAGCAACGTTGAGCGAACGCTTGGCCACCAGAGATGAAAAGCACAACGAACAAGGGGACAGATGATATGGCAGACAAGCCAATGTTACCGGAGCTGATGAAGGCCCATGGTGTAAGCCGACGGGGGTTTCTAAAATACTGCGCCTCGCTTACGTCTTTGATGGCGCTGTCACCTGCAATGATGCCTCGTGTGGCGCACGCGCTTGAAAATGCACCGCGACCATCGGTGATCTGGCTGTCGTTTCAGGAATGCACCGGGTGTACGGAATCCATCACCCGATCGCACGCTCCGACGATTGAAGACCTGATTTTCAACGCGGTTTCGCTGGATTATCACCACACGCTGCAAGCGGCCTCGGGCCATCAGGCAGAAGCGGCGCGTGAAAAAGCAATGAAGGACAACTGGGGCAAATATGTTCTGGTGGTTGACGGGTCGATCCCGATCAAGAACGAAGGGTTTTCCTGCATCGCCGGGATTTCCAATCTGCAAATGCTGAAAGACACAGCCGCAGGCGCTGCCGCGATTGTCAGTGTTGGCACCTGTGCTGCATTCGGCGGCATCCCGCACGCCAATCCGAACCCCACCGGGGCGGTCGCCGTCAGCGAGATCATCAAGGACAAGCCTATCATCAACGTCCCGGGCTGCCCGCCAATTCCGGTGGTTATGACAGGCGTTCTGGCGCATTTTCTGACCTTTGGCGTGCCTGAACTGGACGAGCTTGGCCGACCGAAAGCATTCTACGGCGAGACCATTCACGACCGCTGCTACCGCAGGCCATTCTATGACAAAGGCATGTTCGCCGAAGGCTTTGACGACGAGGGCGCGCGCGAAGGTTGGTGCCTTTACAAGCTTGGCTGCAAAGGCCCGACGACCAAAAGCGTTTGCGCCACTTTGAAATGGAATAACGGCACAAGCTTTCCGATCGAGGCCGGGCATCCCTGTCTTGGCTGCACGGAACCGGATTTCTGGGATAACGGCGGGTTCTACAAACCCCTGTCGGTTCCTGCCGGGGATTATCGCAAGCTGGGCCTCGCCGCTGTTGGTGCAGGTGCTGTCGCGGGTGCAGCGGGTGCTGTGCTGGCGCGTGCGGGCAAAGCCAAAGCCGCTGCCGCACATGAAAATGTCGATGCGCACGATCTGGAGAAAAAGTCATGAACAATCCGAATTTTGACCTATTGATGTGGGCGCGTGGACCGGGATTTGACATCGCCCTGATTATCTTTGCAGCGGGTATCGTCCTTAGAATTGTCGAGATCATTGTTCTTGGCCGCAAGAAAGACCTGGCACCAGCCAAGGGCAACGGGGTTGCGCAGGGGATCAAAACAATCTTTTCCCGCTCTATCCCGCGCAAGGGTTTGGTGCATTACGCCCCGATCACCTATATCGGCGGCTATATCTTCCACCTCGGCTTTTTTATCGCCTTCTTCTTTTTCGGCGCGCATATCGTGTTTCTGGATGAATTGCTTGGCTTCAGCCAATGGTGGCCGGAGGCCATCAGCTTTCAATGGCCCGCTTTTGGCCGGGTAATCATCGAAAGCGCTGTGGCGCTGGCAGTGCTGGCAATGATCGCACTGATGTATACCCGCCTGACTGATCCGGTGCGCAGGGCACTGTCGACCTTTGACGATTATCTGGTTTGGGTGCTGAGTATCCTACCGATGGTGACTGGCTATATCGCCGTGAACAAGCTGTTCGGTGATCCGGTTTTCATGCTGGCGTTGCATATTCTGTCAGTCGAACTGCTGATGATCGCCTTTCCCTTCACCAAGCTGATGCATGCTTTCACATTCGTGATGGCCCGATACTACAACGGCTCAATCCAAGGCCGGAAAGGAGCTGAATCATGAGCGCGACACTTGAAAGGGGCCTCAATGCCCTGCGTGAACAGATTGATGCACCCGTCGCCAGCTTTTTCTCAAGCTGCGTAAGCTGCGGTCTGTGTGCCGAAGCCTGCATATTTTACCGCGAAACCGAAGACCCGAAATACACGCCGATCCACAAACTCGATCTGCTACGGCGGCTGTGGAAAAAGGAATATACGCTGTTCGGGCGGGTCGCGAGCATGTTTGGGTTGATGCCCTCGATCACCGAGGATGATCTGAAAGAATGGGAAGAACTGGTCTATGACAGTTGCACCATGTGCGGGCGTTGTTCGATGGTTTGCCCGGTGGGCAATGATCTGACGATGATGATCCGCAAAATGCGCGAAGGGATGAGCGCGTCAGGCCACGCGCCGATCGAACTGGTTGGTGCTGCTGGACGGCACGCTGATTACGGCAGCCCGATGGGTGAATTGCATCCCGCGTTGCATGCACAGATCAAACACGCTGAAAAAGCAACCGGTATTCCAATTGAAATGGACAAGTCGGGGGCCGATTATATGGTTCTGCTGTCTGCCCAGGAAATTGCGGAATTCCCGGATGTTCTGGCGGCCATGTCGCGGATATTCAAGAAAGCAGGCATCACCTGGACGATTTCAAACGATGGTTTTGAGGCGACCAATGTCGGCATTCAGTTGGGCAACCGCGACGTTGCCCGAACGCTGGTGACGAAAGTCGTTGAAGCGGCTGAAAAGCTGGGCGTCAAAGGTGTGATCAGCCCGGAATGCGGCCACGCTTATCAGGCGCTGCGCTGGGAGGGTCCGAACCTGATTGGCCGGGCGTACGATTTTGAGGTGATCCATATCATCGAACTGCTGGACCGCCTTCGGGCCGAGGGTAAGCTTACGACCAAAGGCAAGGATATGGGCAAGCTGACGTTCCACGACCCCTGCCAGATCAACCGTCGCGGCGGCATCAATCAGGAACCGCGCAACCTGATGAACATGGTTGCCGGAAACTTTGTTGAAACCGACGATGCCGGAACGATGAACTGGTGCTGCTCGGGCGGTGGTGGTGTCGGGGCGAATGAGCGCGCTGCAGACCTGCGTTTCAAAGCTTTCAACCGCAAGAAACGCCAGTTCGAGAAGGTGAACCCAGACAAGATCGTGACGATGTGCGCCTATTGCCATCACACGCTGGAAGAGCAGCTCGAAGAGCATAACATGGAAATCGAGGTTGCAGGCCTGACCGAATTGGTCGCCGAATATCTTGACGACGAATAAGAAAGGGACCGGAGAAATGAACAAGAGACTGGTCGTAGACCCGATCACCCGCATCGAAGGCCACTTGCGCGTCGAAGCACAAATGGAAGGCAACACCATCGCCGAGGCGTATTCGTCCGGCACCATGGTGCGCGGCATTGAAATCATCCTGCGTGGCCGTGATCCCCGCGATGCTTGGGCATTTGCTCAGCGGATTTGCGGGGTTTGCACGCTGGTCCACGGGATCGCGTCGGTTCGCGCCGTTGAAAACGCGCTCGACATCAAAATCCCACAGAACGCGCAGTTGATCCGCAACCTGATGATTGCGGCGCAATATGTGCATGACCATGTGATGCACTTTTATCATCTGCATGCGCTTGACTGGGTGGACGTGGTTTCAGCCCTTGATGCTGATCCCAAGGCCACATCAGAACTGGCGCAGTCGATCAGCAATTATCCGAAATCCTCGCCCGGCTATTTCGCGGACGTAAAGAAAAAGCTGAAAACCTTTGTCGAACAAGGCCAGCTTGGCATCTTTGCCAACGGCTATTGGGGGCATTCGGCTTACAAGCTGCCGGCTGAGGCAAATCTGATGGCCGTGGCGCATTACCTTGATGCGCTGGAATGGCAGCGGGATGTTGTGCAGTTGCACACGATCTTTGGTGGTAAGAACCCGCACCCGAACTTTCTTGTCGGTGGCGTGGCCAGCCCGCTTGATCCGAACAGCGACAGCGCGATCAACATGTCGACACTGGCCAAGATTTCCGAAGTCATCGACAAAATGGAAGACTTTGTGAACCTCGCCTATGTGCCGGACACTTTGGCCATTGCCGGGTTCTATAAAGACTGGGGCGCCATCGGTGAAGGCGTCGGGAATTTCCTGACTTTCGGGGATTTCCCAACGGGTGATACGGATGATCCGTCCACCTTTAAAGTGCCGCGCGGGGTCATTCTTGACCGTGATATTTCGACAATTCACGAGATTGACCTGCATGAGGAAAGCCAGATTCAGGAATTTGTCGATCACTCGTGGTACAAATACGAGGGCGGCGAGGGCAAAGGCCTGCATCCCTATGATGGCGAGACCGAGTTCAACTTTACCGGCCCGAACCCGCCCTATGACCAGCTTAATGTCGATAAGGGCTATTCGTGGCTGAAATCACCGCGCTGGAAAGGCAAACCGATGGAGGTTGGTCCGCTTAGCCGCATGCTGATGATGTATGCGTCGGGCAATGACCATGCCACGGAACTGGTGGATTACACGCTGAAAACGCTGGATGTACCAGTGACGGCGCTATTTTCGACCCTTGGCCGGACGGCGGCACGAACGCTGGAAACCAAGATCTACCTTGATTTCATGCGTGGTTGGTACAACGACCTTGTGGCCAATATTGCGGCGGGTGATCTGAAGACTCATAACAGCGAGAAATGGGATCCCCGGACCTGGCCGAAAAAGGCCCAAGGTGCTGGTTATATGGAGGCTCCGCGCGGTGCGTTAGGCCATTGGATCGTCATTGAGGACCAGAAAATCGCCAATTATCAGGCGGTCGTTCCGACCACATGGAACGCCGGGCCGCGCGATGCAAACGGTGTGGCAGGACCATACGAGGCGGCGCTAAAGGGCCATACCCTTGCCAACCCGGAACAGCCGCTGGAAATCCTGCGCACGATCCACAGTTTCGATCCCTGTATTGCCTGCGCGGTACACATGGTTGGCGAAGACGGCAAGGAAATGATGGAGATCAAAGTCAGCTAGGTTGCAAGCTGCCAATATCCTTGGGCAATCGCGGATTTAAGAGGGCGTGATGACTGGAAAGTCAGTAGATTTTGGCGGAACCATCCGCGTGCGCCTGACTGTGTCCGGTGACAGGGTCGGCGGGGTGGACTGTATTTCAACCCGCCCGACTGACACCGCGCGAATGTTTATCGGACATTCGCCGGAAGAGGTCGTAAACCAAATCGGCACGGTCTACGCCCTATGTGGGCGCGCCCAGACGATCGCTGCGTTGCAAGCGCAGGAAGATGCCTGCGCTATTGACCTGCCTCAGACGCAAAACACCGCGCGCGATATTCTGAGGTTGGCGGAAATGTTGACCCAGACGTCGTTGCGGTTGTGTCTGCATTGGCCAGGGGTTCTGGAATTGCCAGCTGAACCCGGCATCGTGCGCGCCTGTCTTGCGGTTGAAGGCGCGTTGCAGGCCGATATTCTTGGCGGATCAAACTGGAAAAGGGTTGGCGGTTGTTCGGTCTCTGCGGCCTCAAAACAGACAGTGGAAATGCTGGATTCCTTGTTGAACGAGGTCGCCGGAATATTCGTTGAAAACGGCTTGGCCAGCCGCTTGCGCCAAGCATTGTCTGACAGGTCCATGCAGGGTTTTGGCGCGCTTTCGCTGAGTGATCCGCTGGAACAGGGTGCGCTTATGCGCAATTGGGATCACCCGGTCATCAGCCCGTTACGTCAGAAATGGGGCAGTGGGCTGGCCGCACGGCTGGAAGCGGGATTGTGCGAATTGCGCGAAATCTCAGCGGCGATTGTGGCCCTTACGGCAAAGCTGGAACCGGACGACGGGATTAAAGTCGCCCCGATTAAAGACGGCTCGGGCGAGGCGGTTGTTGAAACCGTGCGCGGTGCGCTTTGTCACAAGGTTACGATCCGCGACGGTCTGGTTTCCGCTTATGAAATCGAAGCCCCGACTGAGGCGAATTTTGCCGCTGACGGGGTGATTGAACGCGGCATTATCCGGTCTGATGCAACAGATATTGCCGCCTTGAAACTGGCCGCTGAACTTCACGTTCTGGCTGTTGATCCCTGCGTCGCCTTTTCGGTGGAGATCGCGGATGCATGAAATGGCCCTCGCCGAAGGTGTGTTACAAATTGTTGAGGACACCGTGCAGGGGCAATCCTGTAGCAAGGTCGTCAAGATTTGGCTGGAAATCGGTGAGCTGTCGCATGTGGAACCCGCCGCGATGGAATTTTGTTTCGAGGCGGTGGTTAAAGGATCAATTGCCGAAGGTGCCGCGTTGCAGATCGACCGCGCACCGGGCAAGGCTTGGTGTCACAATTGCGGTCACGAGGTGCATGTCGCGTCGCTGATCGCGGCTTGCCCGTTATGCAATGGGTTCAAGCTGCAAGTGACGGGCGGCGAAGATATGCGCGTAAAAGAGATGGAGGTGGATTGATATGTGTACGACCTGCGGATGCGGCGGCGGCGATGTGAAAGTAGAGGGCGAACAGGGTTCGCACCCGCACAACCATGCTCACAATCATAACCACGGGCACCACCACGCTGACGAACATCACCACCATCACACTCATGAAAACGGCGATCTTGATTTCGGTGTCGGGATCAGCGGCACCCACGCGCCGGGCCTTAGCCAAACACGTATCGTGCAGATTGAACGCGATATCTTGTCAAAGAACGACCATCAGGCTTGGCACAACCGCGACGATTTAACCCGTGCCGGGGTGTTGGCGCTGAACCTTGTATCCTCGCCGGGTTCCGGCAAAACGACGCTTTTGGCGCGCACTGCCATGGATATTGGTGCAAAAAAACAAGTGTCCGTGATTGAGGGCGATCAGCAAACCAGCCTTGATGCCGATCGCATCCGGGAAACTGGTGCTCGTGCCGTTCAGGTCAACACCGGCAAAGGCTGCCATCTTGACGCCGAAATGGTGGCCCGTGCGATCACGCAACTTGCCCCGGAAAAGGACAGCGTGTTGTTCATCGAAAACGTCGGAAACCTTGTTTGCCCAGCGGCGTTCGATCTGGGCGAGGCTGCGAAGGTTGTGATCCTGTCGGTGACCGAAGGCGAAGACAAACCGCTGAAGTATCCGGATATGTTTCGCGCCTCAAAACTGATGATCCTGAACAAATCCGACCTGCTGCCCTATGTGCCGTTTGATGTCGATAAATGCGTTGAGTACGCGCGCCGCGTGAACCCGGAAATCGAGGTTCTGCAACTTAGCGCGTTGTCCGGTGAAGGTCTGACCGCGTGGTATGACTGGATCGAAAACGCCGCGATTGCCCGGCCATCGGCTGCGGCTGAGTGAATGCAAACCCTCGCCACACGCCAACCACTTGCCCCAGATACGATCGTCGGCGTTATTGTGTTGCCGCGTCCAATGCCGACGGTGATCGGTATGGGGGCGTATCTTAAGGCCAGTCTGTGTCTGATCCATGGCGATCAAGCGCAGGTCAGCCGCACGGCCGGGGACATGTTGACGCTGGAAGCGGTTGAAGATTATCATGGCCTGTTGGCGGAATTGCTGGCCAAAGATCCCGCCCTTGCTTGTGCCGCCCATGACCTCCACCCGGACTTCCTGTCAACGGTCGAGGCCGAGGCCCTTAGTTGCCAGACCCTGCCGGTCCAGCATCACCACGCGCATACATTGGCAACAACGTGGGAGCACGGCGTTCAGGCCCCGGTACTGGGCCTGTCGCTGGATGGGTTTGGCCTTGGGCCGAATAACCAGTCTTGGGGTGGTGAATTGCTGCGCGTCGACGGTTTGGAATTTGCGCGCCTCGGTCATCTGTCGTTACTGCCCCAACCCGGTGGCGACATTGCAGCGCGTGAACCTTGGCGAATGGCAGCGGCGGCGCTGCATGTTTCGGGGCAAGGGTCGAAAATTGCCACGCGCTATCCCGACCAACCGCATGCCGCGATGCTGGCGCAAATGCTGGACAAGGGCGTTAACTGCCCGGAAACCTCAAGCTGTGGGCGGCTGTTTGATGCCGCTTGCGGGTTGCTGAATATCCTGCCCGTCTCTGAATTCGAAGGTCAGGCCCCGATGGCGTTGGAGGCATTGGCGGTCGCGCCGGAAACTTTGCCGGGTGGTTGGAAAATCAAGGATGGAATCCTCGATTTTTCGCCCCTGCTGAACCGCCTGCCGGGAATGGCCGCACGTGACGGCGCGAACCTGTTCCACGGCACCATTGCCGCCGGATTGACCGACTGGGTTCTGAAAGCCCGCGAACAATCCAGTCTGGACATTGTGGCCTTTGGTGGGGGATGTTTTCTGAACCGGGTGATGACCGGATTGCTGGAAACCGCCCTTTCAGAGGCTGGAATGACGGTGCTGAAACCGATCCAATTGTCGCCCGGTGATGCGGGTCTTAGCTTTGGCCAAGCCATTGCCGCCGCGCTTTATGTTGAGCAAACGAGTTAAAGGAGTTGCCTTATGTGCCTTGCGATCCCCGCGAGAATTGTTGGCCTGCGTGATGATGGGCTGGCAGATGTTGAACTGGAAGGCGTGATCAAAGAGGTCTCGTTGGAACTGGTCGATGGTGTCGGTCCCGGCGATTACGTGATTATTCATGTGGGGTACGCCCTTGCCAGACTTGACCCTGAAGAGGCGGAACGCACCCTGAAGCTATTCGCGGAAACGGGGCAGGCGGCATGAAGTATATCGAGGAATTTCGCGACCCGAAGTTGGCGAAAACACTGGCGGCGGCGATCACGGCAGAGGCCGATCCAAACCGCATTTATAAATTCATGGAATTTTGCGGCGGCCACACCCACGCCATTGCACGCTATGGGGTTGAGGATTTGCTGCCGGGCAATATCGAAATGATCCACGGCCCCGGTTGCCCGGTTTGCGTTTTGCCTGTCGGTCGTGTCGATGCCGCCGTGGCGTTGGCGACGCAAAATGATGTGATCCTGTGTACTTATGCCGATCTGATGCGGGTGCCGGGATCGAAATTTGACTCGCTGATCAAGGCGCGTGCTCGTGGCGCGGATATTCGCATGGTCTATTCCGTCACCGATGCGTTGAATATTGCCGAAGCAAATCCAGACAGCGAGGTTGTGTTTTTTGGCATCGGCTTTGAAACCACCACACCGCCGACGGCTGTGGCCCTAAAGGTCGCGCAGAAAAAGGGGCTGAAGAACTTCAGCGTTCACTGCAACCACGTCTTAACGCCTGCCGCGATGCGCGCGATCCTTGGCGGCCATGAAAACGGCAAGGCGGCGAACGTTGTTTTGGATGGGTTCGTCGGCCCCGCGCATGTCAGTGCTGTGATCGGAACCCAACCTTACCACGAATTTACACGCGACTATGCAAAACCCGTGGTTATTGCCGGGTTTGAACCGCTTGATGTGATGCAGGCCGTTTTGCAGCTTGTCAGACAGGTCAATGAAGGTCGCGCCGAGGTTGAAAACGAATACACCCGCGCCGTAACGCCCGAAGGCAATCGTAAGGCTCAGGCCTTGACGGACGAGGTTTTTGAGCTGCGTGATACCTTTGAATGGCGGGGCCTTGGCGCGGTTCCCGACAGCGCATTGCAGATCAGGCCGCACCTGTCGGCATATGACGCCGAAAAGCGGTTCCCGCTTGATCTGCCAACACCGACGGAAAACAAAGCCTGCGCATGTGGTGAAATCCTGCGTGGTGAAAAATCGCCAACCGATTGCAAGATTTACGGAAATCCCTGCACCCCTGAAAACCCACTTGGTGCTTGCATGGTTTCAAGCGAGGGCGCCTGTGCTGCCCACTGGACCTACGGTCGGTTCCGGGAAGTCGCGGAATAGGAGCCCAAAATGACCAAAACAACCCTGCGCGGGGCGCGCCCCATTGATCTGGTTAAAGGCAAAGTCGACCTTAGCCACGGTGCTGGTGGTCGGGCTATGACTCAACTGATCGAAGAACTGTTCTTTGAAAGCCTCAGCAATGATTTGCTGAACCGCGAACATGATGCCGCAATGTTCACCCTGCCACCCGGTCGGATCGTGATGAGCACGGATAGCTTTGTCGTTTCCCCGGTTTTCTTTCCTGGCGGCAACATCGGTTCGCTTGCGGTGCATGGCACTGTCAACGATCTGGCCATGGGCGGTGGCGTGCCGAAATACCTGACCGCGGGTTTCATCCTAGAAGAAGGCTTTGCGCTGTCCGATCTGGCAATCATCGTGAAATCCATGGCCGAGGCCGCGAAAGAGGCCGGCGTTACCATCGTCAGTGGCGACACAAAGGTTGTCGAGCGCGGCAAGGGCGACGGGATATTCATCAATACCGCGGGCGTCGGTGTGGTGCCGGATGGCATCGAAATCGACGGCACGCGGGCGCGTCCGGGTGATGCGATCCTTGTCAACGGAACGCTGGGGGATCACGGCGTCGCTGTGATGAGCAAACGTGAGAACCTGTCGTTTACCACCGAAATTCTATCGGACAGCCAGTCTTTGGGCGATTTGGTCGGCGATATGCTGACCGCAGCACCCGGCATGCGCGTTTTGCGCGACCCGACGCGCGGCGGTCTGGGCGCGACCCTAAATGAAATCGCGCGTCAGTCAGGCGTGGGCGTTGAACTGGACGAGGCCGCGCTGCCAATAAGGCCCGAGGTCAAAAGTGCCTGTGAGTTGCTGGGGCTTGATCCGCTTTATGTTGCCAATGAAGGCAAGCTGATTGCGATTTGTCCACCCGAAGACGCGGAGGCGTTGCTGGCTAAGATGCAGGCGCATCCCAAAGGCCGGGCCTCTGCAATTGTCGGGCGGGTGCTGAAAGACGACCGTTGCTTTGTGCGAATGAAAACCGGCCTTGGCGGAACCCGTATGGTTGACTGGATGGCCGGGGAACAACTGCCTCGTATTTGCTAGGCGTCAGGTTCTCGGCTTTGTTTGCCTTCAAGTGTTAGCAAAACAGTCGAGCACGTCTCCAATACGATATTGTTCAAATGTTGCCATTTTCCAAGAGGGTCAGGGTGGCTCTGGGCATTCCAGCAGCCCAACAATGGGCACTGAGTATTGGCCTTCAAGCAACAAGCGCGGACGCTCCAAAAGTTGGGTATCGCTAAAGCTCGCTGCCGTGGCAGGCACAAGCCCGGCCTGCCTCTGGATTTCCACCGCAGCCAGATACAGTCCTGATGCGTCCTGGGAGCGAAGCGACTCACCACGCGCCTTAGCTTCACGCCAATCCACTTCCAGTTTCTGCGAGATTTGCGCAGCTTTTAGTTTAGCTTCAGTGAAGTCCCCTGTTTTCAGGGAGAAGCTGATTAGCTTACGATGTTCAACATCGAAAAACTCACGCGGAACGGCGCTGTAATAATGCCACCAACGCCCTTTTTGCTTTAGGTGCAATCCCCACATGGCTCATCCTGATCCTCTGGAATTGTCCAGAACCGGCAAAATACCGATCCAGCAAGATCAAAATATAACCAATAGAAACAATGCCCTAGGGGCGGGGTTCCGTTCTCTGATTGGGGATTTGGTGCCCAGGAGAGGACTCGAACCTCCACATCCTTTCGAATACTAGCACCTGAAGCTAGCGCGTCTACCAATTCCGCCACCTGGGCAGGTGTCGTTCGTGAAAGGCGATTTATCCTTGGTTCCGGGTGGTGTCAACGGCAAGTCGACGTCTAATGTGTGATAATTGAAACTTGTTCCCACGCGCACATGGGATTATGGAATAACAAAGCCACCACGTCAGGAGAGCATCATGCCCAGCATACCCAAAATCGCAACCGTATTTGGTGGCTCTGGCTTTGTCGGGCGTTACATCGTGCGGCGGTTGGCGCGTGATGGTTGGCGGGTTCGTGTGGCGGTTCGTCGTCCTAACGAGGCCATGTTCGTGCGCACCTATGGTGTTGTGGGTCAGGTCGAACCAATTCTTGCCAATGTCCGCGACGAGGCCTCGACAAGGGCTGCAATCTCGGGTGCTGACGCAGTGGTGAATTGTGTGGGCATTTTGCGGGAAACCGGGCGTCAAAAGTTCGACGCCGTTCATGTTGATGCAGCTGGCCGTATCGCGCGTTTGGCTGCCGAGCAGGGCGTCGGGAATTTTGTGCATATGTCAGCCCTCGGTGCGGATGCGAGCGGCGAAAGCGCCTATGCCCGCTCTAAGGCCGCAGGTGAAGAGGCTGTGCTGGCCGCATTCCCCAATGCAATGATCCTACAGCCGTCGGTGATCTTTGGTGCGGAAGACGAATTTTTCAACCGCTTCGCCAGTTTGGCCAAATACACGATGGTCCTGCCGCTGGTTGGGGCCGAAACCATGTTTCAGCCGGTCTATGTGGACGATGTGGCCAAAGCTGCCGTTATGGGCGCTAAGGGTCAGGCCGCACCGGGTGTTTATGAAATCGGCGGGCCGGTTGCGCGCAGTTTTCGCAATCTTATGCGTGGCATGTTGCGGGTGGTTCGCCGCAAACGAGCGCTTGTGGATATTCCTTTTGCGCTGGCCCGGATTAATGCGTGGTTTCTTGACATGGGTTCAATCGCCACGGGTCGTCTGATTAACAACACCATTCTGACGCGCGATCAGGTCAAGTTACTGGCCCATGACAGCATCGTGTCGGAAGACGCGCAAAAGCTAAGCGATCTGGGGATTGTGCCCACCCCGATGGAGGCTGTGTTGGAAAGCTATCTGTATTGTCACCGTGCCAGCGGGCAATATACCGCGATCAAGGATTCCGCTGACAATTTGCCCACAAACTGAACCAAATCTTAGCTATACGCGATTACCAGAAGCGTAATGCCCAATATGACGCGGTAGATGACGTAGGGTGTAAAGCTGGTGGATTTTAGCAGCCTCATCATCAGCGACAGTGCCAGCAATGCCGCAAAAAAGGACATGATCGCGGCAATCGCCCCGTCCTTGGCGGCGTCTATGTCGGCGGTCGCGATAACTTCCAACCCCAGATAGGCGCCTGATGCCATAATCGCCGGGATCGACAAAAGCATGGCGATTTTTGCCCCGTCTTGGCGGTTATAGCCCAGCGATCTGGCGGCGGAGATTGTCGCACCGGATCGGGACGTTCCGGGGATCAGCGCCAGCGCCTGCCAAAGACCCATGATAATTGCATCTTTGGTCGACCAGTCGGCGTCGGTTTTGTGGTTGCTGCCTTTTTGATCGACCCAGTACAGCACCAGACCAAAACCCAGCATGGTCCACCCGATCACAGTGATGGAGCGCATTGCCTCTGACAGGCCGGTAAGTTTCAGGATTACACCCAAGATAATAACCGGAATTGTGGCAATAATCATCAAAGTGGCTAGTCGTGCAGCAGGGGTTCGGACGCGGCCGGTCGCAAGGTGGCCAAGCCCGGTGAAGGCTTTGAACGCATCAACCCGGAAATAAAGGATCACAGCCGCAAGTGTGCCAATGTGAACCGCCACATCCAGAACCTGCCCCTGATCGTCAAGCCCGGTCAAACCCGGCAACAGGATCAGATGGCCCGAGGATGAAACCGGCAGGAACTCGGTCACGCCCTGAATGACGGCCAACAGGAAAAGGTGAAAAATGCTCATTCGGTTGCTCGGTTGATTCGTTGAGGCGACCCTAAGTCCGGTGCGGTGAATTGTGAATTCCTTTAAATAGGTATCGTTTGTTTACTATTTTTGGGAAAAATCAACGCAATTTCCATCGTCCGCGACGAGATATCACAATAAAGGTCAGCATTGCTTACTTTAACTTACAGCCAACACCCGATAAAAAGACATTTCGTTTGGAAAGTCTGGAAGAAAACTATGGCCGTGCAGAAAATGTTGAAGTTCTTGGATTTGTCGCGCGACATGCCGCCCAAAAGGGACGCAGAGAAACGCGGACACGACTATAAAGAGATCTATGCTGAATTCGCCGACGCCAAAGCGAAGGAGCAGGCCAGCCGCTGTTCGCAATGCGGCGTGCCCTATTGCCAAACGCATTGTCCGCTGCACAACAACATTCCGGACTGGCTGCGGCTGACGGCTGAAAACCGGCTGCAAGAGGCTTATGAGCTTAGTCAGGCAACCAATACGTTCCCTGAAATTTGCGGTCGCATTTGCCCGCAAGATCGTCTGTGCGAAGGCAATTGCGTGATCGAACAATCTGGCCATGGGACAGTTACCATCGGGTCGATTGAAAAATATATTACTGACAGCGCGTGGGAAAACGGCTGGGTCAAACCGATTGCTCCTTTTGCGGAACGCAACGAAAGCGTTGGCATCATCGGCGCTGGTCCCGGTGGTTTGGCCGCTGCTGACGTGCTGCGCCGCGCAGGGGTTCAGGTGACGATCTATGATCGCTGGGATCGCGCGGGCGGCTTGCTGACCTACGGTATTCCAGGTTTCAAGTTGGAAAAAGACGTGGTGATGCGTCGGATCAAACAATTGGAAGATGGCGGTGCGAATTTTGTGCTGAATTGCAATGTCGGTCAGGACATCGGATTTGCCGACCTGCAGGCCAAGCACGACGCGGTATTGATTGCGACCGGCGTTTACAAATCCCGCGATCTTGGCGGGCCGGGCGCCGGGTTGGATGGCATTGTCACGGCACTTAATTACCTGACAGCATCTAACCGGTTGAATTTTGGCGATAAAGTACCGGAAATCGAAAACGGCGAACTGTCTGCCGAGGGTAAAAATGTGGTGGTGATCGGCGGTGGCGACACGGCGATGGACTGCGTTCGTACGGCTGTGCGGCAGGGCGCGACCTCGGTCAAATGTCTGTATCGCCGGGATCGTGCGAACATGCCGGGTTCCGTACGTGAAACCGCCAACGCGGAAGAAGAAGGGGTCGAATTTGTCTGGCTGGCTGCGCCAAAGGGGTTTGTCGGCGAAACAAATGTCACCGGGGTCAAGGTCGCAAAGATGCGGCTTGGCGCGCCTGACGCAAGTGGCCGCCAATCGCCGGAAGAGATCGCGGATGCAGATTACACTGAAAAGGCCGATCTTGTGATCAAGGCATTGGGTTTTGAGCCTGAGGATCTGCCGACGCTGTGGAACCAGCCCGACTTGGCAGTGACCCGCTGGGGCACCGTTTCGGCGGATTTCCAGACGCACAAAACGCCAATGGACGGGGTTTATGCCGTGGGCGACATCGTTCGTGGCGCATCTCTTGTTGTATGGGCGATTGCCGATGGGCGAGGCGCTGCTGACAGCATTCTGACGGACCTGAACAACCGCGCAACCATCGCTGCCGAATAGGCCCAAAACCAACGCACTGAAAGAAAGCCGTGACGACCATCACACCAATTGAAACCCTGTTTGAAACGGACCATCTGCGGATCAGCTATCTGCCGGGTGACGGTGATGGCATGGTCGTGGCGTTCACGGGTATCAAACAGCAATTGGGTAAAATTCAGGACGAGGAATTCATCGGAATCGGGTCGCAACATCGCGAAAACCATGTGGTTTTTGTGACGGACAAGCAGTGCAGTTGGTATTCGCATCCCGACCTGCCCGGCCAAATTGTTGAACAGGTTTTGCGCGTTGCGACCGCAAAAGGCGTGACCAGCATGTTGACCCTTGGAAACAGCATGGGCGGATATGGGGCCTTGCTGTTTGCCGAACGGTTGAACGCATCGGTCGCTATCGGGTTTTCGCCGCAATATTCAATGCACCACGACGTCATTGCGGACGGGCGGTGGAAAAGGTTCCGACCGTTTATGTTTGATGCTGGCCTGGACTCGCTTGGCAACCATTTGACCGGAAAGCTTCCGACCTTTGCCTTGCTTGGGGCGCGGGAAGCTATGGATATGGAGCATCTCAACCTGTTAAAAAACCTCGGCCATACGGTCATCTGGAAGATGGAACGCTGTGGCCATGGCGTTGCCGCGTTCCTGAAGGATCGAAACATCCTGAGCGAGGTTTTTGGTGCAATGAAGGCCGTCGACCACAACCGTCTTACCACCCTACTGGGTGAATTCGGTTTGGCGATCTATCCATCTGATCAACCTGCAAATACCCGCGGGATTGAGGTGTCGCTATGACCGACAGAACCGGGCATTGCCTGTGCGGTGCCGTTTCTTTTAAGGCAAAAAACGCCGGGTCTGAATTTGGCACCTGTCATTGCAAGATGTGCCAGCGATGGGCGGGCTCATCCTTTTCGGGTCTACACGTGGCCACCGCCGATCTGGTCGTTTCTGGCACCGAAAGTATCAGCGTTTTCAAAAGCTCAGACTGGGCAGAACGGGCGCATTGCACGAAATGCGGATCGGCCCTGTGGTACAGGCTGACGGCAGGTCGTTTTGCAGGCTCCACATCGGTGGCCATTGGTTTGCTGGATGACACCCAAGGCCTGACTTTGGCCCGGGAATATTTTGTTGATTACAAGAATAGCGCGAACGCATTGCCCGAGGGCAGAAAACAAATGACCGAAGCAGACATGATTGCCATGTTCACTTCCTCGGACGGAAAGGCCTAAGACATGACCAAATTCGACGAAAACTGGGCAGTCGAGCAGCAGAAAAAGCGCGAAGAACTGGCGCAAAACGGCATGTACCGGGCCGAGGACGAGCATTCTTCGTGCGGGGTTGGGTTGGTTGTGTCGATCGACGGCAAAGCGTCAAGACAAGTGGTCGAACATGGGATTGATGCGCTCAAGGCGGTCTGGCATCGCGGTGCTGTGGATGCCGATGGCAAAACCGGCGACGGCGCGGGTATCCACGTTCAAATTCCGATCAAGTTCTTTTACAACCAGATTAAACGCACCGGTCATCACCCGGACAGCAGCCGCCTGATCGCGGTCGGTCAGGTGTTCCTGCCGCGCACGGATTTCGGCGCGCAGGAAACCTGCCGCACGATTGTTGAATCCGAAGTGTTAAACATGGGCTATCACATATACGGTTGGCGACATGTGCCGGTTGATGTGACCTGTTTGGGTGAAAAGGCCAATGCAACCCGGCCCGAGATTGAACAAATCCTGATTTCTAACACCAAAGGCGTGGACGAAGAAACCTTTGAACGCGAGCTTTATGTTATCCGTCGCCGGATTGAAAAAGCAGCGGCCGAAGCGCAGGTTTACGATCTTTACATCTGTTCGCTGTCCTGCCGGTCGATCATCTACAAAGGCATGATGTTGGCGGAACAAGTGGCCGTGTTTTATCCTGATCTGATGGACCCGGGATTTGAAAGCGCCTTTGCGATTTATCACCAGCGCTATTCAACCAACACATTTCCACAGTGGTGGCTGGCCCAGCCATTTCGGATGCTGGCCCATAATGGCGAGATAAACACGCTAAAGGGCAACCTCAACTGGATGCGGTCGCATGAAATTCGCATGGCCAGCCGGACATTTGGTGACCACGCTGAAGACATCAAACCCATCGTAGCACAGGGGTCCAGCGACAGCGCCGCCCTTGATGCAGTGTTCGAGGTGATGGTGCGTGCCGGACGCAACGCGCCGATGGCGAAAACCATGATGGTGCCGGAAAGCTGGTCAAATTCGATCGTTGAAATGCCAAAGGCGTGGCAGGACATGTATGCCTATTGCAACTCTGTGATGGAACCATGGGACGGCCCGGCGGCGCTGGCGATGACCGATGGGCGTTGGGTTTGCGCCGGGCTTGACCGTAATGGATTGCGGCCAATGCGGTATGTGGTTACCGGCGACGGATTGGTGATCGCAGGTTCTGAAACCGGTATGGTGCCAACGGACGAGGTGAAAGTCATTGAAAAGGGCGCACTGGGTCCGGGCCAGATGATCGCCGTTGACATGGAAGACGGGCGTCTGTTGCACGACACTGAAATCAAGGATGAACTGGCGGCGGCGCGGCCATTTGGTGATTGGGTCGGCTCTATTCTGGATCTTGAGACTGAAACCAGCGGCGTTACGGAAAAGCCTTTGTTCACCGGTGCCGACCTGCGCACACGCCAGATCGCGGCGGGATATACGATTGAGGAACTGGAACAAATCCTGCACCCGATGGCGGAAGATGGCAAAGAAACCCTTGCTTCGATGGGCGACGACACACCCTCGGCTGTGCTGTCGGACATGTACCGCCCACTTAGCCATTTCTTCCGGCAAAACTTTAGCCAGGTGACCAACCCACCGATTGACAGCCTGCGCGAGCATCGGGTGATGAGCCTGAAAACCCGGTTTGGCAATCTGCGCAATGTGCTGGACGAAAGCAATGAGCAGACGGAAATTCTGTTGCTCGACAGCCCTTTTGTGTCGAACGCCAAATTTGGTGAAATGGTCAAACATTTTGGTGACACGGTCGAGGAAATCGACTGTTCCTTTGCGCGTGAAGGTGGGCAGGGTGCGCTGGGTCTGGCGCTGGAAAAACTGCGCGCCGAGGCTGAAGATGCGGTTCGTGCCGGGGCTATGCATTTGATCCTGACAGATCATTATCAGGGACAGGATCGTGTGCCGATGCCAATGATTTTGGCGACTTCGGCGGTGCATTCATGGCTAACCCGCAAGGGCTTGCGGACGTTTTGTTCGCTGAATGTCAGGTCGGCGGAATGTGTTGACCCGCATTACTTTGCGGTTCTGATCGGTGCCGGGGCGACAACCGTTAACGCCTATCTGGCGCAGGATTCATTGGCTGACCGGGTCGAACGCGGCTTGCTTGACGGGCCATTGAACGCGGTCGTTGGCCGTTACGGCGAAGCGGTCAATCAGGGTCTGCTGAAAATCATGTCGAAAATGGGCATATCGGTGATTTCGTCCTATCGGGGTGGCCTCAATTTTGAGGCCGTCGGCTTAAGCCGGTCGCTGGTTGCGGAATATTTCCCGGGAATGCCAAGCCGGATTTCCGGCATCGGTGTATCGGGTATCCAGCGCAAGATTTCAAAAGTTCACGCGCACGGCTGGCTGGGCGGTTCGGACGTTCTGCCAATTGGTGGGTTTTACAAGGCGCGGCGTTCTGGTGAAAGCCACGCATGGCAAGCGGGCAATATGCATCTTTTGCAGTCCGCCTGCGATCAGGCGTCGTTTGATCTGTGGAAGCAGTATTCGGCCAAGATGCAGTCAAATCCACCGATCCATCTGCGCGATTTGCTGGACTTTCAACCAAAGGCCAGCCCGGTTCCGCTGGAAGAGGTCGAAAGCATCACGTCGATCCGCAAACGGTTCGTCACGCCGGGCATGTCGCTGGGCGCGCTTAGCCCTGAGGCGCATAAAACCCTGAATGTGGCGATGAACCGGATCGGGGCAAAGTCTGACAGCGGCGAAGGCGGCGAAGATCCAGCCCATTTCGTGCCGGAACCGAATGGCGATAACCCAAGTGCCAAGATCAAACAGGTGGCAAGTGGCCGCTTTGGCGTCACGGCGGAGTACCTGAACCATTGTGAAGAGCTGGAAATTAAAGTCGCGCAAGGGGCCAAGCCCGGCGAGGGTGGCCAGTTGCCGGGCATCAAAGTGACCGAACTGATTGCGCGGCTGCGTCATTCGACCAAAGGGGTGACTCTGATCAGCCCGCCGCCGCATCACGACATCTATTCGATCGAAGACTTGGCGCAATTAATCTATGATCTTAAGCAGATAAACCCTAAAGCTAAGGTAACGGTGAAACTTGTGGCCAGCAGCGGCGTCGGCACGATTGCGGCTGGTGTGGCTAAGGCCAAGGCGGATGTTATCCTGATTTCCGGGCATAATGGCGGCACCGGGGCCAGCCCTGCAACCAGCATCAAATATGCCGGCCTACCGTGGGAAATGGGCCTGACCGAGGCGCATCAGGTTCTGGCGATGAACAACCTGCGCGACCGTGTGACGCTGCGCACGGATGGCGGCTTAAGGACCGGGCGCGACATCGTGATGGCGGCCATGATGGGGGCCGAAGAGTTCGGCATCGGCACCGCCGCACTGATCGCGATGGGCTGCATCATGGTGCGCCAATGTCAAAGTAACACCTGTCCTGTCGGGGTGTGTGTTCAGGACGAACGCCTGCGCAAGAAGTTTACCGGGACGGCGGATAAAGTGGTCAACCTGATCACGTTTTACGCTCAGGAAGTGCGGGAAATTCTGGCCTCGATCGGGGCGCGGTCGTTGGACGAGGTTATCGGCCGTGCCGATCTGCTCAGCCAGGTCTCGCGCGGCTCGGCGCATCTGGATGATCTTGATCTGAACCCGATGCTGATCACGGTCGATGAGGATCATTCGATCAAATACAACCTTGGCAAACCGCGCCAGGATGTGCCCGACACTTTGGACGCAGAAATCGTACGCGACGCTGAGCCGTTCTTTAAGGATGGCGAAAAGATGCAGTTGTCTTATTCGGTGCAAAACACGCATCGTACAATCGGCACGCGGGTTTCCAGCCACATCGTGAAACGGTTTGGTATGCGAAATGATCTGCAACCTGACCACCTGACCGTCAAATTGACAGGGTCCGCCGGACAGTCACTTGGCGCCTTTGCAGCGCCGGGCCTCAAGCTGGAGGTGTCAGGCGACGCTAACGATTATGTCGGCAAAGGTCTGTCAGGCGGTGTGATTGTCGTGCGTCCGCCACTGGTTTCACCGCTGGTTGCGGCAGACAACACGATAATCGGCAACACGGTTCTTTACGGCGCGACCGATGGCATGCTGTTTGCCAATGGCCGCGCGGGCGAGCGGTTCGCCGTTCGAAATTCCGGTGCTCGCGTTGTGGTCGAAGGGTGTGGATCAAACGGCTGTGAATACATGACCGGCGGGGTTGCGGTTATTCTGGGCAGTATTGGTACAAATTTCGGCGCAGGTATGACGGGCGGTATGGCCTATATCTATGATCCGGACAGCGAAGTTTCGGATTATATCAACAAGGAATCGTTGGTCACTTGTCCGGTCACCTCGCCCCATTGGGAGGCAGAGCTGAAGGCCCTGATCACCCAACATCAGCACGAAACCCGCTCAGTTCGTGCGCGGGATATTCTGCAACATTGGGACGAGGAAAAGACCAAATTCCTACAGATTTGCCCGAAAGAAATGCTGGCAAATCTGGCGCATCCCTTATCCGACGAAAAGGACGTCAGCCTAAGCGCGTAGATCCGGATTTGGGGCGCATTTGTCGGGATGGCGCGCCGGGTGCTTCTGATGACTTTCATAATATTGCTGGGCCACCTATAGATAGGGCGTGGCAGTGAAGAAAAAGAAACAGTCAGGCAGGGCGCGCAAGTCGCGCAAATCGCCCAAACCGGGGTTCGTACGAACGCAGCTCCGTCTGGTTGTGCGCGTGGCGGCACGGATATTCTGGGGCCTGCTTGGGATTCAGGCGCTCTTGGTTTTTGTGCTGGCCTTTGTGAACCCGCCGACAAATTTCTACATGCAAAGTGAAAGCCGCCGACTGGGCGGTGTGAAACAGGACTGGGTCGCGATCGAGGATTTCTCGGGCCATATGGGACGGGCCGTTGTGGCTGCAGAAGACGCGAATTTCTGTCAGCATTGGGGGTTTGATCTGGCAGCGATCCGTTCGGTGGTGACCAGTGGCTCGGGCCGGTTGCGCGGGGCTTCGACCTTGTCACAGCAAGTGGCGAAAAACGTGTTTTTGTGGCCAGCACGGTCGTGGATTCGCAAGGTGCTAGAGGCCGAAACGACACTGATGATCGAATTGTTCTGGTCCAAACGGCGCATTGTCGAGGTTTACATCAACGTCGCTGAATTTGACGAAGGCGTGTTTGGCGCTGGCGCTGCCGGGCCGCATTATTTCGGTGTTAAAGCCGGGGATCTGACTCTGCATCAGGCGGCACGTCTGGCGGCAGTTTTGCCCAATCCCAAAAAGCGTTCGGCGGTAAATCCTTCCGGCAGCACACGCAAACGCGCGCGCGCTATCATTCGGGGCGCGCAAACGATTGAGGCGGATGGCCGGGATGATTGTTTCAGCGGTTGAAATGACCCCGGCGAACAGGCAAACAGGCGTTAAGCGCGAATAACCGGCAGATTTGACATGCACCGTTTGTACCATATCCCCCTATCCCCTTTTTGCCGCAAGGTGCGCCTTGTTCTGGCTGAAAAGAAGATCGAGGTTGAACTTGTGGAAGAGCGTTATTGGGAAAAACGCAAAGATTTCACCCTGATGAACCCGGCTGGCATGGTGCCTGTGTTGCGGGCTGATGGTCTGGTGTTATCCGAAAGCACGGCGATCTGTGAATATCTGGAAGAGGTGCATCCCGAACCCGCGCTGATGCCAGTCGCCCCTGCCGAGCGGGCCGAGGTCAGGCGGCTGAATTCGTGGTTTGACGACAAGTTCCACCGCGAAGTGACGGCCAATCTGCTTTATGAACGGGTGAACAAAAAGATCTCGCAATCGGGTTATCCTGACAGCAAGAACGTCAAAGCGGGCTCTAAAAACATCAAATTTCATCTCGATTATCTGACTTGGCTGTTGGAACAGCGGCGTTGGTTGGCTGGTGATCGTCTGACGTTGGCGGATTTTTCAGCCGCAGCACAACTGTCTTGTCTTGACTATATCCGCGACGTAGACTGGGACCGCTCGGCACTGGTAAAAGACTGGTACGCAACGATAAAATCGCGACCCGCATTCCGGTCGTTGTTGGCGGATAACATACCGGGTTTTCCGCAGCCCGACCATTACGCGGACCTTGATTTTTGACGGCCTTAACGGCGTCCCTTAAGGAAAAGGCCCTAAGCGAAGGGTTTAGCGCGGTGCGGGTTTGCGGGCCTGAGGATATCCCTAAAGCGGCTCAGCGGTTGCAGGCATATGTGGATGCCGGGCATCACGGTCAGATGGGCTGGATGGAACAGCGAATGGCTTGGCGGGGTGATCCGACGGCGTTGTGGCCCGAGGCGCGTTCCGTCGTGATGTTGGCGGAAAGCTATGGGCCGGATCACGATCCGCTGGCGGTTTTGCAACAGTCGGACCGCGGGGCGATATCGGTTTACGCCCAAAATAAAGATTACCATGATCTGTTGAAAAAGCGCCTGAAACGGGTGGGCCGCTGGCTGGTTGAGCAAAACGCCGGGGCCGAGATTAAGGTATTTGTCGACACCGCCCCGGTGATGGAAAAACCGCTTGGACAGGCGGCGGGGCTTGGTTGGCAGGGCAAGCACAGCAATCTGGTCAGCCGCGAGTTGGGCAGTTGGTTTTTTCTGGGGGCGATTTTCACCACCTTGCCCTTGCAGCGGGACGCGCCCGAAATCGACCATTGTGGCTCGTGCCAAGCCTGCCTTGATGTGTGCCCAACAGATGCGTTTGTGGCGCCCTATCGGCTGGATGCGCGGCGGTGTATTTCTTATTTGACGATCGAACATTCCGGTCCGGTTGATGAAGACCTGCGCGCCCTTCTTGGCAATCGAATTTATGGCTGTGATGATTGTTTGGCGGTGTGTCCGTGGAACAAATTCGCCGCCATCGCGACCGAGATCGGGTATCACGGACGCGCAGAATTGCAGGCGAGGAAACTGGCAGATCTGGTGCAGCTTGATGATGCCGGGTTCCGGACCTTGTTCTCAAAATCCCCGGTCAAACGTATCGGGCGCAACCGGTTTGTGCGCAACGTTCTGTATGCCATTGGCAATTCCGGGGATGCCGGTTTGATTGGCGCGGCAACGGCTTTGCTGGCTGATGGCGATGATGTGGTTCAGGATGCAGCGGCTTGGGCGGTGTCGCGGCTGAAAGGCGTCTCTGACGGGGCAAATCAGGGAATAGATGATGAGCAACGATAAAACCCTATTGGTATTCGGGCACGGTTACAGCGCCTCGGCGTTGTCGGTACTGTTGATCGCGGCAGGTTGGCGGGTGATCGGCACAACGCGTGACAAGGCGCGGTTGCCCGAAATGGCGGCTATTGGTGTTGAGGGGCGGCTGTGGTCAGGGGATGGACCCGCAGCAGATCTGGCGGGCGATTTGGCGCAAGCGTCGCATATCCTGTTGTCGGTTGCGCCGGGTGCGCCGGGTGATCCGGTTCTGAACGCATTTGGCGCGGATATTGCCGGATCTAATCGGCTGGAATGGTTGGGGTATCTGTCGACAACGGCGGTCTATGGCGATCATCAGGGCGGGCCGGTGGATGAGCTTACCCCGCTGAAACCCACGACGACGCGTGGTCAATGGCGCGTCGCCGCGGAGGCGGGTTGGACCGAGTTGTCCCAAAGTGGCGGGTTGCCTTTGCATATCTTCCGGCTTGCCGGGATTTACGGCCCCGGTCGTGGGCCGTTTGCCAAAGTGCGGGCAGGCACGGCACGGCGTATTATCAAGGCAGGGCAGGTCTTCAGCCGGATTCATCTGGATGACATCGCCCAGACATTGCTGGCGTCGATCAACCGCCCTGATCCCGGGGCGATTTACAATCTGTGCGATGATGAGGCGGCGCCGCCGCAGGACGTGATTGGGCTGGCGGCTGAATTGTTGGGCCTGCCGCTGCCTGAAGCGGTGGATTTTGACACGGCAGAGCTGTCACCGATGGCGCGCAGCTTTTACGGCGAATCAAAACGGGTTCGTAATGACAAGATCAAAACGAAACTGGGGGTCAGATTGCTGTATCCGACTTACCGCGAAGGGCTGGCTGCCCTATTGGCCAAAGAAACCGAGGCCTGAAACGACGAAAGGCAGTGGATGACCACTGCCTTTCTGAAACTATTCTGCAAAAGCAGGGTTCGCTTAGCGAAGCGCTGCCCAGATCACCAGAAGAGCGATCAGGGGAACGAGAACGCCGCCACCTGACGAAGATGAACCATGGTCTACCATTACTTCAGGCTCCATGATTGGTGCTGCTGGTGCGCCAGCGAAGGCGGTCGATGCTGCGAGCGAAAGAGCTGCTGCGAGAGCGATTGATTTCATTGTATCCTCCAAATATTTTGCCTGCCGCATGACGGGTAAAGGTAATAACCCAGCCGCAGGCACCCAAGACTGTACCTCGTCATCATTTTTAACCCGCTATGATTTCCAAATGCAATGCTTGTTGTCTGGAGACCAAGACAGGTTTCGTAAAATGTCGTTAAATTAGCAACACCTGTGTGCCCACTTTGGCCATTTCGAACAACTCAGCAACGTGCTCGTTATAAAGTCCGATGCAACCATTGGACGATCTGCGGCCAATTTTGCGCGTGTCATTGGTGCCGTGGATACGATAGAATTTCCAAGACAGATACATTGCGTGCGTTCCAAGGGGATTGTCCTCGCCTGGGCCGATATAATCGGGCCATTCGGGATTCCTGATTTTCATGTTCGGCGTTGGCCGCCATTCCGGGCCAACCTTCTTGCGCACAATTTTGGTTCGGCCAAGCCGTGTCAGTTCTTTGGAAACCGGAACGCTGGTGGGATAAAGTTTGTAGGTTTCGCCATCTTCCGACCAGTAATGCAGCGCGCGCGAGGTGGTATCGACCAGAATCGCCCCTCTTTTGCGATTCGAAAAATACGGTTCCCAGGATTTTGAAGTGAAACTGGATATGTTTCGGGAAACGGTGCTGGTGACCTCTTCTTCTTCGATGATCTCATCCTGAGCGAATGCGCTGGTCGAGAACCCGGTCGCAACGGCACCAACGCCCGCAGCAACCGAGCGGTTGAAGGCGCGGCGCGTCAGAAGGGTTGGGGTGCGTTTTATCATTTAAGGGTCTCCAAAAAAGGGGGATTTTGCATAAGATATGGCCCGAAAGCCTCAGTTACAATTCAAACTCGCGTTATATTGGGCGGAATTTCCGGCTAGTGTTTGAATGGTGACACGGAACTGGTTACGACTGGTCGGGTATTTCCAGATAGATGGTATGATAAAAATGACACGATCGATTGTTGCGCTGTTGGTGATTCTGATTGGCCTGACGGGTTGTTTAGGCAATTCGCCGACATTGGGGCCAGATGGCAAGCCTTTGCCAAGCGTTTTCAGAATTGGTGGCAAGGACAAGGGCAAAATCCAGTTTCGGGTTTTGGATTCGGTCAATGCCTTACGCGTTGCCAGTGGTTTGCAGCCGGTTGAATTGTCTGCCGAACTGAATGCCGCCGCCGCGACCCATTCGCGCGACATGTCTGTGCAAAACCGCCCCTGGCATTTTGGTTCGGACGGCTCAAGCCCGATCGACCGGGTTGCGCGTACTGGCTATACTGGTCAGATGCTGGGTGAGAATATTTCGGAAACATTCGAAAGCGACGTTGAAACGCTGGCGGCCTGGATGCAGGAAGCGGCCACACGGGACGTTATTTTAAGCCCGGACGCCAAGTTCATGGGGATCAGCTGGTTTCAGGAGGCCAACGGTAAAATCTGGTGGACGCAGATTTTCGGCAGCTAAAGCGCAATCCGAAAAGTGGGTACCGGTTTTCGGATAAATTGCGCGCAATTAGGAGCCTGCAATCCGAAAGTGTCCGGCATATTACGGCAGAATATCAATCTGCGTGCCATCCCTGACCATCGCATAGATCTTTTCGACCTCTTTGTTCGTCACGGATATACAGCCAGCCGTCCAATCGTCTTTGTTTTTGTCACGAACTAAATTCGGGCCGCCGTGGATGAAAATGTTTCCACCCGGACTTTTCCCCATCTTTTTGGCTTTGGCGATGTCATTGGCATTCGGATAACTGATGCCAATGCTCAGATGGTAGTTCGAGTTGGGATTGTGGCGGTCGATGAAATAGCTGCCCTCAGGCGTTCTGCCATCGCCTTCGATTTCTTTATGCCCTTGTGGCGCAAAGCCCAGTTCGACGTCGAAGGTTTTAAGGATCTCGTTGCCATGCAGCAGATACATTTTGCGGTCGGTCTTCATCACCACGACCCGCGTGACTTCGGGGCCGTTATAAGATTTGAACTTGGAACAGGCGTTCAGGCTAAGGCCAATCACCAGAACAAGAGCAAGTTTTATCGCAGTTCGCATCTGAACCTCTGACTTCGGGTTGTTTCCGGTGCCATTTTACAGCAAATCGCTAAAAATCATATAGGGTCGCGTAATTTTGAACGATCGCGTCTACTTTGATTTGAAGGTGTCCCTGATATCGCGTCCGGCCCGTTTAAAGCCATCGACAATCCAGCCACCCCTAAAGAAATGCCCGACAATGTCGGTTTTATCAAAACTGCCAGCCAACTGCGTGGCGTATTCAGGCCCGCCTTTCAAATCCTTCGCTGGCGTCTTGGCCTTGCGAAAGACGATGTCGGCGCCGTCAAATTCAATTGATTCGATTGGTTCCAGCCCGCAAAGCTGACCCAGCCGTTCCAACGTGACATCGGTGAAGCCGTGGACATGTGCAAAATGCAGCACCTCGAACAATTTCGGCCCACCCGGACCTGCCGGAACTGTGTTGGGCACCGCGAGGGCAAGGATACCGTCGTCATTCAGGTGCGAGACCAGCCAGGTCAGTGCGGCCAACGGATCGCGCAGGTGTTCAAATACGTGAAACGAGGTGATGGCGTCAAACTTTTGGTCGCCAAGATCGGCTTGGTTCCAGGTGTTGGCGTGGACTTTGACGCCGTAAGTATCTGTTGCGAATTTTGCGTAAACCGCGCCAGGCTCAATTCCGGTCACGTCATGGCCATGGGATTTGCATTCAGCCAAAAACTCGCCCGATCCGGATCCGAAATCGAGCAGTTTTGCGTTGTCTTTCAGAACCGGTGCCAGTCGTTCGTAACGGGCCTTGGCGTGGTCTTTGCTACGCTTCAGGTGGTATTTCGGTGGTTTTGACCCTGCCAGTTGATAATCGAAACGGTATGACAGGCGGTAATAGTCAGACAGTTCATCCTCAGTTGGCATCGGGTCGGTTCGGATCAGACCGCAATTTGAACAGATCACCGTTTTCAGCTTTTTGATCCGGCGGTCATAAACGCTAAGCGTTTGTTTGTCAGCGCTGCCACACAGGTTGCAGGGATCCTCCTGACCTTGATACGGGTATTGGGTCAAAGGGATCGCGCCCTGCAAAAGTTTAATAAATGCGCTCATTTTTTATCTTTTCCGAATTTTCTTGAATGGCCTGTGCGTAGGTCTGTTTAATGTGCCCGCGTTCAGGGGCGATGTTGCGGCGCAAAATAGCGATCTTGATTGAAATTGAATAGGGGCTTGTTAACAACTGCGCGAGGTGTTGCCGGATCGCGCACTTGACTTGACTGGCGTGGCGGATTCCACTTGGCCCAGTTTCTTGAAAGGCGCGAAAATGACTGGTTCCAGACTTCCCGGATTTCACAATTTGGACCGCTTGGCGCGATTGGCGGCGGTGGCAGAGGCCTCGAGCCTGACTGCGGCGGAATTGGATCGATTCGCTGCGGCCAGCGCTGCCGAAGGCGATCTTGCTGACAACCTGTCGGAAAACGTCATTGGCGTGATGTCGGTGCCTTTGGGCATTGCCACGAATCTGGTGGTCGATGGGCAGGACGTTCTTATCCCTATGGCGACCGAGGAAAGCAGCGTTATCGCGGCCGTTTGCAATGGCGCGAAGGCCTGTCGGAAAAGCGGCGGTGTAACAACGTCTGCGGACGACCCCTGCATGATCGCACAGGTGCAGGTGCTTGGGTTAAGTGATCCGGTGGGTGCGCGTGCCGTGTTGTATCAGCGCGCCGACGAAATTGGCGCGCTTTGCAATGCGTGTGATCCGGTTCTGGTTGGTCTTGGCGGTGGTTTTCGCGGGATCGAGGTTCGAGTGATTGACGATATGCTGGTTTTGCATCTGATCATAGACGTGCGCGACGCGATGGGCGCGAACGCGGTCAACACGATGGCCGAAAAGATCGCGCCGGATATTGAACGCTGGACGGGTGGCACAGTTGGGCTGCGTATCCTGTCAAATCTGGCGGATCGGCGGTTGGTGCGGGCGCGAGCGGTCTGGCCTGCCTCAATCCTCGGTGCGGATGTGGTTAACGGCATGCTGGCGGCCTATCGGTTTGCCGCAGTTGATCCCTACCGCGCCGCCACCCACAACAAGGGCATAATGAACGGCATCTGCGCGGTGGGTTTGGCGACGGGCAATGATACACGCGCGCTTGAGGCTGGGGCGCATGCTTTTGCGGCCCAAGGTGGGTATAGTCCGTTGACCAAATGGGGTGTGACGGCGGATGGCGATTTGTCCGGTGTGATCGAAATACCAATGCCGGTCGGTATTGTTGGCGGGGCCACAAGGGCGCATCCAACCGCGCAAATGGGGTTAAAGATCATGGCGGCTGACACGGCGGATCGGTTGGCGCGGGTTATGGCAGCGGTCGGCCTTGTGCAGAACTTTTCAGCTATGCGCGCATTGGCGACCGAGGGTATTCAACGCGGTCATATAGGTCTGCATGCCCGCAACGTGGCGATTGCAGCGGGGGCCGAAGGGGTCGAAATTGATGCGGTGGCGGCGGTGATGGTCGCCAGCGGTGCGGTAGGTCAGGAACGCGCGGAACAGGAATTGCAGAAAATGCGGTCCGGAAAGTCAGAGGGTTAAGGATGTTTTCAAAGGACAATCTGGAATATGCGCCGATCCCGTTGCCCGACCGGATGGATTTAAGCGACGATGATATGACCAAAGCAGTAGCGGCATTCTATGACGTAATGCGGCGGCGCCATACGGTGCGGGATTTTTCCGACCGCCCGGTCAAGCGCGAAATAATCGAAGAATGCGTGCGCACCGCTGGCACCGCGCCAAGTGGTGCCAACCATCAGCCTTGGGCCTTTGTCGCGATCTCGCAGCCCGCAATGAAGCGCCGCATCCGCGAGCAGGCGGAAGAGGAAGAAAGACGTTTCTACGCAGGTGGGGGTGGTGATGAATGGCTAAAGGCGTTGGAACCGATCGGAACCAATGACGACAAACCGCATCTTGAAGTCGCGCCGTGGCTGATCGTGGTATTCGCCCAGCGTTGGGGGCTGTTTGGCGATGGCACGCGGTTCAAGAATTATTACGTGCCGGAAAGCGTCGGGATCGCCACCGGGTTTCTGATTGCAGCATTGCATCACGCAGGGCTGGTCGCGCTTACCCACACGCCCAATCCGATGAAGTTTTTGGCCCCGGCTTTAGGGCGGCCTGCTGGTGAAAAACCGGTGATGATTCTGGCCGTGGGTCACCCTGCTGCCGATGCAACCGTGCCTGCGGTCGCCAAGGTGAAAAAACCCTTGGGCGAGATTTTACAGGTTCTGGAATAGGTCGCGCCGTTGCGGGCCTTCGGCGCTATTTCCTGTCGCGCTTCTTGCCCGATTTTCCACCCTGTTCCTGCTTTGCCGTCGCTGCTGCGGCGGCGCGGGCGCGGTTCTTTTTGCTGGATGGCTTGCCGGTTGGTGTTGGGGTTTTAGGGCCGGGTTTTGGCTTTGCGCCATCAGGTTTGTGCCGCGCTTTGTAAGGTTTAACGCCTTCCGGTGTCGCCCGCTCGGGCTTTGGGGATTTGTCCCACTTGCTGCCTTGCCCTGATGGCTTGGGCTTTTTCTGGCGTGGCGATGGGTCATCGTTCCAGTCCACCGGTTTAGTGCTTGCCGCATGGCGCGGGCCTTGCCCATCTGGGCGCGGTTTGCGATCGCGTTTTTTTGCAGCAAACGCAGGTCGGGGCGAATTTGCGACTGCCGGTGGCTTATCCAGTTGGATCAGCGTGGACTCGCCTTCGACGATCATACTTTTGCCGATGCTTTTGACAAATTTCGATAAGCTGGCCTTGCGAATTTCGATAAAGCTTTCGGTTGCCTGAATCCTGATCGCGCCAATGTCGTCTTTGGTAATGTTGCCCGCCTTGCACAGCATAGGCAGCAATCGGCGTGGCTCGGCATTGGTTTTGTGACCACCGGACAGGGAAAACCAGACGCTTGGGCCGAATTCTGCGCGTGGTTGCGGCGCACCTGCACCACCTGAGGGGGCCAGTTCTTCCGGGGCGGATTGGCGGGAATTGAACAGCCGCAGAAATGCCGTGGCGATTTGTTCGGACGAGAATTTTTCGGTCAGTTTGCTGGCTGATTCCACTTCTGCCGGAGTGTTTTCCTGCGTCCAGATCGGATCGGACAGCAAGCGTTCCTCGTCGCGTTTGATGACGGCCTCGGCGGAGGGTGCGTCGCTCCAGTCTGAGGCGACTTTGCCAGCCCTTAACAGGCTTTCCGCCTTGCGTCGTGATTTTGGCGGCACGATCAGAACGCTGACACCTTTGCGCCCGGCGCGCCCGGTCCGGCCCGACCGATGCAGCATGGTTTCCGCGTTCGATGGCAGTTCGGCGTGAATGACCAGTTCGAGATTTGGCAAATCAATGCCGCGTGCCGCAACATCTGTGGCGATACAGACGCGCGCGCGGCCATCGCGCATGGCTTGCAGCGCGTGGGTCCGTTCGTTTTGCGTCAGCTCGCCCGATAGGGCCACAACCGAAAAGCCGCGATTGGAAAAACGGGTGGTCAGGCGGTTGACCATTGCGCGTGTGTTGCAAAACACCAGCGCATTTGGCGCCTCGTAATACCTGAGCACGTTGATGATCGCGTTTTCGCCGTCGCGTGCGGATACGTTCATCGCCCGGTATTCAATATCGGCGTGTTGATCATTCTCGCTGGTCGTTACGATCCGAACCGCGTCTTTTTGATAGTTTTTGGCAAGGTTCACGATTGAACGCGGAACTGTGGCGGAAAACATCAGGGTGCGGCGGTTTTCAGGCGCTTCGCCCAGAATAAATTCCAGATCCTCGCGAAAACCCAGATCCAGCATTTCGTCAGCCTCGTCCAGCACGACGGCCCTTAGACCGGTCATGTTAAGTGAGCCGCGCATGATATGGTCGCGCAAACGTCCCGGTGTCGCCACGACGATATGCGCCCCGCGATCCAGCGCGCGCCGTTCATCGCGCATGTCCATGCCGCCAACACAGGATGCAACGCTGGCACCGGTGTTGGCAAACAGCCATGCAAGTTCGCGTTTCACCTGCATTGCCAATTCGCGGGTTGGCGCGATAACCAAAGCAAGCGGCGCGTTGGCGTGGTCGAATTTTTCCGCGTCCCCCAGCAGCGTCGGGGCGATTGCCAGACCAAAGCCGACAGTTTTACCCGAACCGGTCTGGGCAGAAACCAGAAGGTCGGAATGGCCGAGGTCGGGATCGGTCACGGCCACTTGCACAGGGGTCAGATCGGTGTATCCACGGGATTTCAGGGCGTCAGCAAGGGCTTGTTTCACGATAAACTTTTCGGTTGTTGCGTTGGGGTGGGCGGGAATGGCGAGCGCATTGCCTGCAACAGACCCGCAAAAAGCGGTCAGTCGACGGCACCTAGTTGGTTTACGCACGAAAGTATAGGGCGTTGTTACCGCAGGGGGCTTGCGCACGCAGCGGTGTTGCTATCTGCGTTGCTGCACAAGCAATCCCTGCGACTATTTTGCGGTTTCAGTCATCACGCAATTGCCAGGTTTGCCGACATTGACTTTATATGCCCCTGCTCCGGCGTGGTTCATCACCCGGATCGCCAGTATATAGCGCCCGGCCGCGATGTTGCCGCCGAATTTGAACTGAGGCGTATCAACACCGGACCGTTCCACCAGACCGCCATCCGAGGCGCGAATCAGGTCGGCAACCAGATTAAGGGACGATTTGGATTTGATCGCGAGTTTTCCGCCGGGATGGTTGAAGGTGTAGAAATCATAATCCCCCTTGGAAACCGCGCCATTGATCCGACAATTATAAGGGACCAAAGCCGCACTGGCATTTTGCCCGCCCGCGTCACCGCCGGGTACAGTCCCGGATTGTGGTTGGTGGGGCTTGGCCGGTTTGCTGGTGCCCCCGGTGATCGTGCCGGACCCTGAGACTTTCAGTTTTGCAGATGCCACGCCCTTAACCGCAAAAGAAAATGTACCCGAGCAGGCTTTGGCATAACACCCGATGAAAAACCCGTAGTCACAGCCAAGTTCATGTGCGGGCGCGGCACTTGAATAGACCGGCGATTCACTGAGGTCGTAAATCCCGGCGTAATGCGATAGTTTCCCATTCTTTTTTGCCACAGCGCATCGCTTTATGCCGATGGAGGCGTGACCGTTCCCTTTGGCCCAATAACTGTATTGGCCTGAATTTTTGGGCAGTCGAACAGAAAAACTGATGGTTTCATCTTTGCCCAACTGAAATTCTTGGCTGATTTGACCGGCGGCAACGGCCCCGGGAACCAGCAGGCAGGACAGGGCGAAGATGGCGGTTTTTGCAGTGAAAGATTTTGGCATCTCGTTTACTCCAAACTACAGGGTTACAAGGTGATCTGAAGGCCCAGACCACCGTTTACAGTAAGGTCAGCATTCCTTCCAATACTGGCAATTGTACCAACGGTTCCATGCAGCGAATTCATCGGTTGAAAAATAGCCATCATCACTTGATGCCCCAAGGAACGCCCGAAAACGCTGGGCCTTGCTGCAAAGCGTTGGGCCCATTGCGACGTAGCTGGAATAGTTTGCGCGCGCATTGCTTGCGCTGTCAGCGGATCCATATGGTCCCAGAATGCGAAAACCAGAGCTGTCAAAACTATCGTTTATCAATGCGAAATTCCCGCTTGCAGCCGGAAGCCAAACAGCAACACACCAATCTTTTGCCAATGTCGGTGCTGCCATCAACAGAGTGCCACTAAGCACAATGCCTGCGATTAAAGTCTTCTTCATCACAACATTCCTTACCCATGATACACAATCAGGGCAGGTTACCCTGACGCTTGGTATTGTAGCATCGGATCAGAAAAACCGGCTATGACGCAGGTCAAAAATCGGTGGGATTGCTGTTGGGTGTAGCGCAGTGTTCAAAAACAGCGCGTCGGTGCGCCGTTGTTCAACGGCACTGTGGCCTAGGCCTTGGGCCGCTTTGTTACCTGACCTTTTCGCGCCGCCCACGCTCGGTCTCGCTTTTCAACTGCCCACAAGCGGCCATTATATCCTCGCCCCTTGGTTTGCGGATGGGCGAGGCATAACCAGCGGCGTTAACGATGTCACCAAACGCATGGATGCGGTTGTTAGACGAACGCTCGTAAGGTGCGCCGGGCCACGGATTGAACGGGATCAGGTTGATTTTGGCTGGGATGCCACGGATCAGATTGACCAGACGATGCGCGTCGGCGTCGGTATCATTCACGCCTTTCAGCATCACATATTCAAAGGTAATTCGTTCGGAATTAGACAAGCGCGGATAGTCCCGAAGGGCCTGCAACAGGGCGTTTATGTTCCAGCGTTTGTTGATCGGTACAAGCTGGTCGCGGGTGGCATCGTCAGTCGCGTGAAACGATATGGCGATCATACAGCCGATTTCGCGGCCCGCGCGTTCAATTTCAGGGACAACGCCCGAGGTCGAAAGGGTGATCCGGCGGCGCGACAGTGAAATACCTTCCGGGTCCATTGCGATCAACATGGCGTCGCGGACATTTTCGAAATTATACAAAGGCTCGCCCATGCCCATCAGCACGATATTGCTGATCTTGCGTTTGTCGCCCGGAGGGGTATCCCATTCTTCCAGATCATCACGCGCGATCAGAATTTGACCGACGATTTCGGCGGGGGTCAGGTTGCGCACCAGTTTTTGGGTGCCGGTGTGGCAGAACGAACAGGTTAGCGTGCAGCCAACCTGCGAGGAAATGCACAATGTGCCCCGGTCGGTTTCAGGGATATAGACCGTTTCAACCTCGTGACCGCCGTTGATGCGCAGCAGATATTTGCGTGTGCCGTCCGCTGAAACCTGCTTGGTGACAACCTCCGGGCGGCTGACAGTGAAATGCTCGGACAGCATCGCGCGGTAGTCTTTGGCCAGATTGGTCATGTCGGCAAAATCGGACACACCTTTTTGATAAATCCAGCCCCAGATCTGGCCGACGCGCATCTTGGCCTGTTTTTCCTTGGTGCCAGCCGCGATTAGCGCGTCACGCATAGCGTCGCGGGACAAACCAATCAGGTTTTGCTTGTCTGATGCAGGTTCAGAACGCGGGACAGTTAGATTATCAGCGACGATAGGGGTAGGCATGGCAACCTCGGATTGGGCGGATTTATCGCCCCACTACAGCAATTCAAAGCCGAGTATAAGCCCTATTGCCCACCACAACGCCGCTCGGCCTCTTCCAGTGCGGCGGTAAAACCGAGCAGGGAAAAGGTGTCTTCGGTGGTGGTCCCGCGCGAAGAAATGGCGGTCAGAACCGCAGAGGATCCGCGTTTCATCGAAGTGGCGATTTTGATGTCTTCAGCGGCTGATGCAGGCCAGGCCCATTCGCCATCGACAAAAAGTTCATAACTGGCCGAGCCGATACGCATGTTCACGGTCGTGCCTTCCTTAAAGGAATATCCGCCGGTGAACGAAACCTCGCCTTTGACATTTGTGCCGGGGCGGTAGGCCACAAAAAACAGAATGTCGCCGCGATTAACGGCAACGACTTTGCCTTCTTTGGTGTTCACTGTGCTTTTGGGGGCGGATACCACCCAACATTCGGTTGGTTCGTCTTCTACAAAAACGCTCCAATCCGTCTTGGCATCCACACGGTTGGTGGATTCCTGTGCCTGCATCGGGCTTGATATCGCAAGAAATGTTGCGAATGCCACGATGGCGCTCCGTTTGCTGTGTGCCAATATATTTGCCATTCTACTCACAGCCTCCAGCTGTTTACTGCCTCAGTCCTATTTGGGTTTTGGTTCCTTTTTGAAACTCTGACCACCCGACCTTGCGTATACAATCACCTATCCGCGCAGTCTAACGCAGAATTCGCTATTTTCCAGCCCCATTTGCGGATTTCCGCGCATCAAGTGCGATCATTGCCTTTGCAGTGCCATGGTTTGATTTTGGGGCTGGCGTAGAATTTGGTTTTGCATGATGGTTTGCACAGACGAATTGAGGGGCTGACGACATGGCAGAAGCAGAAAAACTGGTTGAAGTCTGGCGAGGTCCGATCCTTGAAGGGGTGCATCGCGGGCATGCGGTGATTTGTGATGCACGCGGTGAAATGCGCGCCAGTTGGGGTGACCCTGATCTGGTGTTTTTGCCAAGGTCAGCCAGCAAAATGCTGCAAGCCCTGCCGCTGATCGAAAGCGGGGCGGCAGAACTGATGGGTCTGACCACCGAACATCTGGCGCTGGCCTGTGCGTCGCATCAGGGGGCGGCCATTCATACAGACCGGGTGATCAAATGGTTGACCGCGTTGGGCCTAAGCGACAGCGATTTTCGCTGCGGACCACAAGAGCCAAGTGACCGCCCGGCACGCGACGGTCTGATCCGCGCGGGCGCTTTGCCATGTCAGATGCACAATAATTGTTCAGGTAAGCATACCGGTTTTCTGACTGTCGCCCGGCATCTGGGCGCCGGCCCGGAATACGTGGACCCGACGCATCCGGTGCAAGTGGCCGTGCGCGAAGCGTTCGAGGATATGACGGGTCTGGCGTCTCCCGGCTTTGGTATCGACGGCTGCTCGGCACCGAATTTCGCCACAACCCTGCGCGGTATGGCCCGCGCGATGGCTAAAATGGCCGCAGGTGAAACCGGCAGCGACGCCCGCAATCTGGCGTCAGCGCGTTTGGTGGCGGCAATGGCACGTCACCCCGAACTGGTGGCAGGCGAAGGGCGGGCATGCACTGAATTGATGCGCGCCATGGGCGGTGCTGCAGCGATAAAAACCGGCGCCGAGGCGGTCTTTGTCGCGATCCTGCCGGGTCTTGGCCTGGGCGTGGCCGTAAAGATTGAAGACGGTGGTACCCGCGCTGCCGAGGCGGTCATCGCGTCATTATTGGTGCAATTGGGTGTGTTAGAGGCGGAACATCCGGCGGCTCAAAGGCGCATGTTTGGGCCTGTCACAAATTGGCGAGGCATCGAAGTTGGTCACTACCGGGTCCTGATCTAGCGACCAACGCCCTTCTTCTTTTTTCAAATATCCCGGGGGTCCGGGGGGTGTACGCCAGGCCGACAAGCGTTCAGCGTCGTCGGCCTGATCCTGCAAAAGCAAAGCTTTTGCAGGAGGTGCAAATGGGTGCTCCCGCGATTTTTCTCCCTTCGGTCGAAAATTCTTGGGCCATGCCAACCTCTCTGAACGCGGGTTGGTGCGGGGGATTGCCCCGGACCCCAGATATTTTTAAAAAGAAGAAGCCGATCCGGGCTTTTGGTCTTGTGCGGGTTGGGGCGGGATATCGGTTAACAACCGCACGTCGCGACGCGGGAACGGTATTTCGATGTCGGCGGCTTGCAACGCATCCCACAATGCCAGATAGACGTTTCCGCGCACATTTGTCAGACCTTTGGTCGGGTCGCGTATCCAGAACCGCAGGATGAAGTCGATGGCGCTGTCGCCAAATCCGGTGACGTGGCAAACCGGGGCGGGTGTTGAGATAACGCGATCTACCGAAAGTGGCGCTGCTGCTGCGATGCGTTTCACTTCGTGCGGGTCGCTGGAATAGCTGACGCCAAAATGGATATCCAGACGCACCAGATCGGATGAATGGGACCAGTTGACCACGCGGTTGGTAATCAGGTCCTCGTTCGGGATCAGAAACTCGGTGCCATTTCGTGTCAGCACTGAAACGTATCGCGCGCCAAGTGAGCTGATCCAGCCAAAGGTGTCACCAAGGGATATCACGTCTCCGGGTTTGATTGATTTGTCCAGAAGCAGGATGATGCCTGACACAAGGTTTGACACCACTTTTTGCAGGCCGAATCCAAGGCCAAGGCCGATGGCCCCTGACAGAACGGTCAGGCTGGTCATATCAAAGCCGACTGTTTGCAGGCCGACAATCAGGGCCACGCTGTACACCGTCAATTGCAGCGCTTTCACCGACAGCACTTTCATCGAAGGTGAGATATCATCGATTTTGTCGATGCGTCTGGCGGCGGCCATTGACAGAATTCTGGCACCGGCAAACAGCGCAACCAGAACAACCACCGTTTTCAGGATCATCAATAGCGAGATGTGAACCGAACCGATATCAACCGCAAAATCATCCAACACGGTTGCGGCGAATTCGGTCAGGCCAAGGATGTTAAGTGTCACAAAAACCCACGCCCCCCAACGCAGGACGCGCCGCAAGGACTGGTTTTTCAAAAGCCGGGTGGCAATGGAGATCAACAGCCACGCCGTGGCCAGTTCAGCCACCAACCCGATCAGATAGCTGCGCGAGGGCCATGTCGTTTCGCGCATGACCAGAACCAAAGTCCAAGCCACCAAAACAAAAGCAATGGACCGGATGCGTTGGTTGATCAGCAATAACAGCCGCAATTGCCATTTTGGCCGTCCTTCAAGGCTGCGCATCCATGTATTCATGCGCGCCGTTATCAGCAGCGAAATGACCTGCCCAAATGCCAGACACCCGGTCAGGATCGCCAATTGATACAAGCGCCATGGCTGCACCAGTCCGATACCGAAATTCCTAAGCTGCCTTAGCAGCACCTGAATTTGGTCTAGGGTTTCCGGATCGAGCTGCGATTCCAAATGCGTCTCCTGCGCCTTAAGCGCACTGTTGCACACGCTTTGTATTTCTAGCAAGCGGACTGGTGTTTTGGGGTATGACGCCTGAACTGATCCGACCACCGCTTGAAGTTATACTGCCCCTTGATAGCGGTTCAATGCCGCGATATGTCGGCATCCATGACACAAGGTTTCACAATGGATGACCGCGCGCGCCTGCCTTGGCGGTTTTACGGCAAGGACCTACGGCATGTTTCTGCTCGACCGGGTGGCGATTGCCTTCACAGTTCAAACGCCAATTCTTTCAGCGGGAGGATAAAATGACCGCTTCTAAAACACTCTATGATAAAATCTGGGACGCGCATGTGGCGCATCAGGATGACGACGGCACCTGCCTTTTGTATATCGACCGGCATCTGGTGCACGAAGTGACCAGCCCGCAAGCCTTTGAAGGTTTGCGGATGACGGGTCGCACGGTTCGGGCCCCGGAAAAGACGATTGCTGTGCCGGATCACAATGTGCCGACGACACTGGATCGGGCCAAAGGCATCGAAAACGAAGAAAGCCGCATTCAGGTCGAAGCGCTGGATAAAAATGCGCGGGATTTCGGCGTGGTATACTATCCGGTGGATGATGTTCGACAGGGCGTTGTGCATATTGTCGGGCCTGAACAGGGCTGGACCTTGCCCGGCATGACGGTTGTTTGTGGTGACAGCCACACGGCAACGCATGGCGCGTTTGGTTCGCTGGCGCACGGGATTGGTACGTCAGAGGTTGAACATGTTTTGGCGACGCAAACCCTGATCCAGAAAAAATCCAAGAACATGAAGGTAGAAATCACTGGCAAGTTGCAGCCGGGTGTGACGGCCAAAGATATCACCATGTCGGTGATTGGTGTCACTGGCACGGCTGGCGGTACGGGCTATGTGATCGAATATTGCGGCGAAGCGATCCGTGATTTGTCGATGGAAGGCCGCATGACGGTCTGTAATATGGCCATCGAAGGCGGCGCACGGGCGGGTCTGATTGCGCCGGATGAAACCACCTTTGCCTATTGCATGGGCCGCCCCCACGCCCCCAAAGGCGCGACATGGGAAGCAGCGCTTGCCTATTGGAAAACACTGTTTACCGATGATGACGCGGAATTTGACAAGGTCATCACGCTGCGGGGCGAAGATATTGCCCCCGTCGTGACTTGGGGCACCAGCCCCGAGGATGTTTTGCCGATCACCGCAGTTGTGCCCAGCCCCTCAGATTTTGAGGGTGGCAAGGTCGAGGCTGTGCAACGGTCGCTGGACTATATGGGGCTGGCACCGGGTACGCCTTTAAGCGACATCAAGATCGACACCGTGTTTATCGGGTCGTGCACCAATGGCCGTATTGAGGATTTGCGCGCCGTTGCTGAGGTCGTGAAAGGCCGCAAGATTGCCGAAGGTATGCGCGCAATGATCGTTCCGGGCTCTGGTCTGGTGCGTGCGCAGGCAGAAGAAGAAGGCCTTGCCGATATTTTCCTTGAGGCCGGTTTTGAATGGCGGTTGGCAGGGTGTTCGATGTGTCTGGCGATGAACCCGGATCAACTAGCGCCGGGTGAACGCTGTGCTGCGACCTCGAACCGCAATTTTGAAGGCCGTCAGGGCCGTGGTGGGCGGACCCATCTGGTGTCGCCTGCGATGGCAGCGGCAGCGGCCGTTACGGGCCACTTGACCGATATTCGGACGCTGGACTAGCGAAAGGCCAAATTGCTGGCCTTAACGACTTTTAAAAGCCCCGTTGGTTGATCCGGCGGGGCTTTTTGTTTGCTAAACTGGCCTAAAAGAAAGCCCGTGAAACGAACCAATACGCACCGGTCAGGCCGATCGCGGCCGAGGCTGGAATTGTGACGAATGTCCGGTAGTGTTTGGTTTTACCAGCCCATATGCCGACCAGCAGAAATGCGGCCAACAGGACTGCGAGCTGACCCAGTTCCACGCCAACATTAAACCCGATCAGGCCGGTTATGAACCGCGCCGGTTGCAACCCGACCTCGCTTAGAACCGACGCGAACCCTAGGCCGTGTAATAGGCCAAAACCAAAAACCACGGCGATGCGACGGCGGTTAAGCGCGCCGCCAATGATGTTCTCGACCGCGACATAGGTGATCGAGGCTGCAATTAACGGCTCGACAATCACAGACGGCACGCTGATGACACTTAACGAGGCAAGCGCCAACGTTAGCGTATGGGCCAAGGTGAATGTTGTGACTTGCAATAGCAGTGGGCGCAGGGTGGCTGAGAAAAGGAAAAGGCCAAGCACAAACAGGATGTGATCCAGCCCCTTTGGCACGATGTGTTGAAACCCAATCCTGACATATTGCGTAAACAACTGCGCCACACCCACAGACACACTACCGGCGCGCGGCAACGCGGCAGAGGTATCGCCGTCGGCCAGCATAGCCTCGTAATCCGCCTGATCGCCGGCCTGACGCAACGCCAACAGCCCCAATCCGCGCCCCCAGGTCAATGTAACGTCCGTGCCATCATCTGGCAGTTGCGCCGTAAGGATTAGAACCGAGTCTCGCGGCAGGTCCGCGTTGCCGACGGGCGGAATTTCCACGCTGACGATGGTCGATTGTAAAACCGTCTGACCGGCCTTCAGCATGATGGATTTTTGCAGTTCCGGCCATATCGCCTGAAACGCCGTTTCAAGTTCGGTTGGGGAAAGGCGGCGTAAAATATCATGCTGTCCGGAAAGCGGTGATTGGTTGGTGTCGGTCAGATTGCTCAGATCCACGCCTGCGGTCATCGGTTCTAGTACCAGAAACAGCGTCAGGGATACGCTGTCCTGCGTCACCTCGATATCCGCGATTGTCGGGCGCAATTCATGTGCGCCGAGAGGATGAGCGAGCAGGGTCAGCGCCGCTGTTGACATAATCACAAGCCATGCGAGGCTGGCCGTCAGAATTTTCAGGGGTTTTCGTGTCATGCGGTTTCGATTGATCTTGTTATTAACGTTAATAATGGCGACGCGCGCGCTGGGCCATGAATTCTGGATCGCCCCGGTCAGTTACCAGATCGATGCGGATCAACCCATCAAAGCACAATTGCGGGTCGGGCAAAAGTTTGAAGGCGCGATCCAACGGTTTTTCCCGCGCCAGATCACAAGGTTTGAGGTGTTTCGCGATCAGGTGCCCAGCAAAGTCACCGCGCGGCTTGGCGATGACCCCGCGCTGCAAATGGACAGTTTTGGGGCGGGGCTATTGGTGGTTGTGCACGAAACAGCAGACAGCGTTCTGACCTATCACGAAGCCGATAAATTTGTTGATTTTGTTACCCATAAAGGTGCGCCGCATTTGCTGGCGCAGCACAAAGCTCGTGGTTTACCGCCTGAGGGGTTCAACGAAACATACCGCCGCTACGCGAAAAGCCTGATCGCGTCGGGTGATGGGCATGGGCAGGATTTCCGGATCGGAATGCGGGCCGAAATCGTGGCTTTGGCCAATCCTTATCTTGACGATTTATCCCAAGGTCTGCCGGTGCAGGTGTTCTATGAAAATGCGCCAAAGACCGATGCGTTTGTTGAAATGTTTGCACGCCAGCAGGACGGGGTGGTTTTGGTCAGCAGCTATCGAACCGATGCGCAAGGCGTGGTTGTTTTGCCGGTGCGTTCAGGTGTTGAATATCTAATCGACGCCGCAATGATCTATCCGTTGAAAAACGATGACCCAGCGCAAGGCCCGGTTTGGGAGTCGCTTTGGCCATCGCTGACGTTTCTGGTGCCGGTTCGGTAGGTCAGCGGCTTGTCATCAGGTCAGCCTTGGCGTATTGCCCGTTCAACAAAGGAGATACCGATATGGACAAGTTCACCACTCTTTCAGGCGTTGCGGCCCCTATGCCGCTGGTCAACATTGACACGGATATGATTATCCCAAAACAATTCCTGAAAACGATCAAACGGTCGGGGCTTGGCGTGAACTTGTTTGACGAGATGCGTTATGACGGCGACGGCAACGAGATTGCAGAATTTGTGTTGAACAAACCTGCCTACCGGAGCGCGGAAATCATTGTAGCTGGCGAGAATTTCGGTTGCGGATCATCGCGCGAACACGCGCCGTGGGCCTTGTTGGATTTCGGTGTGCGCTGCGTGATTTCGACCAGCTTTGCCGATATTTTCTACAACAATTGCTTTAAGAACGGCATCCTGCCGATTGCCTTGCCGAAAGAACAGGTCGATGCCCTGATGGAAGACGCCGAACGGGGTGAAAACGCCAGAATTACCGTTGATCTTGAACAGCAGACGGTGTCGGCATCAGACGGCACGCAGTTTCAGTTTGACGTTGACGCGTTCAAAAAGCACTGCCTTTTGAACGGGCTGGACGACATTGGTCTGACCATGGAAAAGGTCGCCTCGATTGATGCGTTCGAAGCAAAATATCAGGCGCAAATGCCCTGGGCGTGAACCAAATACTGCCATTTTCGTGATTGATGCAAATTGGAAACACATTGTTTCCAATTTCACAAAAAAAACATGCTGACTCTTCAAGCACTTGACGGATTCTGACCAATCAAGGCAAGATTGGGGCGAAAATGAGGCACCCCTTTCGAGCAGGGGACAGAATTGGAACAGACGGCGGCATCGTATCGCTTTCGGCCATATCAAGGGTTTTAGGGCAGTGATCTCACAGCTTATCGGCGCATTCGTAAGGGCGATTTTAGTGGCATTGCTAATTGCGATGCCGTCCATGATTCTACCGGGTGTTGGGGCCGGGGCGCAGGACATCTCGATGGTGTTCGCGCTGATCGGGGCCGCACTGACGATGTTTGAATATGGCTCGACCCATCCCGGACTTGTCGAATTCCGCTTTGCACCGCCGTTTAACCGCATTCGTTTCATCTCGCTTTTTCTGACGGTTCTGCTGTTGGCGATGATGTTTCGCGGCGAGGTTGGCGGCAACGAAATGACCCGTACCGTGCGCGAAATCGGCAGTCTGATCGGAAACGCCATGGATTTTCCCTTTAGCCCGGTCCGCATTCTGACAACGTTGCTGACCAACGACGGCACCTCGGCAAATACCGATTTGATCAGGTCAGCCGCCGGGATCAGTTACGTGGTGTCGCTTGTTTCGCTCGCAGTATTTGTCGTGTTTATGCGATTGTTGACATGGCCGCTGGGGCATGGGTCGTTCAACATGTGGGTCAACCTGCCGACGTTTGATCCGGCAAGTGGCTTTGACGTGGAAGACAGATTGACCCGAGACGCCCGCGTTAACGTTATCTTTGGCTTTACCCTGCCATTCTTGTTGCCACTGGTTGCGCAGGTGTCTTCGGCCTATTACGACTTTTCGGCCCTTGAAAGCAGCCAGACCTTGATCTGGATGGTGGCAGTATGGGCCTTTTTACCCGCAAGCCTTTTCATGCGCGGCATCGCGATGGGCAAAATTGCGCGTCTGATCCGGCGCAAGCGGGACCAGTTGCATGGGCCAAATACATCGGACTTTGCTGCGGCCTAGGCCTTGGGTTGCTGACGGCGCAAGCTGCGGCGAAGCCAATTCGTGTTGCGACGTATAATGTGTCCCTTGGCCGGGATGGTCCGGGGTTGCTGGTGCGCGATCTTGTGGCCGGAAAAGACCCGCAGATCGCCACGGTGGTCAAGGTGATTGCCAAAACCGAACCTGACATTCTGTTGCTGAACGACTTTGATTTTGATCACGGCAATATCGCATTGGGGCTGATTGCCGATCAGTTGGCTGCGGCTGGGGTTGTGTACCCGCACCGCTTTGCCATCAGACCCAACAGCGGCATGCAAACCGGCGTCGATCTTGATGGTGATCACAAGCTCGGCGGGCCGGGCGATGCGCAGGGCTTTGGTGCGTTTTCCGGCGCGCAAGGCATGGCGGTTTTGTCCCGCTATCCGGTTGACGAAAGCGCGGTTCAGGATTTCTCGGCGCAACTGTGGAAAGACCTTCCGGGCGCGATGCTGCCGGTCGTGGACGCAAAGGCATGGCCGTCGCGCGGCGCTTGGCAGGTGCAACGTCTGTCGTCCAAAGGGCATTGGGATGTGCCTGTGACGTTGCCGGACGGGCGGGTTTTGCATTTGCTGGCTTCGCACCCGACGCCACCGGTATTTGATGGGGCCGAGGATCAGAACGGGTTGCGCAACCGGGATGAAATCAGGTTCTGGTCGCTTTATCTGGATCGGCTTGCGTTCAATTCGCTGTTTGTCATTCTGGGGGATCTAAATGCCGATATGAATGACGGCGAAGGGGCGCATGATGCGATCAGGGCGCTGGTTGCGCATCCAAAAATTCAGGACGTGAGGCCCGCAAGTCATGGTGCTTTGGTCGCGTCAGAACAGCAGGCCGGTCCAAATGCGACGCAGATTTCCAACCCCGCCTTTGATACGGTTGACTGGGATGAGGCGCGGACACCGGGCAATATGCGGGTGGATTATGTGTTGCCGTCAAGCAGTCTGAAAATCGCCGGCGCGGGTGTGTTTTGGCCCGCGCCGGGCGAAGATGGCTTTGATCTTGTCGGTTCAGACGGCAGCGTAGGGTCGCACCATCGCCTTGTCTGGGTGGATATCCTCAGATAGTGCATTCGCCAGCGCCACCCGATTTGTAGTGAATTCAAAACCCGGCAACAGGGTCTCAAGCTTGTTGGGCGACAGTTGATGGGCGGTATCCCAGAGGTAGCGCATTTCACGCAACTCACGCGCCAATTCCCACACCGGACTGGCCAAAGCCAGCGTCCACCACGGAAAGGTCGAGGTTTTCAGCGACCGGCCAAGCAGGGCCTCCAGCGTTTGTTTGATTTCGGTGCCTGACATGGATTGGCCAGCAAACGGGATGTCCTCGTATATCGCCAAATCGGCCCGCTTTTCCGCCAGCGCAACCGCAGCACGGGCAAAATCGGGGGTATAGCACCACGCATGCGGCACATCCGGGCGCCCCATCAGGGTCAGCTTGCCCTTGGCGAGGCCTTTGAACATCACGATGCCCATGATCGTTTCCGGTGAATCCGGGTCGATAATGTCCCCGGCCCTAAGGTTGATCGTCTGAACACCCTCAAGTGCCGCTGTGCGATAGGCGGCCTCAAGCTCAACCCGGATCTGGCCCTTGCGGCTGTTGGGTTTGTGCGGTGTATTTTCATCCCAGACGCCCGGCGTATCACCGAAAACATAGACATTTCCGGGCAGGATGATCGTCGCCCCGCTGGCCTTGGCGGCTGCGATAACCGCCTTTGTAATTGGTGGAATGTTTTTGGCCCAGTTTTGGTAATTAGGTGGATTCAATCCGTTGACAACCACATCGGCACCCATGGCTGCCTTGGTCATGTCCTGAGTTTTCCGGTCAAACCGGCGAACCGTCCAGCCCTTGGATTGAAAGGCTGTGGCGCAATGTTTGCCGAATTTTCCATTGGCCCCGAGAATTAATACAGTTTTGGTCATGTCGCGTCCTTTTGTTTTGATCTGATGCGAACATAACCTTTCTTTTTTGAATGAACATTGGCAGAGTGCGCATCATTGCCATGCAATAATGAATGGATACCTGATGCGAAATTTTGACTGGGCGCTTGTACAAAGTTTTCTGGCGGTGGCCAGCGAAGGCTCGTTTTCTGCCGCCGGGCGTCATCTGGCGATTAGCCAACCAACCATCGGACGCCAGATTGCTGAGCTGGAACGGCAACTGGGCGCGCCATTATTTCAACGTGAAAACCGTGGCCACCGCCTGACCGATGCGGGTGCTGAGTTGATGACCCACGCGAAAGCCATGCAAGCGGCGGCGGCCCAAATGTCGCTTGCGGCCATGGGACAGACGCAGGTTTTGTCGGGCACGGTGCGCATCACCGCCAGTTTGGTGGTTTCCCATTACCTGTTGCCGCCAATTATCGCGGCGATCCGCGCGGCAGAACCTGAGATCGAGCTGGAGCTGAACCCGTCAGACGTGACCGACAACCTGCTGTTTCACGAGGCTGATATTGCGGTTCGGATGTATCGTCCGACACAGTTGGACGTGATAACCCGCAAGGTCGGCGCGCAGAAATTCGGGTTATTCGCGACAAAGGGATATCTGGATAAACACGGACGGCCAGACACGGTTGAGGGGCTGTTTGGTCTTGATGTACTTGGCTATGACCGCTCTCAACTGATGATTGAAGGGATGCGGGCCATGGGAATTCCGGCTGACAGGTCAAATTTTTCCATCCGATGCGACAACCAGACGGTCTATATCGAAATGCTGAAATCCGGCTGCGGTATCGGTGTGGCGGCTGAAAACATTGCCCTTGCTTGTCCTGAACTGGAACGCATCATGCCCGGCCTGCAAATCCCTGAACTGCCAATATGGCTGACGGCGCATGAGGCGTTGCGATCTGCGCCCCGCATTCGCCGGGTTTATGACCTGCTGGCTGCCGGGTTGCACGACGTTGCTGGCGTTTAGCCCAAAGGCTGGTTTTCTGGCGCTCCGCGCGAGGAGTATTTCCGGAACAATGATGGGGAGGTATGGTTCTTGAGGGCCTGATTGGCGCAAGTGCTTGACCATGGCCTGCCCTTTGTTTACCGCAATCGGCAACGCAAACACGCATAAAGGACCGAGATTATGAGCAACCATTCCCTTCTGATACTGGCGGGCGACGGCATCGGGCCTGAAGTCATGGCCGAAGTGCGCAAAGTGATCGACTGGTATGGCGACAAGCGTGGGCTGAATTTTGACGTTTCAGAGGACCTGGTTGGCGGCGCTGCTTATGATGCGCATGGAACGCCGTTGACGGATGAAACCATGGCCAAGGCGCAAGCCGCAGATGCCGTTTTGTTGGGCGCCGTTGGCGGGCCGAATTACGACGAGCTTGATTTCAGCGTGAAACCAGAGCGCGGGTTGCTGCGGTTGCGCAAGGAAATGGATTTGTTTTCTAACTTGCGTCCGGCCCAATGCTTTGACGCGCTGGCCGAATTTTCCTCGCTTAAGACCGAGCTTGTGTCGGGTCTTGATATTATGATCGTGCGGGAACTGACCTCGGGCGTGTATTTTGGCGAACCTCGCGGCATCATTGACGACAACGAAGGTGGCCGGATCGGGATCAACACGCAACGTTACACAACGAACGAAATCCGCCGGGTTGCGCGGTCGGCTTTTGAATTGGCACGCCGTCGCAGCAACAAGGTCTGCTCGATGGAAAAAGCCAACGTGATGGAGAGCGGCATTTTATGGCGTGAAGAAGTGCAGTGGGTTCACGACAACGAATATCCCGATGTCGAATTGTCCCACATGTACGCCGACAATGGTGCGATGCAGTTGGTTCGGATGCCAAAGCAGTTTGATGTGATTGTGACGGACAACTTGTTTGGTGATATTTTGTCCGATTGTGCGGCGATGCTGACAGGGTCGCTGGGCATGTTGCCGTCTGCTTCTTTGGGCGCGCCGATGGAAAACGGTCGGCCAAAAGCGCTTTACGAGCCGGTACATGGTTCAGCACCAGATATTGCCGGACAGGCCAAGGCAAATCCATGCGCTTGCATCCTTAGCTTTGCGATGGCGTTGCGGTATTCCTTTGATCAGGGAGACGAGGCAAACAGGTTGGAACAGGCCGTGGAAAGTGTTCTGGCCAGCGGTGTGCGCAGTGCTGATTTGATGCAATCAGGTAGCGGTACCCCGGCCACGACTTCCGAAATGGGTGATGCTGTGATCGCCGCCCTTGAGGCAAGTCTCTGACCGCGTATGGTTCTGAAACCACGCTGCAACGGGGCGTTCGCACCGAGCATATAACTGCGGCCGCCCGGTTATTCTGGGCGGTTTTTTCGCAAAAACCGGGCCTTGAAGATCGGGCCATCTTTGGATTCCGTGCACCAGCGCGGATTGATTTGACGCTTGACGGCGTCAGCAGCCCGTCGGTCAAGAATGTCTGAACGCGCATCGCCAAGCGGGGTTACCGGGGCGTTGTTTGGCTTGCTGGCCTTTGGTGTGTTCGCGATCCATGACGTTGCCATTAAATATCTGGGCGGGTCTTATTCTGTTTTCCAGATCGTGTTTTTCACATCCTTGTTTTCGCTTCCTCTGATTCTGTTTTTGCTGATCTTTGACCGAACCGAGGGCAATCTTATGCCGCGTCATCCGGGCTGGATGGCTTTGCGGGCTTGCATTGCGCTGGTCACCACGGCGTCGATCTTTTTTGCGTTCACCGCACTTAAGCTGACCGAAGTTTATGGCATTCTGTTTACCACGCCGCTGTTTGTGACCGCGTTGTCGGTGCCTGTGTTGAAGGAAAGCGTTGGTTTGTATCGCTGGATGGCGGTGCTGGTTGGGTTTCTGGGTGTGTTGATTGTGCTTGAACCCGGTGTCAGCCCGATTGGGATTGGCCATATATTTGCCCTGTTGGGGGCGTTTGGGGCGGCTTGCGCTTTTGTTATTGTGCGCAAGATAGGTCAGGCCGAACGGACGGCTGTGATGATGGTCTATCCGGTGCTGGCGAACCTTGTTGGTATGACGTTTTTGCTGCCGTTTGTTTATCAACCGATGCCGCTGGAACATCTTGGAATTACCGGTTTGATGTCGCTGCTTGGGTTTTTGGCGATGCTTTCGGTTTTGGCGGCTTATCGGCGGGCCAGTGCGGTCGTGGTGGCACCGATGCAGTATTCCCAAATCCTGTGGGCGCTGGCGTTTGGCGCGTTGTTGTTTGACGAAAGCCTTGATCGCAATGTCGCCATTGGTTCGGCTGTGATTATCGCCAGCGGGATTTTCATTTTGTGGCGTGAAAACCGCTTGCGGCGGTAAGGCAGTTAAGGCGGAGGATTGCCGGATGTGTAATCGGGACTCCACTTGAGAACAAAACGTGAATATACTGTCGCAATGGCCTTTGTCGAACTCAACATAACCTCGAACTTTTCCTTCCTGACCGGGGGGTCACATGCCGAGGAATATGCCCAAACCGCGGCTTTGATGGGAATGTCGGCGCTGGCGATTGCCGACGAAAATTCGGTTGCCGGGATTGTACGCGCACATGTGGAACTGCGTGAAGTGGCGCGGCAGGTGGAAAGCCGCGCAAAGGCGGAACAGGCCGACGGCCCCATAGGCCCGCCCGCGCCAAAGGGGTGTCAGGCATCGCCGGGGTCTGACATATGCAATATCCCCCGGCTTATACCTGCGGCAAAACTGGTGCTGGTCGAAGGCATCACGGTGACGGTTCTGCCGCGCGACCGGGCGGCTTGGGGGCGGTTGTGTCGTTTGTTGTCGCTTGGCCGGCAGCGAGTGGAAAAGGGCAGTTGTCAGCTGCGGTTGTCTGATCTGCTGGACTGGGGCGAAGGGTTTGAAATGTTGCTGCATCCGCCCTTGCCGCGCGGCGCGGCGGAATGGCTGCGCCAGATACGTCGCCTGACGCGCCGCTACCCCGGCCAGTGCCACTTGCTGTTAAGCCCGCGCTATGATGGACAGGATAAGGTGCGGTTTCAGCATCTGGCCCGGCTGGCCAAAGATCTGGATGTTCCGACAATCGCGTCAGCCGCGCCGATCATGCATGCCGCGCGGCGGCGCAAGCTGACCGATGTCATGACGGCGATCCGCATCCATTGCCGGGTCGATCAGTTGGGCCGGGCGGCGCAGGCCAATGCCGAACAGCGGCTAAGGTCGGGGCCGGAAATGGCGGGGCTTTTCGCAGGGTTTGAGGAAAGCATCGCCAAAACCGATGCGGTTGCGGCGCGCTGCACGTTTTCGCTGGATGAGCTGAAATACGAATACCCATCGGAAATTGCCCCCGGTGAAACCCCGCGCGAACGGTTAAGCCGTCTGGCTTATGCTGGCCTGAAATGGCGTTATCCGGCAGGCGCGTCGGATCGGGTGAAGGCGATGCTAAAGCATGAACTGACTCTGATCAGTAAACTGGAATACGAGCCCTATTTCCTGACCGTTAACGACGTTGTGCAATTCGCCCGGTCGCGGGGTATTTTGTGTCAGGGGCGGGGTTCGGCCGCGAATTCGGTGACGTGCTATTGCCTTGGCGTCACATCGGTCAGCCCGGAAATCGGCACGATGGTGTTTGAGCGCTTTGTGTCCGAGGCGCGGGACGAGCCGCCGGATATTGACGTTGATTTTGAACATGAGCGCCGCGAAGAGGTGATCCAGCATATTTATGAACGCTATGGCCGGCATCGGGCAGGTCTGTGCGCCACGGTGGTGCATTATCGCGGCAAGCGTGCCATCCGCGAGGTCGGGGCGGCGATGGGCTTGTCTAATGACACGATCTCGGCGTTGTCCTCGCAGCTTTGGGGCTGGGGCAGTACGGGCTTGCCGGAAGCCCGCCTGCGCGAAATCGGCCTTGATCCCACGGACCGTCGCCTGATGCAGACGCTTGATCTGTGCAAACAAATTCGCGGCTTTCCCCGGCATCTGTCCCAGCATGTCGGTGGTTTCATCATGACCGAGGGCCGGTTGGACGAACTGATTCCCATCGAAAACGCCAGTATGGAGGACCGCACGGTTATCTGCTGGGACAAGGATGATATTGACGCGCTGGGCATTCTGAAGGTCGATGTTTTAAGCCTTGGTATGCTGACTTGTATCCGCAAGGCGTTTGATCTGATGCGCCAGCATCATCAGCTTGATTATACGCTGGCCAGCTTGCCGCCAGAAGACCCCGAAGTTTACGATATGTTATGTGTGGCTGACAGCGTCGGTGTGTTTCAGGTCGAAAGCCGGGCACAGATGAATTTCCTGCCACGCATGAAGCCGCGTTCGTTTTATGATTTGGTGATTGAAGTTGCGATTATCCGCCCCGGACCCATTCAGGGCGACATGGTGCACCCCTATATCCGGCGACGAAATGGCGAGGAAAAGGTGGTGTTTCCGTCTGACGCGCTGGGCGCAGTGCTGGGCAAAACCCTTGGGGTGCCGTTGTTTCAGGAACAGGCGATGCAGATCGCCATCATTGGCGCGGGCTTCACCCCGGAAGAGGCAGATCGTTTGCGCCGCGCGCTGGCCACATTCAAGAAATCCGGCACGATCCATTTGTTCCGCGAGCGATTTTTGAAAGGCATGCAGAAGAACGGTTACGCACCCGATTTCGCAGAGCGTTGCTTTTCCCAGATCGAAGGGTTCGGCGAATATGGCTTTCCCGAAAGCCACGCGGCCAGTTTTGCGCTGCTGGTTTACGCCAGCGCGTGGATCAAGAAACATCATCCCGGCATTTTCGCCTGCGCGCTTTTGAACTCCCAGCCGATGGGGTTTTATGCGCCTGCCCAGATCGTGCGCGATGCACGGGAACACAAGGTCAAGGTGCGCCCGGTCTGCATCAATGCCTCGTATTGGAACAACGTGATGGAGCCTGATGGCCGGGGCGGCTTGGCGCTCAGGCTTGGGTTTCGACAGATCAAAGCCATGCGCGAGGACGAGGCAACATGGATCACCGCCGCGCGTGGCAATGGATACCAAACGGTCGAGGATGTCTGGCGTCGTGCCGGAACCCCGCCACGGTTGTTGTATATTCTGGCCGAAGCCGACGCTTTTGCCACCCTTGATCTGTCCCGCCGCGAAGCCCAGTGGCAGGCCCGCGCGATCACAGGTGACGACCCCCTGCCATTGTTCGCCCGCGCGTTGGAAGGTGAAGGGATCAACGAACCACGGGTCAGTTTACCCGAAATGACCGAGGGCGAACATGTGGTCGAAGATTACGTTTCCATGCGCCTGACGCTGCGATCGCATCCGGTGGCTTTGCTGCGGCACAAGCTGACGCCACCAAGGCAACCCCCGGCCTGAGGGGCATTGGGGAAGGGTATAAGTAATGGCGGTAATAGCACACAGATACCTGAAAATCTGGCCTGACGGGAATGTGACTGGAACAGGTCTGGTTGACGTTGATAGCGTCACGGTTCAAGTAAATCGGGGAATAGCGTGAAAAAATTGGCAATCCTATCCTTCGTTGCGGCACTTGCCTTGACGGGCATCGTGCAGGCGCATTCCGGTGCAAAAGGCGCGGTCAAGGCTCGCATGGATTCTATGAGCCAGATCGGCGCAAACATGAAAATCCTTGGTGAGATGGCAAAAGGAAAGGTTGGATTCGATCAGGTTGCCGCACAACAGGCCGCCGGGAATATCGCAGAGCACGCAAGCCAGGTCGCGGCCCTGTTTGAGGAAAAGGACGTCTCTGCGCCGTCCGAGGCACGGCCTGAAATCTGGGACAACTGGACAGACTTTGTCAGCAAGGCGACAACCATGGCTGACATTGCAACGGACATCGCGCCCACGCTGACCACGCTAGGCGATATTCGTGCGGCGATGCCGCGGCTGGGTTCGGCCTGTAAGTCTTGTCACAAGGATTACCGCCTGTAGGCGCAGGTCAGATCATGTCAACCGCGCCCGCCCGTGAATTCTTTTCAACGATCAGCTTATCACCCGCCGCCACCACATCGCGAATTTCCCGGCGCTGATCTTCGGACAGCACACCTTCGGGTGGGGCGGATGCAATCAATGAAAGGGCGCGTTCGCGGGCCACGTCAAACGCGATCCGGCGACCGGAATTTTCGTAATCATCCCGATCCTGACGCAAGAACACGTCGGGCATATGCTGCACCCGGCACAGATCAAGCGTGTGGGTGGAATCAAGGAAATGCCCGCCGGTCCTGATGGATGACACCTCTTTCCAGTTCAGGCTGCTTTCGCTGATTTCAGGTGGTTGCAGGAACCGCCGCAACATCGCGCCGATCTCGTTATCCAGCACGGCCTGAACCGGGCTGAACACGGTTGCACATTCCAACTGGCCAATACCGCCCAGAATATCCGCCCCGGTCGAGGCAATCGCCTGACTTAGCATCATGCGTTCCGCCATGGATTGCCCATCCGCATCGGGCGTATCCGACCCCGATCCGTATGTGTGTGCAGGCAGGCCAAAGCCCTGTTTCATCAACTGGATCGCCATACTGGCGGCCTGTATGGATTCCGGGCAGGATTGCAGGGCTGAGCCGGTTTTCATATCAAGCGAGAACATCAAGGGCGTCGCAATAACCGGGGTTCCGGTGGCCACCAGATGGGCAATCGTCAGCATCGACAGTATTTCAGCCGAAGCCATCAACACCATTCCAGCCGTTGTCAAAGGTGCGGTTCCACCGGCAGATGGCAACGAGCAGGCATGGATCGGAATGTTGTATTTACCGGCCTGAATGATCACCTCGCTGTCCATATATTTGAACTCAAGCGGGGAAAAAGAACAGGTGATGACTGACGTTATGGGCCGCGCCCGCAGCGCATCTTCACCCCCGGCGGCAATGGCGGCGGTGCGCATCAGGAAATCGACATTTTCCTTACCATAAGGCTGCATCCAGCAATGTTTGTCCGTGTGTGACACCATTTCGGCAAAGGAATGAATGTCGGCGGTTACCTCGGGCACACCATGCACAAACGGATGCGCGATGAACCCGATCTGGTTCAACCCAGTCCCCACGGCAGCCATTTCGCGTACCGCTTTCAGATCAAGATTGCGGTATTTCGTGTCGCGTGGATCGACATATCCGTGCGCCCCGGTGCCGGTGCGCATGATGAAACTGCGATCCTTGCGCGGCAGATGAATGTCAAACGCCGGGTTCTTGCCGAAAAGCGCAACCTCTTTCGGCGCGGCAGCCAGCGCCTGTTCCACCAATTCACGTGGCAGACGCAACCGGTCCGCACTTGTGCCCGGTGTGGCACCGGCCTTGACCAGTGCCGCATGGACAACGGGATGGATGATAACAACGCCATAATCTGCCAAAAGATCAAAAGACCGCTGTTTCAGTTCGGCAATGTCATCATCGGTCAAAAAACCTATGCGAATGCGATCCGAAACCACCGATGACAGCGTGAAAGCGTCTGGTGTTTTGGCTGTCGGTTTGGGCGTGCCCCGCCCGCGACGTTGGGGTTTGCGGTTTTGTGTTGGGTTTTCAGCTCTGGTTTCCATGAGCGACCTCCTTAGGGGTTGTCATGGCACACACCGATTACGCTCACTGCCTGCCGACTTGAGCGATCTGAAAGCTAGTAGCCAAAGCCAGCCGGGTCAATCCCGTTGATGCGTCGACCTTGTCTTGTTGCGCGTTCCGTCCTGCCCTAAACTGCGCGTAATTGAGGGAGCAAACAAACAATGACGGAAATCGCAGACGCGGTTGTGATCGGCGCCGGTCCTGCGGGACTGATGGCAGCCGAAACGCTGGCTGACGCCGGGTATTCGGTGATCGTGGTCGAGGGCAAGCCGTCCGCGGGCCGCAAATTGCTGATGGCTGGCAAGTCCGGGCTGAACCTGACCAAGGACGAGGGCTTTGACGCATTTCTGGGCCAGTATGACGAGGCCGCCGAATGGCTGCGCCCCATGTTGACCGGGTTTTCTAACGAAGCCGTTGCAAACTGGGCGCGCGATCTGGGGCAGGCGGTTTTCACCGGCTCAAGCGGGCGGGTCTTTCCCAAGACTATGAAATCCTCTCCACTACTACGGGCATGGCTCAGGCGATTGGATAGCAAAGGGGTTGCGTTGCGCACCCGCTGGAAATGGACCGGCCTGAGTGAAACTGGCCTGCAATTCCAGACACCAGACGGGCCACTGACCTTGCAACCAAAAGCGACGGTTCTGGCGCTTGGCGGGGCCAGTTGGTCGCGGTTGGGATCGGACGGTGCGTGGGTTGGAATTCTCGCCAGCAAAGGCGTCGAAATCGCCCCGCTTCAACCGGCCAATGTCGGGTTTACGGTTAACTGGTCGAACCACATGACGCGTCATTTCGGTCACCCGGTCAAGGCATGCCGCCTGATCGCCGGAACGACAAGCGTCCGGGGTGAATTCGTGATCTCGGCCAAGGGTCTGGAAGGCGGCGGAATTTACGCGGTCAGCAAACGCTTGCGGTTGGGCGATACGCTTAAGCTTGATCTGTTGCCGGACTGGTCCGAGGCAGACATCCAGGCGCGGCTGGCACGCCCGCGTGGCAAGTCCAGCCTTTCCAACCATTTGCGCAAAACCCTGCGGCTGGACCCGGCTCGACTGGCGTTGTTGCAGGAATTTGCCCATCCGCTGCCGAATGATCCGGCATTGCTGGCCGCCCTGCTCAAATCCTTGCCCGTCCGCCATCAAGGCCCGCGCCCGCTGGACGAGGCGATTTCAACGGCCGGTGGCGTCACCCAAACTGCGCTGAACGATTCGTTGATGTTAAAAGCCGCGCCGGGCGTTTTCTGCGCCGGTGAAATGCTCGATTGGGAGGCCCCGACAGGCGGCTACCTACTAACCGCTTGCTTTGCGACCGGACGCTGGGCAGGTTTGGGCGCAGCAACCTACCTGTCCGAACTATAACGGAGCGCGCTATGACCACAAAAAACCTGACCCTGGCCGAGGCTCACGCCATGGCCGAAACTTGCCTCAGCCACAACGGCTGTGATCCCGCCAATGCCAGGGCCATCGCCGACAGAATGGTGCAGGCGGAACAAGACGAATGCCTGTCCCATGGCCTGTTTCGCTTGCCTTGGTATGTCAGCGGTATGAAATCCGGGCGGGTCAACGGGCATGCAAAACCCAAGACAGAACAATTGGCCCCGGCGGTCATTAAGGTCGACGGCGACAACGGTTATGCGCCGCTGGGACAGCACATCGCGCATGACCCGCTGGTGGAATGTGCCCGCCAAAACGGCATTGCAGCTTTGGCCCTTACCAACATGTACCACATCGCTGCCATGTGGCCCGAGGTTGAAGCGTTCGCAAATGAAGGCCTGTGTGCCATCGCCGTCACCGCGTCCTATCCATACGTGGCCCCGGCGGGCGGGCTTCAGGCGTTGTTCGGCACCAACCCGATGGGGTTCGCATGGCCGCGCAAAGATGCCCCACCTTTGGTATTTGACCAGGCATCGTCAGCCATGGCACGCGGCGAGCTTCAAATCGCGGCGCGTGATGGCCACAAAGTGCCCGTGACGGCGGGCATTGGCCCAAAGGGCGAAGAAACAACCGACCCGAATGTGGTGCTGGAAGGCGCCCAATTGGGGTTTGGCGGCTACAAGGGGGCATCACTGGCAATGATGGTGGAACTGCTTGCCGGGCCTTTGATTGGTGAATTCCTAAGCATCGAATCAGCCGAAGACGACGCCGGGCGCAATGGCCCGCCTAAGGGTGGCGAGTTGATCATCGCGCTTGATCCTGCGAAATTCGGCGATCCTGACGGGTTTCTCGCCCATGGCGAAAAACTGTTCGCGGAAATTCTGAAACAGGACGGCACCCGCCTGCCAGCACAACGCCGGTTTGCGGCAAGGCAACAAACACCAATCAAAGGGATTTCCGTCCCGATCAGCCTATATGACGACATTCAGGCTTTGATGCCCTGATTTCATCGTTGCAAAAATACGCCTCGCAGAGCGTCCCGGCGCGCAGCGCCTTATAGAAATGGCCCGTTAGGGCCTCCGCCAACTCAATTTAAGCTGCAGTTGCCCGCTTATAGGCAGGGCGCGCAATCACCCGGTCGATATAAGCCTCAACCGTAGGCTGGCCGATCTCAAAACTTGCGTTTCGCGCCCATGTTCCGCAATGGGCCGTCACAATGTCTGCCACAGTAAATTCGTCGCCCATCAGATACGTCTTGTCACCCAAACGCGCCGCCAGTGTTTTCATTGAGCGTGAAAACTCCCACCGCAACGTGTCTTTGATCGCTGGCACACGTTTGTCTTCCGGCAAAACAAATGTGTTGCGGGCCGCTGTCCACAGGGTTCCGTCAAGCTCATCAATGGCGAAATGCAGGAAACCGTCCTGACGCGCCCGCTCAATCGTGCCCGCCGGAAAGGTCAGTTTGCCGTGCTTGTCAGCGAGGTATTGAATGATGGCGACGCTATCCAAAAGAACATCATCGTCAACCATCAAGCAGGGGATTTTTCCCGACGGATTCACCGCCCGAACATCGTCCGAGCGGGCCGAGGCCGGGTTGTGCTCATAATCCAGCCCCAGTTCCTCAAGCATCCACAATACGCGAAACGCACGGCTTTTCTTGCTACCGATCAGTTTGTACATCTGTCTTCTCCATCATCGTTTCACCCAATAAGCGGGTAATTATCTGGGACGCGCCAGCATGGCGATCCGTATAAAAGCGCGTTCTAACATCGCGCGCGCCGGAATCGGCCGGGACGAGCGCAGGTTAAGGTCGGTATCCGTCAGAATGCCCAGCACGTTTTCCAGCCGGTACATCCCAAGGGCGCGGGCCTGTCGCGCCATCCGGTCCCGGCGCGGACCAAAGACCGGTGGGCGGCAGGCCGACAATCCGGCCTCGGGGCCTTTGGGGTGGGCTGCGGCCAGATGCAGGGCGCGGAAATGCCGGGTGGCCCCAATGCAAATGCTGGTCGGGTTCAGGCCCTGACCTTCGAGCTTGCGCATCACCGGACCGATTTCCCCAACTCTGGCTTCCGCGATCAGGTGCAGCGCGTCGTCCAGTACTGCCTCGGACGTGGCGGGCGCACAGGCGGCCACATCAGTGCTGCTGACGGGGCTGTCGTCACCCAGTTTGTAAAGTCCCAGTTTTTCAATGGTCTGGGCAAAATCGCCGGGATCAAGGCTGCGCGACAGGGCCGTCAGATCGCCCATCGTGTCAGCATCGATCTGATGCAGACCGGCCTTGGCCAACACCGCCTCGATTTCTTCGCGCGATGGCGGATCGGAATAGACCGCTACGGCATAGCCGTTGGGATGACCTTCAAAAAACTTGCGCAGGCTGGATCTGGCGGCCAGCTGCCCGGCTGTCACTACAAGGGTTGCGTCACCGGTCTGCCAATCGGCCAACGCGCCTTGGACGATTTTCGTGATCCCGTCTGCGGCCTCTTCAACAAAGACAACGCGGGGGCCGGGGAAAAATCCCTGCGCCTTCAGACCATCGGACAATAGGGCCGGATCTTTGCGTAAATCAGCGCCTGACATACGGGAAAGGCGCATTTCCTCGTCGCCCTTTTCGCCGATCAAAGCCTTGATGACCTCTTGTCGCCGCAGGGCAACGCGCATCGAATCAGGGCCGTATATCAATAATCCGGTGCGACCGGCCTCGGGTTTGCCGAAATACCTGACCGCATCGCGCCCGGATAATTTCATCCAGCCCAGCTTTCAGCGGTCGAGGTCAGGCGCAAAACGATCTGGTCAGCCAATGCCTGCACAAGCCGATCATAAGCGTCGCGTTTGGATGAGGCCGAGGCCAGCGTTTCCTCGTTACTGGAATAACCAACCTTATCGCGCAGCTTGTCGGTGAAAACCTCGGCCCCCGTTGTGCGATCTGTGATCGACAGCTTGGCGATACCTATAACGGTGTTGCGTGCGGTAAACGTGATTAGGGCGGTTGCCGCTGTCAGAACCATTTCGGTTTCTTCAAACACCAATTCCACCGTGACCGCAAAACGCGCAGAGGCCCCGCCTGTACCCAAACGCGACTCAAGCTGTTCAAGCAGCGCAAAACCTTCGCGGCTTTCAATCAGGTTGAAATTAAGGTTGCCGTGCAAGGCCCGTGCCGCACCGTTTTGTTTGTAAACAGGTTGAAAGCCACAACCGGCCAGCGGCAGGGCGGCCAGTGTCAGCAGAAATTTTCGGCGTTCATACAACAACATTCACAATCCGACCCGGTACGACGATCAGTTTCTTCACGGGCGCGCCCGCCAGAAACTTGATGACAGCATCATCGGCCAGCACCAGTTTTTCAACCTCTTCTTTTGGCATGTCCTTTGGCACCATGATTTCCGAGCGTCTTTTGCCGTTCACCTGAATGGGCAAAGTCACCGTATCGTCGACCAGCATGGCAGGATCAGCTATGGGCCACGCGGCTTGTGTCACCAGACCGTCACCACCCAGTGTTTGCCAGATTTCTTCGGCCAGATGCGGTGTCATTGGCTGCATCAGCTGCGCCATTGTCCGCATTGCTTTGCGACGAGGGCCGCCGCTGGCGCTGGATTTTGCCAGTGCGTTTGTGAATTCATAAAGCTTGGCCACCGATTTATTAAAGGCGAACCCGTCAATGCCTTTAGTGACCTCGTCAATTGCGCGGTGCGTGGCCTTTTCAAGCGCTACGTCCACAGCACCATCGTCGCCTTGTTCGCTGATCTCATCCGTCAGCCGCCAAACCCGTTGCAGGTGTTTCCATGCACCTTCAGCCCCCGAGGCGGTCCATTCCACATCGCGTTCCGGTGGGCTGTCGGACATCACGAACCAGCGCGCGGTGTCGGCACCGTATTGGTCGATGATATCCTCGGGATCGACCACGTTCTTTTTGGATTTCGACATTTTGATGATCGGGCCGATTTCAACCGGCTCGCCGGTTTCGCGCAGGGTCGCGCCTTTGTCGCCCAAGACAACCTCGTCCGGGGTTCGCCAGACCGGTCGGCCACCTTTGCCTTCAGTGGCATAGGTTTCATGCGTCACCATGCCTTGGGTGAACAGCGCGTTGAACGGCTCGACCGCGGTGTCTGGCAGATGACCTGTAAGGTTCATGGCGCGGGCGAAAAAGCGGGAATACAGCAGGTGCAGGATAGCGTGTTCAATGCCGCCAATATATTGATCGACGTTCATCCAGTATTGGGCATCAGCCATTACAGTGGGCGTATCAGCCCGAGGCGATGTGAAGCGGGCGAAATACCAGGACGAATCAACGAACGTGTCCATCGTATCTGTTTCGCGTTTCGCAGCTTGACCACAGGACGGGCAGGGCACGTCGCGCCAGGTTGGGTGCCGGTCCAGTGGATTGCCAGGCATTTCAAATGTCACGTCTTGTGGCAGCTCGACCGGAAGGTTTTCTTTCTTTTCCGCAACAATGCCGCAGGATGGGCAATGCACCACGGGGATTGGGCAACCCCAATAGCGTTGCCGCGACAATCCCCAATCACGCAGGCGGTAATTGGTGACGCCCTTGCCCCAGCCCGCCTTCTCGGCAAATTCGATTGTGGCATCGACGGCATCTTGTCCGGTTGCCTGATCCAGACCGGCAAAATGATCGATCCATTGCACAGTGTCGGTTTTTGGGGGGACAAAGGCCGTGTTGGCCACCGGGGTCGCATCATCCAGCGCAAAGAAGGTATCAATAACCGGCAAATCGTATTTGCGGCAGAAATCGAGATCACGCTGGTCATGTGCCGGGCAGGCGAAAATCGCGCCGGTGCCGTATTCCATCAGGATGAAGTTTGCGACCCAAACCGGCATTTCCCAATCCGGGTTCAGCGGGTGGCGCACCTTCAGGCCGGTGTCAAAGCCAAGTTTGGGCGCGGTTTCTATCGCCTCTTCCGTGGTGCCGCCTTTGCGGGCCTCTATATTAAAGGCCGCAAGGTCGGGGTTTTCCGCCTCCATCGCCTTGGCAATCGGGTGATCTGGTGAAATACCAACGAAAGAGGCACCCATCAGGGTGTCCGGGCGCGTTGTATAAACCTCGATCGGATCACCGCCGTCTGTGCGTTCAAAGCTGAATTGCAGGCCGCGTGATTTCCCGATCCAGTTTTCCTGCATCAGGCGCACTTTGCTGGGCCAATTGTCCAATCCGTCCAGCGCGCCCAGCAATTCTTCGGAAAAATCGCTGATTTTGAAAAACCACTGGGTCAGTTCGCGCCGCTCAACCAAAGCGCCAGATCGCCAACCCCGGCCCGCTTCGACCTGTTCATTGGCCAGAACCGTCATATCCACGGGGTCCCAGTTGACCACCGCGTTTTTGCGATAGATCAGGCCTTTGTCCATCATATCAATGAACATTGCCTGCTGGTGGCGATAATATTCCGGATGGCATGTGGCGATTTCGCGGGACCAATCAAGCGAGAAACCCAACGGCTTTAGCTGATCTTTCATGTCCGCGATGTTCTGGAAGGTCCAGGTCGCCGGGTGGATGCCTTTGTCCATGGCTGCATTTTCGGCAGCCAACCCAAAAGCGTCCCATCCCATTGGGTGCAGCACGTTCAGACCTGTTGCAGATTTGTAACGCGCCACGACATCGCCCATCGTATAGTTGCGCACATGTCCCATGTGAATTCGCCCCGAAGGATAGGGAAACATTTCAAGGACATAGTATTTTTCGCGGGTCGTGTCGGGTTCTGCCTTGAACACATTCGCCTGTTCCCAGGCCTGTTGCCATTTCGGTTCGACCACACGGGCGTTGTAGCGGGACATCACTTATTCCTTACAAAAAACTGCGCCGAAAGCCTTGATTCAAGGGCTTTCGGCGCGTTTCTAATTCGTAAACAGGGGAAAGGTCTAGAGCTTGCTGTCAGCGATGCGCATCTGCCGCGCCCGTGTCAGAATCGCATCTTCAATTGCGCGCACTGTATCGCGGTTTGCAGGCCCGGCGCGTGACACCAATGCCACCCGTAAAGACCGTGCATCAAGGGCCGGGTCCTGAATGTAAACCGTTGCCCTGTAATTGCGCGAAGATCCCTTTGGTCGGCCCCAACCCATTACAATCACACCAGAAAATGGATCAGCCGCCTCGACCGGCAAGAATGAAAGAACGTCAAGCGTGGCATTCCAGATGTATTTGTTAACGCCGATTGTGATGTTCGGATCATCCGCATTACTGAATAAATCAAAGAGCGAACCCTGATCATCTGCGGCTTCGGACGCCAGCAAACCAGCCTTTTCGTCCTTTTTACCCTCTTTACCTTTAAACAAACCGCCGCCGCCGCAAGCGGTCAGGGAAAAGACAAGGACTCCGCTGAGTATTAGTCGTAAGTATCTGGACAAGGACAGGCCCTCCGTTCGTCCGGTAATGTATTACTATGAGTCTAGTATCGGCTTAGCGTATGGCGGACAAGTAATTTCAAAACTTGCTGGGCGAATGTGTGCTGGGCGCACTGTGACATCTCTGCATCAATAGAAAGCACAACGTATTTGCCGGTTGTCCAGTTCCTTGACCAACTCGGCCCAAACTGTGATTGATCATCGTACTCAATTTGGATTCCCTGAATTGAGGTGCACCTTTAACTTTAACGAGGGAAAACAATGAAAAAAATTCTTCTCACATCCACAGCACTGACCATGCTCGCTGGCGCAGCATTCGCTGAAGCCAACGTCGGCATGACAGCTCGCTTTGGTATTTCTAACACCGCTGGTGTTACTTCCACATTCAACCGTATGCGCCTGAACATGTCCGCATCGGGTGAAACAGACGGTGGTCTGACTTTTGGCGCATTCATGCGTCTGCAGTCGGTTACTTTCGGCACTGGTGCCGGTGGTACTATCGTTGGTGGCGGTACTCGCGTATGGATTTCCAACGGTACAGCAACACTGACCGTAGGTAACACTTCGGGCGCTGTTGGTAACACTGCTGGTCTCTACGGCGTTGGCGGTTGCGGTTTCTCTGCATCGACATCTTACCTTGAGTATTGCTCGAACGTAATCGGTCGCGCCAACACATTCGTTGGTTCTTCCTCCGGTGGTGGTGGCCCGAACGTTGTTCGTGTTGACTTCTCCCTGGGTTCAGCAACTGTTTCCTTGTCGACAAACCAAACTGGTGTTGCTCTGACAACAAACAACGAACTGGCAGTTAGCTTCGGTCTTGGTGCCGCAACTATCGGCATCGGTTATGACGATGGCACCACAACACTTGGTGGCACCTTCCTGACCGCGAACATGGATGTAGGCAGCGCAACTGTTGGCCTCGTTTATGCACGCAACAACGCTGGTGTTACAGCTTGGATGCTCAAAGGTTCGACAGCAGTTGGTAACGGCACTATCGGTGCTCACGTTGCTTCTGACTCCGACTTGGGTACAGCGGCTACTACACGTACACGTTGGGGCCTGAACTATCGTCAAAGCCTTGGTGGTGGTGCTGCAGCAGTCATCGCAATCACAAACGGCGGCGCATTTGGTGTTCTGGCAACAGCTACTACAGTTACAGCTGGTCTGACACTTGGCTTCTAATCCATCCTAACGGATTGATTAAATGGAAAGAGCGGGCTTCGGTCCGCTCTTTTCTTTTTGGGGTTCCCTGTTGGCCCTTGTCTGGATCATAAGTGGATCAGACAGAAACGAGGGTTCACATGTCATTAGCAGAAATTCAGGCTCGGATCGCTATGGCCGAAGAAAAGGCCGGGCGAGATGAGGGTGTGGTCAGCCTGATTGCCGTGTCCAAAGTGCAGCCCAACGAACGGGTCGCGGCGGTTCTGGATCAGGGTCACCGCCTGTTTGGTGAAAACCGGGTGCAGGAAGCGGCCGGAAAATGGCCAGATTTCCGGGCGTCTTATGCTGACGTTAATGTGCATTTGATCGGCCCGCTGCAAACCAACAAAATCAAGCAAGCGTTTGATTTGTTTGAGGTAATTCACTCGCTCGACCGACCTAAACTGGCCAAAAAGTTGGCGGATGAGGCGCAGGCGCGCGGGGCCTGCCCGGGCTTGTTCATCCAGGTCAACACAGGTGAAGAGCCGCAAAAGGCCGGGGTTCTTCCTGTGGCGGCGGATGGTTTCATTGCCGAATGTCTGGCGATGGACCTGCCCGTTCAGGGCCTGATGGTGATTCCACCGGCTGAGGAAGAGGCCAGCCTGCATTTCGCGTTACTGGCCAAGATCGCACAGCGCAACGGTCTGGTCGGATTGTCGATGGGGATGAGTGGCGATTTTGAAAAAGCCATCGCATTCGGGGCAACCCATGTGCGGGTAGGTTCGGGCGTGTTCGGGGCGCGTGATTACAGTTAGCGAACAACAACCCGCGACTTCGTTTCCCAGCTTTCCAGAATGTAACGCAGCACATCAGGGGCAAACGCAACGCACCCTTCGGTCGGGTGGCGGGGTTTGCGCCAGGCGTGCAGGAAAATCGCCGACCCTGCGCCTGCAACGGAAACCGGCCAGTTGAAATCCAAAATGGCATATATGTCGTAAAGCGGATCGGCCCGGCGCAGTTTTTCGTGGCTGAAAGGGTGCGCCCGCGCCGCGACGTGATGGTTATAATCCGGGTCAGTCGCGTCATCAGACCAGATATCAGTTGGCCCGATCCGGTGCGTGGGAAACAGCGCAGCGGGTGGCGCTAAGCGATCGGCCCGATATCCGGCACCAACGATCCGCCATTGACCAGTCGGGGTGATTCCGTCGCCTTCGCCCTGCTTTTGGCCAATGCCACCACGACCAACAGAACAGGGGAAAACCTGCCCGCGATACCGCGCGCCCCATTTTCCGACCACCAGATCGAAAAAACCGGGGTTCACAGCAAATGCCCGCTTTTGGCGGCTTTGGTATCCAGATATTCCGTGTTGTGGGCGTTTCGACCCACCGCCAGCGGTACACGCTTGGTTACCTCTATTCCGGCGGCGTTCATCATGGCGACTTTTTTCGGGTTGTTGGTCATCAAGCGGACCGAACTGAACCCCAGAGCGGCCAAAACCTCGGCACCGGTGCGAAAATCCCGCTCGTCGTCCTCGAATCCCAGCCGATGATTCGCCTCGACTGTGTCAAATCCCTGATCCTGCAAAGAATAGGCCCGCATTTTGTTGGCAAGGCCGATGCCGCGCCCCTCTTGGTTGAGGTAAAGCAGCACGCCGTGGCCTTCTTCCCCGATCTGGCGTAGGGCTGCGCGCAATTGTGGGCCGCAATCGCATTTGAGCGATCCCAACAGATCGCCGGTGAAGCAGGCCGAATGCAGCCGCGCCAGCACAGGTTTGGCGCGATCCGGGCGGCCAATTTCAACGGCGTAATGTTCTTCACCACCGTCATCGGGACGAAAAACATGCAAACGCCCCGCGTCGGATACCTCCAGCGGCAATCGTGCGGCGGCGATTTCGCTCAGCGGGCTGGCATCTGACAGCGTTTCGATGGCTTTGGTTAGGTCAAGGGTGCTTAGCCCGGTTTCCGCGGCCAGTGTCGCGCCATTTGCCAGCGGCAAAACCAGTGCTGCGGGCAACAGGCGTGCCTGCTTGCATAATGTGATTGCGGCGCGGTGGAAAACCGCATCTCCGTCACGTTCGGTGACACAAGGCCCCTTCATCGGGTGCATCAGATCGCCCGAAGGATCGGCAATGGCCGTTATCCAGTTCACATCGGCGTCTGTCGGAACTGCCAGCCGCGCCAGATCCCCGTCATAGGCACGGGCGCGCAGGGTTTCGGCCCGCCGGGCGGTGATTGCGATGGTCGGAACGCCACGGGATTTTGCGTCGGCCAGCCGGGATCGGGTCAAAGTTTCGGCCGCCAGAACCAGTGCAGAGCTTTGACCATGCAGCAATACCACGCCAACACCCATGCGCAGATCGGCCCTAAGGCGGGCGATTTGTTCAGGGATTGTCAGGCTAAGGGCCATTGGCGGCTTTCCTTTGTTACAATTCTAAGGGTTTCTATATCGCTACCACCACGAATATGAAACATTTCCCGTGATTTTGACACGAGGCTGTGAGAGCACCACCCAAAATCTTGTTCACAGCGTCGATCAGGCACATGTCTAGTGCAGACAACAAGAAGGAAACCCAATGGGCAATGTCAAAAAAATCCTAATGGTCGATGATGACGAGGACCTGCGCGAGGCCTTGGCCGACCAATTGGTTTTAACCGAAGAGTTCGATGTTTTCGAGGCCGAGGACGGCGCGCGCGGCTTGGAAAAGGCCAAAGAGGCGATTTACGATCTGGTTCTGCTCGATGTCGGATTGCCGGATATGGATGGCCGCGAGTTGTGCCGCCTGATGCGCAAACAGGGCGTGAAATGTCCGATCGTTATGTTGACCGGGCATGATACTGATTCTGATACGATTTTGGGTCTGGATGCCGGGGCGAATGATTACGTGTCCAAGCCGTTTAAGTTCCCGGTTCTACTGGCCCGCATCCGTGCGCAATTGCGCCAGCACGAACAATCCGAAGACGCGGTTTTCCAGCTTGGGCCATACACGTTCAAACCGGCGACAAAGATGCTGATCACCGAAGAAGACAAGAAAATCCGTCTGACTGAAAAAGAGACGAATATTCTGAAATTCCTCTACCGCGCCACCGACGGTGTGGTTGCCCGTGATGTCCTGCTGCACGAAGTGTGGGGCTATAATGCCGGTGTGACCACGCACACGCTGGAAACCCATATTTACCGCCTGCGCCAAAAGATCGAACCGGACCCAAGCAACGCACGTTTACTGGTCACAGAAAGCGGCGGTTACCGGCTGGTGGCCTAAGAAAGATTTCCCTCCCTCGACTATACGGCCCGGGCTTCGCGCTCGGGCCTTTTTTGCGGCACTTTTTGGGTGGTGATCGGCCCGGCCCGAATTCTGTGGTTTAGCTGACCTCAAGAAGTTTAAATACAAACTTGGCAAGGTTTGATCCAGTATCTTTGGGCGAATTAACGATCATTCCCGGCCCATAATAGGCGGTGACATCGTGATCGATTCCGATGCCGCCGATCTTGATCCCGTTTTCTTGCAGACGTTTTGAAACCGACTGAACATGCTGGTGCAAAATACCTTTAGGGTTCTCGCTTAATGTAGAATCATCGACAGGTGCGCCATCTGAGACAACCAGCATAACCCGATTTTCGGCTTTGGCTTGTTTCAATCGATGTGCGGCCCAATCAAGGGCCTCGCCATCGACATTCTCTTTCATCAAGTCCTCGCGGAACATGTTTTTGATTGCTCGTGGCACCCCAGGGGAAGTTGTGTCGAAAGAACGATAAACAATGTGCAAAAGGTCACAAAGCCGTCCTGGGTTTTTTGGCCTTCCCATGGACATCCAAAGCTTCCGAGATTTTCCACCCTTCCAACTGGTAGTTGTGAAACCCAAAATTTCGTATTCTACATTCAATCGTGAAAGGGCATCCGCCAAAACCTCAACCAATGCGCATGCGATAAATGCCCTTTGTCCCTGCATCGAACCGGAGTGATCCACCAATATTGAAACGGCGGCTTTTGCCATGATCGGGTCTTGGTCAGTGTTCAAGTTCCCGATTGCGTCAATCCATTCCAGCGACGCTTTTGCCTTCCACGATTTGCTGTGCTCAGCGTAAATACGACATTCCTCGAGCCATAGCTTTCGTCCGGTCGGACCAAGAGACTTTGATAGGTCCTTGGCTTCGACAACCTCATCGAATTGGTTCGTGAAAATTTTGTAAGTTCCGTCCCTTATTGGTTCGGGCCGGGTAAAATCAAAAGGAACACTTGGGCGAAAGAATTTCTTCCAATTCATGTTTCAACATTCACTTCAAAAGATCGATAGAATTAGGCACAAAACCTGCTAGATATTCAAGGCAATTAATTGGAGAACCCCATGCCCTTCACCCTTGCCACATGGAATATCAATTCAGTACGTCTGCGTGAGCCGAGTGTCCTAAAACTGTTGGCGCAAGAGGCCCCGGATGTCCTGTGCCTGCAAGAATGCAAATCACCGGTTGAGCTGATCCCGACCGAAGGGTTTGCGGCCCTTGGCTACAAATACATGCTGGCGAACGGGCAGAAGGGCTATAACGGGGTTGCGATCCTGTCGCGTCTGCCGATCAAAGATGTCGGGCAGTATGACTTCGCCGACCTTGGCCATGCCCGCCATGTGGCTGGGCAACTGGAAAACGGTGTGACCATTCACAATTTTTATGTGCCAGCAGGCGGCGATGTGGCGGACCGTGCAGTGAACGAAAAGTTTGGCCAAAAGCTGGATTACCTAACGGAAATGCGCGATCACTTTCACGCCAATTCACCGCAAAAATCCATTTTGGTTGGTGATTTGAACATAGCCCCGCGCGAGGATGATGTCTGGTCGCACAAGCAATTGCTAAAAGTGGTATCGCATACCCCGATTGAAGTGGAGCATTTGGCTGAAACCCAGGATTCGGGTGGATTTGTCGATGTGACACGGGCTGATATTCCAGATGGTCCGCTTTATTCCTGGTGGTCATACCGATCCAAGGATTGGAGCGTGGCCGACAAAGGTCGACGGCTTGATCACGTTTGGGCGACCGGCGATATTGCGGCGTCCGGCCATTCCAGCCGGGTTTTGCGTGACGTTCGCGGATGGGAAAAACCATCGGATCATGCGCCGGTATTTGCGACATTTGACCTTTGATGGGTTTTGGGGCTTGGGGCTGGCGATAAGGCTCCCTACATAGGGCGTAAACCGGCAAAGGGCCGGGACAGGAGAATCGAAAATGCTGGAATTTGGCGGGGCCGACAAGGCCGAACAAATGGGCGATCTGGTACGTGACGGATCTGAGGCGACATTTATGGAAGATGTGGTCGAGGGCAGCAAGGAAATGCCGATCATTGTCGATTTCTGGGCGCCTTGGTGCGGACCGTGCAAAAGCCTTGGCCCGGCACTTGAGGCCGAGGTCGCAGCGGCGGGCGGCAAAGTTCGCATGGTCAAAATTAATGTGGACGAGAATCAACAGATCGCGCAGCAAATGCGCATTCAGTCGATACCGGCGGTCTATGCCTTTCACGACGGCAAGCCGGTTGATGGGTTCACGGGCAATCAGACCCCCGGCCAGATAAAAGAATTCGTTGCCAAACTGGCCGAACTTGGCCCGGATGGCGGATTGGCCGACGCGATTGAAATGGCCGAACAGATGCTGGCTGAAGGCTCGGCCGCGGATGCCGCGCAAACCTTTGAGGCGATTTTGGGCGAAGAGCCTGAAAATGCCACCGCTTATGCCGGGTTCGTGCGCTCGCATCTGGCATTGGATGATGAGGATAAGGCCAAGGAATTGCTGGCCAATGTGCCCGACGCGATCAAGGACGCGCCCGAGATTACCGCAATAGTGGCGCAGATCGAACTGGCCGAGGCCGCAGCCGAAGCTGGCCCCATTGGTGAGTTGCGCAAAGCCCTTGCAGCGGATGAAAACGACCATACGGCACGTCTGGATCTGGCAACCGCCTTGGCGGCAACCGGCGAAAACGCGGCGGCAATCGCGGAATTGTTGGAGCTTTTTCGCCGTGACCGGGAATGGAACGACGGCGCGGCCAAGGCGCAATTGTTCAAAATTTTTGAGACATTGAAGGCCGAGGACCCAATCGTTCTGACCGGTCGGCGCAAGCTGTCGTCGATGATCTTTGCCTGAGGCGGCGATTAAGGTAGGCTGATTTCATGTTTAACCCTGCCGACTTGCCCAAATCTATGCCCGTGTTCCCGTTGCCGGGGGCATTGCTGTTGCCGCGTGCGCGATTGCCGTTGAATATTTTTGAACCGCGCTATCTGGCGATGCTGGATGACACGTTGAAAACCCGGCACCGGTTAATCGGCATGGTGCAGCCCTATCCCGGCGACACGGATGACGACACGCCGCGTCTGCATCAGATCGGTTGTGCGGGTCGGATTGTCGGTTTTACGGAATCTGACGATGGTCGTTATCGCATCACGCTTGGCGGGATTTCGAGGTTTCGGATCAGGGACACGGATCAGGGGTTTTCACCCTACCTGCGGGCGGATGTCAGTTGGGAAGGTTTCCAACGTGATCTTGGGCAACCCGAGGACGACAAGAATTTTGACCGCGAAAAGTTTCTGGCCGCGCTTGGGCGGTTTTTTCGCGCGACGGGAATGAATTCGGATTGGGAAAGCCTTGAAAAAGCAGATGATGAGCTATTGATTAACTCGTTATCAATGATGTTCCCGTTTGATGTCGAAGACAAACAAGCATTGTTAGAGGCGCCGAGTTTGCGCGACCGGCGGGAAACGCTTGTTACATTAATGGAATTTGCCATGGCAACCGGCGGCGATGGCGGGCATTTGCAATGAGCGGTCAGGAACCCGCGACTGACCCTAAAATGCTGGAAGCTTTGGTTTGTCCTGTGACCCACGGCATGCTGACCTATGACAGCGCCGCGCAAGAATTACGGTCAAAAAACGCCGGTTTGGCGTTTCCCATCAGAAACGGCATTCCCGTTATGCTGATTGACGAGGCGCGCGAACTTTCGTGACGCGCGGTTTTCAGGTGTGCGCCTGATCTGGTGCTTCTGTGCGATCTGTCAGGCCATAGCGACGACCCACATTGGCCACAGTGATCTTGTAATCGCGGAAAATTTCGGTGTTGCCTTTGTCT
>JAJFIC010000092.1 GCA_021775315.1 Paracoccaceae bacterium
TTGCGCGGCGATTTTCTTTAGTTTTTAGATCGCATTTTCGGCCTCGGTGATGACCTCAGCGTCGTCTTCCATTTCGCCCAGTTCGATCAGATCAACATTGTCCTGCAAGTCCTGCGCCAGAGATCTGTAATTCTCCATGGCGTCAACAAGGGCTTGGCGTTCGCGCATCAGTTTTTGCGCCCGCTCGGGATCGTCCCACAGCTTGGGGTCCTCGGACATCGCGTTGAATTCTTCCAGCCGATGGTCGGCGGTTTCCCAATTCATCCGCTGGCGCAACAATTCCAGCGATTTTTCAATCTCGCCGACGGTATTTTCGATTTCTGCGCGCATTCTGCTGGCCTTTGGGTGTTTGGTTTTCAGTCGTTCTAAGCGAGGCCGCCCGACAGGTAAAGAGAGGACAGGCGCGCGAACCAAGCCCACATGAAACTGCCGGTCTGACGGGTCTAATACAGCCCGCCACTTGAAAGTGAACCAAACGTCGCGCGCTTCGGGATCTTCTTTTTCACGCCCAATTGCGTCGTGACCTCTTGACCCGTGTCTTCCTGCACATCGGTTTCATCTTCGCCAAACAGTGGCAGGTTTGAGCCCATGGCAAAGCCACCATCAATGATGCTGAGCGCGCCGAACATCGGTTCTTCACCGGCCCGGAACAGCTCGGCCACCACGTTTTTGCCGCTGGAATCGTCTGGCAGACGTTCACCGCTATAGCGGTCGATTTTCACGAACACGGCGTCCTGGGGCACTTTGAATTGCCCGTGGCCGTACATCTCAAGCGCTTTTTTCATGAACTTCGTAAAGACCGGGCCACACATCGAACCGCCATATGATCCGCGTCCAAGTGGTCGCGGCAAGTCCATCCCCATGTAACAGCCAGCAACGATTTCCGGGGTAAACCCGACAAACCAGACGTCTTTGGCACCATTGGTTGTGCCGGTTTTGCCAGCAACCGGCGCGTCCAGTTTCACGTAACCCGCCGCCGTGCCACGCTGCACCACGCCGCGCATCATTGAAGTCAGCTGATAAGCCGTGACCGCATCCATGACCCGTTCGCGGTTGTTGCTGATGAAGGGTGCCAGATCCGTGCCGAGACTGGCCAGTTTGCAATCCTCGCAGCTTCGCCGGTCATGCCGGTATATTGTCTTGCCCCAACGGTCCTGCACCCGGTCAACCAAGGTTGGGATGACCCGTTCACCGCCATTGGCGAACATCGCATAGGCCGCCACCATTTTGAACAAAGTGGTCTCCTGTGACCCAAGCGAGTTGGCAAGGTGTTCACCCATGTCCCGGTAAACACCGAACCGTTCTGCGTATCGTGCGATCACGTCCATACCCACCGCCTGCGCCAGACGGATGGTCATCAGGTTACGCGACAGAACGATCCCGACCCTTAACGGTGAGGGGCCGTAAAACTTGTTTGACGAGTTTCTGGGCCGCCACATGCCCTGCGGGGTTTTCACCTCAATCGGGGCGTCAATCACGATTGTCGCTGGCGTATACCCCACATCAAGGGCCGAGGCGTAAACAAACGGCTTGAAGGACGATCCGGGTTGGCGGGTCGCCTGTGTTGCCCGGTTGAACACGGAATGCTGATACGAAAAACCGCCCTGCATGGCCAGAACACGGCCCGTGCGGGTGTCCATCGCCATGAACCCGCCCTGAATTTCCGGGATTTGGCGCAGCGACCAATATTTCAGCTCTTGCGGCAGATCGCCATTTTCGTCTTTTTCTGCGTCCTCAATAGGGCCGAAGACCTTACTGACATAGATGACATCGCCAACGGCCAACAGATCCTCGGGCTTTTTCGCTTTTTTGCCCGGTTCGCCATCAGCACCCAAAGGTCGGGCCCATTCCATATCTTCAATTGGGATGGCATGGCCGCCTTCGACCTCGTCCACGGCTTCAATTCCGATCCGCGCGGCCCCTTTGGCCAGTTCAAGCACGACGGCGGGATACCAGCCGTCAATGTCACGCGGAAGCCGCAAGTCGGCCAGCGCGTCGCGCCATGTTTCTTCGTCAAGCAGTTGATCGACGGTCAACCGGTCTGACGCACCGCGAAAAATGCCCCGGCTGCGGTCGTAATTTTCCAGACCTTCACGCAAGGCCGCTGCGGCCTCTTTTTGCAGGATCGGGTCCATTGTGGCGCGGATTTTCATGCCACCGCCAAAGAATTCGTCCTCACCAAAGGTGGTGGAAAGCTGTCGGCGGATTTCATCGGTGAAATAATCGCGTGCGGGCAGGCTTTGTTTATACGGGATGAAATCACCGCCCTGCACCGAATAAAGATCAGTTTGCTTGGCAATCTCGGCCTCGTCTTCAGTCAGATAACCGTTTTCGGCCATCTCACGCAGAACGAAATTGCGCCGGTCAATGGCGCGTTCTTTGTCGCGCACCGGATGATAGCGCGACGGCGATTTGGGCAAGACCGCCAGATAGGCCGCTTCTTGCGCGGAAAGCTGTTCCAGCGTTTTGTTGAAATAGGTCTGCGCCGCAGCTGTTACGCCGAATGAGTTCCGACCAAGCGAAATTTCATTGAGGTAAAGTTCAAGGATTTTGTCCTTGTTCAGGGTCTCTTCCAGCCTTGAGGCCAGAATAATCTCTTTAATCTTGCGTTCTGCCGACCGATCCCCATCCAGCAAAAAGTTCTTCATCACCTGTTGCGTGATGGTCGAGGCCCCGCGCAAGCGCCCGCCCTGTGCCGCATCGACCACCGCTTTGATAATCCCCAAAGGGTCATACCCTTTGTGATTATAGAAATTCTTGTCCTCAGCAGAAATAAAAGCGTTCTTAACCACGTCGGGAATTTCGTCGATGGGGGTGAAAATCCGCCGCTCGTTGGCAAATTCGTCCATGACGCGGCCTTGGCGAGAATAAATCGTCGACAGGGTTTTTGGTTCATACCGGGCTAGTTGTTCGTAATTGGGCAAATCGCGGCCATACATCCAAAAGATGGCCCCAAGGCCAAAGGCCCCCATCACCAGACCAATAGTCACCCAACTGAAAATAAAACCGAAAAAAGACAGGATTGCACGCAACACGAGGATAGACTCCGGTTTGAGTTTGTTGCCCCACCTATAAACCCCGAGGTCAGTGCCGTCAAAACCCCATACCGCTTGACTTGGCTGAATTTCGCCCACATACGGCGATAATCGCGGATGCAAGCCTGTCTTGTTTCGCAACCAGCGACAATCACGCGGTTATTGACGTAAAAGCCGTGCCTCGGCGGCGTCTTGCAGGCTCCAACGGTCCAGGGCGTTCAATATTCCGTGAATGGCACGGGTGCGCCAGGCCGGGTTGGCAAGGTTGGCCAGATCTTTTGGGTTGGACATAAAGCCAAATTCGACCAGAACCGACGGAATGTCGGGCGCTTTCAGCACAGAAAACCCTGCCGACAGTCGCGGTCGCGAGCGGATTTTACCCACCGCATCGGCAATGCCCAGCACAATGGCATCGGCCAGCTTTTCAGATCGCGGCATGGTTTCAATGCGGGCAAGGTCCATCAGAATGGTGGCCACCAGATCATCCTGCTCGCCCAAATCAACCCCGGCCAGCAAATCGCTGCGTTCATGGCTTTCCGCCAGATTTTGTGCCGCAGCATCCGAAGCCAGATCGGACAGAGTATAGACCGTGGTGCCGGATGCTGTGCCTTGCGCCAATGCATCGGCGTGCAGCGACAGAAACACATCGGCGCCACCAATCCGCGCTTTGGTGATCCGGCCTTGCAGAGACAAGAATACATCTTCTTCGCGGGTCAAAAACACCTCGTAGCGGCCCGAAACGATCAACGCTTCTTTCATTTCGCGCGCCAGCTTTAGCATCAAATCAGCCTCGAAATATTGTTGGTATTCTGCGCCGGGATCAATGCCACCATGACCGGGATCAAGGGCAACCACGACCCTCCGCTCGCCCATGGGCCGGGTTTTGGCCGGGGCGGTTTCAACTGGTGCCGGCAAGGCCCAGACATCATCGGCCCCGCCGCGATGATCTTTACCAACCTGTGCTGCAAACAATGCCGCATCTTGCGGCGTCATGCGAATACGCACCAGTGCGTCGCCAACAGCAGGGTCGGTTTCCATCGCGGCCTCGTAAACCTGCATCGGGTGGCTCATTTCCAGCACCAGACGCGACCAACCGGGGCGAAAAACCCCAAATCGCATTTCAGCAATCAGATCGGTGCGGATAAGGGCCTCTTTGGTTACCCCGGTGAAATCCACTTCGCGAAAATCAATCACCAACCGCGTCGGTTTGTCCAGCGTAAACACCCGATACGGCACTGCTTGCGTCAGCTTGAGGGTTATATCCACATCCCCCGACGCCCGCCCGGTCACGCCCGACCCCGCCATTTCAAGCCGCGCCAGGGCCTGCAATTGCTGGGCCTGCGCCGCAATTGGGCCAAAACACGTTACCGCCAATAGTAAGATCGCAAAAACTCTGCTCAACTGCCTGCCTGCCTGTCCGTCTTGTATTTATTTTGTGCAACTATACATATAAACCGTCCGGAAAAACACCATTGTCATTCCAATCGGTTTGTCGTTAATGTCACCGGACGAGGTATTGATCACTAGGATCATGCCTCTGCACACAGATTCGTCGCTCTGTTTACGCTTCAGGCAACTGCCAAAGAAAGTCGCTAAACAGAACCGACAGGCCTATTTGGCCAGAGAGCTTGCCTGACAGCCTTAAACAATGTCAGGCCTTTAAATTGGCACAGTCCGCGTGACCGTGTCGGAGAATAAACCGCGATGAAACGCGAGAGCACGATATTTACAGGTTTCGGGGTGGCAAGGTCCGCCCCCGTAAACGTGCGTGTGTTTCAATCAGCCCAAAAGAAACAATCCCAACATCGTCGGACGGCACAAATGCCGTTCGTGTCTGTCGGATTGCAAGAGAAAACATGCCAAAGAAAATGCTTATCGATGCCACCCACCCTGAGGAGACTCGGGTCGTGGTGGTCGACGGAAACAAAGTCGAGGAATTTGATTTTGAATCCATCAACAAACGCCAGCTTGCTGGCAATATCTATCTAGCCAAAGTTACCCGGGTCGAACCCAGCCTTCAGGCCGCTTTTGTCGATTACGGCGGCAATCGCCACGGCTTTCTGGCGTTTTCGGAAATCCACCCGGATTACTATCAAATCCCGGTTGCCGACCGTGAGGCGTTGCTGGCTGAAGAAGCCGCCTATGCCAAACAACAGGCCGAGGACGATGAAAACCGGCCAAAGCCCCGGTCACGTCGCCGTTCGCGCGGCAAATCCAAAGCGGCATCCAACACCGATGCCGTTGTTACCGAGGCGGTAGATACGCCTGAGATTAACAGCATGGATATCGTTGACATCGCCGAAGGCGACGACAGTAACGAACCAATTGTTGGCTTTTCTTCAGACAACGCTGCGGAACCAGCACCTGCGGCAGAAACTGCGCCCGAAGCCCCGGTCGCGACCGACGAAGACACAACACCAGCAGATCACAGCGACGACGATCAGGCCCGCGAATGGGCCGCCGACCAGCAGGCCGAAGATGAGGATGACGCTGAAGCTGATCAATCTGGCGATGACGCAGATGCCAGCGATGATGATGACAGCACCGACGACGACAAAGACGAATCCGGCATCGAATCTGTCGCACAAGAAGACGAGCAGGAAGAAATCCGCCCACGGCGCAAACCCCGCCCACGGCGCTATAAAATTCAGGAAGTCATCAAAGTCCGGCAAATCCTGCTGATTCAGGTCGTGAAAGAGGAACGTGGCAACAAAGGCGCGGCGTTAACCACTTACCTGTCTCTGGCAGGTCGTTATTGCGTTCTGATGCCCAACACCGCGCGCGGTGGTGGTATTTCACGCAAAATCACCAATGCCGCTGACCGCAAGAAACTGAAAGAAATCGCAGGCGATATCGAAGTTTCGGTCGGTGCCGGTCTGATTATCCGCACGGCAGGTGCCAACCGCACCAAATCGGAAATCAAACGCGACTACGACTATTTGTTGCGCCAGTGGGAACAGGTCCGCGACCTGACGCTGAAATCCATCGCCCCTGCCCCGATCTATGAAGAAGGCAGCCTGATCAAACGCTCGATCCGCGACCTTTATAACCGCGAGATTGACGAAATTCTGATCGAAGGCGAGGCCGGCTATCGCATGGCCAAAGACTACATGAAAATGCTCATGCCGTCGCACGCCAAGAATGTGAAACATTACACCGATCCGCTGCCGCTTTTCGCGCGCTTTCAGGTCGAAAGCTATCTGACGGGCATGTTTAACCCAACGGTTCAGCTGAAATCCGGTGGCTACATCGTGATTGGCGTCACCGAAGCACTGGTTGCAATCGACGTTAACTCTGGCCGCGCCACCAAAGAGGCCTCGGTCGAAGACACGGCGACCAAAACCAACCTTGAAGCCGCCGAAGAGGTTGCGCGCCAGTTGCGTCTGCGCGATCTGGCGGGTTTGATCGTCATCGACTTTATCGACATGGAAGACCGGCGCAACAACGCCGCTGTGGAAAAACGCATCAAGGACAAGCTGAAAACTGACCGCGCGCGCATTCAGGTGGGCCGGATCAGTGGGTTCGGTTTGATGGAAATGTCGCGTCAGCGTTTACGCCCCGGCATGATTGAGGCCACAACGGCCCCCTGCTCGCATTGCCACGGCACTGGTCTGACCCGTTCGGACGACAGCCTTGCCTTGTCGATCCTGCGCGAGTTGGAAGAAGAAGGCGTGCGTCGTCGTTCACGCGAGGCGCTGATTACCGCGCCAATCGCGATCGCCAATTACATGCTGAACCAAAAGCGCGAACATGTCGCGATGATCGAAAGCCGTTACGGCATTTCGATCCGTATTGAGGCCAGCGCAACCCTGATCAGCCCTGAATACACGCTGGAACGGTTCAAAACTGCAACCCGTGTGGTGCCAGAGGCGAGTGCCGAGGTTATCTCAATGGAAACGTCGTTGGTGGACACACCCAAAAGCGACGACAGCAGTGCAGAACCTGCCGAAGCTGTGGACACGGT
>JAJFIC010000093.1 GCA_021775315.1 Paracoccaceae bacterium
AGAAACATCTTTTTCCGTCTGCGCAATGCATTTGGCAGGTTTGGATTGCCCGATGTGGTGTTTGCAACCTTGATGATCCGATCAGTCAGACCCCAATGGCCACGCGCCATCGCCATGTCGATCAGGCCGAAATAATACCACGGCAGCTTGCGACGACTGCGATAAAGCGTGTTGAAAATTTCCGAGGTCATATCGCCCGAAACGCTAAGGCCGGTTACGTCTTTCAACACCCCGGCCCGACGCAGGAATACCACGGTTTTATGGCCGACGTAATTGGAATGCAGATGGGTGATGTTATCACCGGAGAAACGACGCGCATGCAGTTTGTCGCCCTCCATATAAGGATCATAGCACAAATAGACCCTTTTGGCGCTGCTGGTCAGGGTGGCGGCGTCCTGATACCGGCCATCCCAGTTTTGTTTCCGCCCGCTGTTAAAGCGTTTTTCCCACGGCACCAAAGACTTTTTAAGCGTTGATTGCGGGGAATAGGCCAAAACGATGGCCCCCGGTGCCAGCCCGCAAAACGCGCAAGCGGCGTATGCGCCCATCGAGGTTCCGGTAAACACGACGTTGCGGAACCGTTTGAAAAAGCCCTGATCGCGCAATTCTTCGAGGTAATCAAACAATGTATCGTCGCGATACCAGTTCGCATCAAAGGAAAGGATGCCAAGGCTCGACCAGTTGTTTTCGCCGTAAAACTTGTCACCCCAGGTTTCACGCTCAAGACTTTTGTCGTTGACGGCTGACAGGTTATCAAACGCGACGACCAAGGTGTCATCGCCGCGCGCCACATGGATTGCCGCAAACTTCTTGTAATTTACGTAAAATCCATGCGGTTTGGCCACATGATGGCCATCAACCTTGCCCCGACGCATTTCGACCAGCCAAGGCGGGGCCATTTTACCTTCATTCGGATCCGGCTTGTCTTTATTGGCCATATAATCCTTCGCAGACTAAAGCGATACTTACCCTAACGGTGGCGTTACGCACCACCTTAGATACATCATAGGGTACGTTCAATCTCTTCAGTCTCGAAAATCTCGATCACGTCGCCTTCGCGGATGTCTTCGTAGTTTTCAAAGGCCATACCGCATTCCTGACCGCCCTGAACTTCTTTGACCTCGTCTTTGAAGCGTTTCAGAGTTTTCAGCTTGCCTTCGTGGATCACGATACTGTCGCGCAGCAGACGCACACCAGCAGCGCGACGCGCCTGACCTTCGGTGATTGTACAACCGGCGATTTTTCCCGCACCGGTGATTTTGAACACCTCTTTGATCAATGCGTAACCGATAAAGGTTTCTTTGATCTCGGCAGACAACAAACCACTGGCGGCCTGTTTCACATCATCCACAAGGTCGTAGATGATCGAATAATACCGGATCTCGACACCCTTTTGACGGGCCGCTGCCCGTGCAGAGGCATTCGCGCGAACGTTAAAGCCGATGATCGGCGCGCCCGAGGCCTCGGCCAATGTCACGTCGCTTTCGGTGATCGCGCCAACGCCGGAATGCAGGATGCGAACTTTGACTTCGTCATTGCCCACTTTGCCCATCGCCTGAACGATGGCTTCGGCAGAACCCTGCACGTCAGATTTCACAAGGATCGGCAACTCAGACACGTTTTGATCGGCTTTGGCTTTTGCCAGCAACTGATCCAATGTGGCACCAGCGCCTGCGGCGGCTTTCTTGTCTTTGGCCAGTTGCGCACGGTAATCGGCGATTTCGCGCGCCGTTGCCTCGTCCGCGACCACGTTCAGAACGTCGCCTGCTTCGGGTGTGCCATTCAGGCCCAGTACTTCGACCGGGGTGGATGGCCCGGCCTCTTCAGTACGAGCGCCCTGATCATCAACCAATGCACGTACCCGGCCCCATTGTTCGCCAACAACAAAGATATCGCCCTTTTTCAGGGTGCCCTTTTGAACCAGAACCGTGGCAACCGGGCCGCGACCTGTATCCAACTGAGCCTCGATAACAGCGCCTTCGGCGGCGCGGTTTGGATTGGCTTTCAATTCCAGCAGTTCGGCCTGCAAAACGATGTTATCCAGCAGCGTGTCCAAACCTTGGCCCGTCAGGGCGGAAACTTCGACATCCAGCACATCGCCCGACATCTGTTCAACCACGACTTCGTGTTGCAGCAGTTCGGTGCGCACCTTGTTCACATCGGCGCCGGGGCGGTCGATTTTGTTGATCGCAACGATCATCGGAACACCGGCGGCCTTAGCGTGGGCAATCGCCTCGATCGTTTGGGGCATGACGCTGTCGTCAGCGGCAACCACCAGAATAACGATATCCGTTACTTGTGCGCCGCGGGCCCGCATTGATGTAAACGCCGCGTGACCGGGCGTATCAAGGAAGGTCAGCAAAGTGCCGCTTTCTGTGACGATCTGATAGGCACCGATATGCTGGGTGATGCCACCGGCCTCGCCCGACACAACGTTGGTTTTCCGCAAAGCATCCAGCAGCGAGGTTTTGCCGTGGTCGACATGGCCCATAATGGTGATGACCGGCGCACGTGGCAACAGATCGACGGTTTCGTCCTGTACCTGCGCAATCGCGTCTTCGACATCAGCGTCAGAAACGCGCACAACTTTGTGGCCGAATTCTTCGACAACCAGTTCAGCGGTATCCGCATCAATTGTCTGGTTCTGTGTGGCCATGATGCCGTTTTGCATCAAAGTTTTCACCACAGCAGCAACACGTTCAGCCATACGGTTTGCAAGTTCCTGAACCGTGATCGCCTCGGGTACCTGCACGTCGCGCACAACTTTTTCACGCTCGCCAGTATCGCCCATCATCTTGCGACGTTCGCGTTCCTGTGCGCGTTTCATCGCAGCCATCGAGCGTTGACGGCCACCTTCGCGGCCTGAAAGGGCCTGATTGATCGTCAGCTTGCCGGTGCGGCGGCGATCGTCGCCACCTTTGGCGCGTGTTGGTTTCTTTGCGTCTTCGCGCCGGTCGGGCAGTTTTTTGGCCGGGGCTTGCCGGGTTGGGGCGGGGCGGCTGCCGTCTTCGGGCGGTGGGGGTGGCGCGTCGGCGGCCGGATCGGCCGTGACATCGACAACGGGTTTTTCTTTGGCGGCCTTTGCCTCTTCGGCGGCACGCTTTTCTTCTTCAAGCTTGGCGTTTGCGCGTACTTCGCGCTCGACAATCTCACGTTCTTTTGCATCTTTTTCGGCGCGGCGTTCTTCGCGTTCTTCTTCACGCTTGCGGGAGTCAGCGTCACGCTTTGCGGCTTCAACAACTTCGCGTTCTTTGGCTGCCTTCAGGGCTGCCAGACGGCGTTCCATTTCGGTGTCGGTAATTCCGGCCGGGCGTTTAGATGGCGCGGCGTTGGCACGGTTCGCGGCAGCAGAAACCGCCCCAGGTGCTGCCGAGGTGGTTGCACCGGGTTTTGGCACAACAATCCGCTTACGCTTTTTCTCGACGACGACGGATTTTGTCCGGCCGTGGGAAAAACTTTGGCGTACATGACTCCGATCACCGCCACTGCGAAGGCCGAGGGGTTTGCCGGAATTATTGTCGTTATCGCTCATTCGTCTTTAACACCTTCTTTTGCCCCAATTGGGGCAGGTCCATTGCGGACGCCTGCAAGTCTTGCGGCTTCCTCTACTATACGTCTTTGCAGTCCGCCAGCGGCAAGCGCGGCATGTATCACATTTTCCCGACCGAATGCCAAACCCAATTCGTGGCCAAACAAGCAGGAAATAAGGGACTTTTCCCCTTTTGGAGGGCGAATTTTGCCCTTTTGTGCTTCTGAACCGTCGCGGGCCTGTAGCAGAACAGCAACGGAACCGGTAACGACGGCGTCCTTAACCTTTTCAAAACCAGTTATCGCATCGCCGCTTTTACGGGCCAGAGACAACAGGTTAACAACACGTCGGGTCAGGAGCTGTTCGACGTCTACCACAAGTGCAGCGGGGGTTTGAACCGCTTGTTTTGCTGCTCGCGCAAACAGCTTTTTGTTGACCGCCTTGTCCAGCGCAGCGCGATCTGCGGTGATCCAGATGCCGCGACCCGGCAGTTTACCTGCAATGTCGACGGCAATCTGATTGTCAGGGCCGACAACAAAACGGATCAGGCCGGACTTTGGCTGAACCTCGCCAGTGACGATGCACCGGCGCTCTGCCTCAACCTTTGTTTTTGTCCGACCGCCGCGTGTCACGGGCAAGTTCCGAAGCCTGAAGAATCAGGCCTCGGTCCCTTCTGGAGTTTCCGCAGCTTCTTCGTCTTCCTCTTCTTCGACGACCAGATCGGCAGGGTCGACCCAGCCAAGTTGGATCCGGGCGGTCATAATCAGGTTTTGGGCCTCTTCCAGTGACATGTCGAACTTTTCAAGCAAGCCATCGTCTTTGACGCGCTCTCCGTCAACCGTGGTGAAACCACCGGCCAGTTCCCAGTCGGCACAGGTTGCGAAATCTTCCAGCGTTTTCACGTTGTCTTCGGCAAGCGCGACAAACATTTCCGGGGTCAGCCCTTCGAAATCGAACAGGCTTTGTTCAACACCCAGTTCGCGGGCCTTATCAATCGCTGCTGCGTGCAGCTTTTCAAGGCATTCACGGGCGCGGGTCTGCAATTCAAGCGCGGTGTCTTCGTCAAAGCCGTCAATCACCTGCAATTCGGTGATTTCGACATAGGCGACTTCTTCCAACGAGGCGAAACCTTCGGACACCAGCAACTGCGCGACCATTTCATCCACATCAAGCGCATCCATGAACAGCTTGCTGCGTTCGGCGAATTCGGCCTGACGGCGTTCGCTTTCTTCGCTTTCGGTCATGATGTCGATGTCAAAGCCAGTCAGCTGACTGGCCAGACGCACGTTTTGACCACGGCGGCCAATTGCCAGCGAAAGCTGATCATCTGGCACAACAACTTCGATCCGTTCTGCGTCTTCGTCCAGAACCACCTTGGAAACCTCGGCAGGCTGCAACGCGTTGACCAGGAATGTTGGTGCATCGTCATTCCAGGGAATGATGTCGATTTTTTCGCCCTGCAATTCGTTGACAACGGCCTGAACGCGGCTGCCGCGCATACCAACACAAGCGCCAACCGGGTCGATGGAATTGTCATAGGAAATAACGCCGATCTTGGCGCGCGAACCGGGGTCACGCGCGACTGCCTTGATCTCGATAATGCCATCGTAAATTTCAGGCACTTCCATTTTAAACAACTCGGCCATGAATTCCGGCGCTGTGCGGCTAAGGAAAATCTGTGGGCCACGGGTTTCTTCGCGGACTTCGCGGATATAGGCGCGAACCCGGTCACCGGTGCGAAAGCCTTCGCGGTTGACCAACTGGTCGCGGCGCAAGATTGCCTCGCCCCGGCCAACATCGACGATGACGTTGCCATATTCGACCCGCTTGACCAGACCATTGATGATCTCGCCGACGCGATCTTTGAATTCGTCGAATTGACGGGCGCGTTCAGCCTCGCGGACTTTTTGCAAAATAACCTGTTTGGCCGATTGGGCGGCGATCCGGCCAAAATCCATTGGCGGCAGTTCGTCAACGACCGTGTCACCGACCGCTGGCTCGTCCAGATGCGCCTTGGCGTCCGCGACTGACATTTCGGTGAAATGGTTTTCAACTTCTTCGACCACATGACGCACGCGGGTCATCATCAATTCGCCCGATTTGCGATCGATAACGGCCCGGATGTCCAGCTCGGCCCCATAACGGGACTTGGCGGCAGTGGCCATGGATTCTTCCATCGCTTCGATCACCAGACTCGGGTCGATCAGTTTTTCCCGCGCAACCGCATCCGCGATTTGCAAAAGCTCCAGCCTGTTGGCACTGGTTATGCTCATGTCAGTTCTTCCTTCGGGTTTTCTTCGGTTTCTATGTCGTCAAAATCGCCTTCGTCAAAACCGGCATCTTTGCGGGCTTTCAACATTTCAGCAATCAGTTCATCAGTCAGCACCAGCTTAGCGTCTATCAGCCAGTCAAATTGCAATCCAATCGTGCCCTCGGCGATTTCGATCAGAACTTCGGTGCCTTCGGTTCCGCGCAACGGACCTTTGAACCGGCGGCGGCCATCAATAAGGCCGTCCGTTTCCAGTTTGGCCTCGTAGCCGTTCCAGGCATCGAAATCCTTGAGCCGGGTCAAAGGCCGGTCGATACCGGGCGATGAAACCTCAAGCGTATATTCACCCTCGATCGGGTCCTCGACATCCAGAACCGCCGACACCGCGCTTGAGATTTTTGCGCAATCGTCAACCTCGATGCCGCCTTCGGGTCTTTCCGCCATGATCTGAAGCGTGGCGTGTTTGCCCGACATCAGACGCAGGCGCACCAGTTCAAATCCCATGCCTTCGATCAAAGGCTGGACGATGCTGGCCAGACGTTTGTCTATTGCTGCGTTGGCAATCAGGTCTGTCATTGTTCTCTCTGGTTATTCAGGCAGGTTCATCGGGGCGGGCACAAAAAAACGGGCGCGCGGCCCGTTGGAAATCCCGGTGGAAGGCTGGGGGTGGAAGCCAGTCTTGCCGCTGTTGAGGTGGATATAGGGGAGTCGCGCGGGGATGGCAAGGGCTTTGCCGACTCAGGTATCGGCACCGCCTAATATCCGCGCAAAAGTGGCGACGTCGATATTGCCGCCGGAAATTACCGGCACCACGGTTTGCCCGGCAAAAGACGGATGCAATGCGGCCGCCAGCGCCACGGCCCCCGCGCCCTCGGCCACGATATGGGCGCGGCTTGCCAGAATACGCAACGCCTGCGCCGCTTGCGCATGGCTGACAACCACAACGTCATCGACAAGTTGATCCAGCAGCGGCCACATTTCGGGCAATACCCCGGTCGATCCGATGCCATCAATCCAACTGGCCCCGCGTTTCACCGTAACCGGATGGCCTGCCTTTCGGGCGGCTGTCAGGGGGGCTGAGCTTTCGATTTCGCAAGCCACAATCCTGACCTTTCGCCCGCCAACCCGCCCTGCAGCCCGCAACGCCAACGCAATGCCGGAAATCATGCCCCCGCCACCAAGCGGCACAAGCACCGTGTCAACATCCGGCACCTGCCGGGCGATTTCCAGACCGATGCCGCCATTGCCGATAATCACCGCCAATTCTGCTACCGGATGCACAAAGAACCCGGGCCTGCCAGCGTCGCGCGTCATAATAACCTGCCACCAGTCGCTGAACGACACGGTTTCAATCGTAGCGCCGAGGTCCTGCAACGCCGCAATCTTGACCTTGGCCGAGGTGTCCGGGACAACCACATGTACCGGCAACCCCCGCGCCTTAGCGGCCAGCGCGATGCCTTGTCCAAAATTTCCAGCACTGGCGGTGATCACACCCTTGGCCAGCTCTGCCTTTGGGGCGACAGCCAGCGCATTCGCCGCGGCGCGGATTTTGAAAGACCCAAGCGGTTGCAGACATTCCGCCTTTAGAAACAATTTCCGATCAGGCAGGGCCAATGGCAGGGCAGGCGTTACGATCGCATCATTGGCGACCCGATCAGCAACTGCCTGAAAGTCAGCCAAGGACGTCGCAAAAGCCGCTGTTGCAAGATCACGATCCATATTTATCCCGCATTACTTTGACACTATCGGCCACAATAGTTTCTAGCACCGCCATATCAATATTTGACAGTCGCGTAATATAGAGACAGGAAACCGAGTGTTTGTGTTTGCCCAGACGCGCCAAATGGTCCGCATATTTCCTAAAGCCCGGCACGATATATATCGTAAGCGCCGCTTTGCGCGGTGAAAGCCCGGTCATCATAAAGGAATGTTCCGACCCGTCGGCGCGTTTGTATGTGTAGCGATCAAAGCCGATTATGCTGTCCCCCCACATCTGTGGCGCGCATCCGGTAATCCTGGCCATCATCGCAACAATTTGCCTTGCATCTGTGGCGCGGCGCTGATTTTCGACACAATTGAGAAAGACATCTACATCCGCGTTAGTGGCGATTGTTTTCATATCAGACACTGAAAACCCCTTATTCCTAACACAAAGTCACGTTATTAGAGGGTATCGTCGCCAATCCGTCAACTGACATGGTTAACTTGTTTCCGTTGACACAACAGTGACCCAAAATGACCTTCAATTGTCTGGTTGTTTCCAAATTCACGCCTAATTCGAAGCGCAACCTGTGTTCAGTTCCGAGTTATAGAGGGTATGAAAAATGGACCGACTAACAGAAATGGAAGCGTTCGCCAGTGTGGTAGATCAGGGGGGGTTTACTGACGCGGCTCGTAAGATGGGTATCTCAAAATCAGCGGTCTCCAAGCATGTTTCGTCGCTTGAAAGTCGTCTGGGTGCAAGATTGCTTAACCGTACAACACGCCGCGTCAGCCCGACAGAAATCGGACTGGCCTATTATGACAAGGCCCGACGGGTTTTAAATGATGCAGGCGAAGCTGACGCCATGGTCACGTCAATGCAGGCCGCCCCAAGCGGGTCTTTGCGATTGTCGGCGGCCAATGATTTTGGCGTCAATCATATCTCATATGCGCTGGGCGCGTTTTTGCACCAATATCCCGAAATCAACGTCAACCTCGTGTTGAACAACCGATATGTCGAACTGATTTCCGAGGGTTTCGATCTGGCAATTCGCATTGGTGAAATGGAAGACAGCACCTTGCGGGCCCGTAAACTGACCGAGGCGAATATGAAAATGGTCGGGGCACCGGAATATTTTGAGAAACATGGCAGGCCAAGTCGGATCGACGATCTGAACGACCATATGCTGTTGCACTATTCAAACCAGTCCAGCGGCAATGTCTGGAAACTGACCTCGCCAACAGGTGAAACACGTCAGATCCGAACAACCGGTTGCCTGACGGTGAATGATGGGCAATCCTTGCTGACAGCGGCGGCGGCCGGACTTGGCATCGCTTACCTGCCAAGCTTTCTGTATCACGAAAAACTGGAATTGGGCTTGCTGGAAGAGGCAATGCCAGAACTTCCGATTGAACGTCGCGGTATTTATGCGGTTTATCCGCCGGGCCGTTACACGCAGCCAAAGCTGCGCGCGTTCATCGACTTTCTGGTCGAGCATTTCAAACACAAAGGCCCCGAAGAATGGTGAGCCACCAAAATTAGGCGCATCCAGAAATAGGTGCGGAAAGGGTTCGGTCAGCGCAATGTCGCTGCCGGGCCTTTTCTTTTGCCTGATCGGAAATTGAGATGGTGTTTGGGCTACCGTGCTTATTCGACCGTGGTCAACACAACTTCGACCCGGCGGTTTTGATCGCGCCCTTCGTCGGTGGCGTTGGTCGCACGCGGCGACAGATAGCCAACACCTTCGGCGGATAGTTGCGCAGGGTCGACGCCATAAGCCTCGACCAATTGGCGCATAACCGAATCGGCCCGTTTGCGGGATAAGGCAACATTGCCCTCTAACGATCCTGACGCATCTGTATGGCCGACCAGTACAACGGTTTTGCTGCTGTCAGCGGCCAACAACGCGGCAAGTTCCTGCAAAGATTCTGTCGTGTCGCCATTAAGGTCTGAAGACCCTTTCAGGAATTCCAGCCCGTCCAGAACGACCGCGCCCTTGGTGCTAAGCCGCACGCCAAGATCCTGTTCTTCGACCTCAGCAATCGCAGCCTCGGGTTGCTTGGTTGATTGCGTGACCTCGGTCGCGCCAACAAGTTCGGCACCAACCTTGGTCACCTGGATATAGCCGCGATCGGGGCTTTTGCTGACCAGCAAGCCAATGAATTCTTCCTTGCCATTTATCATCTTAGACGCTGATAAATAACGAAAATCGCCCAGATCGACATGCATTTCCGGTTCATCCACGACATCCGCTTCAAACCGGAAATCAAACCCGCCACAGGCGCGGGTTTCGCATTCAAACATCACCGTGTACCCGGTTTCAACCAACTGGGCGCGCAATGGCTGCAACAGCCCAAGGGTTTCGGCCTTGGTGTTTGGGGTTTTCCAGACCTGACGCAATGCCGGGCCTTCCACGTCAGCCGTGTCGATCTTGCCGGCGGCATAAGGGCCAACGGGCAATTGCACGATTGAACTGGGGCTTAACGCCTCAAACCCCTGAACGGAACCTTCGGGGAATTGCAATGCTTCCTCAGCGGCCGCAAGGAACGGCGCCGCAGAAGCCATAAGGCTGAATATGAGCGAACGTGTCATCATCTGTTTTGCGAATGATACTCTATATTTGGTTGTTTATCTACGGCGTTGGACACCCGGTTGGACATATTGAAAAACCCGGCGACCGACGCGATATCCCAGATGTCAGGATCGGAAAATCCGGCGTCTCGCAGCACCTGGCGATCGGATTCTTCTATCTTGTGGCCCACTTCCGTCATCTTGGCGGCGAAATCCAGCATTGCCTTGTGCCGCACAGACAAATCCGCAGCGCGGTAGTTCATCACCAACACCTCGCCAAGGGTCGGATCGCCCGACAATTGACGAACCGCCGCACCGTGGGCTGTCAGGCAATAAAAACAATGGTTGATAGACGAAACCACGACGGCGATCATTTCGCGTTCAAGTTTGTTCAACCCGCTGGGGCCAAGCATCAGATCGTTGTAAAGAGTGGTAAAGCCGTTCAGCTTGTCGATGTTAAAGGCGTAGGCCGATAAAACATTGGGCACAAAGCCCAGCTTTTCAACGCAAATGTCGAAATACCGCTGGGTTTCTTCGGGCAGCGGATCAACCTGTGGCAGGTCCAGCGCGTGAACCGGCTTGTCTTTTACACTCACTTACAACCCCTTCATTTCATTCGATAATGGTACTTACCAACAACTTGCATCCCAAGGCCAGCGAACAATCGTTGCGCAGGCAGGTTTTCGCCTGTGGTGACAGCAGACAGGTATTGCGCGCCTTGTTCAATTGCCCAAATTGCCGCTTTGCCCAAAAGATTGCGCCCGACGCCGAAACGGCGAAAATCCGGGTTTACCTCTAACGCATGAAGCATTGCGATTTCGTTATCATTTGCCACAAATGCAACGCCACCGGGATTTTCAAGGTAGCGGCTGAACAGATAGGTTTTAGGCCCCTCTGTGCGGTCCATGACCCTGAAACGAGGTTCCCTGATGCCGCCGGTTTTCCACATTTCCTGCATCAGGGCCAAAGGTTCAGAACAGGGTATGGCATCAAGCGGGGCCGGGTCGATTTCTGCAAGATCTGCCGCAGAACCGGCAAATATCACCACCGGGTCGACCACCTTGTAGCCACGCGCCGCTAACATCTGATCCATCGCGTCGTTTTCGCCACGCAGCATGAAAATACCGGGCTGGCCCATGTCGGTCATCGCGGCCTCGGCCATATCAATATCGGCCTCGGACACGGGCATATCACTGGTTGCGGCAGACACGCGCTTGCCACCATCGTCACCCCGTCGAATGACCCATGGCCCAAGCTGGCGCATTTCGGCAGGTGCCCAGGTCGCATCCATCGCGGCCAGAAAGCGCGCCTCGTCGGGAAAGCCGCTCATTGTTCGCGGGCTTCGGGAAATGCGGCCATCAGATCGGCAACAGCCGCGTCCAGTGCGGCGCGGTCTGAACAACGTGAAACGATATTGGCGCCGAAATTACCGTTCAGGATGAACGGATAAGACCCGATAGCAACATCGGCGTGTTTAAGCGCGATGTCACCCAAAGGCCCGGCAATCACCCCTTCGGGCAGATCAATCCGCAAAGTCCGCGAAATCAGCGGCTGACCGCCAGCCAAAGTCGGCACGACAGATCCGACCATTGCCTGAAACACCGCAGGCACTCCGGCCATTACATGCACGTTTTCAATCGAAAACCCCGGCGCGACCGACACCGGATTGTCAATCAGAACCGCCCCGTCAGGAATGCGCGCCATGCGCAACCGCGCGTCGTTCAGCTCGATCCCCATTTTGCCGGTATGATGTTCCAACAACGCCCTTGCATCCGCGCGCACGTCAATGCCAACCGCAAAGGCTGCGGCAATTGCATCGGCTGTGATGTCGTCGTGCGTGGGCCCGATACCGCCGCTGGTGAACACATGATCCCAGCGTTTTGACAGGGCCTGAACCGCCATCACGATGTTTTTATGGTTGTCGTCAACAATCCGCACTTCGCGCAGATCAATCGCGGCCTCGGTCAAACGCTCGGCCAGAAAGCCAAGGTTCTTGTCCTTTGTGCGACCCGACAGGATTTCATCCCCGATCACCAGCATCGCAGCAGTAGGATTGGCCATCTTATCCCCGATCTTGTCCCTTGTCCGTCCAAGGTATAGGACCAAGCAATGCAGTTTCAAAGCCCTCTTATCCGCGCCATTTTGATCCGTCGCTATAAACGGTTTCTGGCCGACGTAATCTTGCCCGACGGCAGTGTCGTTGTTGCACATTGCGGCAATCCCGGCGCGATGACCGGATTGAAAGACGAAGGCATGGTGGTTTGGGTCGAACCCAATGACGACCCCAAACGCAAGCTGGACTATGCGTGGAAGCTGGTTCAACTGCCGGATGGCCATTGGGCGGGCGTGGACACCAACCTGCCGAACACACTGGTGGCGGAGGCTTTGGCAGATGCACAGATCGCTGAACTGACGGGCTATCAAAACCTGCGGCGCGAGGTGAAATATGGCGCTAACAGCCGTATTGATTTTCTGCTGACAGACCCGGACCGGCGTGATTGTTATGTCGAGGTCAAGGCCGTTACCTTTCAGCGAAAACAAGGCGTGGCCGAGTTTCCGGACAGCGTCACCGAACGCGGCACCAAGCATCTGCGCGAATTGATCAACATGACCGGTGAAGGGCATCGCGCCGTGATGTTATACGTGGTGCACCGCACCGATTGCCAACACTTTAAAATCGCGGCGGACGTGGATGCGACCTATGCGGCCCTGTTCGATCAAGCCCGCACAGCAGGCGTTGAAATGCTAAGCTATGACTGCGATTTGTCGCAAAGCAGTGAACGGATCAGACGAATGGTAAAGGTTGACAGTGAAATGCAATCGCCGGGGTAATGGCCACGCCCACCGGATGCCCCTTTAATTCCGCTTGTTATGCCCATTGCCCCACAAAAGAACGCCGATCCCGACGAAAAAGAAACCAAGACCCGCGAAAAAGCAGCCGATATATAGCAGATTGATGGCCATGACGCCCTCCTTATAACTATACAGATACGCCTTTTGTGCCGCGTTTTCGATGGCCTGTGGCAACGTGTCTTTGGGCTGGCCGACTTCAAAGCCAACGAAAATCACCTGCCCCTCTGGCAAAGTTTCACAATTCCGACTATTTAACCCAAAACACCCTAACAGGAGCATTCCCGTGGAAGGTCAAACCCCGGGCCGCCTGAACAAAGACGGCATTCAAATTCACACGCCCGACGAATTCGCGGGCATGCGCGCCTCTGGTGATCTGGCGGCGCGAACCCTCGATATGATTGCAGAACACGTCGTGCCGGGGGTAACTACGGGCGAGCTTGACCAGATTTGCCATGATTACATGGTGGCGAATGGCTCGGTCCCGGCGACGCTGGGCTATAAAGGCTATACTAAATCCAGCTGCATCTCGATCAATCATGTGGTGTGTCACGGTATTCCATCGGATAAAAAGCTGAAAGACGGCGATATCCTGAATATCGACGTGACTTGTATTCTGGATGGCTGGTTTGGTGACAATTCCCGGATGTATGTGGCTGGCCGTCTAAGCCGCAAGGCTGAACGCCTGATACAAGTGACCCATGACGCCCTGATGCTGGGCATAGATCAGGTCAAACCGGGCAATACCTTTGGCGACATCGGTGCCGCCATCCAACGCTATGTCGAGGCCCACCGCATGTCAGTGGTCCGCGATTTTTGCGGTCACGGTCTGGGGCGGGTGTTTCATTCCGCGCCCAACGTTCTGCATTATGGGCGCTGGGGGACTGGCCCGGTTCTGGAAGAAGGCATGTTCTTTACGATTGAGCCGATGGTCAACCTTGGCAAACCGGATACCAAAGTGCTGCCCGATGACTGGACCGCCGTCACCAAAGACAAATCACTGTCGGCACAGTTCGAGCATTCCATAGGCGTGACGGCTGATGGGTTCGAGATTTTTACCCTGTCACCGACCGGGAAATTCCATCCGACCTGGGGTTAAGGTTAACCCTAAATTAAACGGAATCAGCGGATGTTTAAACCATGTCCACTGATCCACATTCCCTATCTTCATTTGCCGAAGCACCGCTGCCCGGTTTTACCTTTGAAAACCCACTGCCGGAAGCGGTGAAACCGGCCATCCCACATGGGGCCGAGGATTTTCGCAAAGATCATCGCGCCCGCCTGCGCCAGCGATTCACCGATGGTGGCGCAACAGCGATGCCCGATTACGAACTGTTGGAACTGGTGTTGTTTCGCGCTATTGCGCGTCAGGATGTCAAACCAATTGCCCGGCGTCTGATGGCGGAATTCGGCGATTTCAACTCCATACTGGCGGCTGAACCCAGACGTTTGGCGAAAATCAAAGGCGTTGGTGCCAGTGTCGTTCAGGAACTGAAGATTGTTGAGGCTGCGGCGCACCGTATGGCCCGCGCCCGCATCATGGATCGCCCGATACTGTCATCTTGGGACGCCCTGTTGGATTATTGCAAAACCGTCATGGCATACCGGCAGGTGGAGCAGTTTCGCATTCTTTTTCTGGATCGCAAAAACATTCTGATCGGCGACGAAGAACAACAAAAAGGCACCGTTGACCATGTGCCGGTTTACCCGCGCGAAGTCGTCAAACGCGCGTTGGAACTGAACGCCTCGGCCCTGATACTGGTGCACAATCACCCGTCTGGCGACCCAACGCCTTCGGGTGCGGATATCGACATGACGAACCGCATTAAAGACGCGGCAGATGTGCTTGGAGTCATTCTGCACGACCACCTGATTATCGGCAAAAGCGAAAATTTCAGTTTCCGCTCGGCGGGGTATTTGTGACGATCCGCAAGGTCACTTTACCCAGACTTCAACCCGGCGATTGATGCCGCGCCCGGCAGCGTCGTCATTGCAGGCAAGCGGGGACACCTCGCCCATGCCAAGGGTCTGAATGTTGATCCTGCTAAGGTCCGCCCGGGTTGATGCGGCCTTTACCAGCGCCGCCACCTGTTCGGCCCGTTGTTCAGATATCCGCCGGTTGCCAACAGCGCTGCCTTGAGAATCCGAAAACCCGGCAAAGATCAGCTTTTTCCCGTCAAAATCGCCAACCTCGATCATTTCCGCAAGCGCGCGAATATTGCGCCGCGACCGGGCGTCGATGGTTTTGGAGTTATCGTTGAACCGAAACGAGGCGGACAACCGGCGCGCGCCAGAAAACAGGCGGACAAAATTCTTGAGGTTGGCCAGTGAAACATCATCCGAAGAATGGGCGATGGCGTTGCTGACGCGATCCTGCTGGCGGGACAACGACAGCGGACGCAGCGCAAGTCCAACATAGCCCAATTCGGTAATTGCGTTCTGCGCGGCATCCGAATCCAAAAAGGTCAGGAAATTCCGGGCAAAAACCGGCAACCGCCCTTTGGGATGGAAGATGTAGAAATTCCGCGCCAACGGATAATCACCGGATTGCAGCCCAAAGGCCGTCGGCGATTGGTGGATGCCACACGCGCCCTTAATCGCCAGTGGTTTGGCATTGCGAATGCCAGCAAACCCGGTCAGCCCGATGGAAAACGGGTCGATCAACACCGCTTTGGACAAAGCCTCATCTGACGCAAACGTGCGGGCGGCGATTGGCTGTGGTGCCTCCGGATCTGAAAAGAACACACGCCGAAACTCGACATCCTTGTCCGTGCCGACAGCAGGCGCAAACAGGCTGATCGGGGCGTTAACGCCGCCAAGTTCGGACCAGTTGGTGATCTGCCCGGAATAGATGCCCGTAATCTGTTCAATCGACAGCGCCGAAACCGGGTTTAGCGGCGACACAACAAAGATCAGGCCATCAACCGCCAAAAGCTGGCGCGAATGCGGGTTGGACGGGTCGGCCGATCCGTTGTTTTTCGCCTGTTGAACCTCTTGTGTGGTCGCCAATCGTTCTGAAATCGCCAGATCAACCTGACCCTGCGCCAAGGCCGCCAAACCCTGAGCTGAATAAACGGGTTTTGCTTGCAGTCGCGCCACCGGAATGCGCGCAGAGTCAGAAACGAAATACGTCCAGCCTTGCGCGCCGTGATCCTGCCGCAACGTTATGTGACCCGCACGAAAGCCAAAATCCTCGATCAATCCCGGAAGCAGGTCTTTGACGATCGCAGGGGTGGCCGCGATGGTGATATCGGCCGCATATTGCCCCGGGTCCGGGCAGGCATGCCCGACGCAACTAAGCCCCAGCGCGTTCAGGGTCAGTTCACCAAAATTCGACTGAATGCGATAATACTCGCCGTTGAATTCCAACAGCACGCCCGAAAGCTCGACCGAGCCGTCGGCGGATTTAAGTGTAACGTCCTGCGCGGAAACCGGGGGTGCTGATATCTGTGATATTGCCAAAAGCAAAAGACCAACGATCGTCAGAACCCATCGCCTGTTCAACCGTGTCATTCATTGCCGCCCATGATTCTATCTGGTGGCGATAATCAAGTCCCTGACAACGTTTTTCAAGACAATGCTTTGATCGCTATTGCCACAGGCAGGAAAGCGGAAGGCAACGCCGGATGCACCGACCAGCCGACCGCCACGAGAGCGCAGGCTTTGCACGATGCCGCTACCCGCGCAATATTGGCCCGAGGCATGCGCCGATACGCTGAAATCAACAACGCCGGACTTGGTTTTTTGGGATATCGGCAGGCTGTACACCTCGGCCATATCCGCGTCTTTCAGTGATCTGTCGCCAAGCTGCAACACATATCCCCCGCCATAGCGTTCTGCCTGATCCGCCGCGCTGGGCTGACCTTGCCAGATATGCCCGCGCGATTGAAGCGAGGCACCAAATTCAAGCGCATGTAAATCAACCTCGAAATCACCGCGCCACTGGATCGCCACACGGTCGATATGCTCAAGCTCGGGCACATTGACCGAGGTTTTCAGCGTTGTGCCATCCATCAGGCGCACCAGAAAATGGGCGTTGGTTTCAAAGGCGGGCACGGCGATTTTCAGGTTGCCGATATGGTCGGTTTTCACCGTGACCTTCAGTTTACCGTGCTGAATATCGACGCGGGAATTCGGCTGGCATGGGGCTTTGAGGTTCAGTTCGACCAGACCGCTTTCGATGGTCAGACCGGAAAAGTTGATGCTGCACGGGGTTCCGAACGGGCTTTGGTCGATACCGGCCATGACGTTTGGAAATTGAAACCCCATGTCGATCCGCACCATCCGCGCCGTCAAAGCACCGCTGTTGGTATTTGGCAGGGCCGAGGTTTCATCGCTGGGCAAAGCAGGCAAAGCTTGCGCTGCGGTTTCGTCAATCGGGCTTTCGTCGGTCAAGGTGTCCGTGGTTGCCGCGACTTCGACCATGGTTTTGGTGTCGATGCCATTGCTGGCCGTCTGCGGCAGATTTTCCATCGTGAAAACACCGTCAACCGCGCCGACTTTGGTCAACTGCGCAGGTTTTGCGAAAGACAACGGCGCCTCGACCGCGACTTTGGCCAGTTTCGCACCGGAAACCGGGATGGCCGTGGTTTCAGCCGGGGCGACCCTGCCAAGATGCACATTGGTGATTTCCAGTTCCTGCATGTTGAAACCGATCTGGGTTTCAAAACCGGCTAGCTCGACCGCTGGGCCGGTGGCCACGGAATCCACCGGATCACGCGATTCAATTAGGCGCAAGGCAACACTGGCAGGTTCACATCCCAGGCCGGTGTTCAGACAATAGGAAAATGACTGGTGGCCTGTACAGCTGGTTGAGTTGGTGTAAACAAAGCTGCCGCCTGCCTGCGAAACACTGCCACAGCCCGGTTGGCTGACCAGTCTGATGTCGGCCAAAGCAACCTTTTGCGAGTCGATATCGTTGCGCAAAACAAACAACCGCTGTTCGCGCCCGGCGTGAACCGTAAAGATGTCATCAACAGCCACAACGCCCTTTTCACCCCGAAATGTCGCCATCAGAGTGTCAGAGTTTTGGGTAATCACAGCAACGGACACTGTCAGAAACAGTGCTGTGTAAACCAAACCCGTTTTTTCTGTGATGCGCACGACTGCCTCCGGTGTTCATGCTTTTGTTCAGCTTAAGGTATCGCTGGCAAATGTGGCCATAATATCGAAATGCCATGACAATTTAAGGAAGCATACTAAAGCCCCGTTAAACCAACCTAATGCGCCCATCCGGCATGAACCACAGGATATAGTGGCACAGAACACGCCACACACCAGCAAGGGCGGCATTTCACAAAACAACAGCCCAACAATTTACCAATCGGGCGAAAATGCGGCGCCCAAGGGCAGCCTTAAGTCGCGCCGTGGCAGTGCTTGAACTTTTTGCCAGAGCCACAGGGACAGGTCGCATTGCGCCCCGGATTGCCCCATGTCGATTTGTCATTTTCGTTAAATTCAGGGGCGGCTGCCCCGGCTTTAGGCGCATCTGATGCTGGCGCTTGCCCGTCTTGTTGCGTCGCCATCGCCATTGCGACCGCTTCGCGTTGTTCTTCTTCGGTTAGCGGACGAATGCGCGACAATTGTTCGGACACTTCTGTGCGTAATGTGTTCAGCAGGTTTTCAAACAGGCTGAACCCTTCGGATTTGAATTCGTTCAAAGGATCGCGCTGGGCGTATCCACGAAATCCAACAACGCTGCGCAGGTGTTCCAGCGTCACCAGATGTTCGCGCCATTTAGCGTCAATCGTTTGTAACAACAGCGATTTTTCGATCATCCGCATGTTTTCCGGGCCAAAAGCCACGGCCTTTTTAGCCATGAATTCGTCGCTGGATTTATACAAGCGTTCGGTCACAATTTCGTCGTCGACACCTTCTTCTTCGGCCCAGGCAACGATCGGTTCATCAATGCCGAGATAGCGCAGAACGTCAGCATAGAGCGCGTCCATTTTCCACTGATCGGCATAAGATTTCGGCGGCATATGTTCGTCGATCAGATCGTCGATCACCTGATGGCGCATGTCGCTGACCACATCCGACAGATCCTCGGCTTCCATTACTTCGCGGCGCTGGCCAAAGATCGCTTTGCGCTGGTCGTTCATCACGTCGTCGTATTTCAGCAGCTGCTTACGGATGTCAAAGTTGCGGCCTTCGACTTTGGCCTGCGCTTTTTCCAGCGATTTGTTGACCCAAGGGTGAATAATCGCCTCGCCTTCATTCATGCCAAGCGTCGACAGAACCTTATCCAACCGTTCCGAGCCGAAAATTCGCATCAGGTCATCTTCGAGCGACAGGAAGAAACTGGACCGACCGGGATCGCCCTGCCGGCCGGATCGCCCGCGCAACTGGTTATCAATACGCCGGCTTTCGTGGCGTTCGGTCGCTAGAACATAAAGGCCACCGGCCTCGATCACCTTTTTCTTTTCGTCCGCTTGTGCGCCTTCGATCCGGGCGCGGATTTCTTCGGGGTCAGCGGTCGGATTGGCCTCGACCTCTTCCATCACTTTCAGATCGACGTTGCCGCCAAGCTGAATATCCGTACCACGGCCCGCCATATTGGTCGCAATGGTCACGGCACCGAATTTACCAGCATCGGCAATAATCGCCGCCTCTTGTTCGTGATGTCGGGCGTTCAGAACGTTATGCGGAACGCCTTCTTTTTTCAGCATTTCCGACAGGATTTCGGACTTGTCGATGGACGTGGTGCCAACCAGCATGGGTTGGCCTTTGGCGTGACCTTCCTGAACGGATTTGACGATCGCCTCGAACTTTTCTTTGGCGGTGCGGTAAACCGCATCATGGTCGTCGATCCGGGCAATGGGCTGATTTGTCGGTACTTCGACAACACCAAGGGTATAGATTTCCTGAAATTCTTCGGCTTCGGTCAGGGCCGTGCCGGTCATGCCGCCCAGCTTGTCATATAGCCGGAAATAGTTCTGAAAAGTGACCGATGCCAGCGTCACGTTTTCTGGCTGGATCGCAACCTTTTCCTTGGCTTCAATCGCCTGATGTAGCCCGTCAGACAAACGCCGTCCGGCCATCATCCGGCCGGTAAATTCGTCGATCAGGACGATTTCGTCACCCTTAACGATGTAATCCTTGTCACGCTTAAACAGCACATGCGCGCGCAGGGCCTGGGTCACGTGATGCACCAATGTGGTGCTTTCGGGATCATAAAGCGTGGCTTCGCCGTCCAGAATGCCTTCGGCGTGCAGACGTTGTTCAATGAAATCATTGCCTTCGTCGGTGTACGTCACGCTGCGGGTTTTTTCATCAAGCGTGTAATGTTCAGGCGTAACGTCCGGCACGACGGCGTCGATTTTGATGTAAAGTTCAGAACGGTCATCAGACGGGCCTGAAATAATCAGAGGGGTTCGCGCTTCGTCAATCAGGATCGAGTCAACCTCGTCGACAATCGCGAAATAATGGTCGCGCTGATACATATCCTTAAGCTCGGATTTCATGTTGTCGCGCAGGTAGTCAAAGCCAAGCTCGTTATTGGTGGCATAGGTCACGTCGGCCTCGTAGGCGCGTTGCTTTTCCACGTCGGTTTGACCGGGAACCACAACGCCCGAGGTCAGACCAAGGGCCGCATAAACCTGCCCCATCCATTCCGCATCACGGCGCACCAGATAGTCGTTCACAGTCACCACATGCACACCGCGTCCGGTCAGCGCGTTCAGATAAACCGGCAATGTCGCCATCAGGGTTTTACCCTCGCCGGTTTTCATTTCTGAAATATTGCCCTGATGCAGGAATATGCCGCCCATCAACTGCACATCAAACGGGCGCAGACCCAGTGTACGGACCGCTGCTTCGCGGGCATTTGCAAAGGCTTCCGGCAGCAGCGCGTCAAGGCTTTCACCGTTGCTCAACCGATCTTTGAATTCCTGCGTCTTTTCCTTGATCTGTTCATCGCTTAGCGCTTTGAACTGATCTTCAAGCGCATTGATCTGGTCGACCAGTGGCTGGGTAGACTTAATTTTGCGATCATTCGGTGTGCCAAAAACCTTTTTGACGATAGTTCCAAAACCCAGCATTGATGCTCCGTACCTTGGTTGTCTTCGCGTCCGTAACAGCGGCGTGTGCCAGAATTGGCATTTCTTTTACGAAATCGTGTAAAGGCTTGGCTTGCCTGTCGCAAGGGACGGCCGTAAAACATTCAGCGATAGGGCCAAAAGCCTGACTTTGCACGGTAACAAATGGCATGTAGGACGATGTTTTACAGGTGTCAACGTTACCGCCGACATGAGTCAGGCAGGAATGGGATTTTGGGCACAGATGCCCCAAAGGTTTAGGAGTTATTGAATGAACAGGCTGACAACGATATTTGGTGGCGCGATTTGCGCGGCGTCTCTGGCCTTTGGTGCCATGGCCGAGGAGAAAGCGACCGCAGGCACGGTTCTGGCAAGTGTTGATGGGGTGAAAATCACCGTGGGCCACGTAATTGCGTTACGTGGTCGGCTTCCGCAGCAATATCAGGACCTGCCTGATGACGTTTTGTACGAGGGAATTGTTGAGCAGTTGATCCAGCAGACCGTTCTGATGAACGCGATCAAAGGAATTCTGGACGACCGCACCGCCCTTGGGTTGGAAAACGAGCAGCGCGCGTTTCTTGCATCAGAAATGCTGGCGCGGATCACCGAACGCGAAGTGACGGATGAGCAGGTCAAAACCGCCTATCTTGAACGCTATGACGCGGCAATTCCTGAACAGGAATATGATGCCTCGCACATTCTTGTTGCCACACTCGAAGAAGCGAACGAGCTTGTCAATTTGTTGGAAAAAGGCGCTGATTTTGTCACCCTCGCGCGGGAACGCTCCACCGGGCCAAGTGGCAAAAACGGCGGATCGCTGGGTTGGTTTGGCAAAGGTGCGATGGTCAAACCGTTTGAAACTGCGGTTCTGACATTAGCGGTGGGCGAGGTTTCGGCCCCGGTGGAAACCCAATTCGGCTGGCACGTGGTCAAGCTGAACGACATGCGCAACCTGACGGTCCCGACGTTGGACGATGTGCGCCCGCAACTGGTCATGGAGCTACAGGAAGCCTCGGTCGAGGTTGAGCTTGAGCGTTTGACCAAAGACGCCAACGTCGCGCGCGTCGAGGTTGATATTGATCCTTCGGTCATTCGCGATGTATCACTCTTTGACTAGCATCAACTTGACGTGCATCGGCGGGGAACATCGTGACAGACCAGGAAGACAACGGCGCGGCTGACGAACTGGCCGAGGACGCTTTTGAAGAAACCGACGCGCAAACGATTAAAACGCTGAAGAAAAAACTGTCGCGCCTGCGTCGCAAGCTAAAGGCCACACGGTCCGAGCTTGATCAGGCGCTGGGTACGCCCAATCAAGTGTCACCGCTTGCGCCATCAGGTGGATTTCCGGATCTGCCGGAAATCGCCGGTGTCACTTTTGCGGCTGCTGCCGCCGGTGTGAAATACAGTGATCGGACCGACGTGATGCTGGCCAGTATCGCACCGGGGTCGGCTGTGGCTGGTGTGTTTACCAAATCATCAACACGCTCTGCCCCGGTTTTGGACTGTCAGCACAAGCTGGCGATTTTGGCGCGTGATGGCGCTGGCCCGCAAGGGTTTGCCATTCTGGTGAACTCCGGTAACGCCAACGCCTTTACCGGGGCGGTCGGGGTCGAAGCGGTCGCTGAAACCACCGGTGCTGTGGCTGACGTTTTGGGCATTCCTGAAACCCATGTTTTTTCCGCCTCAACCGGTGTGATTGGCGAGCCGCTGCCAGCGCAAAAAATCACCGACACGCTTGTCGATCTGAAAACCAACCTATCGCCGGATATGGCCGAACAGGCCGCGCGGGCGATCATGACGACCGACACTTTCCCCAAAGGCGCGATGGCCGAGGTTTTGATTAACGATAAACCCGTGCGGATCATGGGATTTGCAAAGGGTTCAGGCATGATCGCGCCCGATATGGCGACCATGCTGGTGTTCATTTTCACCGATGCGGATATCGGCCAACCGGCGCTGCAAAAACTGGTTTCGCGGCTTAATCGCGGTACATTCAACAGCATCACCGTTGACAGCGATACATCGACATCAGACAGCCTGATCGTTGCCGCAACCGGAAAATCCGGTGCGAAAATCGGCGGTGTTTCGTCAAAATCAAGCCGCGCATTTGCCGATGCCTTGGGCGGCGTGATGCGTGATCTGGCGCATCAGGTCGTGCGCGACGGCGAAGGTGCAACCAAGTTTATCGAGGTCGAATTGCGTGGCGCATCGTCAAACGTAGCGGCCAAAAAGGTGGCCCTTGCGATTGCCAATTCACCTTTGGTCAAGACCGCAGTTGCGGGTGAAGACCCAAACTGGGGCCGGGTTGTCATGGCGGCCGGTAAATCCGGAGCACCTGCGGACCGGGATCGCATTTCGATCTGGTTTGGCGATATTCTGGTGGCCGAAAGCGGCTGGGTTTCGCCGGATTATTCCGAACAGGCCGGGGCCAGTTATATGAAGCAGGATGACCTGAAAATCACCGTTGATCTGGGCATCGGCAAAGGCCGCGCGACGGTCTGGACCTGTGATTTCACCAAGCAATACATCACGATCAACGCTGATTATCGGTCGTGAAGACAGTTCTGGTTTCCGCAGTCGCCTTGATTGATGCGGACGGGCGCGTTCTGCTGGCGCAACGCCCCGAGGGCAAGTCGATGGCCGGTTTGTGGGAATTCCCCGGCGGTAAGGTCGAAGCGGGCGAAACCCCCGAGGTCGCGTTGATCCGCGAATTGCAGGAAGAATTGGGCGTGGATACCTGGCAAAGCTGCCTGGCACCGCTGACCTTTGCCAGCCATTCCTATGAGGATTTTCACCTGCTGATGCCGCTATTTGCCTGCCGGAAATGGCAAGGCACGCCGATCGGACAAGAGGGCCAAGCGTTGAAATGGGTGCGCGTCAAGGATTTGCGAAATTATCCAATGCCCCCGGCAGATGTCCCGTTGATCGCGGTTCTGCGCGACTGGCTGTAGACCAATACGAAACGGCGCCCCAAAGGATTTAGGAAAGCGGCATGCCGCGCTTATTGCCCGACTTCTAGGTCCCATCCCGCCAGATTCGCGGCAACAATGTCGGCCATCATTTCGATATGAGGTGCGCCCGAATTGAGGCAGGGAATATAAGTAAACTCCTGACCACCTGCGGCCAGAAAAGCATCCCGTATCTCTTCTTTGATTTCTTCTAAGGTCTCAAGGCAATCCGCCGCGAATGCAGGGGCGATCATGGCCATGCGCTTTTTTCCAGCCTTTGCAAGGCGCGCGACCTCATCCACCGTCGCGGGTTTTAACCACTCTTCCGGGCCGAATTTCGATTGAAAGGCCGACACCAATTGGCCGTCAGACCAACCAAGCCGCGCGGCCAACAAGCGCGAGGTTTTAACACATTGGCAATAATACGGGTCGCCCTCTTTCAAATACCGTTCGGGCATGCCGTGATAGGACGCCACCAGAACATCCGGCTGCTGCGGCATCGCGCTGTAGGCCTGTTCAACAGACAGCGCCAGTGCCTCGATATATTTTGGATGATCATAATAGGCGGGCACAGTGCGCACCGCTGGTTGCCATTTCACCTGCCCAAGCGCTTTGAAAAAGGCGTCATTGGCGGTCGCGGTGGTGGCCCCGGCATAGTGTGGATAAAGCGGGAAGAACACGATCCGGTCGCAACCGGCGGCGATCATAGTGTCAAGCTTGGCGCTGGTTGAAGGGTTGCCATAGCGCATACAGAAATCAACCATGACGTTGTCACCATACCGCGCCTTTAGCGACACGGCCAAAGCATCCGACTGGGCGCGGGTGATGGTCATTAACGGGCCTTCATTCCGATCCTCGTTCCAAACACTTTTATACGCCTTGCCCGATGAAAAGGGCCGCTTGTTTAGAATTATCAGCTGCAACAATGGCTGCCATTTCCAGCGCGGATAATCGATCACGCGCTGATCTGACAGGAATTCGTTCAGATAACGGCGCATCGACCAATAATCAGTGCCGTCCGGCGTGCCGAGATTGGCAATCAAAACCCCGACTTTGCCGAACTTAACACCGGGATGATCGGCAGGCATATTTCTGCTGCTCATTGTGCCTTGTCCTTTGTCACGTTCCGCTATCCTTGCCGGGGTTCTTACTGTCAAGCAACCCTTCGGCCACGCCCAGCGCATCGGCAAGTCTTGTGGTGGCTGATCCGGGCCGCAGGGGCTGCTGCTGCGTGGGGGCCGGTGCCCATCCGGTCAGGAATATCGTCTCGAACGTCGCGCTTAGCAAGCCAATGTCGTTTATAAAGTTGGCCTTGTAAATATCTGATGCCGCTGAAAACAAACGCTTTTGGCTGGGCGCTTTGTGACGCTGGCGCATCGCATTCCCCTCGCCCATTGCGCGCAGGTCGTGCATCAGGTTGGTCAATGTTTGATAGGTGACCGTCACACTGTCGCAATCTGCCACAGGCAGGGCAAAGCCCGCCCTTTGTAGCAAGCCACCCAGATCACGCAATTCAGCCATCGGCGCGACCCGAGGCGACAGACCGCCCAAAACCTGACTTTCAGCCTCGGCCAACGCCGCGCGCAATTCATGCAGGGTGCGACCGCCATACAGCACACCCAAGAACAAACCGTCAGGTTCCAATGCGCGCTGGCATTGGATCAGTTGCCCGACCGGGTCGTTTGACCAATGCAAGGACAACGCATGTACGATCAGATCGTGGGCACCCGCCGCCAGATCGAGCGTGTCAGCCTCGGCCACGATTGTGGCATTTGGCAAACACTGCGCCCAAATATCGGGAAAAGGGGTCACAATCGCCGGGCGCGTAAACCTTCTGTTAACCTCTGCCAGCCTTTCTGAGATCTGATCGGCGGCGCGTTCTTGCAAGAACATCGCGGGGGCCGGGTTGTTGCGCGCGCGCCGTCGGTTTCGACTGAGGGCCGTCATGTCAAACAGGTCGCTGGTCATCGGTTCGCTTTTCTGGACCGCCAAAAGGATGCCTGCACATAAGGACAAGCGCTTGAATTTGCAATCCGCGATACATTTCCTGTATCCGCCGCAATGTCTGGCTTGTGGCGCGGAAACGTCCGAGGATTTTGCGCTTTGTGGCGCATGTTGGCGGGAAACGCCGTTTATCAGCGGACTGGTCTGTGATGTTTGCGGCGTGCCGCTGCCCGGGCAGGATACCACGGAAACAGCGCATTGCGACGCCTGTATTGCAGCACCGCATCCGTGGGGGCAAGGCCGCGCCTCGTTGCTTTATCAAGGCACTGCGCGTCGTTTAATATTGGCGCTGAAACATGGCGACCGGCATGACATCGTCGCGCCGCTGGCGCGTTGGATGGCGCAATCGGGCCGCAAATTGTGCGGCGACGACACGTTGATTACACCGGTTCCCTTACACGCGCGGCGCCTGTTTTCGCGCCGTTTCAACCAATCGGCACTGATGGCGCACCACATCGCCCGCGATCTGGGTCTGCCGATTTGCCCGGACCTGTTGCGCCGCCATCGTGCCACCCGCCTGCAAGAAGGCATGACCCGAAAGCAGCGTTTTGAAAACCAGCACGCGGCCTTTTCAGTGCCGCAAAACCGCCGGGCCATGCTGCACAATCGGGCGGTGCTGATCGTTGACGATGTTATGACATCAGGCGCAACCCTTTCAGGCTGTGCCAAGGCCTGTTTTGACGCAGGTGCCGCAACGGTGAATGTTCTGGTACTGGCACGCGTTGCAAGAGATACCTAAATCAACTACATCCTGCGCAACAATTAGGGACAGATGTAATGAAACAAGTCGAAATATACACAACCCGATTTTGTGGTTTCTGCGTTGCCGCCAAACGGCTGCTGAAACAAAAATCCGTTGACTACAAAGAAATTGACGTTGGTGCCGAGCCTGCAAAGCGTTCCGAAATGATGCAGCGCGCCAATGGTGGGCGCACGGTGCCGCAGATTTTCATTGGCGGGCGCCATATCGGCGGCTGTGATGAGCTTTATCAACTTGAACGGGCTGGCAAACTGAATTCTGTGCTGGCGGCCTGACCATGCGCGTCGCCCTTGTTCAGTTAAATTCCAGCGATATGCCGCTTGAAAACCTACCAGTGATTGAGGCGTTCATTCGTGACGCCGCGGTGCAGGGTGCTGAATTTGTGCTGACGCCAGAGGTAAGCAACATCATTTCAACCTCTCGCAAGCATCAAAATGAGGTGCTGGCGTTTGAGGCCGATGACCCGACTTTGGCCCGCTTGCGAATTGTGGCGGCAGAATTGGGCATCTGGCTGTTGATCGGCTCACTCGCGCTGAAAACCGGCGATGCCGATGGACGGTTTGCCAACCGGTCGTTCCTGATTGCCCCGGACGGCGCGATTGCCGCCCGATATGACAAAATTCACATGTTTGATGTGGATATTGATGCGGTCGAAAGCTGGCGGGAATCAGATGGCTATCGCCCCGGCGATCAGGCGGTTCTGGCGGATACAAAGCTCGGTAAAATCGGCCTGACGATCTGTTACGATCTGCGCTTTCCGCACCTTCACCGCGACCTTGCCAAAGCCGGGGCCGAGATTATTACCGAGCCTGCCGCGTTCTCGCCAGTGTCCGGCGTTGCCCATTGGCATGTCCTGCTGCGCGCCCGCGCGATTGAAACCGGGTGTTTCATTCTGGCCCCGGCCCAGTGCGGCACCCATGACATATCTGTCGGGAAGTCCCGTTCAACCTATGGCCATTCCATCGCGGTTGCGCCGTGGGGCGAGGTTTTGGCCGATGGCGGAACAGAACCCGGGATCACGATTGTTGATATTGATCTGGCCGAAGTCGCCCGCGCCCGCGCCCGCATTCCGTCACTGCGTCACGATCGGCCCTACACTGGACCCGCCGCATGACCCTGACAAATGACCCACTGGCAATCGCGCTATTTTCAGAGATCGCAATGGCAGAGCAACTGGCCCGTAGCCGGTTGACCAAGCGCCTGCCTAAAGGCATGGAAATGTCGCATTTCACGGTGCTGACCCATCTGGCGCATGTGGGGGCTGAACGCACACCGGCACAATTGGCGCGTCTTTTTCATGTGACCAAAGGCGCAATGACAAATACCCTTGGGAAGCTCGAGGCGTCGGGATATATTCATGTTCGGCCAGATTGGGATGACGCGCGCCGGAAATTTGTTGGAATAAGCCCGGCAGGTTTGGCCGCACGAGACGCTGCCGCAGTCGCTATTGCCCCGGTTTTTGACGGCATGGTCACAGCGCTGGGCGCTGACAAAATTCGCACCGCGTTGCCGTTTTTGCGCGCGTTGCGCGGAGAGCTGGAAAAAGACCTGTAGGCGCTTAACTGGTCGCAGGTTTCACGCTTGCTGTGACGTAATTCACACTTAGATCCCTGTCGGATATCGACCAGGACCAAAGCAAGGGGTTGAACACGAAACCCTTACGGTCGACCACGGACAGGCCCGCATTGGTTATCAGGTTTTGCAATTCATCCGGCGTGATGAATTTGGCCCATTCGTGCGTTCCCTTTGGCAGCCACCGCATCACATGTTCGGCCCCGATGATCGCCATCATATAACTTTTGGGATTACGGTTGATGGTTGAACACAACATCAAACCACCGGGTTTCAACAACTGGCGGCACGCGGTCAGGTAGGCTTGTGGATCAGACACATGCTCGACCACCTCCATATTCAACACAACGTCGAATTGTTCGCCCGCAGCGGCCAGATCTTCGGCGGCTGTGTGGCGATAGTCGATCGTAAGCCCGGATTGCGCGGCGTGGATTTGTGCCACGGGTATGTTTCCGGCCGCAGCATCTGCCCCGACCACCGTTGCCCCTAAGCGCGCCATGGGCTCAGAAAGCAATCCACCGCCGCAACCGATATCCAGCAACCGCAGCCCTTTGAAAGGTGACGGCCCGGTCAGGTCGCGGCCAAATTCCGCAGCGATTTGTTCGGTGATATAGTCCAACCGACAAGGGTTCATCATGTGTAGCGGTCTGAACTTGCCGGTTACGTCCCACCACTCGCTGGCCATCGCCTCAAACTTGGCGACTTCACTTGCGTCAATTGTTGTGGCGGACTGCATTGCGCTCTCCATTTCAACCTGCCAAGAATAGGGACCAAACTGGGTTACTGGAACCATATAGATTGCCAATGCACAAGTCCGCCAGCCAAAACACCGCGTCAGATTTACTTTACCCTACGATTGGGCCGTTTGATCAGCGAATGATGAAAGTCACCGGCGGTCATCGGATTTATATGGAGCAGTGCGGCAACCCCAAAGGCATCCCCGTGGTCGTGCTGCATGGTGGCCCCGGCGGGGGATGCAGCCCGGCCATGCGGCGGTTTTTTGATCCCAGCGTTTACCGTGTCATCCTGTTTGATCAGCGCGGGTGCGGGCGGTCAAAGCCCCATGCCAGTGTCGACAACAACACGACATGGGATTTGGTCGCCGATATTGAGGCCATCCGTGAAACCCTTGGTATCGAGCGCTGGTTTGTGTTTGGCGGATCGTGGGGCGCAACCCTGTCGCTGATCTACGCCCAAGCCCATCCCGAGCGCGCGTTAGGGTTGGTTCTGCGCGGCGTTTTCCTGATGACGAGGGACGAGTTGGATTGGTTTTATGGCGGTGGCGCGGGATTGTTCTGGCCGGAAAAATGGGCTGAATTCACCAGCGGCATACCAGAGGCGGAACATGGCGATCTGATCGCCGCTTATCACAAACGGCTGTTCAGCGATGACTTAGAAGAACAGACAAAATACGCCCGCGCATGGTCCGGCTGGGAAAGCGGACTTGCGGTTTTGGAACCATCCCAAATGCGCGGAGTCAGCCCCGCCGGATATGCTCGGGCCTTTGCGCGACTTGAGAACCATTATTTTACCAATGGTGGTTTCCTGTCGGATGAACAGGCAATCCTTAGCAACCTCGACCGGCTGGCGGGTATTCCCGGCGTGATCGTTCAGGGTCGCTATGATATGATTTGCCCACCGGCCCGTGCGCATACGCTGGCGGCGGGTTGGGAAAGCTGCAATCTGGTGATGGTCCCGACCGCCGGGCATGCGTTGTCCGAGCCTGGGATCACGGCAGAACTTGTTAAGGCAATGAATGAGCTTCGATCTTCAAGCCATTGATATAAATCGTATTACCTAAACTCATACACCTGATAATTTCAACCATCACATTAAATTGCCCCGCCAGCGCAATCGCCGATTTGACTTTACCCAACAAACACGCGCACCTTTGTTCTGTGAACAGGAGACGCAAAAATGTCAGACGAAGAAATCCCAATCATTGCCGTGCGCCCAGACGCTTTTCTGCGAGCCGCGAACATACCCAACCTCAAGGACACGGACGGCTCGCAGATCGAACCGCGCCCGGTCATGGCGCTGTGTCGTTGCGGTAAAAGTGCCAACAAACCGTATTGTGACGGGACGCACAAGAAGGTTGGCTATGACGGATCAAGCGATGATAATGCCGCCCGCGACAAAGTTTATACCTACGAAGGGCAAGACCTCGATGTGCATTATTCCAAGCTGCTGTGTTCGCATGCCGGGGAATGTGGCGCGCGTCTGAAGGCCGTGTTTGACCCGGCACAACGACCGTGGATTCAGCCGCAAAACGGGACTGCGGAAAAGATCATGGAAGTGGTCAAAGCCTGCCCATCCGGTGCGTTGCGTTACAGTTTGAAAGGCGCGACCGCGCAACAAATTCCGCCAGACGCTGCAGGGGTTGAGATTGAAAAGAACGGGCCTTTCCGGGTCAGCAACATACCGCTGGATGCCCAGGATTTCAGCCCGAACGCCACACCTGCCAAATACGTGCTGTGTCGTTGCGGCCTGTCAAAGAACAAGCCGTTTTGCGACGGAACCCACCACGATGTCGGTTGGACGGACGAGGATTAATCTAAAACGCAGCCGCCAAGCGTGACCCCTGATTGATCGCGCGCTTGGCGTCCAGTTCTGCCGCCACGTCAGCACCACCGATGACATGCGGTGTAATTCCGGCGGCCTCCAGCGCATCAGCAAGCGAGCGTTCGGGCAATTGGCCCGCGCACAGAACGATCGTGTCAACCGCAAGCAAAGTCGGGTTTTCCCGCGCCTCGCCATAGGAAATATGCAGACCATCCGAATCAATCCGTTCGTAATTTACCCCGGCGATTTCCACGACATCTTTCATCTTTAACGCAGCGCGGTGAATCCAGCCGGTGGTCTTTCCCAGACCCTTGCCCAATTTTTGCTTTTTGCGTTGCAGCAAAGTTACCTGCCGGGGCGAAGCATGGGGCTGTGGACCTTCGGTGCGCAAACCGCCACGGGTTTCAGCAGGATCACCAACGCCCCATTCGCGTTTCCACAGGTCCAGATCCTCGGCCGGGCTTTTGCCTTCGTGCACCAGAAATTCAGCCACATCAAAACCGATACCACCGGCACCGATAACCGCCACACGTTTGCCCACAGGCGTGCCGTTTTTCAGAACGTCGATATAGGACAGCACATTCGGGCCGTCTTGCCCCTCAATACCGGGATCACGCGGGGTGACACCGGTGGCTACGACCACTTCGTCAAAGCCTTTCAGTGCGGCAACATCTGCATTTGTACCAAGGCGCAGTTCGACGCCAAGGTCCGCCATTTGCGCGGCGTAATAATCAATCAGGCCGAAAAACTCTTCTTTGCCCGGCACCATCTTGGCGATGTTCAACTGGCCGCCAAGTTCGGTCGCGCGGTCAAACAGGGTGACCTTGTGACCCCGTTCTGCCGCCACAAGTGCCGTTGCCAGCCCCGCAGGCCCAGCCCCGACAATGGCCACGGATTTCGCGATTGCAGCCGGTTCATAGGACAAATCGGTTTCGTAGCAAGCACGCGGGTTAACCAGACATGACGATGTTTTCATGCTGAACACATGGTCAAGACAGGCCTGATTGCAGCCAATACAGGGCGCGATCAATGCGGATTGGCCGTTCTTGGCTTTGGCCATGAATTCCGCATCCGCCAAGAACGGTCGCGCCATCGACACCATGTCAGCACAGCCATCGGCCAGCACGTCTTCGGCCACTTGCGGCGTGTTAATGCGGTTTGAGGTGATGACAGGGATTGATACATGCCCCATCAGTTTTTTGGTCACCCATGTCCAGGCGCGTCGCGGCACGGATGTTGCAATCGTCGGAATGCGCGCCTCGTGCCAGCCGATACCGGTGTTGATGATCGTCGCACCTGCCCTTTCGATTGCTTTGGCAAGTTGGACAACCTCTTCAAAGGTTGAGCCATCTGGCACAAGGTCAATCATCGACAGGCGATAGATGATGATGAAATCGGTGCCGACCGCTTCGCGCACCCGGCGCACGACTTCTATCGGCAGACGGATGCGGTTTTCATAAGAACCGCCCCAGCGATCGGTGCGTTTATTTGTGTGTGTGACGATAAACTGGTTCAGGAAATACCCTTCGGAGCCCATAATCTCGACCCCGTCATAACCGGCCTTTTGGGCGCGCACAGAGGCAGAGACGAAATCCGCGATTTGTTTTTCGATGCCTTCCTCGTCCAGTTCTTTCGGCGGAAATGGCGAGATTGGCGACTTGATCGGGGAAGGTGCGACGCAATCGGGGCTATAGGCATAGCGCCCGGTGTGAAGCAGTTGCAGGCAGATTTTGGTGTCGGTCTGGTGTACGGCGGACGTTACATGCGCGTGGATCGGGATCGCATCGTCACTGTCCATCCAGCCGAAGCTGCCCTTGTGGATCGGTGCGCCATTTCCGCTTTCTTTGTTGGGGTAGACACCGCCGGTGACGATCAGACCAACACCGCCTTTGGCACGTTCCAGAAAATACGCGGCCAGCTGTTCACCGGTCGCGTCGCGGTCTTCCAACCCTGTGTGCATAGAGCCCATTAGAACCCGATTTGACAAAGTGGTAAAGCCAAGGTCGAGCGGCGTAAAAAGATTTGGGAAGTTTGGATGGCTCATGGCTGGCACCTTTGCGATTTCAGAACCTGCAAAGACTGTTGTATTTGAAACCGCTTGTCACGCGAAACCCGGCGTCACTTTTCTGATTCAACGCAATGATTGCGAAACGCCTGCTTGAGCATATCAAGTTCGGCCCTAAGCAGCACCATTTCGGCGCGCAGATCCTCGTGCAACGGCGTGCCGGTGATAATGGCGAAACTGTCCAGCGTGTCGCCTGATTTGGCCTCGTAAATGATATAGGTCTGCACGCCCTCGTTGATCGTGCTGATGGGAACGGTGGCGTTGACCTGCCAGGTCTTTTTGGCCTTTGGGTCCGGGGTTACGGTGACCGGTCCCAATGCTGCATCCAAAAACCGCAGTTCCAGCTTTGGCAGGCTGCGGATGCGTGCGCGCGTGGTCAAAACGCCCTGATAGGAACCTGCTTTGATGGCCATTCTGGTTAAGGTGAATTCGCTCATGCCGGTGACCTTACAGTTTTGAACGCGCGTGGCGCGAAAGGGTCAGGTCACGCAGGGTGACCTTGTTCATTGCAGGGCTGTCAAAGAACAGATCGAACCAGATATGTTCGCTGTGCTTCTCGTTAAAAGGCACATAGGCCAGATCAAATTCCGCCAGACTGTCGCCTTGGGATTGGTCGATTTCCTTGCTGATCTGTTCGGTGTTGGGTCCGTGTTTCAGGTTCATCCGGGCAGCGATTTCCAAAGGCCGTTCGCTTTCAATTCTAAGTGACAAGCGCAGGATGTGGTTTTTGGTAAGCCCTTTGACCATGCCATCGGGGGCCTTCAGTACCAGCGACAGAAAGCTGCCGTCAAAGGTATAAACCTCCATTTGCAGGCCAAATGGGGCGACGTCGCTGGGGCGGGTATTGCGGATTTGCTTTAGCGACAGCGTCTGCATTTTGCAGTCGTGATATAGCGTCACCTCATTGCCAAGCGTGGCGTTATTGCGGGCGGGCGCGACGCCAGAAGGGCAAAGCGGGCCAGACCACAGATCGGGGCGGTGTGACCAATCTGTTGACGGCGGCAGTTTCATGGCTTCAGAGCCGATCAGCGGGCGGGTCAGCCGGGCATCGACGATATGGTTAACATCACCAACGCGCTGGGCGGTTGCCCTAGCTGCGGTGCGTAGGTTTTTCAGGCTGGCAAGGTCTGTGGTTTGGGCGCGCTCTGTCAGCCGCTCCCACTGTTTGAGGGCGCGTTTCTGGAAATATGAACCAAGGATGCCTGTCGAATAATCGCGCATAACGCTGTTGTTCTGTTTTTGCCTGCTGGGAAAGTTGTAGCCGCTATTGTTCAGCCTTGCACGAATTTCTTTCTAAAGTGTTCTTCGTGCAATGCTGGCCCGGCTGCCGCATCAATTCAGCAGCTTTCGTATCAACCCAAGCGTCCAGAATGTCCGCGCCGGGTCGCGAATTTTCTTTTTCTTGCGGGGCTTCGGTTCCTCGTCCTCTTCTGGTTCTTCCGACTCTTCAGGGTCGTCAGTTCTGGCCGTCTGAACCGGGGTACTGGCGACGCCATTTTGGTCTTTTATCAGATGCGCAAACTCGCGCAGGGTCGCAAGACCTGTATCGGGCGAGATCGGGTCAGACTGGAAACCTATGACTGACACAGAAACGATCTGTTCCTGCAAATCGAAATAGGCCCGCCAATAATCGTCAGATGCCCCCGGTACAATGCCCGGACTGGTGTCGCGTGCGCGCAGGAAAAACGTGTTGTCCTGCTGAAAGGTTTCCAGAACCTGAACAGTACCGGGATCAGACGCGCGGCTAAGCGCCGTGCGACCGGTTTCGGACCGGAAAAACCGATCCATCGAATTTAGTGAGCCGGCGATAGAGCCCGAACTGCTGTCAGATCCAGAAATTGACGCGGTCAACAGCGCTTTCACCTTGGGCGAGGGGCTGAATGCCGAGGGCGAGATCACCTTGCAACTGCCCAGCAGAATAAAGGCAAGGTCTTCGCTGAATTGCGATATCTGATTGTCGATGCAAAACCCTGTTGGGCCTTTGATCGTGATCTTTTTTCCGCTGACTTCGATTGCGCTGCGCTGGGCGGGTGCACTGCGGGTCACTTTGCCCAATCGCGACGCGCCGCAAGCCGTCAGGCTTGCGACCAGTAACAGGCCAATGATGGTTTTGATCAAACGTCGATCAAATATCCATGTAGACATGCTTTTCCTTTTTCGCGCCGGGATGCGTGACCGCACCGGTCCGGGTTGGCCCGACCAATTGGGCATATTTCCACAACGCGCCGCTGGCATAGATGGTTTCGCGCGGGCCTTTCCAGTCGGCCTTGCGCGCGGCCAGTTCTTCGTCGGTCAGCGCAATTGTAATTTCGCCCTTGATGGCATCAAGCGTAATCATGTCGCCGTCTTTCACCATCGCAATCGGGCCACCATGGGCAGCTTCGGGGCCGACATGGCCGACACAAAAACCACGGGTCGCGCCAGAAAAACGCCCATCCGTAATCAAAGCAACCTTTTTGCCCATGCCTTGCCCTGACAGGGCTGCGGTGGTTGCCAGCATTTCGCGCATTCCCGGACCACCGGATGGGCCTTCGTTGCGGATCACCAGAACCTCGCCTTCTTTGTAGTCGCGGTTCTGCACGGCCTCAAACGCGTCTTCTTCGCATTCAAACACATGCGCCGGGCCGGTGAATACGATGTCGTCATCCGACATCCCGGCGATTTTCACGATGGCACCGTCAGGGGCAAGATTGCCTTTCAGGCCAACAACGCCGCCGGTTTTGCTGATTGGGTTGGCGACCGAATAGATCACGCGGCCGTCGGCCTCGCGGGTGATCAGGTCCAGCTCTTCGCCAATAGAATTGCCTGACGCGGTCATGCAATCCTCGTGCATCAGGCCAGCCTTGCGCAATTCCTTCATCACCACGGGCACGCCGCCTGCCTCGTAAAGGTCTTTGGCGACGAATTGGCCACCCGGTTTCAAATCGACGAAATAGGGCGTGTCGCGGAAAATTTCGCAAACATCATCAAGGTCAAAATCAATCCCGGCCTCATGCGCAATCGCTGGCAAGTGCAGCCCGGCATTGGTCGAGCCACCCGTACAGGCCACCACGCGGGCGGCGTTTTGCAGGCTTTTAAGCGTGACGATGTCGCGCGCGCGGATGTTTTTGTCCAAAAGGTTCATAACGGCGCGCCCGGATGCTTCGCCGTATTGATCGCGTGATTCGTATGGGGCGGGCATGCCGGATGAATTGATCAGGGCAAGGCCGATCGCCTCGGACACGCAGGCCATTGTATTGGCGGTAAACTGACCACCGCACGAACCGGAGGATGGGCAGGCCACGGCCTCCATCACTTTCAATTCTGCTTCAGACAGGTTTCCGGCCTGGTTTTCGCCAACCGCCTCGAACAGATCCTGAACGGTCAGATCGCGGCCTTTGTAGCGGCCCGGCAGGATCGAGCCGCCATAGATGAAAACAGACGGCGTGTTCAGGCGCACCATGACCATCATCATGCCCGGCAGGGATTTGTCGCAGCCTGCAAGTCCGACAATCGCGTCATAGGCGTGGCCGCGCATTGTCAACTCCACGCTGTCGGCAATGGCTTCGCGACTGGCAAGTGAACTGCGCATGCCTTCGTGGCCCATCGCGATACCGTCGGTGACGGTGATGGTTGTAAACTCGCGCGGGGTGCCGTCTGCTGCTTTGACGCCCATCTTTACCGCCTGTGCCTGACGGCTTAGCGCGATGTTACAGGGGGCGGCTTCGTTCCAGCATGTGGCGACGCCAATAAGGGGTTGGTGAATCTCTTCTTCCGACAAACCCATCGCGTAAAGATAGGAACGATGTGGTGCGCGTGCAGCGCCTTCGGTCACGTAACGGCTGGGAAGGTTGGTTTTGTCGAAATGCTTGGTCATCAGTCAGGTCCCTGGCAATGGTTGTTCGCTGCTTACGGGAATAAGCGAGCGGGCGAAAATGCACAAGACACCTGATTGCAGTCGGGCGGAAATGGCCCTAGAAATCTAACACTCCAGTCAAGGGATACATTTGGGATGCTTCCCGGTTTTTCACCGAGTTTCGAGCGCTTCATCGCCCCGGCGCGCGCAAAGCCACAGCTTTGGCGGCTGATCGTCGGGGTTGTTGCCGCTATGGCGATCTATTTCGCGTTTACCCGCGCCGTCGTCATTGCGTCCTTTGATTGGGGTCTTGATCTGTTTGCCGCGCTGGAAGGCGGGGGATCGCCGCTTGATACTTTGGTGCTGTTGTTTAGCTTTCTGGGGATGAGCCTTGGCGTCATCGTCGCCGCACTGGTGTTTCAGCATCGCGGATTAATGTCGTTGCTTGGGCCGGACCAATTTGCATTTCGCCGTCATTTCATCATCGCGTTTGTGGTGACTTTTGCACTGGCGGTGGTTGCGCTGGCAGTTTCCTTTTTGTTTGAGGTGCCGCAACCGCATTTGCCGGTTTCGGTTTGGCTGGTCTGGCTGCTACCCGCGCTGGCGCTTGTGCTGATCCAGACCTCAGCGGAAGAGCTGGTGTTTCGTGGCTACCTGCAACAACAACTGGCGGTGCGGTTTTCGTCGCGCTGGGTCTGGTGGGTCTTGCCGTCTGTGTTGTTCGGGATGCTGCATTATGAACCTGAAGTGTATGGCGCAAACGCATGGCTGGTCGTGGCCGACACCGCATTGTTTGGGCTTGTGGCGGCGGACGTGACGGCGCGTACCGGTAATCTGGGCGCGGCCATCGCCATTCATTTTGTCAACAACGCTATGGCGTTTTTGTTTGTCGCCCCGATTGACGACCTGAACGGGTTGGCCCTGAATGTCAGTTTGGTCACGACATCGGATATTGCGGCGGTGCGGATATCCCTGATGTCAGATTTTGCCCTGATCCTGATTGCCTATCTGATTTACCTGCGTATCATGGCCAGACGTGGGCTCTAAAGATTGCAATTCAAACTAACCCGGCCTATTTAGCGAAAAACCATCTGCTCAGGAGCGCGGCACCCGCATGAACTGGATTTCCAACTATGTTCGACCCAAGATCAACTCGATCTTTTCGCGCCGCGAAACGCCAGACAATTTGTGGTTCAAATGCGATGAATGCGGCACGATGCTGTTTCATCGGGAACTAAGTGACGCGCAAAACGTTTGCCCGAATTGCGATCACCACATGCACATCCCGCCGCGCGAACGGTTTCAACATCTGTTTGATGGCGGCCTGTTCGTTGAGATCGAGGTGGCAAAACCCGTGGCTGATCCTTTGCATTTCAGGGATCAGAAAAAATACCCGGACCGCATGAAGCTGGCGCAAAAGACCACGGGTGAGGACGAGGCGATGTTGGTTGTTGAAGGCGACATTGCCCGGACGCCAATGGTTGTCGCCGGGCAGAATTTCAAATTCATGGGTGGCTCGATGGGCATGCATGTCGGCAATTCGATCATCGCCGGGGCCAAGCGCGCGATTGCTAAGAAATGTCCGTTCGTTGTGTTTTCCGCCGCCGGTGGCGCGCGTATGCAGGAAGGGATCCTGTCCCTGATGCAAATGCCGCGCACCACGGTCGCGCTGCAAATGGTGAAAGAGGCCGGCTTGCCTTTTGTCGTGGTTCTGACCCATCCGACCACCGGTGGCGTCACGGCCAGTTATGCGATGCTGGGGGATGTGCATATCGCTGAACCCAATGCACTGATCGGGTTTGCCGGGGCGCGGGTGATTGAACAAACCATCCGCGAAAAGCTGCCCGAAGGGTTTCAGCGAGCTGAATATCTGCTGGATCACGGAATGCTGGATAGGGTGGTCAAACGCAAAGACATCCGCGAGGAACTGGTGACGATCTGTCGGATGCTGATGCGGCAAACCCCGGCGATCAAGGGCGATTTGCCCAAACCTGAAACCGGGGCAGAGGCTGACACGCAGTCAGCGCCTGCCGCACCAAAGGCGTGACAGCGCCATATTCCGACATCCTGCTGGAACGCCTGATGTCGCTGCATCCCAAGGTTATCGACCTGATTTTGGACCGGGTGCATCGGCTGTTGGCCGCACTTGACCATCCGGAATTGGAGCTGCCGCCGGTCATCCATCTGGCGGGCACCAACGGTAAGGGTTCAACCCAGGCGATGATCCGGGCCGGGCTGAACGCGGCGGGTAGGTCTACGCACGCCTATACCTCGCCACATCTTGCCCGGTTTCACGAGCGTATCCGCGTTGCCGACGCCTTGATTGGCGAAGATACGCTGGCCGGGATACTTGAAGAATGCGAGGCGGCAAATCAGGGCTTGCCGATCACCTATTTTGAAATCACAACTTGTGCGGCCTTTTTGGCATTTGCCAGAACGCCTGCTGATTATTGTTTGCTGGAAACCGGGCTTGGCGGGCGATTGGATGCCACCAACGTGATTGCCAAACCGTTGCTAACGATCCTGACGCCGATCTCGTTTGATCATCCGCAATTCCTTGGCACGACCATCACGGAAATTGCCACTGAAAAGGCGGGCATCCTGAAACGTGGCGTGCCTTGCGTGGTTGGCCCGCAACCGGACGATGCACTTGATGTGATCGAGGCGACGGCTGCAAGACTTGGCGCACCGCTTTTGGTGCATGGCCAGCATTGGCATGTTACCGAAGAACACGGTCGCATGGTCTATCAGGACGAGGCCGGGTTGCTGGATCTGCCGCTGCCCAATCTGATCGGGGCGCATCAGGTGCAAAACGCCGGGGCAACGATTGCGGCCTTGCGGTTTCTTGGGTTTGACGAGGCCGTGTGTGAAGCCGCAGTAACCCGCGCTGAATGGTCTGCCCGGATGCAACATCTGACCAAAGGTCCGTTGATTGACGCCGCACCGCAGGCGGAATTCTGGTTGGACGGCGGCCACAACGCAGCCTGCGGCGAGGCATTGGCCGAATCGCTGGGCCGTCTGCCCACACGGCCCCTGCACATGATTTGCGGCATGATGAACACCAAGGATATCGCGGGCTATCTGAAACCGCTGGTGTCGCAGGTTGAAACCTTTCAGGGCGTCAGCATCCCCGGTGAGGCAGCAACCCTGCCAGCCAGTGAAACCGTCGCAGCAGCGCGCGAAGTTGGTTTTCAGGCGACCGAGGCTGTGGACGTGGCGTCGGCCGTCGCAACCATAGTTGCCAGCCATCCCCGCGCCCGCATCCTGATCTGTGGGTCGCTTTATCTGGCGGGTAATGTGCTGCGCGAAAATGGCTGATCGTCGGCGGCATTCGGGTTGCCTAGACCCAACAAAAAAGGGCGCCCTTTTGCAGGACGCCCAAATAACTACTGAATTCGCAATCAGACGACTGTGTCGATCCATTCCTGCAAGGCCGCTTTCGGGGCCGCGCCGGTTTTGTTGGAATGCACTTCGCCGCCTTTGAACATGAACAAGGCCGGGATGCCGCGCACGCCCAATGTCATTGGCGAGTTGGGGTTGCTGTCGACGTCAACTTTGACGATTTTTACGCGACCGGCATAGGTATCGGACAGCTCTTCCAAAGCTGGGCCAATCATTTTGCAGGGTCCGCACCATTCGGCCCAGAAATCTACCAGAACCGGGATGTCCGAATTCTTGACTTCTTCGTCAAATGTTGCGTCGGTGACTGTTATTGTGGCCATTTTACGGGCTCCTGAATGGGTGGGTATGTCGCTGATCGACAACCTAGGTGCGACCCCGGTGATCGTCAAGACGCAGGGGCATTTTCAAACGCTTGTGTCACAGTCTCGTGTGCCAATGGCATAAGTGTGCCGGTCTTTGTCCAAAGGATTGCGGTCTCGATCTGATGGTCCGGGTAAATCTGCGCCAGCGCTGTCGCATAGGCCCCCATCTGTCGCAACACACCCTCGGGAACCAAATCAGGTGTCGTTGGAACAACCGCGTTGGATTTGAAATCGACCGCCAGAACACGGTTGTCAGACACTGCTAGCCGGTCAATCACGCCATCCATTTTCTGCCCCTTCAGGTCGGCGGTGGTTTTAACTTCGGCCAGGGTTCCGGGCGCGAAAATCATTGCCAGATCAGGGTTGGACAATATTTGCGAAGCTTCTGCCAGCAACAGGGCCGCTTCTGCTGCGTCGGTAGGATCTGCGTCCGCGCGCAAGATCAAAGGCGCAAGTCGTGGCCAGTCGGCAGGATCAGACCCGGCCAGATGTTCCAGCAACGCATGGATTTGCCGCCCGCGACGCAGCGCGGCCGCCTCGTCCAGACCGTCTGCGCCACCATCGACCACCTTTGCGCCACCCAGATCTGACGGGTTAAGGCGGCTGGGCTTGTCCGCAGTCTTTGGCGCAGGTGCGCGCGCCCAATCGGGCAGCGTCGTAATCTGCTCAGCCGTCTTTGGGGCATCAGCCATCGGCGTACCTTGCCAGCCCAAAGGTTCAAACCGCTGAATGGCCTGCCCTTGAAAGACCGCGTCTTGCCCGCCCGCCTGTTCAAGCCCGGCCTCGACATGCATGTACCAGCTTTCGCCAGCTTCGCCTTTGGTGCCTGACCCGCAGACGATCAGCCAGTTTTCCGCCCGCGTCATCGCAACATATAACAACCGCATCCGTTCGCGTTCCTGAAACTGTTTTCGCGCCTCCAACGCGTCTTTCATCACGGGCGGACTGTCGTCGCGGTTGGTTTTCCAAACGGCTTGTTCATTTTCCAGTCGCAGGATTTCACCCGATTGGGGCGGTCTGCGCTTGGCGGTGTCCGGCAGAATAACGATGGGCGATTCCAATCCTTTCGCGCCGTGGACCGTCATCACCCTGATCTCGCTTGACTGAGTGTCCATCTGACGCTTGATGTCGCTTTCATCGGTGGCGATCCAGCCCAGAAACCCGGTCAGGCTGGGCGGTTCCATCTGTTCATATTGCAAGGCTTGGGTCAGCAAAGCGTCAATGCCATCCTCGGCCTCGTGACCCAGTCGGGCAATCAGAAACTCGCGGCCTTTATGTCCGGTCAGGATACGTTCCAGCAACTCATAAGGGCGCAGAAAATCGGCTTGTTTCAACAAAGCGTTCAATTCGTCAAAGACTTGGCGGTAGGTGTCTTTCTGACGTCGCAATTCCTGCCAAAGCGAACCCTTGCGGCCATGTGCGAGGCGAAACAGGTCTTGTTCCGTCAGCCGAAACAAAGGCGAGTGCAGCGCGGCGGCAAGGGAAAGATCATCCTCGGGCGTTGTCATAAACGATAAAAGTGCGGTCAGATCCCGCACGGCCAATTCGCCCCCGATTTTCAGGCGGTCGGCCCCTGCCACTGGCAGGCCGCGATCCTTGAGGGCGCGGATGATTTCGTGAAATACGTCCGACCGGCGCTGAACCAGTATCAGGAAATCCCCCGGCGCGATCAGGCGCGTGCCTTTGGTGGTCGGGATCGTTTGTTTGTCGTCCAAAAGACCCTTGATCGCATCCGCAACCTGCGCTGCCAGTTTTAGCGCCGGATCGTCAGGCAACGGCATATCAAGTGGTTCATGCCAAACCGGCCGTTCCGTCGCCTCGGGCTTGTCCAGAAACGGCCACAGATCAACACGACCGGGCAGGTTTGGGTGAAAGGCGCGGTGGGTCACTTCGGATGTCAAATCCGCGCCCATTTCGTTTTTGACGACCATATCAACCAGCCGCAAAACCGCCCCGGCAGAGCGGAACGAGAACAATAATTCACGCCGGTTCAGGTGACGCTCGGCCTCTGCCAGACGGGCCTCAAAATGATCCCGCATCCGGGCGAATGCGGCGGGATCGGCCCCCTGAAAGGAATAAATCGACTGTTTTTCATCGCCAACCACAAACAGCGTTCGGTTAATCGCGCGCGCGCCTTGGCCTGCCAAAAACTCTTCGGCCAGACGGGCGATGACGGCCCATTGTTCCGGGCTGGTATCCTGTGCTTCGTCCACCAGAATGTGGTCGATCCCACCATCAAGTTTGAACAAAACCCACTGCGCCATCGAACTTTCTGTCAGCAATCCACGGGCCTTTAGGATCAGATCGTCAAAATCCAGCCAGCCATGCACCTGTTTTGCCCGGTCATATTCCGGCAGAAAAATCTGCGCGAACCGGTGCAGGGCCAGCGTTTTGCGCACAGCCGCAAGCGTCAGCAGGCTGGCCTTGGCCGCACAAACACGATCCATCAGCGCGATCATGTCGGGCATCAAATCGCCCAGACCTTCGGCCGCTTTTTTGGTTATGGCAGAGGCGTATTTTGGCGTGTGAATATTGTCGCCTGACTTGTACAAAAACACGTCGACCAGCGTGTCCAGGTCGCTTTGGCTTGGGTTGGTCAGGTTCAGGCTGCCAAGCTTGGTCGCAAGGGTTTGCATGGTGCTGGTGAAGGTGTGTAGCACGGGCAGGCAGGCAGCAAACAATGCGGCCTCAGTTCCATCAAACGCGATCAAGGGTGCGTCGGTTTCGGAAAAACCAGCTGGCAGGTCGAACCCAGCCCAGATTTCCGCCTCTGGCACAAAGGGCAGAAAGGCATCCCTGTTGCGCGCGATTTCACTGGCCAGTTTGTCGGGGTCATCGCCCGACAAATAGCGCGCCATGCCATCAAACGCGACCGGATTGGGCACATCGGCCAGCGTGTCAAGAATATCGGCACGCAGTTTTTTGCCGCTGCGATCATCGATTTCCTGAAATTGAGGGGACACCCCCGCCTCAAGCGGGAACCGTCGCAACAGGGCGGCGCAAAACGAATGGATCGTCTGGATTTTCAAGCCACCGGGGGTTTCCAGCGCACTGGCAAACAGGGTGCGCGCATGGCTCAGGAATGCCCCATCCAGTTCAGCGGCATTCAACCCCAGATCGCCCAACTGTTGCCTAAGGTCAGTATCGCCCAGCATCGCCCAATTGCCCAGCCGATCAAACAATTGGTTTTGCATGTTTGACGCGGCGGCCTTGGTATAGGTCAGGCACAGAATTTTCTGTGGCGGCACGTTTTGCAACAACAACCGCGCCACCCTGTCCGTCAGAACACGGGTCTTGCCAGAGCCTGCATTGGCTGACACCCAAGTTGAATTGGCAGGATCAGCGGCACGGATTTGGGCGCGGGTGGCATCGTCGGTTTGGTTGACTGACTGGGTCACGATATATCCTCGCCCGTAGCGGCGTCGCTGTCTTCCCATTCGCCAAACCGCGACAGGTGATCATAATCCGACTGATCGCTGCGTTTTTCCATGCGGGCGCGGGCGGTATAGCCCATGTCGGGTTTTTGGTAGGCGCGGATCAGGTTTCGCAACCCTTCCCACGCGTCATTGATCTGGTCGTCAGATATGTCTACGGCAAAGACTTTGTTGGCGCTGCCCAGCCCGATATATTCAAGCCCGGCTATGTCGGCAGGATCAAAACCATCAAAGCCACCACGTTCAGCCATTGCGGCCTCAAGAGGCAATTGTTTGTCGAAATGTTCAATCTGGCCTTTGGTTGGGAGCGTGCCGGTTTTGTAGTCATAAATGACCAGCTTGCCATCCGGGGTGCGGTCGATCCGGTCGGCCTTGCCCACCAGCGTAAAGGCCGGTTCGGCCATGTCCACCTTGCCCCAGGTTTCAAAACCGACCGCCTTGGCCCGGTCGCGTCTATGTGCTTCGGTTTCGACAAACCAATTGGCAACCCGGCCAAGCCGCGCCAGCCACAATCGGCGGGTGGCAGGCCACGGGGCTTGTTGCGCAAAAATCTGTTCGGCAAGGTCCAGCATTTGCTGTGCTGCATCATCCGGCAGGGCGGCAAGTGTGTTTTGCACGAATTTTTCCAACACTTCATGCAAGGCCTGCCCGCGCAACATCGCGTCGGGTTCACGGCGGATCGGTTCAAGCTTGCGCAGCTTCAAAACATTGCGCGCATAGATCGCATAGGGGTCGCGGATCAGGGTTTTGATCTGCGTCACCGACAGTTTTTGCGGGCGCGCGGCAAGCGGCGGGCGTGGCGATGGGCGGCTGGCAGGCGTCAGGCGGACTTGCGGAATTTCAAGCGCGGTCGCAAGGTTCAGCCAGCGTTGACCAGCGGCCTCCATCCGCTCAAGTGATTGCGCACCATCAGGCCCCAACCCCGACAGCAGGTTCGTCAGCCGGATCAGCCACCGGGACGCAACAGTTGGTGCATCCGCATCGCGAACAGATCGCGAAAGCATTACCTCGGGCGCGGTAATGGCTTGCTGGAAATCATGCGCCGACAGCCCGATACGGCGTTCTGGCAGCAACAGATCGACCATGACCCGCATAGGACGGCTTAGCCATGGATCGGGCGCGGGCAGGCTGGGCCATGTTCCGTCGTTCAACCCGCCAAGGATGACAAGATCGGCGCCCTGCACCCGCGCTTCGAGAGTGCCCCAGATCGTGATGTCAGGATGCACGGCGATCGCTTCGCGCACCTCGGCCCGGTTCAGCACGGACCGGAACAGGGCGCAATATTCGACCACCGACAAGATGCCCCCCGCATCAGCGTTTTCTTGCAACTCGGCAAACACGCTTGCGGCTTTGATACCCGCCGGTTTCAACCAAAGCTCGCTTTCGCCCTCTCCGGGGTTGGGGCCAGCGGCCAGGTTTTCGGCCAGTTGCCGGTGATCTGTCAGGTGTTCGGCCAGCGGTTTAAGCTTGGTGATCTTGGGCCGCTCAAAGCACGATTTCAGCCAATCGACCCAGTCAACCGCGCCGGTGTCAGTTTCGCGACCTTCGGCCCAGACCTGAATGGCGGCGAAATCCGGAAAAGGCGGACCGCCGCGCAGGATTTCAAGCTCTAGATCACGACTTCGCAACAAATGTTGGTTGCGATCCTCGCCCGCTGAATGGGTCAGTGGATGCTTAAGCAGGATCAACAACGCCTCTGAGGTCAGCCTTTCACTGGGCAGCGTGCTGACAAGGCGCAGGAAAACCCCCGGCGGGGTTAACGGCAATGGTCGCCCGGCGCTGTCATCTGGCAGGATATTCCAGCGTTCCAACGCGGCCGTGACGGCGCGGGTTAGTTGGCGGTCTGGTGTAATCAGGGTCGCCTTTCGACCGTCCTCGGCAGCTTGCCGCAGACACAGCGCGATTGCCAATGCCTCCATCCGTTGCGAGTGGGCTTTTAGCAGGCTCATGCCCGTGGTCGCCTCGGCCATACTGCCAAGGGCCGGGCCTTCGGTTAGCCATTGATCGGTGACAGGTGCAGGCCGCATCGCAAGCGAAACCAGCCGATTGCGGGCCGCATGTGCGGGCGTCGCACCCGACCAGTTTTCAACCTGATCGCCGCGTAATTCCAGTGCGTGGATGAATTTCGCCAGCCCCGCCTGTGGATGATCGGCGCTGGTTGCAGGGTCAAGCAGCGCGTCAAACACGTGGTCAGGCTGGTCGAAATCAAACCCTGGCAGCACCACGGCGCCTTGCGGCAATCGCGCCACGGTTTGCATAAACAAGGCCGTCGCACCGCGCGAACCGGTCGAGCCCATGACGATAACAGGGTGATCGGGCGGGGTGATCGCCCAGAGCCGCGCCAAATGTTCGACCACCAGTCTTTGCCGGGTTTCAGCATCAGGTTCTGAGGTGTCTTCAAAAAACGGTGCCAGAATATTCAGGAATTTCAGTGACCTGTCCCAATGTGCGGCATGCCCATCGGCCAAATCCAGATTTTGCAAGGCGGCGGTCGACACAGCCTCGCCATGCATTTCATCCATCAGATTGGCCAGCGAATCGGCCAAATCGAAAATCGCCGTACGCGGTGCCAGATCAGGTTCTTTGTCGAGCAGGGCGGCAATGATCTGCCCCAATTCCAATCGCCGCCGCAGGGGTGAAATTGACGGCGGAATATCGGCGCAAAGCACGGGGTCCTTGGCCAAATCGGTGATCACACGGATGCGCGGCAGAAAACCGGGCGGACCATCAATCAAAAGGTCATGCAGCCGTCGTTCGGTGCGGCGCGTGTTCACAAAAACCTCGACCTTCGCCAGCGCTTCGGGCGGCTGATCTGCCAATCTGGATTTCAACCCCGCTAAAAACGCGGTTGAAAAATCACATCCCAGCGGCAGGGCAAAGCAACGTGGGGACTCCGTCGGTTCAAACATTTTTGTCCCCCTTCAGCATGGTTTCCGCCAGATCAATGCCTTGCGGTGTGCCAACGTCTATCCATTTGCCTGCATGTTCAGATCCGAAAAGTTGCCCCATTGCGATCATTTTGTCCCAGACCAGATTAAACGAAAACCGCGCCTCCGCCACGTTGCGGACCTGCCCGGTTCGCAGGATTTGCGCCCCGGTATAGACGTAAGGTATTCCATCACCATCGCGAAACCGGGTCAGGCGACCGTCACGATCCATGCTGAAATCACCCCGCCCGCTATGGCCTATTGCGCGATCAAGCGGCACGACTGACAACAAGGCCTGCATCCTGCCCGGTTGCCAGTCACGCCGCAAAGTCGTCAAAGGGTTCGGGCCAACCCAAAGGGCATCAGAATTCAGCGTAAACAGCGGGTCATGCCCAAGAATTTGCAGGGCGAGTTTTAGCCCGCCACCGGTTTCCAGCGCTTCGCCTTCTTCCAGTGAAATGTCGATTTCGGGGCGGTTTTGCAGGTGCTGCACGATCAGATGTGCAAGGTAATGCGCATTGACCAGTTTTCGCGAAATTCCAGCCGCATCAGCCAGTTCAATTGCATAATCCAGCAGGGGTTTTCCAGCAACAGGGATCAGCGGTTTTGGCAAATCTCGGGTTAAATCGCCCATTCTGGTGCCGTGGCCGGCTGCAAAAATCATCACCGAATTCGGGTTCATGCATCACCTGCTGCTATACGCGCCAAAATGGCAGGCTCTGGCGCGGGCACATGGCGATCCATGAAGATTTTTAGGGCGTGCAACGACGGATGCCGCAAGTCGTTTTGCAGATGCGCCCAGACGCGCGGGATAAGATCGACATAACTGGTTTTGCCGTCGCGCCGACATAGCCGGACAAAAATGCCAATGATCTTAAGGTTTCGTTGCGCGCCAAGAGTGGCATAAGCTTGGCGAAACGCTGCCGGGTCCAGATCCGAGCCATCAAGATACCAAGCGATCATGCTGGCTTGCAGATCCACGGTCGTGTCCCGACGGGCGTCTTCAAGCAGCGACACAAGATCATAGGACGGATGGCCCAGCAGCGCGTCCTGAAAATCAAGCTGGCCGACCCGCGCGTGGCCTTTGCGGTCCGGCAACCATAGCAGGTTTTCCGCGTGATAATCGCGTAGAACGCAAACAGTTTGATCGCTGACAAGGCCTGCACATGCGTCGCGTATCAACGACACAAATTCAGCCCGCAACGCAGTCGGCGTCGCAATTCCAGTGGCGGCGGGCAGGTACCAATCGGTCAAAAGACACGCCTCGCGTTCATAAACGTCCAGCGAATAGGGCGGCAGATCAGGTGGTGGAGGGGTTGCGTGCAAGGCCGTCAATGCGTCAACCGCGGCCTCGTACAATTTGGGTTCAAGTTGGCTTGAGTCGGCGCAAACACGGGCAAACAGGCTGTCGCCCAGATCCTCCATCAGGATCAAACCGTTCTGTTCATTCTGGGCGTAAAGTTTCGGTGCGCTAAACCCGGCATTCAGCAGGAAACGCGCGATTTTCAAGAATGGTCTGATATCTTCGCCCTGTTCGGGCGGCGCGTCCATCAGAACGGCGCAAAACGGATGCTCGGGTCTTGTCAGTCGGTCGTATCGCCGCGCGGATGCGTCACCAGCCAGACTGGCCCGTTTGGCGTTTTGCCACCCGGCATCACGCAGAAAATCTGCAATTTGCGCCTGACGATCAGACATTGGCGGCGGCTTTGCTCAGGGCGGTTTGCATCCAGTTCCACGTTCCTGTCGGGGCCGAGGCCGTTAAATGTCGCCAATCAGCGTCGTCGCACAGCCCAAAGTCGAGCGATAGCGCGGATATCGGGGCCTCGCCGTTCAGGCGGTCCGGCCATTCCACAAGGCAAAGCGCGGTTTCAAACGCATCCAGAAGACCCAGTTCGGCCACTTCGTCAACGCTGGTCAGACGGTACAAATCGCTGTGCCAAATCTCAAGATCACCAGCCAGATAGGTTTGCACAAGGGTGAAAGTCGGTGATGGGATGTCTTCAACCGCGTCATGATCGGCCAGCAGGCCATGGATCAATGCGCGCGCGAAACAGCTTTTGCCAGCCCCGATTGGCCCGGACAACAAAACCACATCGCCCGCCGCAAAACCCGACCGCAGGTTGTGCGCCAGTTCCGCCGTTTTGTCAGCATCGGTCAATGTCAGTTCGACCGACCAACGTTTCTGATTTGATATAGCTGCCTGCAAAGTCATACGGCATTTTGAACGCGCCTATCAGGCAACGCAAGCAGACAGTCTAGACCCCGGCCAAACTTTTCCGGCCTTCTTGGGGGTCTTTGCGCAATACCGACGGTGGGTTGGGGGTAAATTCGCACAGAATTGCGCCGCGCGACAATGGTCTGACCTCGACCTCTAATTTCGCGCCGGTTTTCAGGCGCACCTGCCCGCCCCATTTGATGCGTTCGCGCGAATTGTCCGCGAATGCCAGAAGATCGCCCCAAACCCGGCTTGGCTCGCACGCGGATTGCCAGATACCGACCGCTTCAGTGACGGACATTTGCCCCAGCATTTCGCGAGGCTCGACCCCCCAAAGCGTTGAAAAACTGTCATTGGACATGGTCAACTCGCCGCTTGCAGAAAACACGGCGATTGCGCCTGTAAGGCTGTCGAGTATCGACTGTCCGACCTCAAGTTCCGATCGAAACTGCCGTTGCAGGGAAATCGCCGAGGTGATGTCTTCAAACAAAAAAGCAACCGCGCCTTCAGGATGTGGGCGACCTGTGACTTTGTATGTCTGGCCGGTGGGCAGGGGCCAGTTTTCCTCATAAGTGCCATCCTCGGCCGCTTTTTCAAGCGCTGAGATCCGGTCGCGCCAGGTTTTGTAATTCTTTGGTTCAGGCACATGGCGGCATTCCCGCAAACGGTCAAGAAACGCGGTCAGGGTTGGGCGCGCGGTCAGCCAGACAGGTTCAAGTGTGGTCAGATCCGCCAGCGCCGGGTTGAACAGCGCCAATTGCCGGTTACGGTCGAAAATCGCCAGACCTATTGGCAGATGTGCAAAGGTTTTGGTTAGGGTCTGAACGAAATTCCGCAAAGCCTGCTCCGCCTGCACCACCGGATCGGCGTGGAACGCGAAATTCAGGCGTTGCTGGTCTTTGGATGGCATTGATTTCACCTCGAACCACAACGGCGCGCTGTTGCCGGGCAATGTAAGCGACCGCCGGGTTGGTGTTGTCTGGCCGACATCACTGGCCTCAAATATCACGCGATAAGGCGGTGAAAGTTCGGTCTGGCCCGGAAACACCGATTGCATCATATTCAGATAGGTCTGATTGGCCCATGTTATGCTGCCGTCAGTCGATTGCCGCCACGCCAGCATCGGTGACAGCTCTGCCACCTCGCGCAGTGTTGCCAATTCGCGAACCTGATCCTTTAGTGCCGCCTGTTCGACCGAAACCGGCGTCTGGTTTGACATCAGCGGTGCAATTTCGATCCTGATCCGGCCTTTTTCACACCGTCCGGTCAGCAGTTCGGCATTGTCCCCCGGCAGATCAAATTCGGTGTGATGTTCTGCCAGCGCGACCAACAGCGCCTTGGCACCGGGAAAGGTGCAGTTCAGTCGGCCCAGCAGCTTTTCCCAAACATCATTGCGATCAACCGGTGCGCCGACCAACAACAGCGCAGGCGGCGTCGCGTCGGTCAAAACCGTGTCTGTGAACACAAATATTGTCTTGTTTGGGATGTCTGCAAGGGCCGGGCCGGGCGCAGGTTTTGGCTGACCGTATTGCCTGCCAAGCAGAAAAACCGCCGTCAAAGCTGAAAACAAACTGATCGCCACCAAAAGCAGCCCGGTCAAAAAATCAAATGCCAAAGAGAGGCCTTTCCACATCATAAAAGAGATTCGCGCCGATGAGGGGGCGCGTTAATAACGGTTACCCGTCTGATGGTTAATGAAAGGTTAAATTTGAAGCGGTGTGTTCTTGCCAAGCGGCCCATGTGCTTTGCTTGCATCAAGTTCGATCAACGCGCGCGGCCAGACCACCTCGACGATTGCGCCGCTGCGTTTTGGGATTTCCTCGGAATGCAAAAACGGGTCCGAGCCGTTGGCGAATGTGATCTCGGCACCGGATCGTTCCAGCAGCGTTTTGGCGATAAACAGGCCAAGCCCCATGCCTTCGTATTCCGGACGGCGGGATTTTTCGCGGTCCATGCGCCGCTTGCGCACGAACGGATCACCTATGCGCCCGATCAGGTCAGCCGGATAGCCGCGCCCGTCATCAGCGACCGTGACGGTGATGGCATCTGAGGTCCAATGCACGTCGATCCAGACATTGTCGGTCGAAAAATCAACCGCGTTCTGGATCAGGTTTCTGAGGCCATGGATGATCTCGGGCTGGCGTTGAATTTGGGGTTGTCGCGCCGGTTCTGTTTGCTTTCCGGCATAGCTGAAATGCACCTCTTTACCGCGCCCTTCATGTGGTTCGGCCGCTTCGCGCACCACCGCTGAAACCGGTGCGTTGTGCAACAGCATGTCGTCTTTGCCCGTGCGGCCCATATCCCTGAGGATATCGCGGCACCGGTCGGCCTGATCGCGAATCAGTTGCGCATCGGCCTTCAGGTCGGGATGATCGTCCAGCTCTTCCAGCAATTCCGAACTGACCAGCATAATCGTCGCCAAAGGCGTGCCAAGCTCATGCGCCGCCGCCGCGACCACACCGCCCAGATCGGTCAGTTTTTGTTCACGGCTAAGCGCCATCTGCGTGGCAATCAGGGCTTGTGACATCGAATGGGTTTCCAGCGCCACACGCCGTGCATAGCCCGCCAAAAACACCACCCCAATGACCAGCGATATCCAGAAACCCGACACGAACAGGTCGGGCATCTTCAGAATAAAGCCTTCCTGGGTTCTGAGTGGCACATGGAAATTGGCAACGATGGAAATCAGCAGGATCGCCATAAGCCCAAGGAATATGGTCGATTGCAGCCTGAGTGCTGTGGCCGAGATTGTCACAGGCGCAAGGATCAGCAGGGCCAGTGGGTTGTTCAAACCCCCGGTCAGGAACAGCAAAAACACCAGTTGTGACAGATCAAACAACAGTGTCAGCATAGTTTCGCGTTCGCTTAACCGTTTGTTTTCCGGATAAACCAGCGTCGAGGCGATGTTGAAAACGATTGAGGCGCCGATGGCCAGAATGCAAAGGCCAATATCCAGCGTCAGTTGCAGGCGCATTGACGCGAATAAAACCGCACCACTTTGCCCGACAATGGCCAACCAACGCAGGTTGATCAGCGTGCGCAGGCGCACCCATTCGCTGCGGGCTTTGCTGTTCAGCAGGTTAAGGGGGGGGTGGGCCATGATGCTCCGGTGTTTTTTGTCGCAGTGACGATATCATGCATTGATACTTTGGCACCATATGTGGATCAACTGGCGAGTGAACGAACAGGAAAAAATGATGACACGACTATATGCCAATATCGCTGTGCTGCTAGTTGCTGTGCTTTTAGGGGGCATGGCGTATTTTGTATATCGCGGCCAGCCCGCAGGGGATCAGTTTGCGCAATGCCGTGAAACCAAGGTCGCTGTGGGCAAATCGGTGATTGGCGGACCTTTCACGATGGTCAATCACCTTGGTGAAACCGTGACCGACAAAGAGGTGATAACCAAGCCTTCGCTGGTCTATTTTGGCTATACGTTTTGCCCGGATGTCTGCCCGTTGGACAACGCCCGCAACGCCGAGGCGACCGATCTGCTGAAGGCCAAGGGGCTGGCGGTGACGCCTGTGTTCATTTCAGTTGACCCGGAACGTGACAATCCCGAGGTGTTGGCCGATTTTGTTGGTTATATGCACGAAGACATGATCGGGCTGACCGGCAGCGCCGAGCAGGTCAAAGCGGCGTCGGTTGCGTATAAAACATATTTCCGTCGCACCAGTGACGAAGAGGATTATCTGATGGATCATTCGACATTCACCTATCTGGTTCTGCCCGAACATGGCTTTGTCGAATTCTTCCGACGCGGTGATACCGCCGAAAAAATGGCAGAAACCACGGCTTGTTTCATCAATAACGCCTGAAAAGTTTGACCATCCCGGTGCCACATATTACAAAGTGCTTAAATATGACAGCGACGGGACATTGAATATGGCAGAACGCGAACTGTGTGACATCGGCGAAGACAACTCTTTGTTGCTGGTCGATGACGATGAACCGTTTCTGCGCAGGCTTGCCCGAGCGATGGAAAAACGTGGCTTTGCACCCGAAGCGGTGGAAACTGTCGCGGCAGGCAAAGCAATCGCAACCGCCCGCCCCCCTGCTTATGCCGTGATTGATTTGCGGCTTGAGGATGGCAACGGTCTGGATGTGGTTGAGGTTTTGCGCGAAAAACGCCCCGACGCCCGCATCGTTGTGCTGACCGGGTATGGCGCGATTGCCACCGCTGTCGCGGCCGTTAAAATCGGCGCGACAGATTATTTATCAAAGCCGGCTGATGCAAATGACGTAACAGCGGCCCTGTTGGCAGGGGTCGATGACCGACCGCCGCCGCCAGAAAACCCGATGTCAGCAGATCGTGTGCGTTGGGAACATATCCAGCGGGTGTTTGAATTGTGTGACCGGAACGTCAGTGAAACCGCGCGCCGGTTGAACATGCATCGCCGAACCTTGCAACGGATTTTGGCCAAGCGTTCGCCCCGGTAAGTCGCTTGGGTTACAGAGCCGCTGATTTGGGGGGCATTCTGCCCCCTCGCGCAGATGCGCTCACCCCCTGAGAGTAGTTATTGCAAAAAAGAAGCATGGGCTATTTGGCAGGGCGTCCGGTCAGATGAAGCAGGCGCGAGAAGTGGGCGACGAAATCGTCCCGCGTTTCAGCAGGTGGCCGCAGGTGGAGCGCGATTGAGCCGATCAGACTTGAATTCGGTTTGCCAAACAGTTTGTCAGCCTCGGGTTTTTCAAAGCCCGCGATCTGTACTGCCTCAAGCCATGCCGAGATTTTGTCGGCCCGTTTGATCTGCTTTTTCACCGCCACAGGCAGAACCGCAGGCAACCCGAACCGCAGATGCACGGCGGCCATCAACCGGTCATCCAGTTCCTTGTAACCGGGTCCAACGGCGGCTTTGACGGGTGAAATCATATCCCCGATGACAAATTCCGGTGCGTCATGCAGCAATGCCGCCAACCGCCATTTTGCCGAGGCTTTGACGTAAAGGCGGTGAAATATCTGTTCCACCAAAAGCGAATGTTCGGCCACGGAATAGGGAAATTCACCGATTGTCTGACCGTTCCAGCGGGCCTGAAACGACAGGCCGCGGGCGATATCCTCGATTTCGATATCCAGCGGCGATGGGTCCAAAAGGTCAAGTCGGCGACCCGATAACATGCGTTGCCATGCGCGCGGTTGGCCGCTCATCAGGTGACTGGCCCGGAGGTGGCAGTGGCAGTGGTGTCGTCACGTTTGCGCAGCAATACCTGTCGTTGCAGGCAACGATCAATCATTATCTGATCGGAATGTGCCCCCAGAAAGACATTAAGGGCACGCACGACGCCGTCTTTCCACCAGTTTGTCATCATGTAATCATCCAGCGCAATATAGCCACCGGGCCGCAGCTTTTGCATGCTGATTTCAAGGTCAAGCAGAACGGCATCGTACCGATGATCACCGTCAATATAGACGAAATCAAGCGATCCGTCGGCAATGTCGGACATTGCGCCGGGCGAAGGGGCGCGAATAACCTCGACCTGACCGGTACTGATTTCGTCTGAATAACGATCCAGTACCGACTGATAAACGCTGTCCATGTTGTGTTCTGAATCAGCGCCATAAAGCGATGTCGATTGGTCCGGGTCGTCGCTGTTGACCCAGGGATCTATCAGATACATTTTCTGAGGCTTCAGATTGCGCAAAATGCGCCCGGAATAATCGCCTTTGAACACGCCGATTTCTGCCACATGGCCATTCTTTGGCAGCATCTGCAAAAACCGATTCTTAAAAGAGGGTCTTGGTTTCTTTGGGGTGGGGGCATCAGTCATGAAAAACACACAGTACAGGAAAGGATTCACACTGGATTAGCATAGGCAGGCAATACAAGGAAGCCTGTGTTGCCTTGTCTCGATTGTGGTGATAACTGCGGCATTCAACTGCACGAAGCAACACAGGACTAGCGGCATTATGACCAAAGATTACATTGTTAAGGACATTTCTCTGGCGGAATTTGGCCGCAAAGAACTGGATATCGCGGAAACCGAAATGCCGGGCCTGATGTCTCTGCGTCAGGAATTTGGCGAAAGCCAGCCTTTGAAAGGCTCGCGGATTGTCGGATCGCTGCACATGACGATCCAGACGGCTGTTTTGATCGAAACACTGACGGCTCTTGGCGCGGATGTGCGCTGGGCCTCGTGCAACATCTTTTCGACCCAAGACCACGCTGCCGCTGCTATTGCCGTAACGGGTGTTCCGGTTTTCGCCATCAAAGGTCAGACCTTGGTAGAGCATTGGGATTATCTTGATCGTTCTTTCAAGTTCCCTGAGGGTGCTAACCTTATTCTGGATGATGGCGGCGATGCCACGCTTTATGTCTTACTGGGTGCGCGGGTTGAAGCTGGCGAAACCGGTTTGATCGAGGTTCCCACTTCCGAAGAAGAAGAAGCGATTTTTGCGCAGATCAAAAAGCGCATGAAGGAAAGCCCGGGTTGGTTCACAAAAACCCGCGACGCGATCCAAGGCGTTTCCGAAGAAACCACAACGGGTGTTCATCGCCTGTATGAATTGATGAAAGACGGCCAACTTCCTTTCCCGGCAATTAATGTGAATGACAGCGTCACCAAGTCGAAGTTTGACAATAAATACGGCTGCAAAGAATCGCTGGTTGATGGTATTCGCCGCGCCACTGACACGATGATGGCAGGTAAAACGGCCGTTGTTTGTGGTTACGGTGATGTTGGCAAAGGCTCGGCTGCGTCCCTTCGTGGGGCTGGCGCGCGTGTCAAAGTGACCGAGATTGACCCGATTTGTGCGTTGCAAGCTGCAATGGACGGGTTTGAAGTGCTGCCGCTGGAAGATGCGGTTGCGACCGCTGACATCTTTGTCACCACAACCGGCAACAAAGACGTCATTCGTATCGAGCATATGCGCGAAATGAAAGACATGGCGATTGTCGGCAATATCGGCCATTTCGATAATGAAATTCAGGTGGCGGCCCTTAAGAACCACAAATGGACCAACATCAAAGATCAGGTCGACATGATCGAAATGCCGTCCGGCAACCGGATGATCCTGCTGTCCCAAGGGCGTCTTTTGAACCTTGGCAACGCAACCGGCCACCCTTCGTTCGTGATGTCGGCCAGCTTTACCAATCAGGTTCTGGCCCAGATCGAGCTTTGGACCAAGGGCGACGAGTACAAGAACGAAGTTTACATCCTGCCCAAACATCTGGATGAAAAAGTTGCGCGCCTGCACCTGGAAAAGATCGGCGTGAAGTTATCCAAGCTGACTGACGAACAGGCCGATTACATCGGTGTGTCGTCAAGCGGACCTTTCAAGCCCGAGCATTACCGGTACTGAGGTCACACATGACAGGGACAAAGAAAATCATCGCGGCGGCAGGATTGCTGACCGCGATGTTTTTTTTGGGTGGACCGGTGGCGGCTGATCCCGATGTCAGGACAGTTACGAAATATTATGATATTACAGGTAGTTCCGCGAAAGACTTAAAGCGACAGATGAAGCAGTTGGGTCCTAAAGGATATTGGGCCTACACGCGTTGGTATGTGCATTGGACTGCAAATTGCCGACTGGATGTGAAAATTTCCTATACCTTGCCGCGTCTCAAAAACCCGGACTCAACGCCTTTGCCATTGCGCAAGAAATGGCAGGCGATGTTGGAAAACCTTGTCCTGCACGAGCAGAAACACGCAGAACACGGCATCCGCGCCGCAGAAGAAATCGAAAAGGCCAATTGCAAAAAGGCCAGCGCGATCATCAAGAAATGGTCGCAGCAGGACAAGGATTTCGATGCAGAAACCCGCCACGGCAAAACCCAGGGCGTGACGCTGCAAGATTGATTTCGCAAACCTCTTTCCCTGCGACGGATTTTAACCTAACTTTAATCGAAGGGAAGCCTGCCGGATTTGGCCGCGCGTTCCTTTAAGTGTGTAGCGTTAATAAAACCTGCGGGGGTTTGAGGAGGATTTTATGGGTAAACGAGACGATCTGATTGAAAAATATGCGGACGATCTGAAAAATAAATGCGGCATGACTGCGGATATGGATCTGCTGACCAAGGTGACCATCGGTTGCGGGCCAGCGATTTATAACGCCGACGCATCGACCGTCGCGGGGGGCCAGCAGCACGAACTGGATACCGTGCGTGAAAACTTTCTGGTGAAAAAGCTGGGCCTTGCGGATGGTCCGGCACTGGATGCTGCGATCAATGAAGCGATCGAAACTTATGGTAAGTCCGAGCGTAATAAATATCGCGCTGTGATTTACTATATGCTGACCAAGAAGTTCGGCAAAGAGTCGGTCTACGGCTAACATCTGATCCGGTTGGATTTTGAAAGGCATTCGCTGACGCGGGTGCCTTTTTTGCATCCGATGTGTGGCAAATAGTGAAGCGGCGTTAACCTTAACCAACTGTTTTCATGTAAAATTGTTGGCACTCGATGATTGTGCAACGCAAACCGCTGGCCTAGTGTCAGCTTATCGGGCCAGTATGGCCGGGACTTTTTCAGGAGCGTGTGGCGCGCAAGGCTGCGCACGTGGGGTGATGGAGGGTCCCGAGGGGTTGGGGCCCTCCTTTTTTCTGTTTTAGAACAGGGTCAGCACAATACCCATAATCGTACAGCCGACAATGGCGTAAAGCCCGTCGATAAACATCAGTCGCATGGACCGGCCTGCAAACGCGTAATTGGTGACAATCCACGGCGCGGCAATAAACGCCCCCAGCCCGAATCCAGCCCACAAACCTTTGTTTGCTGTATCGATGCCTGCCGACGCAAAGGCGTGCCGCATCATACCGGCGACCAAAATTGCACCCACAAACGAAATGATGAACGGCAACGGATTTTTGCGATCAACATCCGCAGCCGAGATTTCAGCCGCTTCCATCCACTGTTTACCCAAAATCATGTACCAAGCCGCGCCGAACGCGTAACTGGCGACTGCCGCGACCAATACTCCTACATATTCCATACCACTTCCCTCCATATATGGTTTTTATAGGGGCAATATGCCGCAGAATGCTGTATAAGGCTACAACTATTGGGTGCAGGCGATTGCCCATCTCTATGGGTGGGGTCTCTCGGCGCGAGCACCGTAAAAACAGGGAGCGGAAAATGTGGCGATTTCTTAAGATTGCGATACCGGTATTTATCATCGGCTTTGTTGCTGGCAACGCTTTTTGGTATCTCGCGTCGCCCTTGTGGATCGACCGCGTCGTGTCCGAAAGCCTGCCGGCAGAGCTGCAATTGACCACGCAAAGCACCGGTGCCTTTGTTGGGGCGGATACCGTTCATCAGGGCAAGGGGCAAGCCACAGTTTTGCGCAGCGGAACCGGGGCAAACGTTTTGCGTCTGACCGATTTTGAGGTTACCAACGGGCCGGATTTGAAAGTGTATCTCGCAGTATCGGAAAGCCCGGAAAAGGCATCAGATGTGTTGGACGGTGGCTGGATATCGTTGGGCCCGCTTAAAGGCAATATCGGCGATCAGACCTACGTGATCCCGGCGGATGTTGATCCGGCGAAATACGGCTCGGTCGTTATTTGGTGCGAACAGTTCAGCGTGTTATTCGCCCATGCAACCCAATCCCCAGGCTCCGGTTCATAGGCCGCCCAAGGCGCAAATGACGTCCCATTCAGCTTCGCGAACCGGTTGAACCGAAAGGCGTGTGTTGTTGACCAGCACCATGTCGGTCAGTCGTGGTTCGGCCTTGCACATTTCCAGTGTCACCGGGTTGGCCAACGCCTTAACCGCTTTGATGTCAACGCATTCCCATCGCTGGTCGTCGGTTGTGCTGTCAGGATGGGCCAGCGCGCAAACTTCGACAATGCCGACAACGGCCTTTTCCTTTTGCGAATGGTAAAAGAAACCGAGATCCCCCAACTGCATCAGCCGCATGTTATTGCGCGCCTGATAGTTGCGCACGCCATCCCATTCTTCGCCAACATCACCCTTGGCGACCTGATTTTGCCAGCCCCAGGTGGATGGTTCGGATTTAAAAAGCCAATAGGCCATCAATGCCTCCTTATTCAGAAGTTAAGGGTCGGGACAGCAACGCTTTTGTTGCCTCGGTGATCGTCAGATCGTGTTCAAGCACTGCGGTGACGATCCGGCTAAGCGGCATGTCAATGCCGCGCTGCTGGGCCAAAACCATTGTAGCACGCGCAGTTGCAACGCCTTCAAAGGTTGTGCCGCCTGCCATGGCGCCACCTGTACCCAGCTCGTGACCCAGCGAATAGTTGCGCGATTGCATCGAAGTACAGGTCAACGCCAGATCCCCCAACCCGCTTAGGCCGGACAAGGTCGTCGGATCGGCACCCATATCAACCGCCAGGCGCAGCATTTCGGCATAGCCACGTGTCATCAGGGCTGCCCGCGCGCTTTCGCCCAGTCCTGCACCAATTGCGATCCCGCAAGCGATGGCGATGACGTTTTTTAGCGCACCGCCTAACTGCGCGCCAATTGGGTCGGATGAAAGATAAAGGCGCAGGGATTGCGTCGAAAGCTGCGCCTGTAAGGTGGCGCATTCACCCTTGGCGGCCAAGGTTAAAGCCGTCGGCAAGCCCTGCGCGATTTCCTGGGCAAAGCCGGGGCCGGTCAATACTGCGATGCGCGCGTCGGGCAAAATGTCGGCAGTGACACGGCTGGGCAGTAACCCGGTGTCTTTTTCGATGCCCTTGCAGCACAGCACGCAGGTTTTACCGGCCAATTGACGTGCATGCCCCTTAAGGAACGGCCGCAAGTTCTGCGTCGGAACCGCCAGCAGGACTATTTCTGCGGCCGCAAGAGCCTTGGCGTCGTGATTGGCGGTCAGGGCCTCCGGAAACCGGGCATCCGGCAAATAGCGCGCGTTGACGCGCGATGCCTGCATGTCTTTTGCTGCCGCCGCATTTCGCGCCCACAGATTGGTCTGATGACCCTCTTTGGCCAGCGCGATTGCCAGTGCGGTGCCAAATGCCCCGGCCCCAGCCACGGTAATTGCCGTCATGCTTTGGCCCCCTTTTTCCCAGACCCTAGCATGGGTTTGCTGTTTTCATCCAACGGCCAACGCGGGCGGGCGGTCAGGGTCATATCATGCGTGACCCCGGCCCTCAGATTTTCAAGCCCGGCCCAGGCGATCATTGCCGCATTGTCAGTGCAATATTGCAACGGAGGTGCGACAAACCGAAACCCGTTTTCGGCGCAGAGCGTGGTCAGACCTTGGCGGACAACGCTGTTTGCGGCAACGCCCCCGGCAACGGTCAGGGCCGGAAGCTTTGTTCGCTCGCTGGCACTAAACCGCAGCATTGCACGGCGGGATTTTTCCACCAAAACGTCACAAACTGCCGCCTGAAACCCGGCTGACAGGTCCGCGACATCCTGTTTGGTCAGACCGTTTTGCTTGGCGATCAGGGCATCGCGGGCGCGGCGCAGGGCGGTTTTCAAGCCGGAAAAGGACATGTCGCAACCATCGCGATCCAAAAGCGGTCGTGGGAAGCGGAACCGGTCGGGCGAGCCGTTTTTGGCGGCTTGTTCAACCGCTGGCCCACCGGGTTGCGGCAGGCCCAACAGGCGGGCGGTTTTGTCAAAGGCTTCGCCCGGCGCGTCGTCAATCGTTCCGCCAAGGCGGGTGAAATCGTCAAAGCCGCGCACGATCAGGAACTGGCAATGGCCACCGGAAACCAGCAATACGAGATAGGGAAAAGGCAGTTGATCAGTCAATCGAGGCGTCAGCGCATGGCCAGCAAGGTGGTTCACGCCGATCAGCGGCAGGCCGCTGCCCACAGCCAAACCCTTGGCGCACATGACGCCGGATAAAACCCCACCAATCAGGCCCGGCCCGGCAGTCACCGCAATGGCATCCATTTCGCCCAGCGTCAGACCAGCGCTTTGCAACGCCTGCTCAACACAATGATCCAGCTTTTCAGCGTGGGCGCGCGCAGCGATTTCTGGGACAATGCCGCCGAAATCAGCATGCAGTTCGGTCTGGCCGAAAACCACCGATGACAGGATTTCCGCCTGTGCCCCCGGTTCATGGCGCACCACGGATGCAGCCGTATCGTCACAGCTGCTTTCAAGGCCAAGGACGGTTAAACGATCGGACATATGCGCATTTTCTTGCCTCATGGGAACCCCGCAGGTAACACCTGTACCCATGGCGTTCAATCCCGGCATTCAAATCTTGTTAACCCGACCAATGGCGCAATCGGCGGCATATGCTGCTGAATTGCAGCAGGTGTTTGCGGGCAAGGTTACGATAGTGCAGTCGCCTTTGCAGGACATTGTGCCGCTCAAAACCGCGATCAGTCTGAAAGACGTGCATCATCTTTTGTTTACCTCTGCAAACGGTGTGCGGGTGTTTTGCGACCTTTCCGAAAGGCGCGACATTCCCTGTCTTTGTGTTGGTGATAAAACAGCGGCGGTTGCGCGCGCGTTGGGGTTAGAGGCCGTGTCGGCTGGGGGCAATGTTCAGGATCTGGCTGCCCTTATGCGCAAATATGACCACGCTGACGACGGCCAGTTCCTTTATCTTCATGGCCAGCACACAGCCCGCGAAATTCCGGGTAAAATCCGCGATATTGTGATCTATGATCAAATTGGGTGCGAATTGACCAAGACGGCAAAGTCCGCGCTAACTGATCACGCGCCGGTTTTGGTTCCGCTGTTTTCGCCGCGGTCGGCAGATTTGTTCATGCAGCAGATTTCTGGTCTGACGATGCGCAATAGCAGCGCAATCTGCCTAAGCCAAAACGTGGCCGACAGGTTGGACCCCTCGGTATTCAGCGATCTGCGGGTCGCAAGCCAACCAACCGCCGCGGCCATTACGCGGGAAATCGCCGCATCCGTTTGACCTTGGGCGCGAATCCCTTGTTAGGGGTCCGGCTGTAACCTATCTTTAACGCAGACGGTGGGGCTTTCGCCGATTACAGATTTGAAAAGGACCGGGGCACGTGGCAACCAAAAAGACGACAACTGCGTCTGGCGCATCGACCCGCAAAACCAGCGGCACGGGAACAAGCCGGGCCAATACCAAACCTGCCGGGGCAAAAACCACAACGGCAAAAACCTCTGCGGCGAAATCAGAGCCGGTTATCCTTGACCCACCGAAACGCGCAGCGACCCCGCAGCCCAAGAAAACGCCGGACGTGATAGACGCCAAGGTTGTCTTGGTTGAAAAGCCGCAACCGGCCAAGGCGTCTGAAAAGGAACCCGCCAAAGATGCGAAACCCAAACCGGCAGCGAAACCTGAACCACAGAAGTCAACAGAGACGCCAAAAGCAGCCCAGCCTGCCCGCCGTTCGACCGGGTTTGTAGGTCTGGTCGCCGGTGGGGTGGTCGCGGCTGGCATCGGATATCTGGCAGCGGGTTACATCAATCCGCCCGCACCCGTTGCCAATAACGACGCAGAAATCGCCGCACTTTACGAGGATTACTCGGCCAAACTGGCCAAACTGGAAACGCGCATCGCTGAACTGGAAAACTCACCGGTTTCACAAGCCGAGCAAAGCATTGCGGACCTTAGGGAAAACCTGGCCGAACAGGCCGCGCAAATTGCGGATCGCCTAACGGCAACCGAAACGAAACTCGCCGCTGCTTTGGCTGAACTTGAGGCCTCACGCGACCGACTAAGCGAAGCGATGTCACAGGCCGGAGGCGAAGTTGGCGCCGCAACAGGCGAGTTGATCGCGCAATACCGGGCCGAGATTGACACCTTAAAAACCCAAATCAAAAACCAGATCGCCAATAGCGAAGAATTGTCTGTTCGGCTTGACGCGGTTTCAGAGGCAGCGACCGAACAACTGGAAGCCGCCAGAAGCAAAGTTGTGGCATTGTCCGAAACGGCGATAAATTCAGCCAAGGATGTCGATCTGACGGTGGCCAAGGAACGCCTGCGCGCAGCGGTTGAAACCGGGAAATCTTACGCCGTACTTTTGTCGGAAATCGCCGGGGACACATCGCTGGAAATTCCCAAGGCCCTTTCTGATAGCGCCGCAGATGGTGTTGCGACGCTGACCGAATTGCAAAAATCATTTCCTGAATACGCACGCCGCGCTCTGAAAGCCTCAATCCAAGCCGAAGCAGGCGATGGCATGGGTGCCAAACTTGGTGCCTTTCTAAAGGCGCAACTGGGCGCGCGGTCGCTTGAGGAAAAAGAAGGCGACGATGCCGATGCGGTTCTTTCACGCGCCGAGGCTGCCCTTGAGCGTGGCGAATTACAAACAACGATCGACCTTGTGCGCCAATTGCCTGCCGACGGTATGGCCGAACTGGCCGATTGGCTGGCCCGGGCCGAGGCCCGCGTAAAGGTCGAGGCCGCATTGGACGAATTTTCTACTACACCTGATAGTGACAATTAAGGATACGCGCGAATGATCTGGTCAATCGTCAAAATCGTTCTGTTCGTTGCAATGATCGCAGCACTTACATTTGCGGCCTCTTTCCTGATCGACGCAGGCGGCGAGGTGCGCATCGCTGTTGGCACGATGGAATTTTCACTGTCGCCGCTGGCGGGAATGATCGGTCTGATCCTGATCCTGATCGCCGGTTGGATCGCGTTTCGCGTCGCCGGTTTGCTGGTCGCGATCTTTCGCTTCTTTAACGGCGATGAAACCGCAATTTCGCGATATTTCGACCGCAACCGCGAACGCCGGGGTTTTGAGGCTCTGGCTGACGGTCTTATGGCGCTTGCCTCGGGCGAGGGGCGCGTTGCGATGGCCAAGGCGACCAAGGCAGAAAAATATCTGGGCCGCCCGGATTTGACCCTGCTGCTTAGCGCGCAGGCCGCGGAAATGACCGGTGAAACCAACAAAGCGCAAGGCTATTACAAAAAGCTGTTGGCGGATGACCGAACCCGATTTGTGGGCGTTCAGGGCATTCTGAAACAAAAACTGGCCGAGGGGGATACTGATACTGCCCTCAAGCTGGCCGAAAAAGCATTCGCCCTCAGACCCCGCCACGAAGGCACGCTGGACACGCTGTTTTCGCTGCAATCCAAAAGCCGCGACTGGAAGGGTGCGCGTAAAACCCTGACCGCGACAGTTAAAGCCCGCGCATTGCCGCAAGGCGTACATACCCGTCGTGATGCGGTGTTGGCACTGGCCGATGCGCGCGAAAAGATCGAGGCTGGTGATATCGAAAACGGCAAATCCGCCGCCCTGTCTGCCAATCGCTTGTCGCCGGATCTGATCCCCGCTGCGGTGCTGGCCGCAGAAATGCACATGTTGAACAACGCCCCGCGTCCAGCGGTCAAAATCCTGAAAAAGGCATGGGGGGTGCAACAGCATCCCGACTTGGCGGCCGCTTTTGCAGATATTGCACCAGACGAGACCCCGGCCGCACGCAAGGTTCGCTTTCAACCTTTGCTGAAGTTAAAGCCAGACGACCCGGAAAGCAAAATGCTGTCAGCGGAACTGGCAATCGTGGCCGAGGATTTCCCTGCCGCGCGGGTTGCCCTTGGTGATCTGGCGGACATTGATCCGACGACGCGATCCCTGACCATTATGGCGGCAATCGAACGCGGTGAAGGCTCGCCCGACAACGTGGTGCGCGGTTGGCTGACCAAGGCGCTGGGCGCATCGCGAGGCCCGCAATGGATGTGCGGCAATTGCCACCATATTCACAACAATTGGGTGCCCGTTTGCGAAAACTGCGCCAGTTTCGACACGCTGGCATGGCAAGTGCCCCCGGCTGCCAGCGACACCAACCAACGACCCTCGGATATGTTGCCGCTGATTGTCGGCACACCTGACATTCCTGAACCCTTAATTGCGCCAATTGAAGAGGCTGAAGAGGTCAAAACCGACCCCGTCGTGCCGCATGTTTCAATGGTCGATAAATACGCCGAGATTTCAGATGACCTCGACGGCATCGTCGGTGACGTCCACATGATACCCGAGACAGCGTCGGGCAAAAACTGAAACTGGGTCTGTTGCTTGCGCCTGTTCCCTGCTATTCAACCCACCGTGCCGCTGTAGCTCAGCTGGTAGAGCACGTCATTCGTAATGACGGGGTAGCAGGTTCGAGTCCTGTCAGCGGCACCATTTAACCCATCCTTCAATTCACCGAAAACCTGCCCGCGTCTTTGCATATGCAATCACGTTTGCGCACTGACCATAACGCATAGCAGTTCAAACATCAGCGAAGCCCCCAACCAAGCCGTACCACCGGCCTGATCAAACGGCGGTGATACCTCAACCAGATCCGCGCCAATAATGTTCACGCCTGCCAAACCGCGCACAACCTCAATCGCCTGAAACGAATTCGGCCCGCCGACCTCGGGCGTGCCAGTGCCGGGCGCAAATGCTGGATCGACGAAATCAATGTCATAAGAAACATAGGTCGCCCCGTCCCCAACGATCTCGCGGGTCTCGGTCATAACGTCGGTTCCGCCACGGGCAAAAAACTCCTCAATCGCGATAACGCGGATACCCACTGCTTTTGCGAAATCCCGGTCCTCGTGATCATAGGCCGTGCCGCGAATGCCGATTTGAACGACACGTTTCGGATCAAGCAGACCCTCTTCTACGGCCCGTCGAAAAGGCGTGCCGTGGGTGTATTTCGTACCTCCGAAATACCCATCAAAAAGATCGGTATGGCTGTCAAAATGCACCATGCCTACAGGTGCTTGCGCCGCCAATCCGCGCAATATCGGTAACGAGCACAAGTGATCCCCTCCGGCAGTCAGCGGTCGGATCCCCAATTGCCTGACACGGGTATAATAGTCCGTAAACCGGTTCAAACTGTCCTGCAGATCGGCAGGATTCGGGCTGACATCACCAAGATCAGCACAATTTGCAACTTCAAAAGGCCGCACACCCGTCGCCCCGTTTTCCGCCCGGATCATCGTGGAAAGATCGCGCAATTGGCGCGGCCCGTGTCGCGGGCCGGGGCGGTTCGTCGTGCCACTGTCCCACGGTGCGCCGATCAGACCGATATCGACATCCGAAATCCGGTCGTGATCGAAATCGACAAAGGGCAATCGCATGAAGGTCGGAATTCCGGCAAAGCGCGGCAATTCCATCCCGGATACAGGTGTAAAAAACGCATCGAAAATGGCACTGATCCTCATAATTGTGACACATAAACGCTAAGACGACTCCCGCCACCTGTCCAGCAGCCACGTACAATACCCTTCTCTTTTTTCCTAAATATCCCCGCCGGAGGCCCCGCCCGATAAGGGCTCAAAATTAGTGACGCCGCAGGCGTTGCATTTAGCTTGGGAAACCAACTTGCGAAAAGATCAGCTATATGCTCAGTATTGGTTCTAATTACGACCAGGCGGTGATTATCTTGGCAACATTCACGGGGAAAAGATGGCTCTGACAGGAAAACCAGAAGAAACGCCAGAACGGTTGGCGTTTTACGAAAAGATCGACGAACACGCGATGACGCCGCTTTGGGCGGTGTTTTCTGACATCATTACCCCTGAACCCAAAAGCGGTTGCCAGCCGCATTTGTGGCGCTACGACAAGGCGCGTGAATTCCTGTTGGAATCCGGCGGCCTTATCACCGCCAAAGAGGCCGAGCGCCGCGTGCTGATCCTTGAAAACCCGGGTATGCGCGGCTCGTCCCAAATCACCACATCGCTATATGCCGGTCTGCAACTTGTCCTACCGGACGAGGTCGCGCCGGCCCACCGCCACAGCCAATCAGCCTTGCGTTTTGTGTTGGATGGCGCGGGTGCCCACACCTCGGTCAACGGTGAGCGCACGAATATGCAGTTTGGCGATTTCGTCATCACACCGCCCGGTGCCTGGCATGACCACGGCAATCACACGGATGAACCGATGATCTGGCTTGACGGTCTTGATATTCCGATCGTTGGGTTTTTCGACGCCAGCTTTGCCGAAGGCTACGTCGCCGATGAACAACCGATTAACCGCCAAACCGGCGACAGTTTTGCCCGCTATGGCGCCAATATGCTGCCGGTGGATCACAAGCAGGACAAGCTGGCCTCGCCGATATTCAACTATCCTTACGCACGCTCGCGCGAAGCCCTTGAAGCGATGAAAGCCCAGCAGGAATGGGATCCTTGTCATGGCTTAAAGATGCGATACGTCAATCCAGTCGATGGCGGCTGGGCGATGCCGACGATTGCGCCGTTCCTGCAATTGCTGCCCAAAGGTTTCAAAACCGCCGCCTATCGGTCTACTGACGCCACCGTTTTTGTTCCGACCGAGGGTCGAGGGCGCAGCACGATTGACGGGCAGGTGTTTGAGTGGGGACCAAAGGACATTTTCGTTGTGCCAAGCTGGAAGTGGGTGCATCACGAAGCCGAGGACGAGGCGGTCCTGTTCAGCTATTCCGACCGGGTGGCGCAACAAAAACTTGGCCTGTTCAAAGAAGATCGTGGAAATTCATAAGGAATAATGATGACTGAATACGTACTTTCGCCCGCCCCACAAGCCTCGGTCGCCGTGGCAAATAGTGACGCGCGCTTTGCTGTGCGCCGGATATTTTGCGTCGGGCGCAATTATGCCGCGCATGCCCGTGAAATGGGCCACGATCCAGACCGTGATCCGCCGTTTTTCTTTACCAAACCAGCCGACGCTGTGGTGGACGACAATTCAACCATTCCCTACCCCGCACAAACCGCGAATTTTCATTTCGAGGCTGAACTGGTTGTGGCCATCGGTACAGGCGGGCGGAATATCGCAGAGGCTGACAGCCTTAGTCATGTCTGGGGCTATGCCATTGGCAACGATCTGACGCGCCGGGATTTGCAGGGTGCGGCGCGTGATATGGGTCGCCCTTGGGATTGGGGCAAAGCCTTTGACCGCTCGGCCCCGTGTGGACCGGTTCACACTGTGGCCAAGGTTGGCCATCCGTCCAAAGGTTCGATCAGCCTGACAGTCAATGACGAGGTCAAACAAGACGCCGATCTGAACGAACTGATCTGGTCAATTCCTGAGGTCATTTCGATCCTGTCCCATTCGATGGAACTGCAACCCGGTGATCTGATTTATTCCGGCACCCCCGCAGGCGTCGGGCCGCTGAAATCCGGCGATGTCTGCAAAGTGTCGATTGTCGGTCTGGGAACTTTGACCACAACCATCGCCGCACCATTGGGCTAGGCTATGCCAAACAGGGATCAACCGAAATCTGGCGACACGCCGTCCATGGCGGAATTGCCGGGGCATTTGCTGCGTCGGTGTCACCAGATCTCGGTTGCGCTGTTCCATGATGAATGTGCTGATTTTGACATCACACCGCTGCAATTTGCCGTGCTGAAGACGTTGATTGAAAACGGATCGCAAGATCAGGCGACCATCGGCGGAACGGCGGCGCTGGACCGTACAACGGTTGCGGTTGTTATTCAGAAACTGATGGAGAGGCAACTTGTGCGGCGGGTTCAGTCAACCAAAGACAAACGCTCAAAAATCGTCAGTGCCACTGAACGTGGCAAACGTTTGCTTTCAGATGTCGCGCAATCCGTGATGATCGCGCAGGAACGGACCATGTCGCCGCTTAGCCATACGGAATCCGCTGAGTTTATCCGGTTGTTGCGCAAAATGGCGGATGCAAACAACGCACATAGCCGCGCGCCAATGAAGATGCGCAAGTCAGGCTAGCTGCGTTTATACACATCCTCGTAACGCACGATGTCGTCTTCGCCCAGATAAGTACCCGTCTGAACCTCGATCAGGTGCAGATCCACCTTGCCCGGGTTTTCCATGCGATGTTTTGACCCGACGGGAATGTAAACCGATTGGTTTTCAGTCACCAGCGAAACAGTGTCGCCAACAGTCACCCGCGCCGTGCCCGCAACGACAATCCAATGTTCCGAGCGATGCACATGGCTTTGCAGGCTTAGCGCGGCACCGGGATGCACCATGATCCGCTTGACCTGAAACCGGGTTCCCAGCGACAGCGTCTCAAACCAACCCCATGGGCGGTGGTCGCGCGGAAACTGTTCGGCCTGTTTGGCGCCTTTGGCCTTAAGCGTCTGCACCGCGACCTTCACGTCCTGCGCGCGCGACATATCGGCCACCAGCACCGCGTCAGGCATGGCCACGGCGATGATGTTGTTCAAACCGATCCCGACAACTTCAAGGTTCTCGTTATCTGAACGCAACAGGGAATCGGTGCAATCAATCGCACTGGCAGCACCCGTTGTGACAACGCCATCTGCGTCGCCGCCGCTTTCACGCCAGACAGCATCCCAGCCGCCAAGGTCTGACCAACTGCCGCCGAAAGGCACCACAGACAGGTTTTGCGCCCGTTCCATCACAGCATAATCAATCGAAATATCGTCAAGCGCAGCCCAAGGTTCGGGCGCGAGACGCAAAAAGCCCAAATCCGGCTTGGCCTCGTCAACGGATTGTTGGCAGGGGGCCAGCATGCCCGGCGCATGGGCCTTAAAGCCGTCAAGAATGCCCGCCACCGCAAACAGAAAGATGCCAGCATTCCACAAATAGGTTCCGGCCTCGACCATTCTGGTCGCGTTCGCCATGTCCGGCTTTTCAACAAAGCGTTTCAGCTTGCGCGCCGTCGGGGTGAAATCACCGGCACTATCGGCCAGTTCAAGATAGCCATAACCGGTTTCGGGACGGTCCGGGCGGATGCCAAACGTGACCAGATCACCTGCATCGCAAGCCACCTGACCCGCCTTAACTGCGGCGCGAAAAGCGTCGGCATCAGGTACTACATGGTCTGACGGGGCGACCAGCATCATAGCATCGGGGTGCTGATCTGACAGCCACAAAGCGGCGGCCAGCACGGCGGGGGCGGTATTGCGGCCTTCAGGTTCGATCAACACGGCCTCAGGCTCGACCCCGATTTCGGCCAGTTGTTCAGCCACGATGAAACGGAAATCCGCATTCGTCAAAATGATCGGGCGGGCAAAACCCGGCCCCGAAAGACGCTTGACCGACGCTTGAAACAACGTTTCCTCACCAGTCAGACGGGCGAATTGTTTAGGGTAACTTTTGCGCGAAAGCGGCCACAAACGGGTGCCTGATCCGCCGCAAAGGATAACAGGATAGATCATATTTTCGCCCAATGCTCGTTTCTTGGTTTTTGCCCCTGTTGTTATTACCGCAAAATGGGGCGTAAGAAAGCCGCAAATTGGATTGCTCTTGGGCAGTATCGCCTGTTTATTGACTTAAGACGCCGCAGTGCAAAGGGATGGCCATGAATGAATTTGTAATTATCTGGGAATGGCTCGGCTTTGCCGTGCGCTGGGTGCATGTCATAACAGGGATCGCGTGGATCGGATCCTCGTTCTATTTCATCGCGCTTGATCTTGGTCTGCGCCAGCGTGAAGGCATGCCCAAAGGCGCCCATGGCGAAGAATGGCAAGTGCATGGCGGCGGGTTTTACCACGTGCAGAAATATCTGGTTGCCCCCGAAGCAATGCCCGAGCATCTGACATGGTTCAAATGGGAAAGCTATTCGACCTGGCTGTCGGGCGTGGCGATGATGTTTGTGATCTATTACATGGGTGCCGACCTGTATCTGGTCGACGTCAATGTCTGGGACGTTTCCATTCCGGTGGCGATACTGGTGTCGCTTGGCTCGATCGCGTTTGGCTGGATCGCTTATGATTTGATCTGCAAAAGCAGGTTCGGCGACAACAACACCCGGTTGATGGTCTTTCTATACGCCGTTCTGGTTTTGATGGCATGGGGCTATACGCAGGTGTTTACCGGGCGCGCAGCGTTTGTGCATCTTGGGGCATTCACAGCCACGATCATGACTGCCAACGTGTTCTTTATCATCATGCCAAATCAGCGGATTGTGGTCGAAGACCTGAAGGCCGGGCGGGTGCCGGACCCGAAATATGGCAAGATCGCCAAGCAACGGTCCACCCACAACAATTATCTGACACTACCAGTGATTTTCTTAATGTTATCAAACCACTACCCACTGGCCTTCGCAACCGAGTATAACTGGATCATCGCCGCACTGGTTTTTCTGATGGGTGTCACCATCAGGCACTATTTCAACACCATGCACAGCGGCAAAGGCAAGCCAACTTGGACATGGGCCGCAACCGCGATTTTATTTATCCTTATCATGTGGTTGTCGACTGTTCCTAAAGTAATAGGTGAAGCTGTAGAAGACCTTGAAAGCTTATCGCCATTCGCCACCAAACTGGCGACTGCACCGGATTTTGAGGACGTCAGCAATATCGTTCTGGGCCGCTGTTCGATGTGCCATTCAGCCGAGCCGTTCTGGGATGGTATCCATCAAGCGCCCAAAGGCGTGTTGTTGGAAACCGAAGCGCAGATCGCCATGCGTGGTCGCGAGATTTATATTCAGGCGGGTCGGTCCCACGCAATGCCGCCCGCCAATGTTTCGTTCATGGAACAGCAAGAGCGTGAGGTGATCGTCGCGTGGTACGAACAGGTCGCGTCCAGCGCCCGGTCGCAATGAACCGGCGGCGTCCGGACCTGACCTCAGGCGATCGCAAGTGAACCAACTGATACGACTGATCCTGTTTCTTTCCGTTGACCGGCCAATCCGTGTTGCGCTGGTCACTTTGCCAATCGTGTTGCTGGCGATCCTTGGTATTTTCCGAATAAATTTTGAAGACGGCCTGCGCACGATGTTCACCTCGGACAGCGAGGATTTTCGCAATTACGCCGGTTACGCGCAGACCTTCACGCAAAGCGAAACAGACATTGCTGTTCTGATTTCGGCCAACGCTCCGCTGACCGGTGCGGATTTCACGGTGATCGAAGATTTCATTTTAGAGGCGCAGTTCATCGGCGGCATCGGTGGTGTGTATTCGATTTTCAATCTAACCGGGCGGGATCAGGCAACAGGTGAGCGGGCAAGGTTGCTGCCTGCCGATCTGACAGACAAGGCCGCACTTGATGCCGCTTTGGTCGCGGCGACCGCCAATTCCGCGAACGGCCTTTCACCTATGTCACCGGATTTGCGCCAAACAGTTGTCGTGTTTTCGCTTGGTGCGGACATGTCGAACCTGACCGCACCCGCCACGCCGTTACGTGATCTTGAAGATCTTGCAGGGGTAACGGGCAGTCCGGGCGGGCTGCAATTTCAGATCACGGGGCTGATTCCCATCCGCGAGGGGATTATTGCCGGGCTGAAAAACGATCAGATGAAGATCAACATTCTGGGTGCGTTTCTGGGTTTCCTGTTATCACTGGCGATGTTTCGCAGTTTCTGGGTCGCGATCATCAACACAGTCACGCCTGTCACCGCACTGATATTCTGCCTTGGGTCTTTTGGCTGGCTTGGGCTGTCGATTAACGCGCTGACAAATGCGCTGCCGGTTTTGATATTGGTGCTGGCCAGTTCCGATGCAATTCATCTGACGTTTGACATTCGCAGGCGTCTTGGGCGTGGCGAAGATCAGACCAGCGCCATCAAGAACGCCGTAATTGACATAGCACCACCTTGCGTTTTGACGTCACTGACCACCATTCTAGCCTTTGCCAGCCTGTTTTATTCCGGCTCGCCGATTGTGCAGGATCTGGCTTTGGCGGGAACTGCGGGCGTGTTTTTGGCGATGCTGGTGGTGCTGTTTGTGCATCCCTGTGTGTTTGCGCTGGCCAGCACCATTCCAGCGGTCCGACGTGCCTTGCCGTTAATCGAGGATCAGACCAAAGCCCGCGCCGCCGGGCGTGTGCAGGCCTATACCATCCGCAATTTTCGCACGATCACTTATGGCGGCGTGGCCCTGTGCCTTGGGGCTTTGGTCATTTTATTGCCGATCCAACCAGAATACCGGTTCATGGAAAACATTGAAAAGACCCATCCAGTTGTTCAGGTTCTGGAGCAGGTCGAACAGTTTTCAGGGCCGATCAACAGCATCAATATACCGCTTGGGCTTGCGCAGAGATACGAGGCGACCGCGCCTGAAGTGGCCGAGGATCTGGCGAAGCTGACCAAGGCATTGGGCAATGTGCCGGGGGTTCGCGCAGTTGTGTCGCTGAATGATGTCCGCGCATTGCTGGCAGATGGCGACGGGGTGGTCAGCCAGCAAGAGCTGGCAAAGACCATTGAGGCAATGCCGCAAAGACTGCGAAACCGACTGATAGGCGCGGATGGCAGATCGCTACAGGTCATTGTGATGGTCCCAGATCAAGGCTCGCAAATTGTTGCAACGCAGGCGCAGCAGATGGCCGACGAAATTGCCAAGCTTGACCTGCGCGCAACAGTGGCAGGCGCGCCAACCGGGTTTTTGGTGATGTCGTCGTCACTGGCGGACGACATGATCGGGCAATTGACCATCAGTTTTCTGATAGCGGCATTGGCTTGTCCGGCATTGATCGGATTTTGGTACGGGCGGCTGGACTTTGGTCTGGCGGCGATTGTGCCCAACATCCTGCCAATTGTTTTTGCCGGTGCTTGCCTGACGGTGTTTGATTATGACATTCAGATCACCTCGGCCCTGGCGCTGACGATTGCGTTTGGCATTGCGCTGGATGATTCGATACATGTGTTCAACCGACTGCATCTGCAAACGCAGCTTGATGGGGAAAAAATGTCTGACCGCCTGATAAACGCCGCGATGACCAAAGTCAGGCCAGTTCTGATTGTCACCACAGTGATCCTGTCGGCTGGATTGTTCGCCACGCTGATCAGCGAAATGCCAATGATCCGGTTCTTTGGAATGCTATGCGTCGGCACATTCGTCATGGCGTTGTTAAGTGATCTGATCTTGCTGCCTGCCATTCTGACCTGGCTGGGGCGGAATAGGGGCGAAGCATGAGGGGTTTTGTTATCTTTGCCGGTTTGCTGGCGGCCTTGACACAACCGGTGCCCGCAATGGCTAAGGATGTCGTTCAGCGGTTTTTAGGGGTTTGGGTTGGCCAAGGTCTGGTCAGACCAAACGGGTTTGATGCGCTTGAAAAGGTAAGATGCAAGGTCAAAGGCACGCTTACAGCGCCCACTCAGGTCAGTTTCGTCGGGCGTTGTGCCACCACCAGCGGTGCAACTGCTTTTGGGCTTTTTGTGGCGCAGGATGAAACGGGTTTATTGTTTGCAGCAAAAATTCAGATTTCGGCAGTAGCGACCGAGGTTGATTTCAAAGGCCGGAACGAGGACGGGCAAATTCAGTTGTTGCAGGTCAGCCCGGTCCAGCAAGAAGACCGCTTGTTGACGTCAAAGGTGACGCTGTCTTTCCCGCAAGCTCGCGAAATGAAAATGACCGATGACATTACGGATCTGAATTCCGGTGAAACAGCGCAATCGCTTGAAATTCTGTTTGTGCGTCAGGATTAAGCCTCACCAACCAAACACCATCCCCGCGCCAATGTGGCGTGATTAAACCTGCGTTCATCCCTTTCTGCTAGGCCAATAGGCAGAGCGGTTGAAAACGGGGAAGAAGATGAGCGATCCGCGCGCCTTGGCGCCCATCATCATTAAACGAAAAAAGATTGTTCAGGGCGGTGGGCACCACGGCGGTGCATGGAAGGTTGCCTATGCGGATTTTGTGACCGCGATGATGGCGTTTTTCATGCTGATGTGGCTGTTGAACGCAACCACGGAAAGCCAGCGCAAGGGCATTGCCGATTATTTCAACCCGACGATCCCGGTCAACCGCATTTCCGGTGGTGGCGAAGGGATGTTCGGCGGCTCTAGCGTATTTGCCGAAGATACGTTGCCTCAGGATGGAACCGGCGGCATGGATGACAAGCCATCGGCCGAAAAACAATCCCGTGGTGAATCCGGTGTGGAAAGCGCCACGGCCGATCAGGAAAACATGCAGGAAACGCAGGACCTGAAGGATTTGCAGGCCGCAGTGACGCGCGGTGGCGGCGAAAGTTCGATCGCTGATGATGTGCTGGAACATATTCACACGCGGGTGACCGACGAAGGCCTGATTGTCGAGATTTTTGATCTGCCAGGAGAGCCTATTTTTATCGGCGACGGCAAACAACCGTCCGAGATTTTGGATCAATTGGTTGCCATGATTGCAAGGGTGTTTGAACCGACCCGAAACAAGCTTGCCGTGAATGGATTCACCCGTTCGTTTTCAATTGTGCTGGTCACCGACCCAAGCTGGGATTTATCGACCGAGCGGGCGCACGTCGTTCGCAGGATGCTGGAAACCAGCGGGCTGGATCAAACCCGGATGCAGCGCGTCGCCGGTTGGTCTGACCGCAAACCAGCCGAACCAAACCCGATGTCGGTGCGAAATAACCGGCTGGAAATCATCCTGTTGCGCAACGATCGGGCGGCGACCGGCAAATAAGTGTTGGATTTGATCTGTTAGCGGCTTCTTAAACCCTGTTGGTGAATAGTCACCCCAAAGGGTTGATGCAGCAGAAAGGCGCAAAATGACCATATCCTCTTCTTTGATCGCCGGTGTGGCCGGGTTGAACGTGAATGCCAGTCGTCTGGCCACGATCGCCGACAACATCGCGAACTCCTCGACATACGGCTATAAGCGCGCGGTGGCGAATTTCCATTCGTTGGTGCTGAATGGCAGCAGCGGCGCCTATTCGGCTGGCGGGGTGCGCGTGACCACCCACCGCGATATCGGCGCACAAGGGCCGCTGATCACCACGGGCAACGCAACCGACATCGCGATTGCAGGGCGCGGGATGATGCCTGTAACCTCTGTCGCGGCCCTAAATGGCAACGCAGGCAGTCTGCCTATGATGCTGGCAACAACTGGTTCATTTCACCCCGATGCTGATGGCATTCTGCGCACGGAAAGTGGGCTGGTGTTGATGGGTTGGCCGGCAAGTTCTGACGGAACGATCCCGTCTTATCCACGTGACACAGTTGACGGTTTGGTGCCGGTGTCGATTGATCTGAACCAGTTCGCTGGCGATCCGACCACTGCGATCAATTTGGGGGTCAATCTGCCTGCAACGCAGACCCAGTCAGGTGAAAGCGGGGATGTTCTAGATCTGTCGATCGAATATTTCGGCAATCTGGGGACATCAGAATCACTTGATATATCCTTCACGCCGACCGTACCCGGATCGGGACAGTCCAATGAATGGACGATGATCATCAGCGATTCAGCCTCGGGCGGGGCAAGCGTTGGCGAATATACGGTCACCTTTGACGACACGCGCGGGGCAGGCGGCACAATCGCATCAATCGCAACCGTGTCTGGCGGTGCCTATAGCGCCGCATCAGGCGAAATAGCCCTGACGGTCGCGGGTGGCCCGATCACGCTGAACATCGGCAAACCCGGCGAGGCGGGTGGCATGACCCAATTGTCCGGCAGTTTCGCACCTGTGGCGATTTCCAAGGACGGATCGCCGGTTGGAAACCTGACTTCGGTTGAGATTGATCCAAATGGCTTTTTGAACGCAATTTACGATATTGGCTTCACCCGAACGATTTATCAGATACCACTGGTTGATGTGGCGAACCCCAACGGACTGATCTCGCTCGACAATCAGGCCTATCAACTGTCTGCCGAAAGTGGGTCGTTCTTTTTGTGGGAAGCAGGCGACGGGCCAGCCGGTGAAATGATCGGCTATGCGCGTGAAGAATCCGCAACGGATGTTGCGGGTGAATTGACGCAGCTGATCCAAACCCAAAGGGCCTATTCGTCAAACGCCAAGATCATCCAGACCGTGGAATTGTCTTTCGCGGATGAGATCGATTTACCGGTCGAGATTTCGTTTTGTGTTTTTGTCAGCCCCATATTGATCGATTTAAGTGTTTGCAGTGCGACAAGGCTGCTTGAGTTGGTTAGAATACTAGACATTGTCATTCCTTTAGACGAACGGCATCTTTTGACGCCGAATTACAGGAAGCCGCGCATTCATGCGGCCATTTTCGTCTTTCTGACTATTGCGGATACTTGTAGCGATACGGGCTCCGCGCCACCCCTCCTGGATGCAAGTTCAGCATCGACGCCAACCCTTAAGGGAACCCTAACTCCATCCCTCTGAAAGTGAAAAATTCGAAATAAATCAAGAACACAGCGGGTTTTCAGCTGCGTCGTTCAAGCGCGGTGGTGCCGGGCTCCAATCGGTTGCGGCGCCCGGTGCGATCATAGGTCAATGTCGCTTTGCGGGCCTCTTGGATGTCTGATTTGCGGCGGCTGGCGGCCTTTAGACCTGCCAGCGCCGCCTTTAGCAGGCGCTGGTTTTGTTCGGCTGTCTTAGCCAAAAGACGCATTTTCTTTTCCGGCATCGCGCGCAACCCACCTGAGCGTTCCAATTGATCCAGCAGCCGGTTTTGTTGGGCCGCACTGCGGTTTAACTGATCAATATCGCCCGCCTTCAGCGCAAGCTTTACCTGATCCAGCAGGTCCATCAAACGGTCCAGAATGGCGTGGTCTGTTTCCGCGTCATGCATTTTCTTGGGCCCCGCGCGTCAGGGCCTGAAAAATCTTTTCCGCCAAGCCAAAGCCACCAGATTCAACAATTTTTTCAGCCTGTGCGGTCACAAGAAACGAGGAAAAATTATCCTCACCCGCGCCGCCACCAAACGAATCGCGACTTTTCCCGACGCCTGCGGATTTTAACATTTCGGCAATAAAGCTGGCCTCAAGATCGCGCGAGGCTTTGCGTAATGTGCTGTCATCAATTCGCGGCTCGTTGCGCGGCGCAATAGCGGGGGTCGCAGCGATCGCGACAAGTGGATCAGGCATCATTTCGGGGCCTCTGATAGGAACAACTTTCCCGATTTTCACCCTGAGAGGTAAAGAATTCGTAAGAATTTTCAGAAAGGTTGACCGCAGCGATTTAGGCAGAATGCTTGGAAATTGAATGACGCCGTTGGTTTTACCAAAAGATGGGCCCGCAATTGCGGGTCTTGGCCCGCCTCAGGTGGTGACACTTACCCCGGTAGCGGGCAATCCCGTCGCAACGGATTTGCCCAATGCGGCATCGCAATCACTGACTTCACTTTTCCAAACCCTGTTTGATGGGGTGGCACTGACCAAAGGTCAGGCGGGTGCGGCGCAAGCCCCACCACTCAAACCCAACGCGCAAAAATTTGGAACCGACACACCCACGATACCGGTGGAAGCCGAAGTGCAAACCGACGGGGCGAACTTTGGGGCGATGCCCGTTATTCAAACACCGGCGGCTGTTAATTGGCCCTCCGGATTCGATTTAATGGTGCCTATTCGGGCTGAGGGGCAAAACCTTCACAAGGCAGCGCCGCCAACAGTTGTGACCGGTCAACCTGCGGCCCCTGCGTCGCTGGATTTGACTGAAAGCCCGCCAAAAGCCCCCCAGCCATCTGAAATCGCCGACGCAGCACCCATGGCTGTTGCTGGCAAGGTTTCTGACACACCCGCAATCCGGCAAGAAACTGAAGCTGCGCGCCCGATTGCCGTCGCAAGTATTGAAAAAACTGGCCCGGTTGATGCGCCGCCGACCAAACAGCCGCCAGAAATTGCTCAAAAACCCGATATCACGCGCCAGACAAAGGCAATCGCGCGGCCTGAGCCAATCCCCCAAACGCCAGCTTTGACTGCGTTGCCTGTCGCTCCACCGCCTGTTTTGCCGACAGTTAAGGCAGGGCCTAAACCGCTGTTCCCATCGGTTGCCGAAGAAAAGAGCCCCCCAAAGGGGCCGCCAGCGACGCCTCCGATCACATTGTCCGCGCCTGTCGTTGAACAAGCAGCGTTCAGCGCCAGTTCGGACGCCAGCGGTATTGATGTGTCGACGGACAACATTGGATTTGCCGGACAGCCCGCGCTAGAAGCGGAGTTTGCGACGCGGTTTGAGCAGACAAATATTGCGCTAAAACCGATGCCAATCACGCCCAACCCACGGGCCGTTGCCATTCAGATCGTGCAGGCCATTGATCCGGGTGCGGAAAAGACAACGGAAATCAGGTTGGACCCGATTGAACTTGGCAAGGTCCGGCTGACATTGCACGCGACCGAAACCGGTATGAACGTTCAGATCATCGCCGAACGCGGCGAAACTATCGACCTGATGCGCAAGCATTTGGAAGTCCTTGAGGCTGAATTTGAAGGGCTGGGATATCAGGATGTCAGTTTTGGTTTTTCCCAACAATCACAAGACCATCCGGCGGAGGTTTTCGACCCGGATGCGGTTGGCGTAGAAACCGTAGATGACCAAGGAAGGCCTGTGCAATCACGCGCACTGAATACGCACACGATAACAGTTTCCGGGCTGCAATCCGGGTTGGATAAACGACTATGAAAGGCGCAAAATAAGATGGAAGCAGTTTCTAACATTAACGGGGCCACGCAGGCCAATCGTAACAACGGCGCCTCTGCGGCGGCGGTTTCTGCCGCTGCGGATTTTGAAACGTTCCTGACCTTGCTGACCGCGCAAATGAAAAACCAAGACCCGTTGAAGCCTTTGGATTCAACCGATTTTGTGGCGCAGCTTGCCAGTTTTTCAGCCGTGGAACAGCAAGTCAGAACCAATGATGCGCTGACCAAAATCCAAGAACTGCTGGGTGGGCCATCAGCTACCGGGCTTGCCTCGTGGATCGGAATGCAGGTTCAGGTTCTGAAAGACCCGGAATTTGTCGGCACGCCAATTGACGTTTTCATAGCACCCGCAGCGAATGCCGACCGCGCCGAACTGGTCGTGCGCAATGAAGCTGGCGAAGAGGTGCAGCGCATCCCGGTGCCGTTGAAAACCGACGTCACATCCTGGACAGGCATTACAGAAGACGGAACGCCTTTGGCCGACGGCACCTATCAATTGTCGGTTGAAAGTTTCCAGAATGGCGAATTGATAGACGACCACCCCGCCCCGATTTATGATGAGGTGAAAGAGGCAAGGATCGACGGTGATGTCATATTGCTGGTTTTGGGCGACGGTTCGGTTTTGCTGGCCGATCAGGTGGCCGCCATCAGGGGCGCAAGCTAAGCCGGATTTATAACTTCTGTGACAAAACCAACGTTCTGAACTGGATTTTTCGCCCCTAAGCGCCCATATTTCACCAAACTTTATGTGGCAAGGGGCCCAACACATGCGCGTCTTACAAATACTGGCAGGTTTTGTTGTTGCCGTTACGCTCTTTTCGGCGCCGTTGCAGGCAGAGCGTGCAGCGCAATCAAATCAAATCGGGGCGCAGGATCATCCGCATATTCTGGCGCAGTTTGGCGGCGCGATTGAGGATGCAAAACTGTCTGCCTATGTTGACCGGGTTGGCAAAAGCTTGGTGGCCCTGACCGAAGAGTGGCAGGAAACATGGACCTTCACAGTTCTGGATAGCCCTGTGGTCAATGCCTTTGCGCTGCCCGGCGGCTATGTTTATGTCACACGGGGTTTGCTGGCCCTTGCCAATAACGAGGCCGAATTGGCGGGCGTGTTGGGCCATGAAATCGGTCATGTAATTTCTGGCCATGGCGAGTTGCGCATAAAACGCGGCAATCGCGCCGGGCTGGGGGTTATCCTTGGCACGATTTTAGGCGGCGTTTTTGGCGGGCAGGACGGGGCTGCGGATGCGATCGAACTGGGGGCCAAGCTGGCGTCAGGATACCTCGCGCAGCATTCCCAATCAGAAGAACTGGCGGCCGATTTGATTGGCGTGCGCTTGCTGGTCGAAGCCGGGTATGACCCGTTTGCCGCTGCGGGTTTTCTGGAACAACTGGCGGCGAAAGAGGCGTTGGAACGCAAGGTGGCCGGCCAACAGCACAACCCCAATCGCGTCGATTTTTTCGCCTCGCACCCGGCCACCGCGCAACGAACGAAAAAGGCGATCAAGGCGGCAAAGAAATCCGGTCTGGATGTGGGACAAGGGGCGCTGAAAGAACGGGAATATCTTGGCCGGATTGATGGTATTGTCTACGGCGACACCGCCAAGGAAGGCTATGTTCGGGGCCGGAAATTTAGCCACCCGGAATTGGGGTTTACCTTTACAGTGCCTGCGGGATTTATTCTGGCGAATTTTTCGGACCACGTTGAGGCAAACAATAAGACACGCGCCAAAATGATCCTTAGCGGTGACGATCGCTGGAACGGCGGCATGGATCGTTACCTGTCCGACCGATGGATGCCCATGATCAGGCGCGAGGTGGGTGTTTCGCAAGTTCGTGATCTGCGCAGCCTGTCGATCAATGGCCTTGATGCGGCAATGGCGACGATTAATATGGATACTGTGGATGGTCCGAAAATCGCCCAATTGACCGCTATCCGGTATGACGATTCCACCATTCGGATTGTGGCGCTAAGCCTGAAAACCGACGGCAAATCGCGCAACGGTCTGAACACGGCCTCGCAATCATTTCGCCGGTTGACCAAAGACGAAATCGCGGGGCTGGCACCCTATCATTTGCGCATTGTCACCGTGAAGAAAAATGACACGGTTGCAAAACTTGCGGCCTCCATGCCGCTGACAGGTTTTCGCGAAGAACAGTTTAAGGCCATGAACGGATATTCTGCCGACAAGGATATGCGGTCGGGTGATCTTGTTAAGATCGTCGAATAAGCCGGATGCTGGATGTCCCCAAAGCCTTACACCTTGCCCTGATCGAAGGCGAATACATCAGCGCCGCCGTTCAGTGGCGGTCGTTGTCAGGCGGGCGCACCAATCGCGTGTGGCGCATTCCGGCCGCCGATAGCGCAGGTTCAAGTGATGGCGCGCTGGTGTGCAAATTGTTTAATCGCGCAACGGACAACCCGCTTTATCCCAACCTGCCCGGCGCAGAATATGAGGCGCTCAAGGCGCTTTCCGAGCGGCAAATTTCACCGCGTCCCGTCGCTTTGCTGAATACCGATGCGGGCGAGGCGTTGCTTTATCAGCATCTAACCGGCACCGCGTGGCAATCCGGCACAACGGATGTGGCCCGGCTTTTGTCAAAACTACATGGCCTGACGTTGGATGTGCCGCTGCGCCAAATCGATTCAGGCTCTGCGGCGTTGATCCGGCAAACCAACGCGATTTTGGCGCAATGTGAGACGGCGAAGACTGAACTGCCCGCCGCCCCCTATGATCCGCAGGTCGCCCCGGCGCGAAATCTGTTGCCGATCCACACCGATGTCGTCGCCAGCAACCTGATCGTCACAGACGACGGCTTGCGGCTGATCGATTGGCAATGCCCCGGTCTGGGTGATCCCTGCGAAGATCTTGCAAGTTTTCTGTCCCCAGCGATGCAGTCGCTATATGGTGCCGGACCATTGCGCCGTGACCAGATCGCGGAATTCCTGTCGGCCTACCAAAATGCGCCAGTTGTAGCCCGCTATTTGAAACTGGCACCGCTTTTTCACTGGCGCAGTGCAGCCTATTGTCTGTGGAAAGCTGAGCGCGGCAATAAGGACTACCGCCAAGCGTTAGAGGTTGAGCTTTTCGCGCTACAAAAGACGCGCAAGTATAACGACAAGGCTGGCTAGGATCACGCCAATGCCGATATAACCGATAGCGCCAATCGCCGGTTCGACCGTCGGCTTTTGTTCAGGTTCAGACAAACGCACCAACGCTGTTTCCGCCAGTTGCGGCAGCTTTGGCCCAAACCGCGCCAACACCTGTAGCGTCGCCAAAAGATCGCGGCCAATGGCGCGCGGGCCGATATTGTCGTAGATATATTTCTCGACAACAGGCTGGGCCACATCCCACATGTTAAGCGAGGCATCCAAACTGCGTGCGACTCCTTCCACAACGACCATGGTGCGTTGCAACAAGATCAGCTCGATCCGGGTTTCCATGCCAAACCGTTCAGTCACATCAAACAAATGCGCCAAAAGACGCGCCATCGAGATGTTGTTGGCGTCGGCCCCAAAAATCGGCTCGCCGACAGACCGCAGGGCTTGGGCAAATTCATCCACATCCTGATCGGCAGGCACATAACCCGCCTCAAAATGAACTTCGGCAACTTTGCGATAATCCTTGCGGATGAAACCAATCAGAATTTCGGCGTAGACACGGCGGGTATATTCGTCGATCCGCCCCATGATCCCGAAATCAAGCGCAATCAGATCGCCATTGGCGGCGACTTTCAGGTTTCCCTGATGCATATCGGCGTGGAAATACCCGTCGCGCAGCGCGTGCCGTAGGAACATCTGGATCACCCGCGCGCCCATTTCCTTTAGATCGTGGCCCTGTGCAGCCAACGCATCCACATTTCCCAGCGATTCACCCTTAGCCCAATCAAGCGTCATGACGCGCCGTGCTGACAGATTCCAGTCAAGCGCGGGAACTGAAAATCCGGCGTCATTTTCCGTGGTAGCAGCATATTCAGCGGCGGCCGATGCCTCCATCCGTAAATCAAGTTCCCCTCGGACCACGCCGTCAAAATGCGTCACAACCTCGGTCGGATGCAGGCGGCGCGACGAAGGCGACAAAAGTTCGATCATTGAGGCGGCAAAATAAAATGCGTCGATGTCGCGACGAAAGTCCCGTTCGATATGCGGGCGCAGGATTTTAACGGCGACATCTTTGCCCGTGGCACGAACCGTTGCGCGGTGCACCTGCGCAATTGACGCCGCAGCAACCGGATCACTGAAGGATGAAAACAATTCATCTACGGTCTGGCCCAGTTCCTGTTCGATCATCAACCGGGCCTCGGCCATCGAAAATGCTGGCAGTTTGTCCTGCAACACCCGCAATTCCACGGCCAGTTCGTCGCCCACCACATCAGGACGGGTCGACAGGATTTGCCCGAATTTAATATAGGCCGGGCCAAGTGCCGTCAGCGCCCGCAAAACCGGCGGCTGCGTCGGATCACCCCTAAGGCCCAGCCATTTGAACGGCCAACCCAGAACCCGCGCTGCAATCCGCAGCATCGGCGGGGCATCAAGCGCCTCAAGCGCCTGTTTCATCGCGCCTGTGCGCTCAAACGTGGCCCCGGTTCGCACCAGTCGCCAGATGTTATGAGGTCCGCGCATCGTCTAGATTTTCCACCCGGAATGCAGCGCGGCGATGCCAAGGCTCAAATTCCGGTATTTGACGTTTTCAAAGCCACCGGCGCGGATCATGTCGGCAAACACCTCTTGCTTGGGGAATTTCCGAATGCTTTCAACCAGATACTGATACGAGTCGCGGTCATTCGCAATCATTTTGCCCAGTGGTGGGATGATGTTGAACGAATACTGATCGTAAATCCATTGCAGGCCCGGATTGGGAATGGCGCTGAATTCCAGAACCATGAACCGCCCGCCGGGTTTCAACACTCGATACGCCTCGTTGATGGCGTCCTGAATACGGGTCACGTTCCGGATGCCAAAGCTGATCGTGTAGACGTCAAACGAGGCGTCCGCGAACGGCAGCGCCATCGCATCACCGCAAACCCAGTCAAGTTGATCGGCCTGCGCGATGGCGTCGGGCCGTGTGCGACCAGCGTCCAGCATGCTTTGCGTCATATCAAACACGGTCGCATGTGCGCCCGGCGCGCGTTTCAGGAACCGAAACGAGATGTCGCCAGTGCCGCCCGCAACATCCAGCAGCTTTTGGCCATTGCGCGGCGCCAGCCAATCCATCATCGCGTCTTTCCACAAGCGGTGGATACCCAGCGACATTGCGTCATTCATGACGTCATATTTCGACGCCACATTGGTGAACACCCCGTGCACCATGCCGGCCTTGGCATCTTCGGCCACGGTTTGATTGCCGAAATGGGTGGTTTTTTCGTTTGTCTGGGTCATCTTGTCTTGCCGTATTGAAAAACTGTCTATTCTTATAGGCATGTTTAGCGGGGTTACAATCCGCGTTCCCTTGCGCCTTGGCGCGGCAAATAGGTGTCAGATGCCCGAACTCCCCGAAGTTGAAACCGTGCGCCAAGGCCTGATCCCGGTGATGGAGGGGCATGTGATCGCGCATGCTGACATTCGCCGCCCGGACCTGCGTTGGCCGTTTCCTGACAATATGGCCGCGCGACTAAAGGGGCAAAAGGTGCTGCGATTAGGGCGTCGATCGAAATACATTCTGGTTGATCTGATTTCTGGCGAGACGTTGATTATTCATCTGGGCATGTCCGGGCGCATGCTGATCCAGCATCCCGGCAGCCACAAAGATCCTGAAAAACACGACCATGTCATTCTGGAAATAGACGGTGATGTTAGGATTGTTTTTAACGATACAAGGCGTTTCGGCGCGATGGATTTGTGCGCCACCGATCAGGTGATGGCGCATAAGTTTCTGGCGGGCCTTGGGCCTGAACCGCTGGGAAATTCCTTTGACGAGGCTTACCTGAAATCGGCGCTAAAAACCCGTAACACCCCGATCAAATCAGCCTTGCTGGATCAAAAGCTGGTTGCCGGGTTGGGCAATATCTATGTGTGCGAAGCTTTGTGGCGCGCCCATATTTCCCCCATTCGCAAGGCCAACAGCTTGCCTTCGCGTCGCGTCGCCGCGTTGGTGCCGGTGATTCGTGATGTTCTGACCGAAGCGATCGCCGCAGGGGGCTCTTCACTGAAAGATTACCGCCAGACAGACGGCGAGCTTGGGTATTTTCAACACGCATTTGCCGCCTATGGGCGCGAGGGCGAGGCCTGCCGAACAATTGAATGCAAAGGGAAAATCGAGCGAATCACCCAATCCGGGCGCTCAACCTTCTATTGTCGCACCTGTCAAAGATAGCTTGATTGACCCGCGCAAGGTGGTATTGGGGGCCTCCTGACAGAGCAGAACCAAGGGAACCTGAATGGCCTATGAGACGCTGATTGTTGAAATCAAAGACCACGTTGGTCTGATCCGCCTGAACCGTCCGGACGCGCTTAATGCGCTGAACGGGCAATTGCTGGGCGAACTGGCCTGTGCATTAAAGGCGATGGGAGACAACGAAAAGGTACGGGCGATTGTTCTGACCGGCTCGGACAAGGCCTTTGCTGCGGGTGCTGACATCAAAGAGATGTCGCAGAAATCTTTTGTAGACATGTTCACCACTGATTTTTTCACCGACGAAACAGAAACGCTGCTGCGCTGCCGTAAGCCGATAATTGCGGCAGTTGCGGGTTATGCGCTGGGCGGTGGTTGTGAATTGGCGATGATGTGCGACTTCATCATTGCCGGGGACAATGCGAAATTCGGCCAGCCAGAGATTAACCTTGGCGTCATAGCTGGCATCGGCGGAACCCAGCGGTTGACCCGGTTTGTCGGCAAGTCGAAATCCATGGAAATGCACCTGACCGGGCGCATGATGGACGCCGAAGAGGCCGAGCGTTCGGGCCTTGTCAGCCGAATCGTTCCGGTGAAAAAACTGCTGGAAGACGCGCTGACGACCGCAGCCAAGATTGCTGAAAAATCATCGCTGACCAATATGGCGGTAAAAGAGGCGGTAAACAGGTCTTATGAAACCACGCTGCGCGAAGGCGTGTTGTTTGAGCGTCGCCTGTTCCATTCCCTGTTCGCAACCGAGGATCAGTCCGAAGGTATGGCGGCGTTTTTGGAAAAACGCGAACCTCAGTTTCGCGGCAAGTAAATCAAGGTAAATTGACAGGCCTGAGGTCTGGAAAACCCTGCTAAATAACATTGTGCCAAATGACTTGTGCAATGCGTGAAAAAAACCATCGGCAACCCGTTGACTTGCCAAAGACTCAGGCCTAAAAGCCCGGTTCATCTTTCGTAATCCGAAACGATCGGAAATTATCTATGGCTAACTCGCCACAATCCAAGAAACGCGCGCGCCAGGCGCTGCGCCGTACACTCGTAAACAAAACCCGCCGCACGCGAATTCGTTCGTATCTGCGCAAGGTTGAAGAAGCGATTGCCGGGGGCGACCAGTCGGTTGCTGCGGCGGCGCTGAAGGCAGCCCAGCCAGAAATCATGCGCGGCGTGACCAAAGGTATCCTGCACAAGAATACCGCCAGCCGGAAAGTTTCCCGGCTTTCGGCCCGTGTAAAAGCGCTCGCCGCTTAAGCACCCGCCTAACAGAATCATACGAAAAGGACGCGACCTGCATGGGCCGCGTCCTTTTTGCGTTTCTTGTCGGCTTTGCGTCGCCCGGCCCGGACTGTACCCCGGCACTGCCCGCATTCATTTCGGATTTCCTATGGGCGTAGACCCCCTTAGCCCATAGATTTAGGGGTGCGCCAAGCTGCCTCAGATTCGGGATGAGGAATGTACGAGTCAAGCATGAAGATAAGTTGAACAGGCGCGCGACCACCTGCTAACTTCGAGCAGTGATTCAAAACGTCTGGGGGGACAGCGATGGTCACGGATGACATTAGTGATGTCGCCGAAGTGCTGCCAAATGAAGCTTGGGAACAGCTACAACAACCGAACACAGTTCTGGTTGATGTGCGTACCAAGGCCGAGTGGTCCTTTGTCGGCTTTCCTGATTTGGATGATCTCGACAAAGAGGTCATCAAGGTGGAATGGCTTGCCTTCCCGGAAATGTCCGTGAACCCCGAGTTTACAGGTGAATTGTTTTCACGCTTTGGGGACCGATTCCCTGACAAGATATTTTTCATATGCCGATCCGGTGTTCGTTCACAGGATGCGGCTGAATATGTGACGGATGTTTTAGCAGAAATTGGCCGCAAGACCATCTGCGTTAACGTAGCAGAAGGATTTGAAGGTGACCTTGATGGAAGCAAGCATCGCGGGAACAAAAATGGTTGGAAAAAAAGCAAGCTGGCATGGCGACAGTCTTGAACAATAAGAAAACTGGAACGGATGAATATGACCAAGGACACCTGGGGGCGTGTACAAAATGAACTTAAAGCAACACTTGGAAAAGATGCCTATAGCAACTGGATAGACCCGCTGGAAATGGTGGAACAGGCGAGCGGTGTTATCCGGTTTGCCGTGCCCACGAATTTTTTCGGTGACTGGGTATCGCGCAACTATGGCGACCGTATTTTGCAGGGTTTTCTCGATGACGGCTGCCCCGTTGATCGTTTGGATTTCACGGTGCCTGCACGCAAATCGCCTGCGGCTGTGCAACGCCGGGCCGCAGTACCTGCCAGTGCTGCATCCGCGCGCAAGCCCGCCGCAGCCGAAATAGATCTGCCCGGCTCACCGCTTGATAAACGGTTCACCTTTGACGGGTTTGTCGTCGGCAAACCGAACGAGCTGGCCCATGCCGCCGCGCGTCGCGTTGCCGAAGGTGGCCCCGTCACGTTCAACCCGCTGTTTCTGTATGGCGGTGTCGGTCTGGGCAAAACCCACCTGATGCACGCCATCGCCTGGGAAATTCAAAACCTGCAACCAGATGCCAAGGTTCTGTACCTATCCGCTGAACAATTCATGTATCGCTTTGTGCAATCCCTGCGGTTCAAGGACATGCTGGGCTTCAAGGAAATGTTCCGTTCAGTTGACGTGCTTATGGTCGACGATGTGCAATTCATCGCCGGCAAAGAATCCACGCAGGACGAGTTCTTTCACACATTCAACGCATTGGTGGATCAGAACAAACAGATCGTTATATCCGCAGACCGCGCACCGGGTGAAATTGATGGTCTGGAAGAGCGGATTAAATCGCGCCTGCAATGCGGGCTGGTTGTTGATCTGCATCCGACAGACTACGAATTGCGGTTGGGTATTTTGCAGTCCAAAGCGGAAACGCAGGCCGATTATTATCCGGGTGTTGTGCTGGCTGATGGGGTTCTGGAATTTCTGGCCCACCGGATTTCAACCAACGTCCGTGTGCTTGAAGGCGCGCTGACACGGCTGTTCGCATTTGCCTCCCTTGTTGGGCGCGAAGTGACGCTGGACGTGGCTCAGGAATGTCTGGCAGATATTCTGCGCGCTTCGGATCGTAAGGTTACGATTGATGAAATCATCCGCAAGGTTGCGGATCACTATAACTTGCGGCTGTCGGATATGCTTAGCCCTAGGCGGGCGCGCTCGGTTGCGCGGCCACGTCAGGTGGCGATGTTCCTGTCCAAGGTGCTGACGTCAAAATCCCTGCCGGAAATCGGTCGGCGGTTTGGCGGACGTGACCACACAACCGTGATCCACGCCGTGCGCCGGATTGAAGAACTGAAAGCGATCGACAACCAGATCGCCGAGGATGTGGAACTGCTGCGTCGTATGTTAGAGGCTTAGGCCTAAAAACGTGGTTATTTGACCCGCAAAGGCCCTGATCGGCCTTGCGGGCTTGACCCCCTTGCCATTCCCGTAAACAAAGAGAAAACGATTGAATTTAAGGGTGTATCAGCTAGTCTGCGCACCCCGACCCAGACCACGACGCGGTGAGGAATAAGGCCATGAAAGTCAGCATCGAACGCAGCGCGCTGTTAAAAGCGATGAGCCAGGCGCAGTCCGTTGTCGAGCGGCGCAATACGATCCCGATATTGGCCAATGTGCTGATCGAGGCCGAAGGCTCTGCCGTCAGCTTTCGCGCTACGGATCTGGATATCGAGGTTGTCGACAAAGCCCTGGCGACAGTTGATCGTGCCGGAGCCTCGACCGTAGGTGCGCACACTTTGCACGAAATTGTCCGCAAATTGCCGGACGGCTCGATGGTTGAGCTGTTGGATGACGGTGCGTCGGGTCGGTTGGAAATTCGCGCCGGGCGCTCGAACTTTTCGTTGGCGACCCTGCCAAAAGAAGACTTTCCCGTCATGGCGACGTCTGAATATTCCTGTAATTTCACAGCCCCCGCGCCGGTTCTGCGCCGGTTGTTCGACAAGTCAAAATTCGCCATTTCAACCGAAGAAACCCGGTATTACCTGAATGGTGTTTACATGCACGCCGCTGATGGTGCGTCAGGTCAGGTGTTGCGCTGCGTGGCAACAGATGGTCACCGGCTGGCGCGCATTGATGCGCCGCTGCCCGAAGGTGCCAGCGACATGCCGGGCGTGATTGTACCGCGCAAGACGGTGGGCGAATTGCGCAAGTTGTTGGAAGATGACGACATGCAGATCGCGGTATCCGTGTCGGAAACCAAAATCCGTTTCGCCACGCCCGAGATCATGCTGACCTCTAAAGTCATTGACGGTACTTTCCCGGATTACACCCGTGTGATCCCCGCCGGAAACACCCGTCGTCTGGAAGTTGATGCCGCCGAATTCGCCCAAGCCGTTGATCGGGTGTCGACCGTGTCATCAGAACGTTCACGCGCGGTAAAACTGTCGCTGGACGAGGATCGGTTGATCTTGTCGGTCAACGCCCCAGACAGCGGTGCCGCCGAAGAGGAACTGGCCGTCGCCTATAGCGACGAGCGGCTGGATATTGGGTTTAACGCCAAATACCTGTTGGAAATTGCCAGTCAGGTTGACCGCGAAAACGCTGTTTTCCTGTTCAACTCATCCGGGGATCCAACCCTGATGCGCGAAGGCAATGATGAATCCGCGGTCTATGTCGTAATGCCAATGCGGGTGTAACCCTTTGACGGGGCTTGCCCTTTCTCAGCTAACCCTTTCCCATTTCCGGTCATATAAATCCGCTCGGCTGGTGCTGGATGCGCGACCTATCGCGTTTTTCGGGGCCAATGGCGCGGGTAAAACCAACATTCTTGAGGCCGTGTCGTTGCTGTCGCCGGGCCGGGGTATTCGCCGCGCCGGGGTCGAGGAAATGGCCCGTTCGCCAGAAAGGCTCGGCTGGAAAGTCACCGCCGAAATGGACAGCCTTGGCCACCAGCACGAACTGGAAACATGGGCGGAGCCCGGTGCATCCCGGCAGGTTCGTATTGACGGCAAAGCGGCGCCTCAGGTGGCGTTGGGCAATCTGGCGCGCATGGTTTGGCTGGTGCCATCCATGGACCGGTTGTGGTTGGAAGGGGCCGAAGGGCGGCGGCGATTTCTGGATCGCATGACCCTTAGCTTTTTCCCATCCCACGCCGAAGCGACCCTGACCTATGACAAGGCGATGCGAGAACGCAACCGCTTGCTAAAGGACGGCGTCAGCGACGATGGCTGGTATCGCGCGCTGGAAGGGCGAATGGCCGTTTCCGGCTTTGAGGTCACCCAGAACCGCGCGGCCTGCCTTACGCGCCTGAAAGACGCGCAGAACGATTCCAAAACGGCCTTTCCGACTGCTGCCCTGACCCTTCAAAGCCGCGCCGAAGGTGAATTGCTGGATGAGGCGGACCAGCTTGCCCAGGCACTGGCGCAAAGCCGTCACCGCGACATGGCCGCCGGGCGCAGCCTGATCGGCCCACACCGCGCCGATTTGGGGGCTGTCTATGCGGCCAAGGACATCGAGGCAAAGCTCTGCTCGACCGGCGAACAAAAGGCCCTGCTGATTTCGCTGATCCTTGCCAATGCCCGCGCCTTGGCGGATGAGTTTGGTGCGCCGCCAATCATTCTGCTGGACGAGGTTGCCGCCCATCTTGATGCCGACCGCCGCACAGCACTTTATGACGAAATATGTGCGCTTGGGGCGCAGGCGTGGATGACCGGCACCGATGCGTCGCTGTTCAAAGCCCTTGCAGGACGCGCCCGTTTCATGGAGGTTCATGAGGGAACAGCGGGATCTGAAATTATAGAAAGTGACGTGATATGAGGTACTTGTTAGTAATTTTCAGCGTAATGACCTTCACAATGACAACGGGATTCGCCTTGGCTGGGGATCTGGGAAAACAGGTTTCAGCACAAGGCCGATATTACGGCGTAGGCTGGCAGAAAAACGCCAGTCATTGGTCGATCGAGCTGTTGTTGACTGAATTTGGCGGCCAGATCGCCTATCCTTCGCTTGACTGCACCGGCAACTGGTCCCTGATCGACGCCACGCTGGACAAGCTACAATATTTTGAAAAGATCGTTGAGGGAACAGAAAACTGTATCGAACTTGGCACTGCGTATCTGGAGCCATTGCCGGACGGTCGGCTGCTATACACTTGGCGCGAACATGCCGCTGCGGTGGATGCGCGGGCGATCCTTGTGCCGGTAAAGGGCGATCGTCTGCCCTATATTGACCTGCTGCTGTTGACCCTGAATGGGGTCGAGATGGATTTTCTGTATCCAGAATATCTTGAGTAGCTGAGTGACAATAACCCTTTACGAACTGCTGCTTTATGCGGGCGCGGTCCTGATCTTGTTTCTGATCCCCGGCCCGGTCTGGGCGGCACTGATTGCCCGAACTCTGTCCGGTGGTTTTCAGTCAGCATGGCCCTTGGCGGCAGGCGTGGTGATCGGCGATGCGATCTGGACCGTCATTGCGATACTGGGTGTGACGTGGGTCGTGGCGCAATACGCCGACTTTCTGATCGTTCTGCGGTTTTTTGGTGCCGCCTTACTGGCCATCATGGGCGCGATGGTCATACGCAACGCCGGGCACACAATCCGCCGGGATGCGCGGCTGACGGCACCGGGGCGCTGGGCCGGGTTTTCGGCGGGCGGTTTGATTGCGTTGGGAAACCCCAAGGCGACATTGTTCTATCTGGGTGTCCTGCCGGGGTTCTTTGACGTGACCAGACTGGGCGTGGCCGACATCATTGCCATCACATTCGTGTCGATGATCGTGCCGTTTCTTGGCAACCTCACACTAGCCGCGTTTGTGTCAAAGGCGCGGGCGCTGATCTCGTCTGAGGTGGGGCGCTGGCGGATCAATCTGGCCTCTGGAATCGCGCTGATTGTGGTGGGTGTTGTCATCGGGCTTAGCTAAGGCCCTAAAACCACAAAATATTGTGCCTTCCCCGTGACATCCCTGCGGCAAAAGCGTATATATAGACGGCAAAACCAAGAGCAGGACGCATGGCAGATAACGAAAAAAATACCGAAGACTATGGTGCCGATTCCATCAAAGTTCTTAAGGGCTTAGAAGCCGTACGCAAACGCCCCGGCATGTATATCGGTGACACTGATGATGGCTCGGGTCTGCACCACATGGTTTACGAGGTCGTGGATAACGGCATCGACGAAGCTTTGGCCGGTCATTGCGACACGGTAACGGTGATTATTCACGCCGACAGCTCTGTTTCGGTGTCTGACAATGGCCGGGGCATCCCGGTTGGCATCCACGAGGAAGAAGGCGTTTCCGCCGCCGAGGTCATCATGACCCAGCTGCACGCTGGCGGCAAATTCGACAGCAATTCCTACAAGGTTTCCGGCGGCCTGCACGGTGTTGGCGTGTCGGTTGTGAATGCCCTGTCACAATGGCTGGAACTGCGGATTTGGCGCGACGGCAAGGAACATGTCGCGCGGTTTGAACATGGTGAAACCGTTGAACACCTAAAGGTCGTCGGTGACGCAAATGGCAGAAAAGGCACCGAGGTCCGGTTTCTGGCGTCGCTCGACACGTTTTCCGACCTTGAATACAGCTTCAAAACCCTTGAACACCGCCTGCGCGAATTGGCGTTTCTGAATTCCGGCGTCCGTATCAGGATCGAAGACTTGCGGCCTGCGGAAAAGCTGGAAAGCGAAATGATTTACGAAGGCGGCGTTCGGGAATTTGTCCGCCATCTGGATCGCTCAAAAACCGGGATGCTGGATGAGCCGATCTATATCACTGGCGTTCGCGACGACATCGAGGTCGAGGTCGCGATGTGGTGGAACGACAGCTATCACGAAAACGTCCTGCCGTTCACCAACAACATCCCGCAACGCGATGGTGGCGCGCATCTGGCCGGTTTTCGCGGTGCCTTGACGCGCACGATCAACGCCTATGCGGCGTCTTCGGGCATCGCCAAAAAGGAAAAGATCAATTTTACCGGTGACGATGCCCGCGAAGGGCTGACCTGCGTTTTGTCGGTCAAAGTGCCGGATCCGAAATTTTCCAGCCAAACCAAAGATAAACTGGTTTCTTCCGAGGTACGCCCGGCGGTCGAAGGGCTGGTTAACGAAAAGCTGGCCGAATGGTTTGAAGAACACCCATCCGAGGCCAAGGTCATCGTGTCCAAGATTGTCGAGGCGGCAGTCGCCCGTGAAGCCGCACGAAAAGCCCGCGATCTGACCAGACGCAAAACGGCGATGGATATTGCCAGCCTGCCGGGAAAACTGGCGGATTGTCAGGAAAAAGACCCGGCCCTGTCCGAGGTATTTCTGGTCGAAGGGGACTCGGCTGGTGGATCAGCAAAACAAGGACGTTCGCGTCGTGATCAGGCGGTTCTGCCGCTGCGTGGCAAAATCCTGAACGTTGAACGCGCCCGGTTTGATCGGATGCTGTCCAGTCAGGAAATCGGCACGCTTATTACCGCACTTGGCACCGGCATTGGCCGCGACGAATTCAACATCGAAAAACTGCGCTACCACAAGGTCGTCATTATGACCGACGCCGATGTTGACGGCGCGCATATCCGCACCCTGCTGCTGACCTTTTTCTTCCGTCAAATGCCGGAACTGATCGAAGGCGGCTATCTTTATATCGCCCAACCGCCGCTTTACAAAGTTTCGCGCGGCAAATCCGAGGTGTATCTGAAAGATCAGGCCGGGTTAGAGGATTACCTGATAGAACAAGGGCTTGACGGTGCGTTGCTGAAACTGGCCGACGGCACCCAAATCTCGGGCGCTGACCTGGGACGAATTGTCGAAGAGGCCCGTCAGGTCCGCACGATCCTGAACGCTTTTCCAACCCATTATTCACGGCATGTGCTTGAACAGGCGACGATTGCCGGGGCATTGGTGCCGGGACGGATTGATGACAATCCGCAAGCGGCTGCCGACAGCGTGGCCGCGCGACTTGATCTTGTGGCGCAAGAATACGAAAAGGGCTGGACCGGGCGGCCAACACAGGATGCCGGGCTTAGATTTTCGCGCAATATTCGCGGCGTTGACGAAGTGCGCTCGCTTGACGGTGGTTGTGTTCGTTCTGGCGAAGCGCGCAAATTGGCCAGCTTCACGGCCAGCTTGCAAGAGGTGTATCGCCAACCCGCGACCCTGCAACGCAAGGAAAAGACAACGCAAATCAACGCGCCATCTGACCTGTTAGAACTGATCCTAGCCGAAGGCGAAAAAGGCCAGTCTTTGCAGCGTTACAAAGGGCTGGGCGAAATGAACCCCGATCAATTGTGGGAAACCACGCTCGATCCCGAGGCCCGGACCCTGTTGCAGGTCAAAGTCGAAGACTTGGCCGAAGCGGACGACTTGTTCACCAAACTGATGGGTGACGTGGTTGAGCCGCGTCGCGAGTTCATTCAGGCAAACGCGCTGAGCGTTGAAAATCTGGACTTTTAGGCGTGATTTCCGGCGGGGTGATCCCGCCGGGTTCAGGTTTGCAACCAACCAGTGATTTCACCCGCAGTCCGATCGGCCATTGTATAGGCCAGCGTGTGATCGGCCCCCTCCAGCACGACCGTGGTCACATCCGGGTTGGCCGCGCTCAGACGCGCAGCGCTGGCGACTGGGATCACCGCGTCAATGTCGCCCCAGATCGCCAGGGTTGGAATGTTGTGACGGGCAAGTGCGCTGTGCAATCCGTCAAACGGCTGGCCCAACAGGTTGCGCAGGCTGGACAGCACCGACCGGGTATACCCCCGATAGGTGGTTTCGCGGATTTGCAGCGCGGTAATATCGGGGATCACGCTGTTTACAGTGTTATCCGCCTTCGCCCCGCGGCGGATCTGCGCCCCGCCAAAAACCGACATCAGCCAATCACCGATCACGGGCGTGCTGCGGATGAAATGGGTCATTCCGCCGGTTGCATGACTGAAACCGGCTGAGGCCAGCAAGACCAAACGCGCCACTTTGTCGGGATGTTGGCTGGCAAAGGCCGACACAATCGCGCCGCCCATTGAATAACCAACCAGTATCACCGGTTTGCTGACCATCTGATCCTTCAGAAGATCGGTGATCTGGCGGGAAAAGAACGCCCCGGACTGTTTGCCGCGCGGGCGGTCGGAATATCCCCGGCCATAAAGGTCATAGGTCAGCACCCGAAATCCAGCACCCGTCAGATGTGGGATAATCCCCGCCCAAACAAAACTGGGCGTTGTCAATCCGTGCACCAGCACGACAACCTGCCCAGTTGCCGGGCCGTGCCACTGATAATGCGTCACGCCGTCGCCAAGTTTGGCCAAGCTGCCCGGCGCAGTTGCCCTTGCCGTATCGTTCATTGTGTTCAGCCGCAGCCGCACAAGTGCGGGCAGGCCAAGGATCAGCAGGACAAGGACGCTAAGACTGACCAGAACTGCGCCCATGTTCAGCCGACCTTGTCCAGAATGACGGGAAACCAGTCTTCGCGCAGCTTCTGACCTTGTTTCATGTCATGCCCCGGAAATGGCGGCGAGGTTCGGCCCGGCCGCTCGACATACCGCGCATCATCCCCGACCCAGCGCAGTGATAAGGCCCTGCGCCGGTTCGGTTGCAGATTGCCGCGCGCGCCATGGGCCGTGCGAAAATCAAACAACACCGCATCGCCCGGTTCCATCGGCCATTCCAGAACTTTGCTATCCTCAGGGTTCGCATCGGGATCGGGCACTGGGGTCCAGTCCTGCTTTTTGTCATAAAAGTCGCTGTCATCGGCCCAACTAACGGGGCGGATCATCCGTTCCCACCGGTGCGAGCCTGCGATGAACCGCAACGATGCTTCCTTCACCGGGTCCGCCGGTATCCACATGCTAACTGTCTGTTCACCCTCGACAAAATAGTACGGCCCGTCCTGATGCCAGGGTGTGGGTTTCGGTGTGCCGGGTTCTTTTACCAACACATGATCGTGAAAGAACTGGGCTGAATTGGACTTCATCGCCCGCGCGGCTATTTCACCGGCGGCGCTTTCGCGAATGATCCGCTCAAATTCCGGAATGCGGGTCCAGTTGCAGTAATCATCAAAAAATCGCCCCTCAGTCACCGAATTTTCCGAGCCGTATTCGCCCGGCTCGGCCATGTTGCGGTCAATACCGTCGCGGATCAGGTCAACCCAATCCCTGAACGCGCCCGGTATCATTACAACGCCGTCGCGCTGGAACGTTTCGATTTGTGCTTGGGTAATCATGTCAGGGTCCTCAGGATATGGCTGCTGGTCATAAGATCAAGATGCGCCCCGCCGCCGTTTTTGTGAAGCGTAATCTCGTCGTCACTGCGCCGACGGAAATTCCCGGCTTTCAAGCCGTAAAAATCGGCCAGAATATCATCCCGCACTATGGCACCGGACTTTAGCGGTGCAAGAAGCTCGCCGATCTGGTCAACCGTGGTCTCATAGCTGTCGACGAAAATTCGGGCGCGGCGCATGGCGGTGTCGTCAGCTTCGCGCATGTCGGGCAAATAGGCGCCGATCAGGTCAACATGCTGCCCCGGTCGCAGCCATTCACCGCGCAAAACGGGGCTTGTCGCCATGGTCGCGCAGGAAATTATGTCGGCCTTGGCAACGGCACCGGGCAAATCGGTGACAACCGCGATGTCGTGGTTGGGATAATCCGCCGCGAGTTCGGCGGCTTTGCTTGCGGTGCGGTTCCACACAGAAAACCGCGCATTAGGGAACAGCGCGCCATAAGCCTCGACCATAGACCGGGCAACTGGACCCGCGCCAACGATCAGGATGTTTTCACTGTCAGGACGCGCCAGATGACGTGCCGCCAGCAGTGAATCCCCGGCGGTTTTCCATTTGGTCACCAGATGAAAGTCGATCGTCGCGGCCAGCATGCCAGTGACGTCATCAAACAGCGTGGCAATGCCGTTGATTGTGGGAATGCCAAACTTGCCGGGGTTTTCGGGGAACACCTGCCCGACCTTAACCAAAACACCCAGCCCATCTATCCAGGCATGGCGTGACAACATGGTATCATCGCCCCGTTGCATCACGACGTCCTGCATCTGCGCCTTGGGCGAATCGTGACCGTGTTCCAACGCATCCGCCAACGCCAACCAGTCAAGCCGACCGTCCGCGTCGTCAAACGAGATATGTCGCGCCGTCATCTAATTACCAATCCCGGCCTGTTGCCGCGTCATCAAGCCGTGGCTTGCAAGCGTTTCCGCCCAGCCTTCGGCGTCTTCAAAAAGATGGGTCTGCCAACCACGAAGATCGGCAGCGGCGATATTGTCTGGCCTGTCATCTGCAAACAACAGACGATCAGCGGGCAGACCGCAATCAGCCTCGACCATTTGAAAAATATCCGCTTCTGGTTTGATTACGCCCATATGGCCCGAGATATAATGCCGCTCAAATTCAGTCAGAAACGGGTAACGTGACGCGGCCAGCGTATAGGTCTCTTTGCCAATATTGCTCAGGATACCGGTCGCAACGCCATTGGCGCGCAAAATGCGGCTAAGCGCGATTGAGCGGTCAATCGCCGGGGTCGCCAGATCAAGCCAGTTGTCATGCCAATGCACGATGTAGTCGCGATATTCCGGGTGCTGTTCGGCGGTGTCATAGATGATCTTGCGGAAATCACCGCCCCGGTCGATCAGATCATTCATTGCGTGCAAATCAACCGACGCAAACAGACGCTCGCGTGCGACTTTTGGCATTATGCGATCAAAATAGCGTTCTGGGTGCCATTCGATCAGCACATTGCCAATGTCAAAAAGAACCAATTCGGGTTTTTGCATCGGATGCTCCGGTCAGACGTTCTGGCTTATTAAACCAAGTTCGGCCCGTAAGGGAAACCCACCGGGTTACCGCCGTTTTGGGCGACGTGCGGTGATCATCTGGCCATGAACGGCCTCTCGCCAGAAGGTATATAGGCCGCTGCCAAGGATAAGCGAAATGCCGACCCACGCAATCGCGTCGGGCCATTCGCCAAACACCACGACCCCCCAGAAGATCGCCAACGGCAGGGCGACATATTCAAACGGCGCGGCCAAACCAGCCTCGGCAAGTTTATACGCCTGACTAATGAAATAGCCACCAAGCGTGCTGGCAAGGCCAATCAGCCCAAAAACCACATAATCACCGGTCTTTGGCGCAGACCATTCGCGCAACAGAAAATCAAGCGATGCATCGCCTGAGCCAGCAAAACGTCCGTCACCCAACACAAGCCCCATCAGAATACTGACGACGATGAAGGTGAGCTGAATATAAAACGTCAGGGTTGAGGCGGATTCAGTATCCCCGATTTTGCGCGTCATAATGTGCAGCGCGGCATAGCCAAAGGCCGCAGCCAACGGCAGCAAAGCGGTTACTTGGAAACTATCACCACCGGGCCGCATCATAACGATCACGCCAAGCATACCCACAGCCACCGCCCCCCAACGGCGCGGCCCAACGGTTTCGCCAAGAAAGATCACCGAAAACACGGTGATAATCAGCGGCGCGACGAAAAAGATCGCGACGGCATCGGCCAAAGGCATCGCCGCAAGGCCCAGAAAAAACGTCATGTTGGCGAAAACCACGCAAAGCCCGCGAAACAAATGGCTGCGCAGACGCTTGGTTTTAAGGGTGCGAAATCCGCCGTCAAACGGGATAAGAAAAACCAACAGAAATAACATACCCAGGGATGAACGGATCAGCACAACCTGATGCAGGGCGTAATCGCCGCTCAAGAACTTGATCGACATGTCATTGAAAGAAAAGAAGAATGAGGCTACGAGGGCGGATAAAACACCGAACAACGAGGCTTTGCTAGTGGGCGTGGTCAAAGGGAACTCCGGCGATACAGAAGGGTAGTGGATGCGAAACGGCACCGCGTGTCTGGCCTGTTTACGACGGCGGGGTCGTTCGGGACGCATTCAATCTGCTGGCTGATCTTTGGCCTCATCCAAATGCCAACCGTCAGCCGCGCATGGCTTTTCTGACTTCGCCTTCCAGCCGGTCCAAAAACCGCGATCTGTCCGCTTTTGAAAACGGTCGCCCGCCGCCTTGGCGAAACGGATCGGCCGCGCGCAAATCCGCCATCAGGTCGCGCGTTGCAAGCTGGGTGCCGATATTGGCGGGCGTGAACACATCGCCATTATGCCGGATCACTTGCGCACCGGCCTCGATACATTTCGCCGCCAAGGGGATATCACCGGTGACAACCACGTCGCCTGTCGTCGCGCGATCTGCGATCCACATATCGGCCACGTCGGGGCCATCCGACACGATTACCGATTCCACCAACGGATGCGGATTTGGCCGAATGCCACCGTTAGAGACAACGAAAACCTTTATGCCGTGGCGATCCGCGACCTTCAGGGCCTCGTCTTTCACCGGGCAGGCGTCAGCGTCGATATAGATCGCGGTCATCAGGACAGACCGTACAAAGCCTCGGCATGAAACGAAACGTGGTCTTCCATGAAGGTCGAGACAAAGAAATAGCTGTGGTCGTAACCTGCCTGCATCCGAAACACCCCGTCCTGACGACGCGCCGCCATCGCGTGTGACAGGGCCTCGGGCTTGAGGTTGGCCAGAAACTGATCGCTGGCCCCCTGATCAATCAGAACCGGGCCGTCAAAACCGCGTTCTTGCATCATCAGCGTCGCGTCATGGCGATGCCAGTTGGCCTGATCCTCGCCCAGATATGCCGCAAGCTGAACCTGACCCCAATCCGTTGTCGTGGGACTGGTGATCGGCGCAAAAGCCGAGACCGAAGCGAAGCGATCAGGCTGCGCCATAGCAAGAGTCAGCGCACCGTGACCGCCCATGGAATGGCCGGTAATGGCTTGGGCTTCTTCGTCGAGCGCAAAATTGTTGAACAATAAAGACGGCAGATCATGCGCGATGTAATCCCACATCTGAAAATGCGGTGCCCAAGGCTGTTCGGTCGCGTTAACATAAAACCCGGCGCCTTGGCCAAGCGCGAAATCATCGTCATCCGCGACGCCTTCACCGCGTGGTGAGGTGTCGGGAAAGACCAGTGCGATGCCCTGTTGCGCCGCCCAGCTTTGCGCGCCCGCTTTGACCATCGCGTTTTCATGGGTGCAGGTCAGACCTGACAAATACCACAAAACCGGAACACTGCCGAACTTGGCCTCTTGCGGCAGGAACAAGCCAAAAGTCATGTCGCAATTTGTGGCTTTGGAGGCGTGCGAATACACGCCCTGAACGCCACCAAAGCATTTGTTTTCAGATAGGGTTTTCATGGCATCCTCCGGGATTTTGCAACTGCGTAGCGTGGATATCCGGCCTGTTCAACCTAAGACTGCGGCGATGATCGCTGTCAGCGTCACGATACTGACCGCCGTGGAAATCAGGATGGTTGATGAAACCCTGAGCGGTGCAATGCCATAATGCTGGGCAAGAATATAGACGTTGCCAGCGGTCGGCATAGCCGCCGCAGCGATCATCACAGAGGCGGTAAAAGCAGGCACGTCAAACAAGTAAAATGCTGCAAAGGCCACCGCCAGCGGATGCAATGCAAGCTTGGCCGTCGACAACCAAATCGCGACGCTAAGACGCTCGGCTGATTTCGCCGCCAGCGACGCGCCGATTGCAAATAGCGCGCCGGGCGTTGCCGCCCCGCCAAGAAGGGTCAGAAATTCCATCGCCGGGGCCGGAACCGGAAAGGAAAGGCCGGACCAGATCAAACCTGCGACTATCGCCATAACCATCGGGTTTTTAAGCAGACCAAGCGCAATCGGGCCAAGGATTTGAGGCGACATGCGCCCGTCACGCTTGGCTGAGATTAGCACCACGATCAAACTGCCGAAAATCACCAAATCCGTGGCCAAAACGATCATGACCGGGCCTATCGCCTCGGCACCCATCAAAAGCACCAGCATCGGAATGCCCAGAAAACCAACATTGCCAATGGCGGCCGATTGCGCCTCGATCGCGGCCTCTTCCAGACCAGTGCGCCGGATCAATGCGACCGCTGTTGCCAGCAGATAGACCGCCAAAGTTCCGCAGAGATAAGCAAGGACCGACGGCGTGTGGAACACTTCGCTCAGCGGCAAGGTCGCCGCAAACCGAAAGATCATCGCGGGCAGGGCAAAGTAAAACACGAACTTGGTTAAATGCGCCGTGGCCTGTTCGCTGAAAAACCCACGTCGCGCAGCAATATAGCCAAGCCCGAGGATGGCAAAAAATGGCAGGGTTTTCAGCAGAATGGGCAGCATAAGGTCGGTCTACTGGGTTTTGGCGCAGGGTTAAAGAAATGAAACACCGCCACTGGTTCAAAGTGTTTTGAACAGCACCAGCGCATCAACATAGCCCTCAGTTGGATGGTTGAACGCCTTGGGCAGGCAACCGACCTGCTCAAACCCATTGTCAAACCAGATTTTCAACGCCCCAAGATTGGTCGCGACGACGAAATTGAACTGCATGGCGTGATAGCCATCGGCGCGCGCTGTATCCAAAGCATGCGCCAGCATTTTGCGCGCGATGCCCTTGCCGCGCGCCGCGAGGTCAGTGGCAAAGCCGCAATTGCAGACATGATCACCGCCGCCCGGATGATTTGGGCCGATATAATAAGTGCCCAGACTTTCATCGCTGTCAAAGGCGACAAAAGTTTTATGCGTACCCCCCATCCAGTAGGCCAAAGCGGAATTCCGGCGGATATTGGTTTCAACGGCATAGGTATCACCGGCCCTGAATATCGGTTCCAGAATGGCCCAGATGCGGTTGTGGTCTTTGGGGCCAGCTTGGCGGATGGTTGTCAAAACTCGACAACCGCGCGGATGCTTTCACCTGCATGCATCAGATCGAAACCTTTGTTGATGTCATCCAGCGACAGTTTGTGGGTGATCATCGGGTCAATCTCGATCTTGCCCTGCATGTACCAGTCGACGATTTTCGGCACATCGGTCCGCCCGCTTGCGCCACCAAAAGCGGTGCCACGCCAGACGCGCCCGGTGACCAGTTGGAACGGACGGGTCGAGATTTCGGCCCCGGCAGGGGCGACGCCAATAATGATCGACTCGCCCCAGCCCTTGTGGGCGCTTTCAAGGGCGGTGCGCATGACACCGACATTGCCCGTGGCATCAAAAGTATAGTCACCGCCGCCACCGGTCAGTTCAACCAGATGGCCGACAAGATCACCTTCAACCTCGGACGGGTTAACGAAATCGGTCATGCCGAAACGCGTGGCCATTTCAACTTTGGACGGGTTGAGATCAACACCGACGATCTGATCAGCACCGGCAAGGCGCAAGCCCTGAACGACGTTCAGGCCGATGCCGCCAAGGCCAAACACAATTGCCCGGCTGCCGATTTCCACTTTGGCGGTGTTAATGACGGCACCGATGCCCGTGGTGACACCGCAACCGATGTAACAGATCTTGTCAAACGGCGCGTCTTTGCGAACTTTCGCCAGCGCAATTTCCGGCAACACAGTGTGATTGGCAAAGGTTGAACAGCCCATGTAATGCAGGATCGGTGTGCCATCCAGCATCGAAAACCGCGATGTGCCATCAGGCATCAGGCCCTGACCTTGGGTCGAACGGATCGACTGGCACAGATTGGTTTTTGGGTTCAGGCAGTAATCGCATTCGCGACATTCCGGTGTGTAAAGCGGGATCACGTGATCGCCCGGCTGTAATGAGGTAACGCCGGGGCCGACCTCGACCACAACACCAGCACCTTCATGGCCCAGAATGGCGGGAAACAGACCTTCGGGATCAGCGCCTGACAAGGTGAACTCATCCGTGTGACAGATGCCCGTGGCCTTGATCTCGACCAGCACTTCGCCAGCGCGCGGGCCTTCAAGATTGACCTCCATCACTTCGAGGGGTTTACCTGCCTGCATGGCGACGGCGGCGCGTGTTCTCATAGGTCAATTCCCTTGTTCAATTATGTTGCGGTCTCTACCCTATCCATTCTGGTTTGTGATGCAATCACCGAGTAGACTAACCACGCAAGTGCCCAAGCGGGCGTTCCTTTCTGTCCATTTTTCAGGCCAATCAGACCGGAAACATTTGAGACGCGAAAGCCCTGCCAAAGGAAAAAACTGTTGGGTGAAGACCAGATTACAGATGTTTTGATCATCGGTGGCGGTATCAACGGCGTCGGGGTCGCGCGTGACGCGGTTGGGCGTGGCCTGTCCGTTACCCTGTGCGAACAGGGCGATCTGGGCAGCGCAACATCGTCTGCATCAACCAAACTGTTTCACGGCGGCCTGCGGTATCTTGAACATTACGCCTTTCGTCTGGTGCGCAAAGCACTGATTGAACGTGAGGTTTTGTTGGTCAACATGCCCCATATTTCGCGGCCCATGCGGTTTGTTCTGCCCCACGCCAAAGGCATGCGACCCGCGTGGTTGTTGCGGCTGGGTTTGTTTATGTACGACCATCTGGGCGGGCGAAAGCTGTTGCCGGGAACGCGGGTTCTGGACCTGCGGCGCGATCCGGCAGGTCAGCCACTAAAGGCAGGGTTCGCGCGGGCGTTTGAATATTCAGATGGCTGGGTGGATGATGCCCGCTTGGTGGTTTTGAACGCACGTGACGCGGCAGATCGCGGCGCGCATATTCTGACCCGAACCAGGTTCATCGGGGCCGAGCGGGTCAACGGAGTGTGGCAGACCCAACTCCAAGACGTTGGCTCAGGTCAGGTGACCGAGGTTAAGGCCCATATTCTGATCAACGCGGGCGGCCCTTGGGTCAATAAGGTGGTTGAGACGCTAAAGGGCGTTTTGCCGCCTGATCCTGTGCGGCTTGTGCGCGGCTCGCATATCGTTGTGCGGCGGTTGTTTGACCATGATCGCGCCTATTTCTTTCAGCTGGAAGACGGGCGGATCATTTTCGCCATTCCTTATGAAGACGATTTTACCATCATCGGCACCACTGATGCTGACTATCAGGGTGACGCCGCTGACGTGGATTGCACACCGCAAGAGGTTGCCTATCTGTGCCAATCCGCGTCGCAATATTTCGTCAAACCGATCACGCCCGATGACGTGGTCTGGACCTATTCAGGGGTGCGTCCGCTTGATGACACGCTGGAAGGCGACGCCAGTTCTGCCTCGCGCGATTATCATATCAAAGTGGGTGACATCGACGGCAAGGCCCCGCTGCTTAGCATTTATGGCGGCAAAATAACCACCTATCGAAAGCTGGCGGAACAGGTGGTGGCCGAACTGGCCGCCTATACCGAACTGTCAGGCCTGCCATGGACGGATCACACGCCCTTGCCGGGCGGCGATTTCGCCTTTGACGGGCGACCTGAATTGGTGGCGCGTTTGCAGGCGGAATATCCCTTTTTGACGCCGCGCGACACCCGCCGGATGGTGGCTGCATACGGCACACTGGCGTGGAAAATTCTGGACGGCGCGAAAGCCCTTGGCAATCTGGGCGTCGATTTCGGTGCCGGTTTGTTTGAGGTCGAGGTCACTTGGCTGATGACGCAGGAATGGGCCCAAACGGCAGAGGATATCATATGGCGGCGCACCAAATGCGGCCTGCGGATGGACGCAAAACAGGTGGCGCGACTGGCTGAATGGCTGGAGGAGAACCAGAAATGAGCAATATTCTGGCGATAGATCAGGGCACAACATCAAGTCGGGCAATCCTGTTTGACCAGAATTTGCGACCCCTCAAAACCGGGCAACAGGAATTCACCCAGCATTTCCCGCAATCCGGTTGGGTTGAACACGATCCCGAAGATATCTGGAACTCGGTGCTTGCCACCTGCCGAACGGCATTAGCAGGTTCCGACATAGCCTCGGTCGCGGCAATCGGCATTACAAACCAACGCGAAACCGTTTTGGTCTGGGACCGCCACACGGGCGCGACGATCGGCAACGCAATCGTTTGGCAAGACCGGCGCACGGCGGGTATTTGTGCAAAGCTTAAGGCCAATGGTCACGAACCGATGGTGACCGCTAAAACCGGCCTGCTGCTGGATCCTTATTTCTCCGCCAGCAAATTGGCGTGGATTTTGGACAACACAACGGGCGCGCGGGCGCGGGCCGAAGCGGGGGATTTGCTGTTCGGCACGGTTGATTGTTTTCTGATCTGGCGGCTGACGGCAGGGCAGGTCCACGCAACCGACGCCACCAATGCCTCGCGCACCATGCTTTACAACATCACGGACGGCTGCTGGGATGATGAGCTAATTGACCTGTTCAGAATCCCGCGCGCGATGTTGCCTGACGTGCGTGATTGTGCCGCTGATTTTGGCATGACGGACGCGGCCCTGTTTGGCCGCGAAATCCCGATACGCGGCGTTGCTGGCGATCAGCATGCCGCGACGGTCGGGCAGGCCTGTTTCTCGCCGGGAATGATGAAATCGACCTATGGCACCGGCTGCTTTGCGCTGCTGAATACCGGGGCGGACCGGGTGCAATCAAACGCCCGTCTGTTGACGACGATTGCCTACCAACTGAACGGTGTGCCGACCTACGCGCTGGAAGGGTCAATATTCGTGGCCGGGGCCGTGGTGCAATGGCTGCGCGACGGTTTGGGAATTATCACAGGGGCGGGGGAAACACAGGACCTGGCCAAGGGCGCGGATGCCAGCCAGCGGGTCTACGTCGTGCCAGCCTTCACAGGTCTTGGCGCACCCTATTGGGACGCGGAATGCCGGGGCGCGGTTTATGGGCTGACACGCGCAACCGGCCCGGCGGAACTGTCAAAGGCCGCATTGGAAAGTGTCGCATTTCAGACCCGTGATCTGATCGAGGCAATGCGCGCCGATTGGTCCGGTGCGGCTGAAACAGTGCTGCGCGTGGACGGTGGCATGGCCAGCAGTGATTGGACAATGCAGGCCATTGCCGACCAGTTGGGTGCGCCAGTAGATCGCCCGGTGGTAACAGAAACAACGGCTTTGGGCGCGGCTTATCTGGCGGGGCTGGCAATCGGTATTTGCCCGCCACCCGCAGAATTTGCCAAAAGCTGGGCGCTGGAAAAACGGTTTTTGTCGCAGGCGGATATGGCCGACAGCGACGCCGCTTATGCAGGATGGAAAGACGCGGTCAGCCGCACATTGGGAGGGTTGAAATGAGGAAAGCTAGTATTTTAGTAACGGCAGTTTTTGTCTGCCTACCGCTTATCGGCAATGCATCTGCAAAGGTGCCGCCGCCGCCTGATCTTTGTCAGGCGTCAACATTCCAGCATTTTGTCGGCTCTGACGTGAAAGTCCTTGAAAACATTGAATTTACTGAACCCGTGAGGCGCATTACACCCGACATGTTTGTGACAATGGATTTCCTGCCCAACAGGCTGAATATCAAGATTAACAAAAATGACGTAATAACAATGGTTTACTGCGGATAATTAATGTAATACATTAGCTTTCTAGCGTATGCGGGCCAGCGCCGCTTGATCCTGTTGATACACCGCGCTGAAACAGTCGCGCAGACCACTTTCCGTCAGGTCTGGCTGGCTTAACATTTTGATCGCGGCCAGTACTTCTTCCTTTGCGCTAAGGCTGGCGGCTGACAGCTCGGCGATCAAATCATCCATGCCATCGGCGCTGACAATCCGGTCGATCAGGCCGATGGCCAAAGCCTCGTCCGCCGACAGTTTTTGCCCCGCCAGCAGGATCAGCCGGGTTCGCGCCGGGCCGATCAGGGCCGTCATGCGTTTCACGTCAGACGGTTGCGGCAGAAAACCGTTTTTCAAAACCGGGTAAAAGAACTTTGCGTGCGGCACGGCAAGCCGCAAATCACAGGCCAGTGCGACGCCAAAGCCACCCCCGGCCAATGTGCCATTCAGCGCAGCAATCGTCAGGCAAGGCAGATTGGACAGACGATGCGAAACGCCTTCCCAGATCGGGTTGGTCGTGATCGAACTGGCGTCGCGGGCTTCACCCAAATCGGCACCGGCGCAGAAAACACGTTCGCCCGCGCCGGTCACGATCAGGACACGCAAAGAACGATCAGCCTGCGCTTCGGCAAAAATTGCATCCAGCCGTTCCAGCATACCGACGCCCAGCGCGTTGGCCTTGTCAGGGCGATTAAGGGTAACGGTCCAGCGCCCGCCGTCTTTGACCAGATCAATCACGCGACCAACCCGACCCGGCGGCGGATGCTATCTTCGCGCAGGGAAACCACGTCGCCAAGGAAATCATCGGCCCCGGCGCTGCACATCCAGACCAGCGTTTTCGCAGGCCAGTCAGGTGGCACGTGATCCGCCCAGTCCATCTGCGCAACCGGGTTCATGCCGCTGGCTTTGATATCACGCTGCATCTGGGTGGCGACCGTGCCGGGCGACAGCACCAGTGCGCGAATACCCTTGCTGCGGTATTCTTTATCCAGACAGGCATTCAGATGGTGAACGGCCGCTTTTGAGGTACAATAAGCGCTCCACCCTTCAAGGGCCGAGGTCGCGGCACCTGATCCGATAGTGATGATCGTGCCACCGTCCGCCATGTGCGGCAGGGCCGCGCGCATGCCGTAGTGCACGCCTTTAACATTCACGTCGATCACCCGATCCCAGCCGTCCGCATCAATGTCGCCAAAATGCCCAATCGGTTCAAGTATACCAGCGTTGTTGATCAGGATATCAAGGCCGCCAAAACGTTCGACGGTCTGTGCAACGGCCGCCTCGACCGAGGCCCTGTCACCGACGTCACACGCTATTGCGATGGCGTTTTCACCGATGTCCGTAGCGATCCGGTCGATGTCACCAACTGAACGTGCAACCAGCGCCACGCGCACCCCGTGCGACGCGAATTCCCGCGCCGCGGCCTCGCCAATGCCGCGCGAGGCACCGGTGATAAGGACGGTTTTACCTTTTAGATCTGGCATGGGTTTCCTCCGTTAAGCGACTGTCAGGGTGCAGCCTTCGACCGTAACCCGGTGCATGTACCGGCGGTGGCCGTGATAATCGTTGATGGCTTTGTGCCACGTGGCGCGATTGTCCCACATGGTCACATCGCCTTTGCGCCAAGAAACACGACACTGAAAGTCGGCGTTTTGGCAATGGGTGTAAAGAAAGGCAAGGATCGCATCCGATTCATCCTTGTTCAAGCCGTCGATTTGGGTGGTGAAATCCGGATTGACGTAAAGGGCTTTGCGGCCAGACAGCGGGTGTTTGATAACCACCGGGTGCAGGCTGTCCTGTGTTGCCAGTTCCGGATTATGTAGCCGCCCGGTTTCATAACTTTCGTGATCGGTGGCGACAAACCCGAAAGCGTGGCGAGAGGAATGCCAGGCGTTCAGACCGTCAAGCAGATCTTTGAACCCGTCTGACAAAGCATCATACGCGGCATACATAGAACTGAAACAGGTGTCCCCACCGTAAGGAGGCAGGTCAATCGCGTGCAGGATCGAACACATTGCCGGTTCCGAGTCATAAGAATGATCGGTGTGCCATGCCTCACCCACCGCCGCTGTCTGATCGGCTTCTTTCAGGACCTCGGCGATTTCCGGGTTGCTATCAAGTGGGGTAAAAAACCGATTAACGTTGATTTCGCCCCAGCGCCCGGCAAATGCCAGATGGTCGTCTGGCGTGATTTTCTGATCCCTGATCGCGATGACGCTAAAATCAATGAATGCCTGCCTGATGGCGGGCCAGTCAGCGTCGTTGCGAATATCCGCACCGGTGATTTCAGCGCCCAATGTGCCTGTAAGGGGGTTTATCTGCATGTTCGCTTTCTGCACCTTGCTGGGTTTGTGAGCGTTGGGGCCATCGTTCAGGCAAACACCTCGTCTACGGCCTCTTTAGCAACAGCCACGACCTGATCGACCTCGTCCGTTGTGATGCATAATGGCGGGGCAAACCCGATGATGTCGCCTTGTGGCATTGCGCGCGCGATCACATCGCGTTTTGCCATTGCCGCTGAAATTGCCGGGCCGATTTTCTTGGCCGGGTCAAAGAACCCTAACGGCGCTTTGGTTTCGGCAAATTCAACCGCGCATAACAGGCCTTCGCCGCGCACTTGGGCAACATGTGGATGATCGGCAAAGGCGTCGTTCAGTTTTTTGAACAAATAGGCGCCCATGGTTCCCGAATTTTCCACCAATCCCATACTATCAATCAGTTTCAGGTTGGCCACACCTGCCGCCGCACCAATTGGATGGGCCGAATAGGTCCAGCCATGTCCAATCGGGCCGTTTTCATCGGTGCCGTTTTCCAGAACTTTCCAAACTTTGTCTGACACGATCGATCCCGACAAAGGTGCATAGGCCGATGTCAGGCCCTTTGCGATTGTGATGATATCGGCCTTTATCCCGTAATGATCCGACCCGAACATGCTGCCAAGACGGCCAAAGCCTGTCACCACTTCATCGGCAATCAGCAGGATGTCGTATTTCTTCAATACCGCCTGAATGGCAGACCAGTACCCGGCAGGCGGTGGCACGATGCCCCCGGTGCCCAAGACAGGTTCGCCAATGAAAGCCGCGACCGTATCAGGCCCTTCGGCCAAAATCATGGCCTCCAGCTTTGCCGCACAATCGGTTGAGAATTCTTGTTCGCTCATCCCATCGGTCGCGCCGCGCAGGTAATAGGGCGCTTCGGTATGTAAGACCTGCGACAAAGGCAGATCGAACTTGTTGTGAAACAACTCAAGCCCGGTCAACGAGCCTGTCATCAGGCCAGACCCATGATAGCCCCGCCACCGCGAGATGATTTTCTTTTTCTGCGGGCGGCCAAGGATGTTGTTGAAATACCAGACCAGTTTGATGTTGGTTTCATTCGCGTCCGAGCCACTTTGCCCGAAATACACCTTCGACATATTCGCAGGCGCGCGGTCCAGGATCATCTTGGCAAGGGTGATCGAGGCCTCGGTGCCATGTCCGACATAGGAATGGTAATAGGCCAGTTCATGCGCTTGTTTTGCAATCGCCTCGGCAATTTCGGTGCGCCCATAGCCGACATTCACACAATACAGCCCGGCAAACGCATCCAACATGCGCCGGCCGTCACGATCCGTGATGTGCACACCATCGCCCGAGCTTATCACCCGCGTCGGCGTCTCGCCGCGTGCGTGCTGGGCAAGATGGGTTGAGGGATGGAAAAAGTTTTCGCGGTCCCATTCGGCAAGTTGGTCATTGTTCAGCATGGCGTGTCTTTCCAATTGTGAGGCGCGCAACATATCAACGCCGGACGATGATTTATTGTTTTCAATAGCAGGAACCCAATTCTCTGCAATCAGTCTCTTCATGACACCCGAAAATAATCCTCGCACGCGCCATCCCGATACACATCCGCCGAGCAGCAATGCAGACCGCCGCCGAATGCTTAGATGTCGCGGAGTGCGATCATTTCATGCCGGGCCTGTCCATCTTTTTGGTCTGACAGACCTCGGGTTTTTCGACAGAGGGGGGGATATGGTCGGCCCTTGTGACGGATGCAGCCCCCGCACTACGAAACAGAGAGCGAGTGCGTTTCAATCAGAGGTCTTGATATTCTCGTTCCAATGCCCTTGATTGCCTGCCACAATAAACGCCGCACCTGAGCCGATGGAGCAGAAACTGCCAATAACAAGCCGGTCCGCGCCTTCGTCGGACGAGAGATAGCGGGCGCAGTCATCGAAGTTGTGGCCGTGGTAATAACCTGAATAGTAGCTGTATCGGCCGACGATGATGTTTGGATTCGTTACCTGTTTGTCGAGGGTCACACCTCGAAACGGGCTTTCAAAGTAATTGTCTATCTGACCACCTCTGAATGAACAGTTTCTTTAGCCGTACCCGGAAAGCCCCCATTCAGCAAATAGCCCTACGTCATAGCCAATCGCCAAACCTATCACCCTTTGGGAAAGTAATCCTCGCAGTCCCCATCCCGGTACACATCCGCCGTGCAGCAATGCAGTCCGCCGCCAAAGGCGTAAGCGTCGCGGAGTTCGACGGGGATGACGTTCATGCCGAGTTTGTCCATCTGTTCCATCTGATACACTTCCGACGCTTCCACGCAGACGGTTTTGGGGTCAAGCACCAGAACGTTCATCGAAAGCCAGGTCGAGGAATAACATAACGCCGGGGGTGAGTTGTGCGAAGGCTGGGCGCTGTCCACGATCTCCCAGCCATTGCGCTCAAACATCTCGCGCTGTTCTTGTGGCAAGCGGCGCTGTGGGTTGTTCAGGATCAGGCCGGGGCGCAAAGGCGTGAAGGTCGCGTCGATATGGATCGGGTAGGGGTCACCCGGAAAGTTGACGGTATGCACCCGGTGGTCGGGGAAATGCCGCCGCAGCCATTCGATGCCTTTTAGGTTGGTTGTGAATCCGTGCTGCACAACCAAATCACGCCCAAACCGCAGAACGTCAGCGGCGTCAAACAGCGGCTCTTCCTCGGTTGTGACAAAGAATTTTTCCTCGGCCCATTTCAAACGCTTATCGACGCCGTTTTTTTCCGAAAGGTAATCGGGATGATAATCGCGGTCGCTTAGGCGGGGCTTTGGGGCCGCTTCGTGGCGGAAATTCCGGTCTTCTTCCCAATATTGCTGCATCAGGGGGCGATAGCACAGATATTCAAACCAGCGGCAGCGATAGGACATCGTCGCCTCAAGAATTTCCTGCCCAACCGTCAACAGAACGTCACGCGGCGGCATACAGCCGAACTGGCTGTCGGTATGGAAATCCGGCGTCGTGGCAGGCAGCGAGAAATCGGTTGGTGTTGGCCGATCCACGCGCAGGCCGCGTTTTTCCAGCATACCGGCGAAATTGTCCAACAGCTCGTTCGCGCGGTCGATGGTTTCTTGCGGCCGGCGGCCCCACATACCGCGCATATCGCTGTCTTCGGGGACTTTGGCATCCAGTGCTGGCTCTTCCGGTGGGATGTGGCAATCATCTGCCCGCCCCACGATCACATGGCGAAGGGTATCCCATTCGTTCCAGCTTTTGACTTCGGTTTTGTCAGGTGACCAGGCCATGCGCGCCCCCATTTATTGGCATCTCATTTCAACATTGCGGACAAAATCTTAGGCCGCGGTTGATTGCAAGCGAAATGCCGCAAGGGGCGCTATAATCTTGACGGGGCACAGCATTGGGAGGATGCTGAACACGTAGTTCCAATTTGTGAGGTTGTTATGAGAACAGGTTTCTATTCAAGTATTTTGGCCGGGGGCCTGTCCGTTGCGGCATCCCTGCCTGCATTCGCGGACATTACCGCACAAGAGGTTCTGGATAGTATTCTGGGATATTACGAATCCGTCGGGTACAATGTGTCCATCGGATCTGAGGATATGTCAGGTGGATTTCTGACCGTCAAAGACATGGTCGTGACCATGCAAATCCCTGAGGAAGATGGCGAAATTTCGGTTTTGATCGAATCCTTTGCCCTTAAGGAAACCGGCGGTGGCGAAGTCTCGATCGAGATTCCGTCGTCGATGCCCCTGACGGTCAAAGCGACCGAGGATGGTGAAGATCAGGCCGTCGGCATTATCAATTATGACAGCGTTAATTTCGAGGGCCTCGTGTCCGGCGACGCTGATGATTTTCGGATCAACACCACCTTTGACTCCATGTCGATGAAGGTTGATTCGCTGACGGTCAAAGGCACGTCCATTCCAATGACCTTTGCGGTGAGCTTCGGTCAGACAGGCTCTGAATACGCGATCAAGAAATCAGATGACGACCAGCGCGAAATCGATTCGGTTTTTGAAGTGGAAGATCTGGCAATCGTGGTGAACGTCAAAGAACCCGGCGGCGAAGGCTTCTTTTCGATGACTGGTGATATGGCGGATATCGCTTCTTCAGGTGCTGTCGCATTCACGATGGCGGAAAATCTCGCCGAAAACCCGCTGGCTTTGTTGACCGGCGGATTCTTGGTTGATGGCGTGTTTCAATACGGGGCTTCAAATATCGACGTCAGCCTAAGTGCCGACGACACACAATTTGCAATGACCGGCAGTTCAACCGGTGGGTTGCTGGACGTGATTGTTTCGCCAGAATTGATCGCCTATGAGGTCTCGCAAACAGGCGTTGACCTGACCATGTCATCGTCGGAAATTCCGTTTCCTTCGGTCAAGCTGAACTATGACGAGATCGGCATAGCCTTTTCAGTTCCACTTGCCAAATCAGACGAGCCAAGCGACTTTTTCGCCAAAACCGCCATTCGCGGTCTAAGCGTCAGCGAAGCAATCTGGTCAATGATTGACCCGGGCCAATCCATCCCACGCGATCCGGCAACCGTCGCAATTGATCTAAGTGGCAAAGTGCAGGTTCTGGTCGATCTGATGGACCCCGAAACGCTTGAAAACATCGACCAGATGGATGCGCCACCTATGTTGCCAATGTCACTGGACCTGAACGAATTGCTGGTGTCCTTTGGCGGTGCAAACTTGGATGGTGACGGCTCTGTCGTGTTCAACTTTGAAAACCCCGTGATGGTTGGCGGCGTGCCTCTGCCTATCGGCGAGGTTAATCTAAGCCTGAAAGGCGGCTTTGGCCTGATGGACAAGCTGATGGCGATTGGCCTTATCCCGGAAGATGCCTCAATGGGTATCCGCGCGATGCTGGGTGCGTTTGCAAAACCCGTCGGCGAAGATCATTTTGAAACCAAGATCGAAATGACAGCCGAAGGTGCTATTCTGGCAAACGGCCAGCGTATCCAATAAAACGAACTGCGGCAGGCAGGTTGATTTGCCTGCCGCACTTGAACCCCGCCACCCGATTGCTTTAATCGGACCCATAGAACGGGCCTCAATCAAGCGGGATACATGCCAGAAAACTTGGAAAACCTGACGGCGTCTTTGTTAGAGGCCGCAAAACGCGCCGGTGCCGATGATGCCGACGCGCTGGCCGTATCGGGCCGATCCGTGTCCGTCGATGTGCTGTCGGGGGCGCTGGAACATGCCGAACGCGCCGAAGGCATTGATATTGGCCTGCGGGTTTTGCTGGGTCAGCGACAGGCCTGCGTTTCATCATCTGATATTCGCGCCGAAACCATCACTGAAATGGCGGCCCGCGCCGTGGCTATGGCCCGCGAAGCCCCGGAAGACAGCGCCATCGGTCTGGCCACATCCGCTGAACTTGCGACCTCTTGGGATGTTGCCGCGCTGGAACTGCTTGATCCGTCAGCCGAACCCAGCCCGAAAGATCTGGAACAAGATGCCCTGATGGCCGAGGCCGCAGCGCAGGCCGTTCAGGGCGTGGCGCAAGTGCAAGGCTCATCCGCTGGCTATTCCGCACAGCAAATTCATCTTGCGACTTCTAACGGTTTCTCAGGCGGCTATGGCCGCACCGGACGATCCACCTCATGCGTTGCCATATCGGGCGAGGGTCTGACGATGGAGCGTGATTATGCCGGGGAATCGCGGGTTTTTCAGGCGGATCTGCCTGACGCCAGCGGTATCGGGCAATTGGCAGGCGAACGCGCCGTGTCGCGCCGCAACCCGACCCGCCCGCCGACTGGTGCCTACCCGGTTTTGTTCGATGAACGCATTTCTTCGTCTCTGATCGGGCATTTGTTGGGGGCGATCAACGGCGCCTCAATCGTGCGCGGGTCAAGCTGGCTGCGCGATGCTATGGGTGAACAAGTGCTGCCCAAGGGCATGTCGCTGGTCGAAAACCCGTTTCGGCCAAGGATTTCCGGCTCCAGACCTTTTGATGGCGAAGGCTTGCCGGTTGCCACTCGCAACGTGGTTGCTGACGGGATGCTGACCGGCTGGACGCTTGATTTGTCCACCGCGCGCCACCTTGGACTGACCAGCACCGCAAATGCGTCGCGCGGAACGTCATCACCGCCGTCGCCATCGGCGGGCAACATGGATCTGACGCAAGGCAACCTTGGCCGCGATGACCTGATTGAGGAAATGGGAACGGGGTTGATTATCACGTCAATGATCGGTTCATCCATCAACGCCACAACCGGGGATTATTCCCGTGGGGCGTCGGGATTTTGGGTCGAAAACGGTGAAATCACCGGCCCGGTGAACGAATGTACGGTGGCGGGCAACCTGCGCGACATGTTGCTGACATTGCACGCCGCCAATGACGCCCGTTCCTATCTGTCGCGCCGGGTACCCAGCCTGCTGGTCGAAGGGCTGACGATTGCCGGGGCCTGATCTTGATCTGTTACTAGAGGCCGCAGAGGCCGCAGGCCGTATCGCCGCGCGCCACTTTCGCGGCAGCTACGAAATTCAGGACAAGGGCGATGGCCAAGGCCCGGTGACCGAGGCTGATCTGGAAATCGACCGCATGTTAAAGGCAGAACTGCTGGACGCGCGCCCCGATTACGGTTGGCTGTCTGAAGAAACCGAAGACGACCACGCCCGCCTGAACGCAAAACGCGTTTTCATCATTGATCCCATTGACGGCACCCGTTCCTTTGTCGCAGGCCAGAAAACCTTTGCCCATTCGCTGGCGATTGCCGAAGATGGCGTTGTCACCACAGCCGTGGTTCACCTGCCAATGCGCGAGCTGACCTATCAGGCCGAGGTCGGGCAGGGCGCGCGGGTCAACGGGCAGCCAATGCAACAATCCGGGCGAACGGACCTGGCCGACGCCCGCGTTCTGGCCGCCAAACCCCAGATGCACGCTGACCACTGGCCGGGCGGCGCACCCCCGGTCGAGCGGCATTTCCGGTCTTCGCTTGCTTACCGGTTATGCCTGATTGCGCAGGGAAGGTTTGACGGCATGGTGACACTGCGCGACGCATGGGAATGGGACATCGCTGCGGGCGATCTGATTTGCCGCGAGGCAGGTGCGCTGACAACAGACCGGTTTGGCGCGGCACTGCGTTTCAATGACCCCGGCGCCAAGACCCCCGGCGTTCTGGCGGCCAGTCCCGGTGTCCATGCCGGATTTCTGGCGCATCTGAAGGTCTGACAGACCTTTTAAACCGCCACGATCTGCCCTATAGCAATTTCAGTTTAATATGTATCGGCTATCGCTGCCTTTCGCTGTTTGCTGAAACGCGAAACCCGATAAAAGATGTATCAACGAAAACTGGAAATGCTTTAGAATTACCCAAAAGCAGCAGGAGTTAAAGACATGGCGCAACGTTTACATCTGGTTTTTGGCGGGGATCTGGTTGATCCGACCTCGACCACGTTCAAGGACGTCGATCAGATTGATATCGTCGGAATTTTTCCGGATTACCAATCGGCCTATGACGCCTGGAAATCCGCCGCACAGCGCAATGTTGATAACGCCCATAACCGCTATTTCATCGCTCATCTGCACAAATTGCGCGACGAAAAGGCTCCGGCTGGTCCGACCGAAGAACTAGGCTAGGATCGCGCCTAATGGGCCATTCGCTTGGACTTGCATTGTATCTGGCGTTCTCAGAACGCGCGACTGGTTATGCGACCCGTCGGTTGGAAGAACGCAAAGTTCAGGGAAAAGAAGATACCAGCCGCATAAAGGAACGTCTGGGTGCGGCCAGCAAATCCCGCCCGGATGGATTGCTGGTGTGGTTTCACGCGGCCAGCGTTGGTGAATCCCTGTCCATTCTGGAACTGGTGCGCCGGTTGGGCGATCAACGACCCGATCTGCATTTTCTGATCACCACCGGCACTGTGACCTCGGCCAATCTGATGGCGGGTCGCCTGCCTGACAGCGCGGTTCACCAATATGTTCCTGTCGATATCCGGCCCTTTGTGCGTCAGTTTCTGGCCCATTGGAAACCCGATCTGGCCGTCTGGACGGAAAGCGAAATCTGGCCTGCTTTGATGTTTGAGGCGGATGCAGCCCACATTCCCATGGTGCTGATTAACGCCCGCATATCAAAAACCACCAACGAAGGCTGGCGCTGGTTTCCGGGCTTTGCCAAATCCCTGCTCAGACGGTTCAGTTTTGTGCTGGCGCAAGATGATGTGACCGCCAAAAACCTGCACCGCCTTGGCTTGCCGCGCGACCGGATCGAGGTGACGGGAACCCTCAAGGAAGGCTCGGCCGCTTTACCCCATGACGAAGCCGAGCGGACGCGGTTTGCCAATTCCCTGTCCGGTCGCCCGGTCTGGCTGGCGGCATCGACCCATCCCGGCGAAGAGGACATCGTCGCCAAAGCGCATCGGCAAGCCGCCCGCGCGGCCCAGCGATTGCTTTTGATTATTGCGCCACGTCACCCCGAACGCGGCCCGGAAATTGCCCGAAAACTGCGCGCGGATGGCTGGGACATTGCGGTCAGATCAAAGGGCGAGGTGCCGGATGCCTCGACCCAGATTTATCTGGCGGACACATTGGGCGAAATGGGGCTGTGGTATCGCATCGCGCCGGTCAGTTTTCTGGGCGGCTCATTGGTTGATATTGGCGGGCATAACCCGTTTGAACCTGCCGCCCTTGGTTCGGCGATCATTCACGGCCCGCATGTCCACAAAGTGGCCGACATTTACGAACGTCTGGCCGAGGTTGGCGCAACGGTCGAGGTGAAAACCACCGACGATCTGGTCAAGGCAGTTGGCCGGGTTCTGTCACCGGACAAAGCCGCCGCAATGGCCCATGCCGCGTGGGAGATTAGTTCGAGCGGGGCCGAGGTTACCGACCGCGCGCTTGAATTGCTGGTCAGCTATCTGCCCGCGCAACCGGATCAACCAGACCAGCTCGATCAGCCCACGCAATCAAACGGGGGCCAGTAATGCAACAGCCCGCCTTTTGGCGTAACCCAGCGGATCGCCCCGGCGTTTTGGCGCATCTGCTGACGCCGGTCGCGTGGCTGTGGCGCTGGGCCGGTGCGCGACGATTGCGCAATGGACCGTGGCACAAGGTCGGCGTACCGGTGATTTGCATCGGCAATCTTAATATCGGCGGTACTGGTAAGACGCCGACAGTTATTGCGCTGGCCGATCGGCTGAAAACCATGGGCTACACGCCGCATGTGGTGTCGCGGGGTTATGGTGGTTCGGCCAATGGCCCGCTTGCGGTTGATCTGCGCCGACACAAGGCGGCAGAGGTCGGGGACGAGCCTTTGTTGCTGGCGGCCTTTTGCCCGACATGGGTGGCGCGTGACCGACATCAAGGGGCCGTTGCTGCGGTGGCCGCCGGGGCTGATGTGATCTTGCTTGATGACGGGTTTCAGAACCCGACACTGGCCAAAGATGTGTCGATCATCGTGGTCGATGCCGTGGCCGGGTTTGGCAATGGCCGGATTTTCCCCGCCGGACCTTTGCGCGAATTGGCCCAGGACGGTCTTGGCCGCGCCGATATGGTTCTGGTGATCGGTAAACCAAAGGTCCGTGCGCGATTTGCCAAAGCGCAGCCGATCAGGGCGCTGCCGGTGATTGAGGGCGACCTGAAACCACTGGAAACCGGAATGGACTGGAAAGGCACCAAAGTTCTGGCTTTTGCCGGAATCGGCCATCCCGCCAAATTCTTTGCCACGGTCAAATCACTGGGGGCCGAGATCATTCAGGCCGAAGCACTGGCCGACCACCAACCTCTGACGCGGCGTCTGATGGCGCGGCTGGAAACGGATTCATTTTTCAAAGGCGCGCAAATGGTCACCACCGAAAAGGACGCAACGCGCCTGCCTGAAGAATTCAAGCTCAGGGTGTTAACAGTACCGGTGCGTCTGGAAATTCAGGATTGGACCGCGCTTGATCAAGTTCTGGCCGCGGCCGGGATCAGTCCGAAGACCGCTTAAGCCCGCCCAGAACCTCGTCATTATGTTCACCCAGTTTGGGTGATGGACGGTGATGCGCCAATTCCGCGTCTGAAAACACAAAGGGCGAGCGCACAGACGGCACACCGCCCAGTTCGATTTGCATACCACGCGCGATGACCTGCGGGTCGTCAAACACCTCTTCCAGATCATTGACCGGACCGGCAGGAACGCCCTTTGCCTCACACGCGGCCAGCAAATCGGCCTTGGTGAAACGCTTGGTCGCCGCATCCAGCCGTTCAGTCATCTTAACCCGATTGGCCAGCCGGGCCGCATTGGTCAGATAGTCAGGATCATGCGCCATATCGTCGACGCCCAACAGGGCGCATAGCCGCTGGTATTGCGCGTCATTGCCCGTGGCGATGATGATATAGCCGTCCGAACAGTCAAACACCTGATAAGGCGTCAGGTTCTGATGCGCGTTGCCCATTGAGGTCGGTGCCTTACCTGTCGTCAGATAGTTCAGCGCCTGATTGGCCATGGTTGACGTAGCCACATCCAGCAAGGCCATGTCGATATGCTGGCCCAAACCCGTGCGCTCGCGTTGCAACAACGCAGCCTCAATCGCGATGACGCTGTATAGCCCGGTCAGGATGTCGGTAACGGCGACGCCCATTTTCTGAGGCTGGCCACCCGGTTCACCCGTCACGGACATGATGCCGCCCATGCCCTGCATCAGGAAATCATATCCGGCGCGGGCTTTGTATGGCCCGGTCTGGCCAAATCCGGTGATGGAACAATAGACCAGTCGCGGGTTGATCGCCTTAAGACTATCATAATCCAACCCGTATTTGGCCAAGCCACCAAACTTGAAATTCTCAATCAGAACATCGGCATCCGTCACCAGTTGACGGATGGTTTCCTGACCTTCCGGGCTGGCGAAATCCACCGTGACAGATCGCTTGCCGCGATTGCAGGAATGGAAATACGAGGCTGATACGTCCTCGTCGCGGGTCACAAAGGGAGGCCCCCAGCGACGGGTATCATCGCCTGCCGGGCTTTCGACCTTGATGACATCCGCACCCAGATCAGAAAGCGTCTGACCAGCCCAAGGGCCAGCCAGAATACGCGCAAGCTCAACGACCTTCAGGCCCTTCAAAGTGGTATTTGCCATTCTTATTTAGGCAACAAGCCGTCAAGGACGTCTTTGAAATCGGTGTAGTTCATGTTGGAATAAAGCTTGCCGTTGATCAGGAATGTCGGGGTGGATTCAACACCGTCCCGCGCCACGTTTTCCTGAAACAGATCGGCCAGCGCCTGCGCCTTGGTGCCGTCGCGCATACAGGCATCCATCGCCTCGTCGTTCATTCCGGCGATACGGCCAAGTTTCTTTAGGTTGGCTTCGATCTCAGCATTGCTGCCGCCGCTGGTCCATTCGCGCTGCCGCTTGTAAATCAGATCCGACACGCCAAAGAACTTATCCGGCCCTTCGCAGCGCGCCAACATCGCAGCCCACAGGCCAAGACGGTCAAAATAAACGTCGCGCATGATGAATTTGACTTTGCCGGTGTCGACATAATTGGTCTTGAGTTCGCCAAAAACATTGATGTGGAATGTGGCACAATGCGGGCAGGTGAATGAGGCATATTCAACCACCGTCACAGGTGCGTTTTCGTCACCCATCGTCATTTCGATCAGCTCGGGCGTCTCACCATCGGTGGCCTGAACGTCCGTGACATCAATCAACTGGTTCAGTTCCGCCAGCTCTGTGCTGCCAGTGTCGGGTGTGCCTTGTGATTGCAGCCATACGGCGCTGCCGCCCACGACCAGAGCGAGAATTAAGATTGACGGGAAAAGATTGCGATACATGAGGTGATACCTTTGCGAAGTCAGCCTGTGTTACGTGTTAGAATATTCTGCCCCAAGGCCGCAAGAGCAGACCGAAGCCCCTCGTTCTCGACCTTGGCAACCTGACCAGCAAAGGCCGCGGCCTTTTTCGGGTCAGCAGTGGGTTTTGGATCGGGTGTTTTCGGTGCCGATGCAAACGCTGTCTGGGTTTCGGCAAATCCGGTGGCCGAGGTCTGCGTGATCCGAATATGTGAAATCGCAGCATAGCCATAGCACGCATTGACCCGGTCCTTGATCTTTGGCAAATCCGCCTGCAACATCGGCGCATTGGCGCCATTGGTCAGCAATGTCAGCGTCGCGCCAAAGCCTTGCCTGCCATAGCCAACCTTGACTGGTTTGGCGACGGCGGCGGTGGCCTCGCCCACGAATTCAGCCCAATGGGTTAACAGCCGGGTTTCAACAAATCCGCGCTTTTCGGTGGCTTTGCGAATGCGTTGATGCAGAATGCCGCCTGTTTGCACAAAGCCGCGCGTCGACCGCTTGGGCGGCGCTTTGCCCAAGTCTTTGCGCATATCTTTACGCGGTGATTGCGGTTTGCGGCTGGTCATGGCTGTCATTATCCGTTTCTGTCGCTATTCTAACGCGATGGCAAATTGTTACCAGTGTATTGATGTGAACAGGGCAATAAATCTTGCGTGATGGTGAATGCGTCCTAAGCGGTCGGCTGTTGGATTGGTATGATGAAAACGCGCGCGATCTGCCGTGGCGTATGCCACCTGCGCGCAGTCGTGGCGGCGAATTGCCCGATCCCTATCGCGTCTGGCTGTCAGAAATCATGTTGCAACAGACCACTGTTGCCGCTGTTGGCGGGTATTTTCGGAAATTCACCGAAAACTGGCCCAGCGTACAGGCTTTGGCCAATGCTGCCGATGATACGGTCATGGCCGCGTGGGCCGGGCTTGGCTACTATGCCCGCGCGCGCAACCTGCTGAAATGCGCCCGGCTGATTGCCAGTGAATATGACGGGCGGTTTCCGCAAACGACCGCCGAATTGCAAGCCCTGCCGGGTATTGGACCCTATACAGCCGGGGCAATCGCCGCGATTGCCTTTGGCCGCTCAGAAGTCGTGGTCGATGGCAATGTCGAGCGGGTCATGGCGCGTCTGTTCGCCCTCAAAACGCCGCTGCCACAGGCAAAGCCTGCACTGGTGGCACATGCGAAATCCCTGACACCGCGCCTGCGCGCCGGGGATTACGCGCAGGCCGTAATGGATTTGGGGGCCACGATCTGCACCGCCCGCAATCCTACTTGTGGCTTGTGCCCTTTGCGCGATGATTGTCTGGCCCTCAAACAAGGGATCGCGGCAGATTTGCCTGCCAGAACGCCAAAAAAGGCCAAGCCGGTGCGCAAAGGCATCGCTTACATCGCCACGCGCAGCGACGGTGCTGTTTTGTTGGAACGCCGCCCGAACAAGGGCCTGCTGGGGGGTATGCTGGGTTGGCCCGGCGGTGATTGGGGCGATGTCGCCACGGTTGCTCCGCCGTTTGAGGCAAACTGGCGTGTGCTGCCGGGTGAAGTGCGCCATACCTTCACGCATTTCCATCTGCTGTTGGAAATTCACGTCACCGACGCGCCGCTGAACACCACCCCGATGCAAGGTGAATTCATCAACAAATCAGCGTTTCAACCAAGCGACCTGCCAACCGTCATGCGCAAAGCCTATGACTTAGCGTCGCGGCCCAACCTGAAAGTTTGAGTTACCGGTTCACAAGGTCTAACCTATGCGCAAAATTACCAAGTGGAGCAGGTCAATGAACGAGCACAGCGAAGTTGCCAAGCTGAAAAATGCATTGCCGTTCTGGTTGTCGCTCAGCTTTATTCCGTTGATCGCCATCGCGATCCTGCTTGGCGGTTGGTGGCTGTTGATAATCCCGGCATACACTTGGGGCCTGTTTTCGTTTCTGGATCTGCTGGTCGGGCAGAACCTTAAAAATGTCGATCCGGAAACCCCGGATGAACAGCTATTCTGGTATCGCCTGATCACCCTGATCTGGTTACCAATACAGGTGGTGATTGTGTTTGGCAGCATCTATGTGGCCACCCATGGCGGATTGACAGGCTGGGAACAGATCGCCCTGATGTTTGGCGTCGGGGTCTCGTCAGGCACTGTCGGGATCAATTATTCGCACGAACTGATGCACCAGAAAAACCGGTTTGAACGCTGGCTGGGCGATGGTCTGATGGCGATTACGCTCTACAGCCATTTCCGCAGCGAACATTTGCTGGTGCACCATTCCTATGTGGGCACGCCGCGTGACCCGGTGACGGCGCGTTATAACGAAGGGTTCCACCGCTTTTTCCCGCGTGTGCTGGTTGGCTGTTTTGCCTCGGCCTGGCGGGCGGAAAAGGCGATGTTGGCGCGGCGTGGATTGCCAGTCTGGCATCCGTCAAATCCGTTTTTCCGCTATTTCGCGCTGGAACTGCTGGCGCTGATGCTTGCCTTTGCTATCGGCGGATGGCTGGGCGTGGCATTGTTTGCCTATCAGGCCTCGGTCGCCATATGGCAGTTGGAACTGGTAAATTATGTCGAGCATTACGGCCTGACCCGGAAATATCT
>JAJFIC010000094.1 GCA_021775315.1 Paracoccaceae bacterium
CCGCACCAGTGTCGTTGTGAGCCAACTTTTTATAGACTGAGGTATCTAGCATCTTTCAGTGACCTTGTTTGCAGCCTAAGAACTCAACGCCGCCCAAAACACAGCTCTAAAGGGTCTAAAGCAATCCGCTCACACCGCAATCAATTTTCTTGAATCAAGCGACAAAGCAATGTGAGGAGCCATAATTTCTGCCACGGCTTTGAAAACAGGGACGGCGACGCTGTTGCCGAACTGGCGATAGGCCTGAGTATCTGAAACCGGAATCTGGAACGTGTCATCATAACCCATTAACCTCGCACACTCACGGGGTGTAAGGCGGCGTGGATTACTGCCTTGCCCTTGGTCAATGAGGATTTCTGATCCGTCTTTGTGATAACGTGCTGAAAGCGTGCGAGATACGTCATCAGCCCCGACGACGCTACATCCAAAGCCATTCCCGGCCTTGGCGTGCTTTTCTTTGTAGTTTTGCAAATACTGCCAAAGGTGGTCTGATAGCGTGTATTTGGGGTTCACTTTAGCATCCGGGCCGAGTGTGAAATGGCTTTCAGGCTCTTCTGAGCCGTCTTCAGGGTGAAGAATTGACCCAAGTTTAATTTTCCCCTTGGGAGGCAACTTAAGGCTGGAAAATTCAAACCCTGTGTCTTTTAGAAATCCAACGATAACGATGCGTTGTCGATGCTGAGGCAAGAAATGTCGAGCATCAATGACTTCGACCTTTACTGTGTATCCAAGTTGTTCAAGCGCGGCTATGATTACATCAAAGGTTTTTCCTTTATCATGGCTGCGCAGGTTCTTCACATTCTCCAACATGAAGGCGGAGGGTCGATGGAGCTTAAGAACCCTTACCACATCAAAGAATAGTGTCCCTTGGGTTTCGTCTAGAAAGCCGTGCGCCCGACCCAGCGAATTCTTTTTTGAAACTCCCGCAAGACTGAATGGCTGGCAAGGAAATCCGGCACACAACACATCATGCTCCGGGATCAATCCAGCGTCAATTATCTGAATATCTCCAGCTATAGGGCGATTGTCCCTATAGTTTGCTTCATAAGTTATTTTGGCAAATTTGTCCCATTCAGAAGTGAACGTGCACCGGCCGCCAACACTTTGCATTGCCTGCCGCAACCCGCCGATACCTGCGAAAAGGTCAATAAATGTGAAGCCCTGCACCTGTGTAGCCTTTCTTTTTTGACACCGTATAACGGATGCCACACGCCGTCCAGGTCAAACAGATTCATAAATTGGGTTGGTAACTTGATCGGGCCGGATCGGTGCGTCCACCTTCTGGGCGCGCTCAAGACGCTTTTAAGGGGCGAGAAAGGTTTTGATTGTGACCATTGTTTTGTGAAGCCTATCAATACCCATTGCTTTCATACGGGCTCGACCAACTTCCTTAAGTCGCGGTGCGATGGTCATTGCATCTTCGATTGCTGAGAATACCGTCTCAAATTGAAGGGGCGCAAATAGGTTTGAGTTCTCAGCTGCTGGTCTTTCTTTCAGAGTATCGAAATTCCGCTGCAACTCTTGGGAGCACCAGTGTACGAGCCGGTCATCAAAGTCATTCCAACGTTTTTCAGTCTCTGGAGACACCGGAACAAGCTCTACATACTTAGTTCCCCCATCAGGAGGGTAATATTCGACTTTCGCAAAGTCTTGGTTTGTCCGCAACCGAAAGCCTATCGAATTCGCGGCTGCTTCAAGTAGGGCTTTCTGCTGTTCTCCTTCTAGTATTGCGACATGCTTTCCAGAAAAATCCGCCTGTTTGTCAGCCGCTTCTGTCGCAAATGATAGTTCTTCGCGCTGAGCTGCCAGCTCTTTGGACTGCAAGAACACTGTGATAACCAGCCAAAGGAACGCAAGCGGAGCAAATGCACCCGCGAGAAAATCACCAAGTTCATTAACGTCTCTGCAAGATATGAAGCTCCTGTAGCTTTCAGAGTTTAGTCCTGTGTAACCCAATGTGCCTGGGCATGGTTTCGTTGAGATCACCATTGCAGCAAGCAGTGCCAACCAAAAAATCGAGAAAAGTAGCCCTCCGTAAAGAACGAGCTTTGACTTAGTGGCCTTGGTACTCTTCGTTTTCATCGATGTTCCTACATTCTATCGCAATCAAGGATTAACGGAAGTATTCCACAGGGAGTTTCTCGGCATTGTACGATAATGGTACCACGCTATAAGTTTTCACCTCGCTGTAAAGGCAGCAATAAACTGCGAATTACATCTCAATTCTACACTTCCACACCAAATCCAGTGGAAAGTTCCAAGGTCAGAACAAGACTTTCCTTTTTAACCTATCTTACTGAAAACACTACGTGAATGTGCTTTCTGTCCACTCAAAAAAGAACTTTCCACTCAAGTGGACAGTTCCAATCCTCAAAACGCTCCTAAAACCACCCTTTAGCAGGCCAATTCATGTGCGTTTAAGCCCTAATTAAAAGGGCTTTGGCGCGTTTCGTCAGAATTTTCCCAACCGAACTGTCCACTTTGTCAAACAATACCAAAACACCTCAAAATCCCGTTTACTGAATGACATGACGGTTTTCCCAGTGCAGCTGAACTTGTGGCTGGTAATCCCTTATTATTATGACGCATCCGGCCACATCCTGCCTCATCCGCCCTCTTCCGACTTACTGCAATTATTGGTGTCAACGCACATTGGAATTGCCTCGGAAATTCGGTGCGCAGGCGAAATTGGGCCATGTTTTCTTAGATCTTGGGAAAGTGGAAGTTTGTTTCGGAACGGACCGAAACAAGAGGTCACCCTGAGCGCTGGGCATCCATCCGATAGTGCGGTTCCATCGTTCCCAGTCAGATCCAACAACAGTGAACCCGGTAAAGACCCAAGAAGCTTGGACCCATGTTAATTTGGAACCAGTGTGCAAACTACATCATACGGACTTTGGTTTTCACGAATATATATCTTCTCGCCGCGCTGGGCCATATTGTATGCCACATCGAGAGTGCCCTGAGATGAATACAGATCAGCCTCACAGTGATGTCCAAATTCAACGCAAGAAATCCCGTGGCCACAATTTGATGTCGTCCAAAGCGAATGTTTACTGGTTCCGGAGCCGACAAAATAATAAGGGTGATGATCCGCCAATACTGGGCTGTTAAAACCTAAGACCACAAAGGCTGAAATAACGCCAATGCGAAGATTACTGGTAACAAAGGGAAGGCGCATTTTGTTCTCCAATTATAAAGATTTCGAATTTATTTGCAAAACAGAATAGCGCAAATTGGAACTCAAGCCAAATTGTGGCGTCGCGAACTATGCTCTTTTGGCCTGATGCATAGTGAGCGAAGGCCTAGCTTCAAGTTGTTGGGAGAGAATCTGATCAGCCCCCATCCGTCGCTCGCAATCCACTCGAACAACAGCGAAGCCGACGGCCCAATGGCGTTAACCCGTTGTTGTTACGAATTTCTAGAACTCCCGGTTCAAGCGGCAAGCAGTTCATGAAAGCGGCTCAAAAAGGCCGCTTTCGCGTCCTCTGGCGACCAACATTCAATCCTGTCAGTGTTCTTGATGGGTGGAGCGTTATCTGGCCACGGCTCGGGTTCAGGAACCATTACAACTTCCTTTTCGTCCACGAGCAATTGAATATCAGCGCGCTTTAATTCCTTATTCTTGAACAGTTTGGCATCCACACCAAATTTCTTGCCAATCGCTGCTTCCATCCGATTCTCGAATTTAGTGAACCGACGTAACTTCTTTTTCAGAGGAGAAGGCACATCACCAAGATAAGCCTCAGCGGCATCGTGCAATAATCCAACTAACGCCAATTCCGGGTCAATTTCGTACGACACATGAACAGAATGCTCAGCTACAGAATAGAACTTGGTGCATTGACCGTTAAAGCGACAGAGCATCGAAAGCGCATGAGCGATGTCCTCTATATCGATTTGATCGAGGTCAGGTTTGTCCAGCGGGAACTTCTTCCCAGATACGGTTTGAATCCATGGAATTTTCTTAGTCATTTTGGCTCCTCTGGGTATCATTCCCCCGACCGTACCGTTCCACCGTTCCCAGTCAACTCGAACAACATTGAAACTGACAGGTTGATTGGCTGATCTGCCCGTTCACCGATGCAAACGAGAAAGCCCCGCAAATCCTTGCCCGACCAAGATCGATCCTCAGCTTGGACCGACCAGCCCAGTTGCTCGGGCATCTGCATCGTGATTGCTGCTGCAACGTTTAGTTCGTCCATTTTGTTCATCCTTCGAAACTGAAAATCTACAAAATGGCAGCCTCGAAATCAGGACACAAAATGAAGCGGGAGTTTTGTTAACGTCATGTGGCTTTTGAATACCAATCGGAAGATCTCGGCAAACCATTCCGGGACTTCTTTCCTGTTGGCTCAATTGACGACGATGTCAGCCAGCACCGTCTGAAACTGGAAGGCGAGGAGTCCATTACAGAAATTAGCGGCCGGCAGTGGCATACCCCGGGGGGTGGGGGATAGCTTCCAGGATAGGATGCCGAGTGTTGGTGCGGTCGCTGACGTGGCTCTTCTCAGACGTCCTTAACTTAAGAGGTTGCAATGCGTTGTATAGGTAAAAATATGGTCTTACTCACATAATTTCAAATTTAACTACTATTAATCAAACACATAGATAACTGTGGTGGCGGAGGAGGTGTCCGTATAATAACAAGTCTATTTTATTGTTTTAAAACAATAAAATTGCCTCCATTTTTTCACTCCCACCGATTAACCCACCGCGCGATCATTATTGCGGTTGACTGTGGGTCCAGCAGGCCATGCTTTGCAATGCGTGGGGAAGAGCAGAGATTGAGTTGAAGCTGGCCCAGTGAAGGGCCAGCAAGAGTCACTATGCCATGGCATCTGTGTACAGTGCATGTGGTTGGTTTAACAGCGTGGGACGTGGTGATGTCTTTCCATTGAGCTGCAGGTCAGTCCCAACACCAATTCAACGCGAACTGCCCTGTGGGCTCGTTTCGCCATTTGGCGACCTTACCGTGGTTTGCATAGCCCAATATCTTTTTGCAAATACCCTCTCCGTCTTGGGCACGGTGCGCATCAAAGACAATGGGGCTCTTTTTGGGGGGCTGTCTCAGCAATTCACACATCAAAAACCTGTTTGGCTGTGTTGCATCAACACCTTTGCACACATCTTCCCATGTCTTCAGGGTGTGGGAACTCGCAGAACTGCCAGCAAAAAATGCTCCGGCTGCGAAAAGGAAAACAAACTTACATACAACATTCATTTGAAAAATCTCCTAAAAAGTTGGCTGGTGGATCAACTATAGCACGAATATTCTCTCCGTAAACACCGCATCGATTATGGTTAGTTTCTTACGCGTTTCGCATCGTAGGTGGTCGTTAGAATGAACGAAAGTTACTGCAGTTTTATCCGCAAAGCAGACTTTGGTGCAGCGTGCAGCGAACTGCAGTTTCCCGCCCTTTTCGTCAAATATTACCGCACCCTCCATTTCCCGTTTTCAAACCGCCCGTCGGTTTCGATACACCAGTCGATGTAGCTGATCTCAACCCGGATCACCCGTGCCACCGTGTCGCCGTCCACCAGAATTTCCTCGCCGGTGGTCCGGTCCAAAACCCAATAAATTCCCATGTGATGTCGCCTTTTCGTTTCCCAAAAACATCAGAAAAACACGACGATAAATCTTGGCGCAATTATTGCTGCCGTTGAGGCGTTCAAAGCTCAATTGGGCGTTGGGGACCCCTGACGAGGGCCCAATAAACGGCCCGTGGCCCACCTGTGCATGGACCGCCGGTGCAGATGGACCATATAGATGGACCACCGCGCTGGGCACGACGAGACCGGGGTCCGAGGCATATGAGAGCAGTGGCACGGTCCACTGGTCCATCTCTGAATCGAGGCGGGACGCGTGGCGGCACCATGGCCCCGCGACGAGGTGCTAGGAGGTCCTGATGTCGCCAGATCGCCATAATGGGCGAAGGAGTCCGCGCAGCGCCATGACCTGTTGGCCCTTGTTCATGTGAGCATATTTTTCACGACGCCCAGTGAAGCCGTTGATCTCGGCAATCTGGTACAGCCGTTCGATGTCGCCTTTTCCTCTATCATCTTTGTAAAGGGGTCCGATAAACGCCTCGTATGCGAGGTTTTCTGGATTGGCTTCCCACGCATAGTCGGATCCGCGACTTGGGGCGGTCGTTGCCCTTTCTTGGGCTTCCCCCTTTGCCGGTGGCCGGATGACAAGGCAACTTTGCTTTAACAAATCCACACTGGCTTCGCTCCAACCTGTTCGAATGAGACAGGTGCCCGCAAGGGAAAGAACCTCATCCCCTGTCACAGCGTTTGCCGCGTCCAGATCAGGAAGAGCTTGTTGAAAGCCTTCGGCTGCTGAAAGGGCATCAATGTGGTGCTCATCTGGCCCAGCGTGATTGCTACCGCTCACGAAAGCCTCAAAAACCAGCATGGCGTTGCCCTTGGGCCATTTCCGCCAATCTAGTGTCGCGGCTCGTTTGTCCATTCGTTGTTTTAAATTGCGGAGCGTGTAGGTCATGACGGCCAAACCAATAGTGGAAACGGCTGCACCGGCATGTGCCGACCAGGCCCGATTTCCTTCGCCAATTCGTCCTTTGGTAATCGTACTCAATTCACTGCGGCAGGGGATAAACAATGGTGCCTCAAAGCCCAGCGCCGCAGGTGTTGAGGTCGATGCTGTGGCGAACCTATTGATAAACTCATCGAGGTCTTGGCCGGTTTGCTTTTCTGAACCCTGAATAATTGCCCAGCCCATATTCTTGGGAGAGCCAACATCAATTGCACCAATTACTAGATCGTCTGAAAATTTACTATCCACGCAAAGCCCACTTCGTAATTATTCAAGATTATTCCCTGAATACGAAGTATGGTCTAAAATCGCAAAGATAATCGAACTCTACTCGGTTTATGCGCTTGCCATCCAAAGCCTACTTCATGGCATGGACAATACATTCAAAGCTTACTTGTCTGGCCAATTGCGTTCAGCGCGCCGCAAGGCCGGGCTGACCCAAGACCAATTGGCGGAGCAAATCGGTCGAACCGGCGAAGCCGTTTCCAACATTGAGCGTGGCAAAAGCCTGCCAGCTCTCGACACACTTCTGGCAATATCAAAAGCGCTGGGCGTTCCGCTTCGGGAGTTTTTCCCTGTTGGCTCTTTTGATGATGACGTCAGCCCGAACAGGCTCAAGTTTGAGGCTGAGGCCATGACCTCGCTGCGTGGATTATCCGACAGTCAACTCCAAGTGGCTTTGGCGCAGATCAAGGCGCTGGGCGAACTGAAATAATGGGCTTTGGAAATCGCCTCAAGAAGAATGCAACGGCTGTCGGCCATTGCAGATCTTCGAACAGTGTGCAGCTAAGGTCCGGTTCGAGCCAGAGCGCCCGTTTTCTCCAATGTAGCGAATGGCGGCCATCGCAGGCCGCACCCAATATTCGGCACCAAATTACTCTGGACTTGATAAGGCTGTATGTCATGGTCTTGGTATCTTAATTTGGAAAGGTGATACGATGATTGATGTTCGAGCCGTGGCCAAGATGGCTGCAGAATATACTGCAGCTTGGAACTCTAAGTCCGCAGAGGCGGTGGCCTCTTTCTACGCAGAAGATGGCGAAATCATAATTAATAATGGTGACCCATGGAGCGGTCGGTCGCGCGTACAGGACATGGCCGCAGGCTTTTATGCCGATGTCCCAGATTTGACGCTTACCTGTGATGATGTGCGTTGTTCAGGAACTCATGTGATTTTCGTTTGGACATTCACTGGCCACGACGCAACCAGTGGAAATCCACTGAACATTCGGGGCTGGGAAGAGTGGGAGGTTGGTGACAACCTCAAGGTAAAAGAGTCGCGCGGGTGGTTTGACGCCGAAGATTACGGACGGCAAGCCGAAGGCAAGTAGCCACTTTATGTAATGAGCAGACAGCCGTTCGCATGTTTGTGACATGGTAGACGCGTTGGCTAGCGACCTTTCGGAAAGCCGCCATTCAGTGGTGTTTGATCAAATGCCGCTTTGCAATTATTATGCCGAGATGTGCCCAGTGTAGCATTTGTAAATCAATTTCCAAAATTGTCGCCCACGGCGTTTCCCAACCATGTGCCAGATTGATATCCAACCTCTGACTCTAGCGACACCGGCTTGCCCACTTTCTGACTCTAGCGAGCTGCCTTATAGCAATCGCTGATTGGGCCGAATTGCCCCATTGGCCTAGCGGTTCTGGACTCGCCGCCCACGGGCCACCATGCCCACGGGCCACCACCACCCGCGCCACGCGCGGCATGCTGGACGCCCGAGTCCCATCTCCCGGCTGCGTCCACCCCACTGGGGCGGCAGCGCCCCTCTCGCGGCCACGGGGCGCTTTGGTTCAATGGGACTGGTATGCAAGATCAAGAATGGCAACGGCATCGGCACCGCCGCGAACGGCTTGGGTGTAATGGCCCAGCGTTACAGCGGGATTGGCGTGACCCGCAAGTTTGGCCACAAGACCAACTTCGACGCCTTGGGCTTGGAGGGTCGACACGAAGCTGTGTCGCGCTGAATGGTGGGTGACGTAACGAACACCTGCGCGTTCAAAGGCTGGCTGCCAGTAGCGTTTGCGGAAATTCGAATACAGGATCGGGCCACCACCGCCAATGCGGGGCAGGGGCCATTGTTGCGGCTGACCCGGGCCCGCGAAGACGCGATAGAGTTTTCCATCCAAGCGCGGGCAAATCAGCTTCCACTCCAGCAACATCGTGCGCAGGGTGGCTGAGATCGGGATTTCCCGCTCACCCGCCTCGGTCTTGGTCGCATCGGTCGTTGTGCCGTCACGCTCAAGAACCCGGCGGATCGAAATCACGTTACGGTCCAAATCCACGTCCTCCCACAAAAGACCCAGCTGTTCAGCGACGCGTACGCCTGTGAGGAACGGAAATGCGTAAAAGACGCCCCGCGCCTTGTCGGATTTGGCGAATGTAATCAACTCAGCCACTTCGCCGGGCCTCAGGATGTCCTTCTTCGGCTTTGACTTGCGCCGCGCAAGGTTGGTTGGGAACGAGCAGACCCGCATCCCGAAATCCTCTTCGGCCAGCGAAAGAATGCCCTTCAGCATCGACATGACGCGGTTGGCAGTATGCGCACCCACTTCCTCGCGCACCAGATTGTGCCAGCGGCGGAGCTGCGCCGTGGCCAATTCGGACACTTTGTAATCCCCCAACATCAACAAAAGTTTGGTGTCGCGATGCGGCTTGTTGCCGGTCATGGCATAGGTGACACGCTCTTGCGGTGTGCCCTGCAGCAAGGGGCCCACGATGATCTTCAGCAGCGGCTGATAGCCCCGAATGGTCTGGGCCTTCACGTTGCCGCGCTTGGCATCGACCCAATGATCGACCACCTCAGCCACGGTGGGATTGGTGTTGGGGTTGAAATACTTCTCGCCTGCGAACTCGGCCATAAGGGCCTGCCGGTATTCCTCGGCCTCAATTTTGGTTGGCAGGGAAACCCTACGGCGGCTGCCGGTCTCAGGGCATTTATAGCTGACGGCATAGCGGCGCTGGCGCACGGTTTTGCCCACCGAATTGGTGCGCTTTCGGTTCCACTTCATGATCGTAACATGTGGCGTTTCCATCAGGGTCTCCTTGCTGGTTCATATTCTGGAACCAGAAAAACACAGGCGAAATTCGAGGGGAATATCTTGCGGGTTTCGGAAATATGCGACGCGGTGACACGTAAATGACCAAAAGGATTTCGAAGACATTCCAGGACATATCCAAGGGCCGCGAAGGCCCGTTCCGACGGGGTTTGAAATCCCCAAAATGACCGAAAAGATTCTTGGCCATTTTGCAAGAGGTCACCCCGTGACGGCATGTCGGTGGTGTACCGTCGTTCCATGTGTTCCATGTCCCAAAAACAAGGGGGGATGATTTTTTTTGGGTGGCGGGGAGAGCCACCGGCACCCCCGCCACCCGGTACGGTGGTACACATGGCACACTAGGATTTTCCGCCTTTTGCGATATGCTTGATACTCTCCTTGAGGCCTAACTCAAGAAAGCTGCCATCGTCCAATTTCGCGGCAAAGCATTTAGTGCCGAATCTTGAGCTTTGAACTGTGGTCCAATGAACAATCTTACGTTGCCCGAGTTGGTCCTTCTTTTCATCACGAGCGTTGAACATACAGCTGAGGTCCTTTATTAGCACCTCGCACTTGATATCGGCACCAAGTTCAAGCTTTTCCTTTTTGTTGTTTAGGGTTTCGTAAGCCTCTGAAATCGACGGATAGACGACCGTCGACAGTTTTACTTGTATTTTGGTCATGATAATGGCTCCTTTGTTGACCGCTTAAAATTTGCACCATCTTCGCGACTGCGGCCTTAGACGCTATCGGGTGCAATCTCTTGATCACGCTTAAATTTCAGGGGTGTCGATTTTGTCCGAAGGCCGCTCATATCCGCGAACCACGTTACCTTCGATCCGAAGTTTTTTCGGACCCGCCCAGCCAAGTTTTCGCATGCATTCCGCAAGACGTTTTGGGTGATACTGCTGTTGCTGGCTTGGATGGATATTTAGGTGGCGCTCATCGAACAGGCTTATAGTGGAAATTCGCTCAATGCCGTTTTTGACGGTGCCATGTACTTCGACCAATATATCAAGCCAAGGATCGGTTTGCAGCCGTTCTTCCTGAGCCACGGCTGCCGTTTCCCACAAGTGTTTCGGTAGCCCTATGGACATGCCCTGCGATTCCAAAAAGGATGCTTCTGCCCATAATTGATCGCGATCAGCTTTTAGGCGTTCCAGATCGATTTCAGCGGTTTTGACCGGAAGGAACCGCCTGTTGCCGGTCGTATCCTTAAGATAAAAGGACTCGTTGGTGGTCCCGACAAATATCGTCTGACGTGGCCATGTCTCGCGGAAATACCCGTAGGCGCGTCGCGCCCGGTCGTGCGTTCTGGTGACCACAGACTTGATCCGGCTGATCTCGGTTCGGGCCATCCCATCCAACTCGCTGATCTCAAATATTAGGACCCCTTCGAGGACCTCCATTATTCCTTTGTCATCAAGGGAAAGCAGACTTTGGTCGCTGAAAAACTCGTTGCCAGCGATAATATTGAGCGCCGTTGATTTTCCTGAACCCTGAATTCCTTCTAGCACGACAACTATGTCAAATTTGGCACCGGGTTGCTGAACACGTCGACAGGCGGCAACCAGAATTAGCGCCCCCGCTACACTGTTAAGCTCATTGTCGTCCGCACCAAAATATTCATGCATCAAGTATTTGAGTCTATTGATACCATCCCATTCCAAGCCATCGAAGTAATCCCGTACAGGGTGGAACGAGTTTTCCAGAGCCTTCATTGTGATGGCATCGATGATGTGTTGTCGACCCGCATCCCACTGGAATATATTGAGGAAGATTTTCCGCAGCATAGCCGCAGATTTGTCACTGACCTCTCCAGCGTAATGCTGAATTGCTTGTCCTTGGATCATCAAGCGGTTGCGAAACAAATCCATCCGACATTGAATGCCCAGCATTGTGATGGCGTCGATGGTGTTCTGAACGGTCTTAAGGGGCCGCCCTTCCTTGCTGACGTCCGAGAAACGAGTTGATGCCGCCTCATGTGCCCGGCACGCCTGTCGCCATGCATAGGGCCAATAAGGTTTCCGCTCTCGCACATGATCAGAAATCCGATAATCTGGATTTGCTAGGATACCTGCGATTTCAGCCGTTTCTACGCCCAGTTTTGACAATTGTTTACCAGCTGCAAAAACCGCTTCGCTTCGTGAAGGATATTTTGGCTTTGTTGTTGTTCGCGGATTTTCGTTGTCATCACCTTGCTCGATCAAATGCCTTAGTTCCGTTGATACCTCGGCATCAAGGTCATCAAGTTTGATCGGCGGCACTGGTTCTTCAGGAATTTCAGATGCAACATGTGAATTGGCTAGGATCGGAAAATTTAAGGAACTGTTTTCTCCGACAAGTGCGCTGAAATCCTCAACCCGGTGAATTCGGTTGGCATCGGTAAATTTCTCAAGAACATAGGCAGCCACGGGCACTCGCCCTTGCGCGCGCTTCTTTTTGTTTGGCCAGTTAATTGTACCCGGAACACGCATAATCCGATCAACATTTTGACATGCGTCGCCACCCAATTGGTCAGCCAGCCATTTGTTGATGGTTTCAGCTCGCTCTAGATCGTCAAATTGCCCATCAAGTTTCCAGAAGGCCTGATACCCGCCGCCCGAAAATATGACTGCTGAGGGCTTAGGGTGGAAATCTACTAGCTTTTGTAGCGCCTGTTTTGACGGATCATCGACATCAACATGAAAGGCCGTCACAGATGCGATGTGCTCCTTTTTGGCCTTTCGGTTCAGTATTCCTGATTTGAGCGGGTTAACACTAAAATAGCAGTTGCCGCCCTTTCGATTGACCATCTCCAGCCACGTTCTGGCCTGCTGCCGTTCATTCGATTTAAATGACTTGGCAATTGGGCCACTACCTTCTGAAATTGAAACAAGGTGCAGGGGTGAATCACCGTGCACTAGGTCGAGGAAGTCTGAGCTAACTTGGTAATCTGGTTTGGGAACAAGCTGCTCAATCAAGTTTTTTCGTTCTTGCGGCGTCATTGCTCAAGCCCTCCCGTTTGTTTCAATTGCGGTGACAACCTCAAAAAGGCGGACACGAACGCGTTGAGAAAACGGGCGGTGCGATGGCACGAGGCCACTATTCACAGCACGGCGAAGGGTTGAGACTGGAATGCCAAGTTCCTTGGCAGCCTCAGGGATGGTTAAGTAGGGCTCAGCTGAACCGTTTGACCTTAGTACCGGGGATTTCATGTGCTTTCCTCGGTGGGAAAGCATGATGCTGACGCACACGCTCTCCCACCCATTTCAGGGTTAAAGAACGTGAAAGTCAGCCAGCGAGGATAAGCCTCGGGGTCTTATGCAGCGCCTAGAATACTGCCCGGTGTCGCAAGGTTCGCCTACTATATACGCACTTAAGGCGGGCTAAACGCGGTATTGGCTCCCTCTAGAAGGGTCCACCGTGATTCCTCTCCGTGTCATTCACTAAAGAACCCTCACAATATATTGTAGATGGGGACTCGTCAACTACCATAAAATGTGTTTTGGATTCAGATTCTCGGACTAACCCAATCGATCAATTCAAGAAAAACCTTGAGTATTCTTTTCGTGAACTTCAATTGAGTATGACATGAGGCGCTCGAACCTCCGAAAATAATCAAGCCGGCTACCAGGTGCATCCCTATATAGACAAAGCCCATCAACCCAAACATTCTCTATAGTGAAAGGATCCACAGGAAATCGAACCCCGTGGCTTTCAGCAAAATCCTGATAATTAATGTGGTTGTTTGAAAACACGCCCAGAGGTTTGTGGTTCCGATTTAGTGGGAGGTAAAAGTGCTTGAATTTTGGATGTTTAATTTCTTGAAATACATAAGGCATCCAATATCGAAACCAATGTTTTTGCGTCGATGTCAGTTTAGTCAATTGCTTTTTATCCAATTTTGAACCTCGCTTCGCTAAAAACCGCACAGTATCAAATTATTCCAAATATTAACACCCACAGCCCTAAACTTGGGGACCCCTGATTGTTTGCCAATAAGAATGCAGGCGCTGGGCTGAACTGGCAAGTGCGCGGCGAGGTAATTGGGCTCAATTAATACCTTTCCTCGACTCCGTGCATTTCAACCCGGCCGCAATCAAGACTGTTTGAAAGTGACGGTGATGACGCTACACATTATTGATCAGGTTCTGAAGGAGGACGAGCTAGACCAAACAATTTTTACCGGAGATTTCCAAATTTTTGGAAATAGTCAAGTTCCGAATGAGGTTAACATGCAAGACATGGGCGTGCTGCAAAACTTGCTCTACGGCGGCCTTTGGCACACCACTCGGCCCAACCGAGTGCCATCCATCGCCGCCGCCGGTGAGATCTTGGTGGAGCCGAACATCGACGACAAGGAGCTCTGGGGCTCCAGAGATCATCCCACTTTTGTGAGGAAGATAGGAGGAATCAGCCTTTTCGATTTTCACAACTTCAATCCCAGAGAATATTCAGTCAGTCATCCGCTCAGTTCGTGGCAGTATTTTGTGCCACATCGAGTTGATTGGGGCGGTGCTGTTTGGTTAAATATCGACCGTGGTGCGGTGTCAAACAGCTTCTGGGCCTATGGTCGCATGTTGGACACAACTGAAGTGATCCTGGGTTTTAGGACAGGTTGGCGGTCTTGCTACGATGCATCGGGGGTTCTTTAGAAGCGCGGATGGTGGGCTGATCGCTGGGGCAGGCTATTGCGCAAAGCTGGAAAGGGCGCAGATGAAGTCGGCGCTTTGGCGGCGTCCTGTGGCTTTTGAATCCCAATTCTAAAACAAAGCGGATCTTTGCCGGGTTTGGGAAATGCGCCGGTATTAGATTTGGAACCGTTCAGCGTATTAGGATTGAGCGGAAACCAGTGTACAATCAGCACGCCAATTGTATTGTTGGTGATGACCACTTTAAGTGACTTGAGCAAGCTGGGCCAACCAAGATTAGGACGGTTATGAACGGTCTGCAGAAAATATTGGCGACCGTCATTCTTGGGATCGGCTCAATTTTCATTGCGGCGATGCTGTTCTTTGTGGGGCTTAAATTATTGGAAACCGTTGGCCCGGCGGATGCCGAAGGTTTTTCCCGTTTTCTGGCGGGAGGGATGGGTAGGATGGTCCATCCGATCATTTTGTTTGCAGTGCTTTACCCTTGGTACTTGAGCCGCGATGTGCGTCGAAAAAACTATTCTTCGCTGACACAGGGGCTTGCGGTTCTGGCGCCTTTAACTGTGCTGATGCCCTCGTTCTATTATTTGCTTTCTTCTGCCGGAGCGACAGAAGGGGCCTTGGTTCTTCAAGTGATTGGCCGTTCAATCATTGCAATAGGGGTGCCGTTTTTATTGCTATTCTATTTTGACCACCGCACCGCCAAAATTGAAAAACTGGAACAATTAGAAAAAGCGGCGCTAACTTTTTCGACAAGGCGAAAGAAAATTCCGCACTAGCCGCAGGCCGGAACGCGCGGATACCAGCAAGATGTAATCAACAAGATGGGCCGAACAATTTGCCTTTTTGACCGCGTGATGCAAGACTTGGTGAGGAATAGTGCGGAGCAAAAACGATGCGATACCAGATTTCAAAAAGCGCGTTTCTGGCCATAATTGCCAGTTTGGCTGTAACCTCCCTGCCCGGTGATTTGAGTGCTGCGACCCTGCGGTATCATTGCCGGGGGGATAATCCCGGCCTGCCGGAATTCGTAACATTTCTGTTTGATGACCACACATTAGAATTTGAGCTGCTGGAATATGCCCCTGCTGGCCTATCAAATTCTGACAAGATTGCCGGACCCACTGTAGAGGGTGGCATGCTGGATTTTACGGTTGAATACTATGTCGAGGGCTATGTTGAAATGCGCGAAAGCCACACGGTGCATTTCGACACACTGGATTATTTTTCCGGCATGATGCTTTATGATGAAGCTGGCAATGTGGCAGGGCGCGGCCCTCTTGGCGAAGGTAAATGTAGCGTTCGGTCACCCTGAATTTAGACGAGTGAAATGCAAACCCGCGCCCACGGGCAAGTGGGCTTGGTATGAAGTCTTTGGCGGCTATTACGGGCCGGCGAAAGCGGCCCTAGCGATACCCCCAAAGACAATCCGTGGCGCCACCAAGACTGATTGCTGCGGCCATAAGGCGACGCCCACCAGACACGCTGCTGGCCATTTTCCGCAAGGTCGGCGCGGATGGTTGACCCGAATGACGGAAAAGATAGATGGGAATCCAACCCACATTAAAGTTGTGGAATTTCTGGTATTCCGACCGTGTGGGTGTTGTCAGGCCGGAAAGATGGCCGGGCGAAACCTTCACCTCCAACGGTATTGAGTCGCGGGGCAAAGCCCACGGAGCGGCTGACAAGAAGGTAAAGAAAAAGGCCGAAGAAGAAAGGCGACTAGGCGATAGCGCGACGCAAGTCACTGATCCGGTCAACGGACGTTCGTGTGTGTTGCAGTTTTTCGTATTGCAGGGTTAAACGTAACTTTGAGCAAAGTCTGCATCCCGTTGATGCGGCCATGAATGGAAAGTACCAGATGCCAGGACCCGTGATGAAAGCCGTTGTTTATGATTGTTATGGCGGGCCAGAAGACCTTCGACTGGCCGATGTTCCATTGCCGGAACCACGCAAAGGCCAAGTCCGGCTTAGGGTATTGGCGTGCTCGGTAAACCTGTCTGACTGGGAGTATTTGGTCGGCTCGCCTTTTTACGCGCGGATGGCAGGTGGGTTGCGGCGGCCGAAACAGCCCGTATTAGGGTCGGATATTGTTGGCATCGTCGACAAGCTTGGCCCTGAAGTTACTGATCTGTCTTTGGGCCAGCGGGTTATGGGGGATTTTGTCATGACCCGTGGCGGTTTTGCAGAATACGCCTGTGTTGCTGCCGCCGAGTTGGCAGGGGTGCCTGATGGCCTCAGTGACGAGGTGGCCGCGTGCCTGCCTCAGGCTGGCGGCATTGCAGTGGCAGGGGCAAGCGGCCTGACGGAGGGCTGTAGGTTTTTAATCAACGGTGCGGGCGGGGGGTCTGGAACAATGGCGCTGCAATTGGCAAAAGCGGCTGGCGCGCATGTGACGGCTGTCGATAACGCCAGCAAAACTGATTGGCTGGCGTCGCTGGGGGCCGACGAAGTGATTGATTACCGCGCAGTCGATTTCGCTGAATCCGGCACCAAGTGGGACAAAATTCTTGACATGGTTGCCACGCGGCGGCCTGCAAAAATTGCCGCAGCCTTGCCAGCGGGCGGTGAATACAGGGCATTGGGCGGTGGGGCTTTGGTTCTGCTGTCTCTTGTCGTGGGAGGTTTGCGATTTAAGCTGCAGGGAAAATCCATTGGTATGTTGATTGTCCCGGCAGGGCGAAACCTGACTGCGCAGGTCGCACGCATGGCCGTGGAAGGGCAAATAACCCCACATCTTGAGGCCGTGCTGCCGCTTTCGTCTGTGCCGGAGGCATTGCGCCGGACCGGGCAAGGCGAAGTGCAGGGAAAGCTGGTGATCAGGCCTTAGCCAGCCGCTTTGGGTGATAATCTGGCGGTGGATAAAATCGGCACCCCTGCCGACAATTCAAACCGACAACCACCTTTGCCACTTGTTCAAGTCAAACAACGTCCTCGAATTCTATCAAATCTTCCGGAAACTCCACCATTTTCAATCTCTGCGTGATCGAGTTGTCCCATGTGAACGGTGCGATATATGTGTTTTCTTTGGCCGTGGCTTTGTAGACCTTTGCCCCGGTGGCCCTTATCGCGGCCACTTTGAAACTGTGGCTGAAAAAATAGAAGGATTTTAGGTTGTTTGATAGTAAGGCCAAAGCACTTGGAAATGAAGAATTTCCAACAATCAAATGCTCGGCTGCCAGCAGTCGAACTGTGTCATGTTCAAAGGAACATTGATGCGTAGCGATCACGTCTAAGCCTGTCCGTTCTGCCCAAAATTCCAAACCGTCCAAAACTGGATTTGACCGGTCCAGAAAGATGATTTCAATCTTTCTAAGACCCGTTTCCGCCATGATACGTTTGATCGAAGCAGTGAAAAAAGAAAGCGGCGGCTGTACATACGGCTTAAAGGGATTGGGCCGCGCCAAGGTAACATCGCCACTTCGGATATATACTGTGATCGCTTTGGTTTGGGGTTCGACATTCTGCCAACGCATATGCGGTTTCACGTCATTTTGTGCGACATCCGCACATTGCTGCGCCGACATGCCTTGCAAAAGTTTTGCAGACTTATAGCCAAACATCCCCGCCCAAACCCCCGCTCTGAAACTAAAAAGCGATGGCCGCCCTTTGCGCAGGATTAAACCGTCGGCGCAAACCATCCGCTTGGGCAGCCAATCAAAATCGTGATGGATAACCGGAATTCCGGACGCTCTGGCCAAAAAGATGGCGTGCACGATCTGAATGGCATTATTGCCAAATCGGCCCATTCGGGGCAGCCACAAATAGTCAATTTTGCCTTTTGCAGCCCGTGAAAGGTTGCCGCAGGCGTCGTATCTTTTGCGAGCGTATTCAAACCAGTTGGCGGGGCTTGGGTCGCGCGGGGAAAATTCTGCCGTCAGTCGCTCGCACACCATCTTGCTTGCGCGCGTTCCCAGCTTTGTGCGCGGATCCAGGCTCAGAAGCGGAAACTTGTTTCTGTGGCGGGTTTTCAGCGCGGCGACAGGAATGTTATGCCTGAGTTTGGCATTCAAAAGATGCGGGCGCGAAATCAGCAGCAAAAGGGATTTAAGCACGGTGCTTCCTGTGGTTTGTTTCTGGCCGGGTGCATTTCGTCAACGCGATGGGTCAGGTGTAACGCTAACTAGGGAACACCGTTGTAAAACTTGACGCCTGCTAGGATTTTTACAAGCACTTTCAGATCCCTCGTCAGCGCAGCATCCTTCAATTTGCCGGGTTCAGCCCCGTCGCCAGTAAGCCAGTCGTGTTTTATTGCGACCGGGTTGTGCGCCGCGAACCGTCGCGTTGTTTCGGCGCATGATGCCCAAGCCTTTCATTGTGGACCAAAATGACCGCTTGTCGGATGGCATTGACCCTCGAGCCTTGTTATGACTGGTCAATCCGTTGATGCTGGATGTGTGTTTGATAATCCGCGAGAGTGGCAGTTGCATTGCCACATATTGGGGCATCAGCCACTTGGCATGAAAATTTGGGTTGAGGTGACATGAGACACGTAACGACACTGATCCTATGCGCGGTCGCGACCACGGCCTTTGCCGGGCATGAATTGGACGGACGGGACCTCGCCAATGGTCAGCGGCTATACGCGGTGCAATGCGCTTTGTGCCACGGCGGAAACCTTCAGGGCCAACCGAATTGGCAAACGCCGGGCGAGGATGGCATTCTTCCGGCCCCGCCCCATGACGAGACCGGGCATACCTGGCATCACGATAATCAACTTTTATTTGCCTACACAAAGCGCGGCGGACGCGATGCTTTGGCCGAACGGGGGATTACGAATTTCAACAGTGGAATGCCCGGCTTTGATGGCCTGATTTCCGATAGCGATATTTGGGATATTCTAGCCTTCATTCGCTCAAAATGGCCGGATCGTATGCAGGAAATGCAAGCGTTCCGAAATCCGCCACATGACAAAGATGGTTAAGGGCCCCAACGTTTATGGGTCTTTTCCGTTTTTACCCACGGTCGCCTAGACCTTCCGGGAAGTCAGGGTTTCCGGACAACGGGGATGTACAAAAACAGGATTTTATCGGGGTCTTCTGGCTGAGCGCCCGGCGCGTAGAGTTCGAAATCAGGCTTTTCAACATAGTCATAATCAGATTTCGGCAGCCAACTGCCCCAGATATATTTCAGGGTTTCAGGCAGGTAGGAAATCGGGCCCCTATGGCGAAATACGGCATATAAATGCGCCGGAATAATGCGGGTGATCATGCCCGCCGGGACATCATCAAAATCCGTAACCTCAACCGAACAAATGTAGCTGAACCCGACGCTGCCTTGGCTTTCATGGTATTCTTCGTAAATGCCAAAAGCACCTAGGCCCACCCTGTTTTTGATCTGCCGGACGTTAGGTCGAAAGGCTGACCACAGAGTTTCGATGTTCAAATCTTCCTGCTGGTATTGCCGCGCGACGCCGATCACTTTTGCCTCTGCTCGGGTGACGATTTCGGGCTCCATATCAAGGCGGTTTTGCAGGTGGTGCAACATGTGTGGGCTAAACTGATCTTTGTACACAAGCCTGAAAGGATCCGCCTTTTCACGGTATTGTTCAGGCGACATTTTAAAGAGTTGTTTGAAAGAACGGGTAAAGGTCGCATGGCTTTCAAACTGGCAATCCAGTGCGACGTTTAGAATTGAGCTTTCACCTTTTACCAAACGCTCTGCCGCGATTGTCAGCCTTCTTTTGCGGAGGTATTCTTTTGGGGAATCCCCCACCAGCGATCGAAATATTCGACAAAAATGATAAGTCGAATAATTCGATGCGGCGGCGATATCATGAATATCTATCGGTTCGAACATATTGCGTTCGATGTAATTGATACTCTGAAAAACCCGTTCCACCTGTCTTTACCTATTGGCTTGGTGCGCTACAGACAAAGAACCGGATATCCGAAAACCCTTTGTCCCGGAACGGCACCAATTGCTGATAATCCGGATCGTTGACCAGCAGATCCTGAATGGCTTGCTGGCTTGGAAACGAAAACACCCCGATGACAGCGGGCTTTGCCCCGGCATCCATCACGGAGTCGACGTTGTAACTTGCGACGGGCACGCCGCCATGTTTTGCCAGTATAGCATAGGATTGCGACCCATATTTTTGCAGGTCTTCCTGGTTGTCGGGGTTCGGCGTTGCCTGGACCACTAAAAACGTTGGATTTTCCATTGTCTACCTTTCAATTCGTTAACGCTGGACACAGCGTTCTGCGCGCATGATGCGTGCTGATAGGTGGTAGAATATGGATGCGCCGCAAACGCTGCTTTGCATTTCTTGCTATATTTAAAAAACCAGTTTTGTCGGGTCGAGGCAAAATTGGCGGCGCTGAATAAGGGCCGCCACATCACCCCGTCAAGCGGGTTCTATCGCGTAGCCAAAGCCCCGCACCGTGCGGATCAGGCCCTTGCCCCCGGCGGTTTCCAGTGCGCGCCTTAATCGGCCGATATGGACGTCCACGGTTCGGGTGTCCAAATCGGCGGTGATGCCCCAGACCATGTCCAGCAATTGATCGCGGGAAAACACCCGTTGCGGGCTTTGCAGCAGGGTGACAAGCAGGCGGAATTCGGTTGGGCTGATCTGTAGCAGGGTTTGATTGCAGCGGACGATGTGCTGTTCGAGATTAACCTCGACCACGCCGACGGTCAGCAGGTTTTCAGTGACGCTGGCGGTTGGGCGCCGCAGGGCTGCGCGGGCGCGGGCGATCAGTTCTTTGACGGAATAGGGTTTGGTGACGTAGTCATCCGCGCCCACGTCCAAGCCGCGAATTTTGTCCCGTTCCTCTGACCTTGCTGTCAGCATGATTATGGGAATTTCGCGGGTTTTCTTGTGGCGGCGCAACTGGCGGCACACTTCGATGCCGGGCAGGCTGGGCAACATCCAATCCAGCAAGATCAGATCGGGCGGGTCTTCTTTGGCGGCCAAAACGCCTTCTTCGCCGTCGGTGGCGATGCGAACCTCAAAACCCTGCTGGGCAAAGTTGTAACGCAGTAGCGCGATCTGTGACGGTTCGTCCTCGATAATCAGCACTTTGGGATTGGTAAGGCTCACGCTTGAGGTCCTTTCTGGCGGCGTTTGCGTTCACGATAGACGCAGGGCTGGCGTTGGGCAATTCGTCTATGCCGAGGCTTTCAGATCCTCGCCTGTGACAATCTGGTGGACATGTCGCGCAATGTTGACCGTGTGATCGCCAACACGTTCAAAATTCCGGGCCAGCAGGATCAGATGAACAAATGTTTCCGCCTTGGCCGGGTCTTGGGAGATCCCGCGCAGACCGGCAGCGAAAGCCGCCTTATTCAGCCTGTCCACATCCAGATCACGCGCCCGGACCTTTGCCGCCATTTCGATATCACTGTTGGTATAGGCGACCAATATGTCGGCCAACATGGTTTGCACAAGGCCGCTCATTTGACAGGTGATCTGCATGGCCTCTTGATCCTTTGGGGGTGCGGCCAGTTTATGCGACCGTTTGGCGGTGGATTTGGCGTGATCGCCGATGCGTTCCAGTTCAGCCGCGATATTGATCGGCGACAAAGCCTGCCTGAGGTCGAGCGCCATGGGTTGGCGCAGCGCAATCAGGCGTTCGGCGCGGCGGTGGATGTCTTTGTTCATGCCGTTGATTTGCCGATCAGTGGCCACAAGCCGGTCGACCTTTGCGGCGTCTGTGTTCTGCATAACCTCGGTCGCCTGGTTGATCTGCGAGATCACCAGATTGCCCATCTCAAGAATCCGGTCCTTGATTTTGTTCAGGTCTCTGTCGAACCGGCCGACAATATGCGCGTTTTCCATGATCTTTTCCTAGGGTCTGTTGGCTAGCCGATGCGTCCGGTGATGTAGTTCTGCGTCTGCTCATTTTGCGGGTTGGTGAACACGTCTTTGGTGTGTCCGACCTCGATCAGTTTGCCCATATGAAAGAACGCGGTTCGTTGCGATATCCGTGCCGCCTGCTGCATCGAGTGGGTGACGATGACGATGGTGTAGTCTTTGCGCAGGCTGTCGATCAATTCTTCCACAACCGCCGTGGCAATCGGGTCAAGGGCTGAACAAGGCTCGTCCATCAGGATGACCTTGGGCTGGACGGCAATCGTGCGGGCGATGCACAGGCGTTGTTGTTGGCCACCTGACAGGCTGTTGCCGGGTTCATCAAGGCGGTCCGCAACCTCGTCCCACAGGCCCGCACTTTTCAGACTCCATTCCACGCGGTCCTGCATTTCGCGTTTGGATGTGGCCAGCCGGTGGATTTTCAATCCGTAAGCGACGTTTTCATAGATCGACTTGGGAAACGGGTTTGGCTTTTGAAACACCATGCCGACTTGCGCGCGCAGGGCGACGACATCGACCGCCGGGGCATACACATCCTGCCCGCCGATCTGCAAAGAGCCGTCAAACCGGCAGGCCGCGATAAGGTCGTTCATCCGGTTGATGGATCGCAAAAGGGTGGATTTGCCACAGCCGGACGGGCCGATCAGGGCTGTCACTTTGTTGGCCTCGATATCCAGATCAATGTCAAACAGCGCCTGATTGGCACCGTAAAAGACATTGACCGCACGGGCGGCGATAAAGGGTTTGGTCATTCTTAAAACCTTTGTTCAAGTTTGCGGCGCAGCAGGATGACAGACAGGTTCATGGCAATCAGAAGGACCAAAAGCACGATGATTGCAGCGGCGGTTTTTTCGGTGAAAGCGCGTTCCGGGCTGTCGGCCCACAGGAATATCTGGACCGGCAGGGCTGTGGCGGGCTCCAAAATGGACTGCGGCACATCCACGATAAACGCGACCATGCCGATCATCAGCAAGGGCGCGGTTTCGCCCAAGGCCTGCGCCATTCCGACAATCGCACCGGTTAGCATTCCGGGCAGGGCCGCGGGCAAAACATGGTGGAAAACCGCCTGCACCGGTGTCGCACCCAAGGCAAGGGCGGCCTGTTTGAAGGACGGCGGAACAGATTTCAATGCGGCGCGGGCGGCAATGATGATCGTCGGCAGCGTCATCAGGGCCAGCACCATGCCGCCAACCAAGGGCGAGGATCGGGGCAGCCCGAAATAGCCCAGAAATATCGACAGCCCCAACAGCCCGAACACGATCGAAGGCACTGCTGCTAGGTTGTTGATGTTGACCTCGATCAGACTGGTTATCCGGTTGGTGGGCGCGAATTCTTCCAGAAAAATCGCGGCCCCGATGCCGATGGGAAAGGACAGCGAGAAACACACCGCCAGCGAGAACAGAGAGCCGACAAGCGCGCTGAGGATGCCCGCGATTTCAGGTTCCCGGCTGTCGCCATTGGTCAGGAAATTCCAGTTCACAACCCGGCGGATTTGCCCGGCTTGTTTCAGGTCTTTGATCCACGCGATCTGGGCGTCTGAAATTTGACGCTGGTTTTCTGGCAGGCTGGTGTCGATCTTGCCCCGCAGATACAGATCAAGGTCATCCGATGCCGTCAACCACAGGGTTTGCACGCGCCCAAACAGGGCCGGGTCGTTGGTGAGCTGGCGCTTGATTTCAAAACTGGCTTCGGGGCTGACGAGGTTATAAAGCCGTTTCTTGTCTTTGCGTTTCATCACATCCGGGAACCGGGCGCGCATCGCGGATTTCAGGATTTTGCCAAAGCTGATATTGGCGATATCGGCTGCATCTATCGCCTCTGGCCCCAGATCAACCGCCACGGCAATTTGCGATTGCCGCATGACGCCGGATGCATCCCTAAAGATGGAGCCAAGCATAATCACCAGAAATGCCAGCGAAATCAGAATGGCGAACCGGCCTGCCCATTGAAATCGCTGCTCGGCGCGGTGCCGTCTGGACAGGTTGAAACCCGCATGTTTTGAAAAGTTAATCATAGTGTTCCCGGTATTTCCTGACGATGCCCAAGGCGATGACGTTCAGGCAAAGTGTGAGGGCAAATAACAGCAGCCCCAGCGCAAAGGCAGACAGGGTTTTGGCGCTGTCAAATTCCTGATCACCCGTTAACAGGGCGACGATTTGCACGGTGATGGTGGTGACAGCCTCAAGCGGATTGGCGGTTAGTTTGGCGGCCATACCCGCGGCCATCAGAACGATCATGGTTTCACCAATGGCCCGCGATGCTGCCAGCAACAAAGACCCCGCGATGCCGGGCAGGGCGGCGGGCAGAACAACGCGCCGAATGGTTTCAGAGTGCGTCGCGCCCAACCCATACGAGGCGTCGCGCAGCGATTGCGGGACCGCATTGATCACGTCGCCCGACAGCGAAGAAATCAACGGCAGGATCATGATCCCCATGACAATACCCGCTGCCAGCGCGCTTTCCGATGCAATTTCCAGCCCGAATTGCCCGCCCGTCATGCGGATGAACGGGGCCACGGTGAGGGCCGCAAAAAACCCGTAAACCACGGTTGGGATGCCCGCCAGAATTTCAAGCGTGGGTTTGATCCAGTCCCGCGTGCGCTTGGTGGCATATTCCGAAAGGTAAACCGCTGAGGTCAGGCCAAGCGGTGTCGCCACCGCCATCGCAATCGCACTGATTAGGAATGTGCCGTTGATCAGAGGGATCGCACCGAAACTGCCACCCGCGCCGACCTGATCGGCCCGGATCGCGGTTTGCGGGCTCCAGTCCAGCCCGAACAGAAAATCCATCACCGGGACTTTGTTGAAAAACTGTAAAGTCTCAAAGACCAACGACAAAACGATGCCAGCGGTCACCAGAATTGCCACACAGGCCGCCGCTGCCAACAGCGCGATCACCAGTCGGTCCAGCCATTTGGGCCGGATTGTTTGGGTCAAAATCAGCATTTGATCAGCCATCGGCGTGATCTTTCCGTTAACAAACACCCCAACCCGGCCGAACCGGATCGGGGCGATGTGTTTCACATTTCCAGAAGTTTTAGCCCGGTGATCCGGTCGGCCCAGTTTTCCTGCGCGCCTTGGCCAAGCGGGATCAAGCCCTTGTCGGCCAGATAGCCATCTTCGCCCCAAGCGTCCTCGGAGATGAATTCAGACAGAAATGCGCGGATCCCCGGAACAACGCCGACATGGGCCTTTTTGACGTAGAAATAGAGCGACCGCGCGATTGGGTAATTGCCATCCGCGATGTCGTCAAATTCGGGCGCTACGCCGTTGATCAAAGCGCCCTGCACCAGATCGCCGTTTTGTTCCAGAAAGCTGTAGCCAAAGATGCCGAACGCGTCTTTGTTTGCCTTTAGTTTCTGAACGATCAGATTGTCGTTTTCACCGGCCTCAATATAAGCGCCATCCTCGCGGATCGTGTGGCACAGCGATTTATAGACGGGTTTGTCAGACGTCTTCAGTGCCCTGACCCAGTCAAAGCTTTTACAGCCGCCTTCCATCGCCAGTTCGGCAAATGCGTCGCGCGTGCCAGAGGTCGGGGGTGGTCCCAGAACCTCGATCCTGACGCTGGGCAGGTCCGGGTTGATCTGGTCCCACGTCACGTAGGGATTTGGCTGGGTTGTGCCGTCAATGGTGGGCACGTCTTTGGCCAATGCCAGAAAGATGTCGCGCAGGGTCAATTCGATCTGCGCCGAAGCGATGGAATTGGCAAATACTATCCCGTCAAACCCAATCATCGCCTCGACAATATCGGTCACGCCGTTTTCAGCGCAAAGCGCAACTTCTGACGGCTTTATCCGGCGCGAGGCATTGGTGATGTCCGGTGTGTCAACGCCTACGCCTGCACAAAACAGCTTTAGCCCACCGCCGGACCCGGTGCTTTCAACGATGGGGGTTTTAAATTCGGTCGACTTGCCGAACCGTTCAGCGACGGTTGTGGAAAAGGGAAACACTGTGGACGAGCCGACAATGTTGATTTGATCCCGCGCGGTCGCGGGGGCGGCAAGAACCAGCAGCGCGGCGGCTGCGGAAGTCATCAAGCGAACGGTCATTTCAGATCGTCTCCTTCGGTGTCAAAAATGTTCCGGGTGGAACGACGCCTTATTCGCGTGCGAATGCTTCAGGAGTATGAAGGTTGTGTAACAGTTTGATGACAGCGTCAGGTTTTCTTAGCACCTGTCACGGGCAGGTAGACGCTAAAGGTTGAGCCCTTGGCCTGTTCACTTTCAATCGTTAGTTTGCCCCGGTGGCGCACTAAGATGTGCTTGACGATTGCAAGGCCCAGACCCGTGCCGCCAACATTGCGTGATCGGCTTTTGTCGACGCGATAAAACCGTTCTGTCAGCCGGGGGATTTCCGCGGCTGGTATCCCGTCGCCTTGGTCGCTGATAGCAATGCACAGGGCTGTTTTTGCCAACGGGTTTTTGTGCGACGCGACTTTGGCGGTTAGGGTGACTTGGCTTGCCGCACCGCTGTAATTGATCGCGTTTTCAAGCAGGTTGATGAAAACCCGCAGCAAATCATCATGTTTGCCCTGAATGGCAGGCAGATCAGGCTGGACCTGAATGTCGAGCGTTTTGAGGCGTTTTTGGGCGAGATGCGTGACCGATTCATGGGCTTGTCGCAGGATCATGTTCAAATCGACGCTACTTTTAAGCGCGCGGCGTTCCTTAACCTCTACCTGTGACAGCGACAGCAAATCAGCGACCAGATTGGTCATGCGCGTAGCCTCTTTCGCCATGAGGTCTAAAAACATTTCCCGCGCGGCGGCGTCATCGTTGGCGGCCCCCTGAAGCGTTTCCACAAAGCCTGAAATCGCGGTCAGAGGCGAGCGGATCTCGTGGCTGACATTGGCGACAAAATCGCTGCGCATCAGTTTGGCATCGCGCAGGGGCGAGCGGTCTTGGAAGGTCAGCACCAGATAGGGCGGGCGGGCGTTCTGCCCCGTTGTGGCAGGATTGACGCTGATCAGAAATTCCTGCCCGGACGGCAGTTTGGTCTTATAGGGTTTGGGGGCCTCGTTCGGGTTTTCACATGCGGCGCGAAGAACGCTCAAGAAACCCGGCTTGGTGGGCATTGCTGCGTCAACGCTGATGCCTTCCGCCAGTTCAGGAAACAAAATCCGTGCATTGGTGTTTGCCGTGACGACCTTTAGGTCGCAATTCAACACGATGACCGGTGCTGAGACGCCGTCCAATATGGCCTGAAAATCCTGCATGCTGTTCCTTGGATTAATCGCGATTTGCAGTGTCTCACGTTACACTATCAAATAGAACACCGGCATAATTTGAATACGCCCCCTACGCGCTTTTCAAAATCTCGGCCATCTCGGCGTTCAGGGTCTTTTCCCATGCCTCGATGGATTCTTTCACTTTGGCGACATAAACCTCGTTGTCGGCAGACGGAATGTCCGGGTCATAATGTTCAGCCATGGTAATGATGGCTTTGCGGTCGACGGCGTCAAAGGCCTGCGTCATCTTTTCGGCCTGTGGCTTGCTGACGCCCATCGCCTGATAGGCCGACCGGCCCATGCGCAGCGAGCTGTCATAGGTTTCGCGGATGATATCACGACAGCCAGCGGCCCAAAGGTCATAGACGTGGTCGCGGTCAACGGCGCGGGCGATGACATGCACATGCGGGTGGGTGTGGACGATGTATTTCACCAAATTGGTGATTTGTTCTTTGTCATCGATGGCGACCACAAAAAGTTTGGCCTCGTCTATGCCTGCGGAGTGCAGCAGGTCCGGGCGGGTCGCGTCACCGTAATAAGCGCGAATGCCAAATTTGCTGAGTAATTCCAACTGTTTCGCGCTGAAATCAATCACCGTTGGGCTGTATCCGGCGGCACGTAACATCCGGCTGGCAAAGCCGCCAACCCGGCCATGCCCTGCAATGATAATATGACTGGTTTCCAAAATCTCGTCCGCTTCGCGATCCTGTGCTTTGTTGTAACGCGGCGCGATGACCCGGTCATAAAGGATGAAAAGCGCCGGGGTCAGCAGCATCGAAAGGGCGACGACCAACAATAGCTGGTCGGCAATTGCCGCCGGGATCACCCCATTGGCAACCGTGAATGACAGCAACACAAAGCCAAACTCGCCCGCTTGGGCAAGGCCAAGGGCAAACAGCCATTTGTCGCTGCCTTCCAATTTGAAGATCCGCCCAAGGACAAGCAAAACAAGGGCTTTGATCAGCATCAGGCCAACGGTCAGGCCAATAATCGTGCTGAAGTTTTCCAACAACAGGGCAAAATTGATACCGGCCCCGACCGTCATGAAAAACAGGCCAAGCAGCAGACCTTTGAAAGGGTCAATGTCGCTTTCCAATTCGTGCCGGTATTCGCTGTTGGCCAGCACCACGCCCGCCAAAAATGTTCCAAGTGCCGGTGACAGACCGACCAGCGACATCAAAAGCGCGATGCCGATTACCATCATCAGGGCGGTGGCTGTGAACAACTCGCGCAGGCGTGCCTCGGCGATAAAGCGGAATATCGGCCCGGTCAGGAAGTTGCCGCCAAGGATAACCGCGGCGATTGCCCCGATGGTAACAAGACCCGTCTGCCAGCCGTTAAGGCCGTCAACAAGACTAAGTCCGGGCTTGTGTTCACCGCCTTCGGTCGCATGTGCGGCGGTTTCGCCGTGGCCTGCAACCTCGGTCGTGATGTCCATCAATTCCGGGATCGCAAGTAGTGGTATCAGGGCCAGCATCGGGATGACGGCGATGTCCTGAAATAACAACACAGAAAAGCTGGACTGGCCTCCATCGCTTTTCATCAGGCCCTTTTCGTTCAGGGTTTGCAGCACAATCGCGGTCGAGGATAAGGCCAACACAAGGCCAATGGCCAGCGAGATGCCAATCGGCTGACCCAATGCCATAGCCGCAGCCATCACAACGCCCGTGGTCAGGGCGACCTGACCTCCGCCAAGGCCAATCAGTCGGGCGCGCATCGACCAGAGCAGTTTTGGTTCCAGTTCCAGACCGACAATAAACAGCATCATGACAACGCCAAATTCCGCAAAGTGCTGGATCGACACCACGTCCACATGCAAAATGGCCAAAACCGGGCTGATCAGAATGCCCGCGATCAGATAGCCAAGCACCGAGCCAAGCCCAAGGCGCGAGGCGATAGGCACGGCAATCACCCCGGCGATCAGGAAAATAAACGCCAGCAACAGAAAATCGGTCATTGGAAACAAGCCCCCCACAGATGTAAGTCATCAAGGTAGGGAATAGCAGGCACGGAAGAAAGCGATAAATCCGGCAGTCCGGTCGCTTTATCGATTTGTCGGGCGTGGGTTTTGACAGTTTGTTGGCGGCTGAGGTCAATCAGGTGCCAAGCACTGGATTGGGCATGAGCCTTAGCTGACCGCGCTGGTCTGGTGGTTCACCCACATGTCCTCGATAAGACCGGGCAGGCCCATGGTGCTGAATGGTTTTTCAATAACGCCCAGAACCAGCGCCCCAAGGTCACTTTTTAGGTCCAGTCCGCTCAGGTTCTTCGCGGTCATAAATATCACCGGGATCGATTTCAGATGCGCGCTGCATCTAAGCTTTTTCAGGGTTTCGATGCCATTTATTTCCGGCATCATCATATCAAGCAGAAAAAGATCGGTGGACATTGTTTCAGCATGATCAACGGCTTGCACGCCGCTTGAATATTGCTGAACCTCGTAACCGCCGACGGTTTCAAGTGATAATTTCGTGATTTCAAGGATGTCTGTGTCATCCTCTACATGGAGTATGCGATGCAAGGTTTTCATTCTGAGACCTTTGGTTTTTGCAAAGGAAGGTCGAAATAGAAATCTGTCCCTTTGCCTTCTTCACTGGAAAAGTTAAGCCGCCCCGCATGCCGTTCGACGATCAATCTGGCGATATTCAGGCCCAGCCCGCTGCCGCCGACATTTCGCTGATCTGACGAGTCTAGCTGCACGAACCGTTCAAATACCTTTTCGCGGGCCGATTGGGGAATGCCGACACCATAGTCCCGGACATGGACGCGGGCCTTGGTGTCCAGAACCTCGACATTCACGTCAACGAAATTGTCCGGGATGGAAAACTTCGCTGCGTTGGACAACAGATTGGCCATGACCTGAATGATGCGATTGTGGTCCGCAGTCACAAGGATCGGCTGGTCGGTATTGTGGGTCCGGAAGGTTATGCCGTTCAGATCGCCATAGCTTTTATTGGCCTCAACCGATTCCTCAATCAGTTTTGAAAGATCAACGTCTTTGAACTTGTAGCTCATCATACCGGCGTCAAGTTTGTCGAGGTCCAGCAAGTCGTTGATCAGCGCGGCAAGCCGCTCGCCGTTTTTGCCCGCAATCTGGATCAGTTTCTTTGATTTTTCAGGAAGTTCACCAAACACACCACTTTTCAGCAGTTCCAGCGAGCCGTTGATGGATGTCAAAGGTGTGCGTAATTCGTGGCTGACCATCGACACAAATTGCGATTTGACTTCGTTGGCTTTTGTCGCGGCTTCCAGCAGTTCCGCCCGCTCGCTTGAGACTTCTTGTGCATGTTGCAGCGCCTGTTGCAGGCTGGCGGTCTTGCGCCGCAGATCGTCAACCATGGTGTTGAACGTCGTGGCCAATATCTTGATTTCCACAGGTGTAGGCCCCGGCAACTGGTCGACATGCGTGTCAAAGTTGCCCTTGGACATCTCACGTGCTGAGGCGACGATGGCGTGAATGGGGCGGGCCAGCAATCCCGAGAACCACCAGCTGAACAGGGCGGACAGGAAAATTATGGCACCGCCAAAAAGAAGCGCTGCGGATTCCACATGATGGGCACGGGCCTCAAGCTCGCTAATCGGTTGGGGCACCATCACGCCCCAGCGGGTTTCCGGCACAAACGTATAGCCCGCAATCATGTCAGCCTTCATCGGGGGTGAGAAAAACTGCATCACCCCGGTGTTGCCAGCCATCATTGCCTGAACCACGGACAGTTTGGATGCGTCTTTTGATATGGCCTGCCATTCGGCATTTGGATGGGCCACGACCACGCCGTCAGCATCAACAACCATTGAATGACCGCGCTCGCCAAAGGCGATCGATTTTTGCAGTTTGATGATATAGCCGGGGTCCCAGGGGGCCACGGCCAACAGGCCCGACGGCAGGTTTTGAACCACAAAGAAATGCGGTGTTCCTAGGTGATTGCGAATACCGGAAATGGCAATTTCGCCATTCGCCTCGTCTGCAAGACGGCGCAGGTATGGCAGGATATCGGCGCTGGGCAGATCTTTGCTGTGGGCAGGCGAGCCTTCGACTGTTCTTACAAGCGTATCGTTGCCGTCCAGAATACTGATGTGGCACAAGTTGAAACTGGACAAAGCCTTTTGGAAATCATCGCCGTACCAATCGGGATCCTTGCTGGCCAGATTGAAAATCACTTTCATATCAGACACATATCGGGACATGGCGGCTGAAAGGTTTTTTGCAATCGTCAGGTGGTTTTCATGCACATAGGCGACCTCTTTTTCAAACGAGGTCTTTTCGATCCATTCGTAAAACAACAAAATCGGGGCAACTGAAACTGCCATCATCATAGCGAAGGTCAATACCTTTAGCCGGATAAAGACTGACGTCTTTAGATAAATAAACGCCCTGCCCAGCCTGCTTTTTGCGGGTGTTGCGCCGTCATGAGCGGGCTTGTTTGGCCTATCCAAAGATGTGCCGGCTTCCAGAATACTAAGCATGGCCATTGTTGTTTCCCCTATTCCGGGCCTGTTTTTGCAAGGCTTCAGTTTCGGTGTTCAAAGTCAAAAATTCATAGTCAAAAGCGCAGCAATCGAAAAATAGGCATCCAAAAGCTACCTCCGTGAAAAGACAATGCACGGTAAAATTGTCTAATTTTTGCACAAAATGTGGCGTGTTATTGTCTGATTCATGCCGCCCCTGCGCGCCGTTCGCTGTGTGCGCAATGAAATGCGGTGTTTTCGCTGCTCCGAAACAGATTGATATTGGCGGCGGGTTCCACATTATGACGACAGCGCGTTAACAGATCAGGTGGACAGAAGATGGCCGGACCAGCACCGCACCACATGGGCGAGGTTTTCACCAATGCCCGCCCAACCGAAGACCCTGTGCTTTTTGGGTCTGTGCAGCTTGACCCGGCGGGCCATTTTGAAGTGCGCAGCCTACAGAGCTTCCGGCTGACCTATACGACGGGGCGATACGGGCTGGACGACACCGGGTCGATCCGCATCGTGTTTCGGTTTACCGCTGATGGCGGTGGATTGCAGACAGATGATGCCACGGCGGCGAATTACGTGACCGCGATTTCGTCGACCAATGTGCCGCTAAGGGTGTCGTTTCACACCAACCACACCCAGCGACCTTGGTATCAGGCCCTGACGATCACGGTTCACCACGGGTTCCTGCGCGAAGGCGAACAGATCACGGTGGTTCTGGGCGACCGGTCTGGCGGCAGCCCCGGCCTGCGCCTGCAATCCATGGCGGAAACCGCGTTTGACTGGCGGGTGCTGGCCGATCTGTGTGCGACCGGCCATTACGTGCCGGTGGCCGAAAGCCCGAAAATCACCATCACGCCCGGTCAACCGGCGCTATGGAAAGCGGTGCTGCCAACCCTGCGCCGCCCAGACGAGGTTTTTCGCCTAGGGCTGAAGGCCGAGGATATTTATGGCAATCCATCCGATAAGGTTTCAACCCGGCTGCATCTAAAGCCGTCGCGGCCAGTGACCGGATTGCCTGACGAGGTAGATTTTCCCTTGGGCAAAAGATCGGTTGTGATCGAAGGCTTATCGGCGAGCGATGCAGGCCCGCTTGCCATCGAAATATTCAGCGATGCCGGTGAACATCTGGCGACCAGCAATCCGATGTTGATCCGCGCCGGGCGGTATCAATCCTGCTGGGCAGATATGCACGGTCAAAGTGGGGAAAGCGTTGGCATTAACACAGCGCAGGAATATTTCGCCTTTGCCCGCGATTTGGCCTTTTTGGACGCGACCAGCCATCAGGCCAACGACTTTCAGGTGAATTCAGCGTTTTGGGTGCATATCAACCATTTGTCTGCTGAGTTTCTGGACGAAGGCAAATTTCTGACGCTGCCGGGCTATGAATGGTCTGGCAACACCGGCGTTGGTGGCGACAGGAACGTCTATTTCAGGCATGAAGGCCGGGTGATCCACCGCTCGTCGCATGCACTGATCGAGGATCGGCGCGAGATCCACACAGACGCGCCCACGGCCCGCGATCTGTTTTCGGACCTTCAGGACGAGGATTGTGTTGTTTACGCCCATATTGGCGGGCGGCCTGCTGATATTGCCTATGCCCATGACCCACGGCTGGAAACCGCAATGGAAATCCATTCGGCTTGGGGCACGTTTGAATGGCTGATGGCGGATTGTTTTGCTGCCGGCCATCGGGTCGGCGTGGTTGCCAATAGCGACGGTCATAAGGGCAGACCGGGGGCGAGCTATCCTGGCGCGTCTGAGTTTGGGGCTTATGGCGGGCTGACCTGTTTTCTGATGGATCAGCTGACGCGCGATGATCTGTTTGCCTGCCTGCGCATACGCCGCCACTACGCCACCACCGGCAACCGGATGCTGATTGATCTGTCGGTTGAGGGCGAGTTTGATCGTTTTGACATCGACCCGAAAGTTGCCACCAGCCAACCGCATGAATGTACCACGCTGGAAATGGGCGATATTGCGCGGTCCCGGTCAAGCGCAGCAACAGTGTCGTTTTCGGTAAAGGCAGATGCACCGATATTGCGTGTTGATGTTCTGAACGGCATGGCGCAGGTCAAAAAATTCGACAACCCGGCGCCGCTTGGCCCCCAAAACCGACTGCGGGTGCAATGGCGCGGCGCGATTGCCAAAGGCCGGGGTGCCAAGGCAAGCTGGCAGGGGGTTGCCCGGTTCAGCGATTGCACAATCCTGGAAACGGTCGAAATCAATGCGTGGAACCCGGATAAAAGATTGCGGCAGGACGGCGATGCCTTGCATTGGGATGCGGTCACGGCGGGCAATTTCGGGGCATTTGATGTCTGGCTGGACGAGGGCAATGCGGCCTCTATCGCCATAGAGACCAATCACGGATCAGCCGCGTTTCAACTGGCCGACATCGGGGGCAACGCAAAGACTGTGCCGCTTGGCGGGCTTGATCTGGAGGTTAGCGTTGAGCGTTTGCCAGACACGCTCGACCTTGCTTGCCTGACGGGTTCGGTTACCCTGCCTTTGACGGCAGAACAGGACAACCCGATCTGGATCAGGGTGACGACCGAAGACGGTTTTCAGGGCTGGACCAGCCCGGTTTACCTGATCGCGTGATCGTCACTGCCGCCGGGGCCTATTCAGGTTTTCGGGCGACAATGAACGCCGCTTTGTTTTTGGCGGGCCGCCACTCATGTTCAATCAAAAAACCGGCACCTGTCAGGCTGTCGCGCAACTGTGGCATCGAAAAAACTTTGACCAGCGGCATCAGGCCAAAAAACTTGCCGATTGGGCCGATAATTTTGAAGAACTTCATCCAATCACCAAGGCAGACTGTGCTTGAAACGAAGACGCCGCCGGGTTTCAGTTTACGGTAGACGGATGCAATTGCGCGGTCGCGGTCTTTCAGCAAATGCAGGATGCTAAGCCCGAGAACCGCATCAAAAATGTGATCCGGGGTGTTGAAATCGTCGATATCCGCAACCTCAAACGACAGGTTTTCAGTGCTGGCGGCGCCAGCCTTTTCTTGCGCGATTTCGATCATGCGTGATGAAATATCAATGCCGTGCAGATGCTTGACGTATGGCGCGTGGGCGATGGCGGTCGATCCCGTGCCGCAGCCAAATTCCAGCACCTGCATGTCAGGCTTCAGATAGCTGCGCGTGATGGCAAGCTTTTGTTGATACGACGCCTCATCCGAAACCGGTTGTTTGGCGTATTTGTCTGCAATCCTGTCCCAAAAGCGGCTGGAGCTTGCCATGTGTGCTTGTCCCCTAAGAAATATCTGTAAAGTCTAACTTAATATCCGACCGACAGGGCGCAATTCATCCTGCCGCATATGATATTTAAGGCCGGATATCCCCTTTTCAAGCGGTCAGTTTTAGCGCGCCCCCACGATTTTCTGATTGCAAAGGCCCCCGGTTAACCAGAAGCTTGGTGCGGGAATGAAGAAATCGACACTAAAGGAACACACCAGATGCCGATTGCGCTGACACCGGACCTGATGGATGAAATGCGCGCTTGGCGGCAGGATTTCCACCAGCATCCCGAGCAGGGGTTCAAGGAACACCGGACCTCGGCCAAAGTTGCTGAACATTTGCGCAGCTTTGGCTATGACGTGCATACTGGAATTGGCCAAACCGGCGTTGTCGGGGTTTTGCAGCGCGGAAATGCAATCGGCGCTATTGGCCTGCGCGCCGATATGGACGCCTTGCCCATTCACGAGGCCAGCGATCTGGCCTACCGGTCACAAAACGACGGGACCATGCATGCCTGTGGCCATGACGGGCACACATCCATGTTGCTTGGGGCGGCCAAGCATCTGGCGCAATCGGGGGATTTCAACGGCCGCGTGGTGCTGATTTTTCAACCGAACGAGGAACATGGCGAAGGGGCCGCGGCGATGATCGCGGATGATCTGTTTGCGCGTTTTCCGATCGATGAGGTTTACGGCATGCACAATATTCCCGGCATGCCCGTGGGCAGCTTTGCCACAAGGGCCGGGCCGGTCACCGCCAGCGAAAGCCTGTTTGAAATCACGATCACCGCCCAAGGTGGTCACGCCGCTTTGCCGCATATGGGGGTCGATGCGATCATGGTTGGCGCGGAAATTGTCGGGGCCTTGCAGACCATCGTATCGCGCAAACTTAACCCCAGCATGAACGGCGTGGTTTCGGTGACCGAGTTCATCACCGACGGCAAGCGCAACGTGCTGCCGGGGCAGGCCATTTTGCGCGGTGATGCGCGCGCGCTGACACCGGAAATCAACGCAACCATTCAGGCGCGCATGCGTCAGATTGTAGAGGGCATTTGTCTGGCACACGGCGTCAGCGGCGCGGTCAGTTACGACACCATTTTTCCGCCCACGATCAACGCAGCCTCAGCCGCCAGTGCCGCGACGCAAGCGGCCCGGCACTTGTTGGGCGACGGCGCGGTTGACGGCGATTGTGCGCCAAAACTGTTTTCCGAGGATTTCGCCCATCTGGCAGCAACCAAGCCCGGTTGTTTTGTGTTGATGGGCAACGGCACGTCTGGCGCCCATGCCCGCCCGTTGCATTCGCAGGACTACGATTTCAATGATGAGGCGCTGGCAAGTGGCGCGTCTTTTTGGGTGACGCTGGTTGAACAGCAGCTGGCAGGCAGAGGTTGATGATGTACGCACAGCGCATGGACAAGCTGCGGCAAAGCCTGACCCACGCCGGATTTGATGCCGCTTTGATCACGGATGACGACAGCGTTTATTACCTGACTGGCTATTACGACTACCTGCACATGGATTTTGGCCGCCCGACGATCCTTGTGGTCGAAAAAAACGGCCCCAGCCTGTTGATCACGCCAGCGATGGAGCTTGATATGGCCGAGGCGGCGGCGAATGTTGATCGCATTGCGGCGTGGAATGACGGGCTGGGCAATGAATGGCGACAGGAATTGCCGGGAATGCTGGCCGGATTGGGCCGCATTGGGTTTGAGCCGGACCAGATGCCGCCGATTGTGCGCAACTATGTCGACACGATCGTTGACGCTGACCAACTTGGCGATGTGACGCCTTTGATCGCGGAAATGCGGATGATTAAGTCGGATGGAGAGCTGCAAATCGCCCGCCATGCGGGTGAAGTGGCCAATGCTATGATGCAGGCCGGACGCGCGGCAATCGGCGATGGTGTGGCGGAATTTGAGGTGGCGTTGGCGACCTCGGGTGCTGGCACCAGAAAGGCGGCAGAGCTGCTGAACGCGCATTACCATGATGCCGCCATGTCGCCCAATACCCATTTTTTGCAGATCATGGCCTCGGGGCGGGAAATCACCAAACCGCATCACCGGGCCTCGACCCGGATCATGCGGCGGGGTGAACCAGTGTTTCTGTGCTTTTGTGGCATGACGAATTTCAACCGTTTCAAGCTGGGGTTTGACCGCACGTTCTGGATTGGCGAAATCGCGGATGAAACGCAGGCGCGGGTCTATCAGGTCGCGGTGGACAGCCAACAAGCCGCGCTTGCGGTTTTGCGTCCCGGTGTGACGGCGGAAACGGTTCATTCCGCTTATGCCGAGGTTATTCAGGACGCGGGGTTTGACTATCCGTTCCGCTGTGGGCGGGCCACGGGGTATAGTTTTCTGGAGCGTCCGCAATTGGTGGTTGGCGACAAAACTGTGCTTGCGCCGGGTATGGTTCTGGCGGTCGACGGCTCTGTTTCCGTCGCAAAAACCTTTCGCGCACAGGTCGGTGACAGCTTTATTGTGACCGAGGATGGATACGAGCAGATTACCAGCCATCCAAAGGCGATTGAGGATGTGATTATCTGAACCTTCGCGCGATCTTGTGCTAGGGTCATATCGGGGTAAGATCGGCTGAATTGGGCCGTGCAAAAGGAAGATGCCATGCTGCAACAAAAGACCTTTTCGATTTCAAAAATACATGTGCCGGTCAAGCGGGCCAAGACCTGTGATCCCGCCAAGGTCGAGGCATTGGCCGAAAGCATTCTGGAAATCGGTCAGACGACGCCCATTCAGTTGCGCGCTGGCAAAGACAGATTTGTTTTGATCGAAGGGATGCACCGTCTGGAGGCGTTGAAAGCGCTGGGCGAGGAAACGGTTGAGGGGTATTTGGTGCATGTGAAACTGCACTGACAGACAACGCAGTCACGCCTGATCGTCAACAGGCGTAGCATATAGGCGTCGCATCAGGATCGCGGTCAGATACATCGGCACCTGATAGCAGCCCAGAAAGATCAACAACGGATCGGTCGTGGCAGCAGGCAGGGCGATCAGGAACAGCGCAAAGTTGCGATTGCCTGCGACCACACCAAACGGCACCGCTGTTTTCGCCAGACCGAGCCTGCGCAGAACGTGAAACGCGGCTATCTGCAAGCCAAGATTGGCAACCATCACGACGCTTAGCCATTTCAGCACCAGCAAAGGCCCGTCGCGCAAGGCAGGGCCAAGCGCCGCCATCAGACCGACCACCACCACGGCCATGGCAATCGCCATCAAACCGTCCAGCGCCCCGGCCTTTTGTACGCTCAGGTTTGGTGCCGCAAAATGGCGCAAGGCAAAGGCCACCAGAACAGCCAGCCAAATCGACGCCAGCAGTCTGAGCGCGGCCAGAAATGCGCCCCATAGATTGCCGAGATCAGGCGACAGCCAGAACACCGGGATGATGGTCAGCGGCAAGATAGCGGTGCCAAGGATCAGGATGCGAAATGCCGGTTCTGGATCATGGCCCAAAAGCAGTGTTATGTTTGGGCTGCCGGTGACCGAAGGCGCTGCAAGCATCAAAACAATCGCAACTGCAAAAGGTGTGCCGGAAATACCCAAAGCCATAAACAGGCCGAGTGCGGCCAAGGGCATCGCCAGTTGGTAGATCAGCGCGATCCTGAGTGTTCCCAGCCCGTCCGCCAACCCGGCCAGCGCCGCCTTTGGGCCGATCCTGAGCGCCGTCAGGAACAACAGAAAAGCAACCATCTGGGGCAGATAGGGCCGCAGGGTCTGGGCGACGCCCGGCAATAACAGCCCGGCCAGCAACCCCGCAACCAGCGCGTAGCGCCCATGCCGGGCCACAAAGATCAGCAGCCCGGTCATGTGATCAGTTCGCCCCGGTGCGCATCTGCCAGATGCCTAGCCGCCCGGCCCTTTGCGGATGTTGTCCGGCAACCATGTCGCAAGCTCGGGCCAGACCACTAGGATAACGACCATCAGCATCATCAGACCAACCATCGGCAGGGCGGTTTTGGCGATATAGGAAATCTCGTGCCGGGTCATGCCTTGTAACACGAACAGGTTGAACCCGATCGGCGGCGTAACTTGTGCCATTTCCACCACAACAACGATGAAGATACCGAACCAGATGACATCAATACCGGCCTGACGGATCATCGGCTCGACGATTGCCATGGTCAGAACTACGGACGAAATGCCATCAAGGAACATGCCCAAAACCACATAAAAGATGGTCAGGGCGATGATCAGAACCAAGGGTGACATGTTCATGCTGTCAATCCAGCTGGCCAAGGCCCGTGGCAGCCCGGTGAACCCCATGGCCAGCGACAGAAACGACGCCCCCATCAGGATCAGCGCAATCATCGCCGAGGTCCGCGTCGCCCCCATCAGAGAGGCCGAGAACGTCTGCCAAGTGAGCGAGCCTTGGGTCAAAGCCAGTGTCAGCGCGCCAACAACGCCAACGGCGGCGGCCTCGGTCGCGGTGGCATAGCCAAGATACATTGACCCGATCACCACAGACACAAGGATCAGCACCGGAATAAGAAACCGGCTTTCTGATATCATCTTGCCAAGGCTCATCGGTGGTTCAGGATCGGGGCGTTGGCCTTTGCTCAGGAAATGCCAACCCATGATATAGGCCATGAACAGGCTGGCCAGAACCAGACCGGGAAAGATGCCCGCCATGAAAAGCTTGGTGATGCTTTCGTTGATTGTGACGCCATAAACGATCAGCGTCAGCGAGGGCGGTATCATCAGGCCCAACGTTGCCGCACCGGCCAGTGTGCCGATAATCATATGTTCGGGATAGCCGCGTTTGCGCAATTCCGGGATCGACATTTTGCCAACCGTGGTCAGCGTCGCCGCAGACGATCCGGACACCGCCGCGAAAATCGTGCAGGCCGCAATATTGGTGTGCAACAGCCCGCCCGGCAGCCAGCGCATCCATGGTGCAAGGCCGCGAAACATGTCCTGGGACAGCCGGGTTCGATACAGGATCTCGCCCATCCAGATAAACAACGGCAGGGCCGTCAGGGTCCAACTGGACGCACCCGTCCAGATGGTTGTGATCATTGCGTCGCCAGCAGGGCGCGAGGTGAACAGCTCCATCCCGACCCAGGCCACGCCCATCAGGGCAAGGCCAATCCAGACCGAACTGCCCAGCAGCGTGAACAAGACAAACAGAAAAATGATGGTTGTGTATAGCTCGTTCATTCTACTGATTCTCCAATGATGCTGGTTTGCCGGTTCACCAGCAATCTGGTCAGATTATCCCAAAGCGCGACCGCCAACAGGACGGTCCCGATCGACATCGGTATTTGTGGGATCCACATCGGCGTGTAGACCCATTCGCCACCGTTTTCGGCCCATAACTGGCCCCATTGGCTGGGTGCGTGGTTGAACATCGACAGCAGCGCGATCAGCCATTCCGGCACAAAGTCCTGTCCCTGTGTGCGGTCATTCAGAACGACGGACATGATGTTTGTCTTGATGGCAAATCGCGCGAAATACGTGGCGATGATCGCTGCCAAAAGCATGGCAAAAGCGTCCAGCCACAATTTCAGGAACCCGTTAAGGTTCAAAAGAATTGACACCCGAATATGCGCCCCTCGTGTCAGGGTGTAAGCAAAGGCAAAGAACGAGGTCGCGGCCATCGCATAGCCTGCATATTCTGTTGATCCGGGGAACGTCAGCCCAGACCAGCGCGCGATCATCTGGGCTACGATCAGCATCAGGATCAGCGTCATAAAGAAGGCGGCAACGACGCCGGCATATACGTAAACCCGGTCAAGTATGCGCCAGATCGGGCGCAGCAAACGGCCTGCGCTGTCGCCCTGAAACAGGCAATACGCGGCGATTAGGGTTGGTATGACGAACAGCCAGACCCAAAGGGGCAGGCCAAGAAAAGGTTGCCAGTCTCGCATAATCCTGCTCCGTTTTAAAACAATGACGCGGCCCGGACCTGATCAGGTCAAATGGGCCGCGCCGTTTTTTAGGTCTTAGTTGTTGTAGGCGTCCAGAATGGCCTGACCGTCTGCACCGGTTGATGCCAGCCAGTCAGCTGTCATTTTGGCGCCGATGGCTTCCAGTTCGGCCAGAAAATCTGGCCCTGCGTCTTCAACTGCCATGCCATTTTCTGCCAGTTGTTCGAAATACCAACCAGCCAGTTCGGCAGATTTTGCGGAACAGGCCGCGCCGGTTTCGTCAGCAGCTTTCTGGATTTCGGCTTGGGTGTCGCCATCCAGTGCCTCCCAGACGCCTTTGTTGACCATGACATAGTTGCGCGGCAGCCAAGCGTTCACCTTGTAGTAATGGGTCAGGTGTTCCCAGACTTTGCGGTCATAGCCGGTCGAACCCGACGAGATGAACGATTCAGCTACGCCGGTTGCCAAAGCTTGCGACAATTCTGCGGCTTCGACCTGAACCGGGACCATGCCCAATGCTTCGGCAAAAGTCGCGGTTGCCGTATTATACGAACGGAACTTGACGCCTTGGGTGTCAGCCGAAGAATTTACAGCCTTTTTGAAGTAAAATCCCTGACCCGGCCATGGGCAGGTATAAAGCGCAACCAGATTAAGGTCGGAAAGCTGTGCGTTCACCTTGTCCTTGGCGGCGGCCCAAAGCTTGTCGTTGTCAGCATAGGTCGTGGCAACAAATGGCAGGTTATCCCAACCCAGCAGGGGTGCCTCGTTCGCATGGGCGGACATAAAGCGTTCGCCGATTGGGGCCTGCCCGGTTTGTACGGCACGTTTGATTTCGCCGCCTTTGAACAACGAGCCACCCGGATGAACCGTAATGTCGATATCGCCACCCGTGTAATCACGAACTTTGTCCGCAAAAACCACACCCATTTCCGAGTGAAAGTTGGTTGCGGAATAGGCCATCGGCATATCCCATTTTTCAGCCATCGCCACAGACGCGCCAAGCGCCAGTGTGCTTGCAGCAAGCGCTGCGGTCAGTGTCAGTTTAGGTGCCATCATGGTTAATTCTCCCTATTTGTTGATGCACAGTTTTAATTCTCAGGCCCTTTTGGCGAACCTTTTTGGTTCATAAGGGCTCATATCATTATTGGATCGCTTGTCGGTAATCAGATCAGCGACCATTCGGCCGGTTTTTGGCCCACCTGTCAGCCCGATATGGTGATGCCCGAACGCGGTATAGACGCCGGTCTTCCCGACCTCGCCTATCAAAGGCAGGCTGTCGGTTGGTGCCGGTCGAAAGCCCAGCCATTCTTCGTCGCTTTCGGCGGTCATATCGGGGAACACTTCTTTTACCTTTTTGCGCAGTAATTTCAGTGGTGGCTTAGAGGGCGTGTCGGACAATCCGCCAAATTCTACAATACCGGCGCAGCGTAACCCCTGATCCATCGGGGTGGCAACGAATTTCCCACTGGCCAGCATCATCGGATTGTTTGGCCGCTGGCTGGGGTTTTTGTAAACGACGTGATAGCCGCGCTCGGCCTCAAGCGGGACATTGATGCCAAGTTTCGCCATCAAAGGCTTGGACCATACCCCGGCGGCAAGCACCGCGTTATCACAGTGAAAGCGGCCCTGATCTGTATCCACCGCTGAAATCCTGCCGCCGCTAAGGTCAAAATCTTTGACTTCGGCCTGAATGAATTTGCCGCCCATTTCCTGTAGCAACTTCACCAGATCGGCAACGTAATTGCCGGGGTTCAGGATATAGCCGTGGTTTTTGTTCACGGCCAGAAAGTTAACGCTTTTGCTGAGGATCGGTTCTTTTTCGTGGACGGCAGGGCCTTCGATCAGTTCTGGCACAAAACCAGCTTCGCGGCGGAGTTCCCATGTATAGGCATCGGCCTCAAACGCGGCGCGGTCGTTATATACAAAATTGTATTCGCTTTCCTGTATCCATTTCGCAGCATCCGTGCCGCGGGTCAGCGCCTGATGCTGTTCAACACTATCGCCAACGATTGTGGTGATCCCCTGGGCAATTCTGCGGGTGTCTTTGTCATTTGCATGCGACAGATACCGCACCAGCCAAGGCACGAGTTTCGGCAGGTAACCCCAGCGCAGGAACAGCGGGAAATTCGGGTCTGCGAGGTATTTCGGCCCCTTCAGGATCAGGCCCGGTGTCGTGACTGGCGCAACCGAACAGGCCGCCAGAATACAGGCGTTGCCATACGACGCGCCCATGCCGGGTTCGCCCTTGTCGATCAAAGTAACCTCGTGCCCGGCGCGTTTCAGCCAGATCGCGGTGGCTGCGCCAACGATGCCCGCGCCGACGATGATCGTATGTTGTATGCTCACGCGCCCCCCGGGTTATCTGCAAAATCAAGGCCAAACGGTCACCAGACATTCTGCCCGATCCGCGCCTGCCATTTGCATCCAGTGACCATGCGCTGGCAAATACATCATTTCAAATACAAAGAATTGGCAATATCATCACAAAAAGTGATATAGAGGCACATGTCCCTTCGTTTCCGGCAATTGCAGGCGTTTCATGCCATCATCGAAACCGGCACAGTGACCGGCGCCGCCGCTTTGCTTGGCATTTCGCAGCCCGGTATTTCCAACCTTTTGTACCAGCTAGAGCGTCAGACCAATCTAAAGCTGTTTGAACGGGTTAAAGGCCGCTTGATGGCAACGCCCGAGGCAAATGTGCTCTATCAGGAAATCGACACGGTTGTGCGCGGGCTGGATCATGTGACACAGGCGGTTCTGGATTTGCAGAACAAACAGGCCGGTCAGTTGCAGGTCGCGTCGCAGCATTCGATGTCTTTTGGCTTTATGCCAAAAGTGATTTCGGCCTTTGCCCGTAACCGACCGGATATGTCGATTTCGTTTCAGTCGCAATATTCCTCGAAAATACAGGAATGGGTGCAGACGGGGCTATTTGAAATCGGCGTTTGCGAAATGCCTTTGTTGAACGATGCGCTGAACTACCATCCGCTGCATGTCGAAACCCTGCTGGCGATGCCCGAGGATAGCCCGCTGGCCCGGCATGATGTGCTGACCCCTGAATTGCTGGAGGATGTGCCGTTCATCGTCATGGGCCCGGATCACATGACGCATCGACGCACGCGCGAGGCGTTTCACAACGCGGGCGTTCCTTTGCGCACGCGGGTCCATTCGCATCTGTTCAAAAACCTGCTGAGTTTCGTGAAAGAGGGCATGGGGGTTTCGATTCTGGATCGTTTTGTGCTTGATTTCGATTTTGAAGGCGGGTTCATCACCCGCCCGTTTCGCCCCGTCATCATGATGGACATGGCAGTCGTGACCTCAAAACACCGCCCGTTATCCGCCATCGGGCAGGAATTTCTGGCCTTGCTGATTGCTGAGTTGGAACCCTATGCGGCACCTCAGGCATTGTTGCACAGTCAGGGCAGTTGACGGTATTCACCCCATCCAGCGGCGCACGGGCGCGTTGCTTTCTTCAAGTGCCTGACAGACCACATCAATCAGCGTCGGGCCGTCATGTTCAATCGCTTCTTTTAAAACCCGCTCAAGATCTTCGGGGTTTTCAACCCGCCATGATTTAACGCCGTAAGCCGCCGCAACTGCGGCCTGATCGGTGCGATTGAAGTCTACATTGTAATACCGCGCGTCCTTGTCGGCATATTGGCTGGCTTTGATCCAGCCAAAGCTGGAATTGGAAAACACAATATAGGTAATGGGCGCGCGGCAGCGGCAGACGGTTTCAAGCTCGCCCACTGTGAACCCGAAAGAGCCATCGCCCATCATGGCCACAACCTTTGACGTTGGCCGACCGAACCAAGCGCCAAGGGCGGCCGACATGGAATATCCCAAGGCACCGTGGGCGCGGTTGGTTATGAAGTGCCGACCGGGTCTTTGTAGTTGATAATAGGCGGAAAAATAGGGACAACTGGTGCCGGGATCGGACAGGATAGTGGCATCTGCCGGCAGGACCTTCATCATCGCATCAATCACCCGTTCGGGGCGGATGGGGCTGTCAGTGCTGGCGGCATACTGGTTGAAAACCTCAAACTTACGTCGCTTGATGTCGGCAATTGCAGCGGCCCCGCCAAAGGTTTCAGCCCCCTGATCGCGCTGATCAAGAACGGCGTTCACCTGTGCAAGTGACAGCCTTAGATCACCGACGACGCCAACCTCGGTTTGGTAATTCGCGCCGATCACCATCGGATCGACGTCAAAATGTACGACCCTTGTGCCGGGTTTGGGGGCCTCCCACCGGGCGGTTGTGGTGGAGCCTGCGCGCGCGCCCATGAAGATCACAAGATCTGCGGCCTCCATCATCTCCCATGTCTGGTCGGTGCCGCCGTTAGAGCCGACGACCCCCAGACAATTCGCGTGGGTTTCCGCCAGTGATCCTTGCCCGGAAATCGAGGTGGCCACCGGAATATCCAGCCGCGTGGCGAGGCGATCAAGTTCGTCCATGGCGTTCGCGATAACGATGCCGCCGCCGCAAACGATCAGCGGGTTTCTGGCCGAAAGAATAGCGTCAACCGCAGCTTGGGCAGCGCCGGGTTCAGGAGCTTGTGGATAGGCCGGATAGCTTTGCGTTTTGGCGTCGGCCCAGATGTCGGACGGATCAACCGGGTCATATTGAATGTCATAAGGCAGCCCCAGATGGGCCGAGCCTGCACGCCCCGTCGTCATGGCGCGAAAGGCGGTTCTGACCATGCGGGGAATATGCGCGGCCTGCTTGATGACCGTGTTCCATTTCGTCAGGGGCCGCATCAATGCGTCCTGATCAACCTCGGTCAGGGGGTATTTGCCGTAAGACCCCACCGAAATATCCGTGGTGATGCCCAAAACCGCGTAAGAGCTTTCCGAGGCTTCGATTAATCCCGGCAAAATATACGTCGCGCCACCGCCTGACGGCCCTTCGGCAACGCCGACCCGCCCGGTTACACGGCTGTACCCATCGGCCATATAGGTGGCGCAGCGTTCGTCGCGCGTCAGAACATGGGTGATTTTGTGATCCAGCCTAAGCATAGCGTCATAAAACGGCAGGGTGGTGTCACCGCACAGGCCGAAAATATGCTGAACACCTTGGTGTTCCAGCATGCGGACCATTGCCTCAGCTCCATTAAGTTCATTTGTCATTTTAAACCCACCAATCTTAGGAAAACACCATGCATTTAGATTGCGTACCAAACTGTATACAGCTTAGAATATAAAGTTGCATGCATGTCAATATACTTGTAATGTTGAGGTGCGCGACTGTTATCCGCGCGCAAAATATCTCTGATCGGCAAGACGCATGGCCAAAACTGTAAGTAACGTTGACAGGATTTACGAAAGCCTGCGCCAGATGGCGGCGGATTTTGCTTTCAAACCTGATCAGCGCATCAACGAAAGCGAATTGGCGCTGTCGCTGAAGGCCAGCCGCACCCCAATTCGCGAGGCGCTTAACCGGTTGGTGGCCGATGGTTTTCTGACGTTCCAAAGCGGGCGCGGGTTTTATTGCCGATCGCTTGATCCGCAACGAATTCTTGACCTTTATGAGGCCCGTGTCGCCATAGAATGCGAGGCTTTACGCCTGACATGCCAGCGTGCCAAGAAAAAGAAAATTGATGCGGTTTCAAATTATCTTGACGAAATCGAACCGGACTACGCCGCTTGCACGGATGTCATTAAGCTGCTGGAAATGGACGAAGAATTCCATTTGCGGCTGGTGAAATTGTCACAAAATGCCGAACTGGAACGGATGTTGCGAAACCTAAACGACCGCATCCGTTATATTCGCATGATCGACCTAAAAAGACTGCGCAGCAAAGGCAAGGGCACGGGCGCTAATCCCTCATTGTCAGCACATCGGCTGGTCATGAGCGAGGTTCGCAATGGAAAACCCGCGCGTGCCGAAAAAGCGTTGCGCGCGCATATCCAAAGGCGTCGCGAAGAAGCGACCGAGGCGGTGCGGACCGCTTATTCACAACTATACGTCCCAACGGGATAAAACCGAATTTTCAGGGGAAAAACCATGCAAATGGGTGGCAAAACAGTCTACGGCGCGTCGGTCGGTATTTTGATGCTGGAAACCCGGTTTCCCCGGATATTCGGGGATATCGGCAATGCCCAGACCTGGCCATTTGCCGTGCAATACCGGGTGGTCCGGGGGGCGACGCCTGACAAAGTTGTGCGCGATGATCCGACCAAGCTGGTGGATGCGTTTATCGAGGCCGGGCAGGAACTTGTGCGCATGGGATGTGACGGTATCACCACCAATTGCGGGTTTTTGTCCCTGATACAGGATGATGTGAAACAAGCGTTGAATGTGCCGGTTGCGACGTCCTCGCTTATGCAGGTGCCAATGGTGCAGCAATTGCTGCCGGCGGGTAAACGGGTTGGGGTTTTGACGATTTCAAAAGACACGTTGACCGCAGAACATCTTGCGGCGGCGGGTGCGCCAATGGACACGCCGATCATCGGCACGGATCAAGGTCGCTGCTTCACCCGCGATATTCTGGGCGACGCGCTGGAAATTGATTTCGCCGCCTGTCGGCTTGACCTGAAAGACGCGGCTGACCAAATGGTTACCGACCATCCGGAAGTCGGGGCTATCGTGCTGGAATGCACAAATATGGTGCCCTATGCCAAAGACATTCGAAAGCAAACCGGGCTGCCGGTGTTTTCAATCTACAGCTTTGTAAATTGGTTTCAGTCAGGCCTGTTGCCGCGCGCATTTCCGATGGAACTGGACGATCCGCGCGGGTGACTGGCAGTAAAGGCCAAAATGCCGTCGTGTTAGCCGATCTGCAAAGGCAACGTCACGGGTGAGCGGAAATTTGACGACGGCACCCAATCGAAATCGCGGCGCGTCAGTGAAAACTCGGGAATGCGGTCCAACAGCATGTTCATAGAGGTCTGTGTGATCAGGCGCGCCAGTGAATTGCCGATGCAAAAATGCTTTCCCGCGCCAAAGCCAAGATGGCCGGTGGGCTTGCGATCAAGGTCATAAACCTCGGCATTTGGAAACTTACGCTCGTCGCGGTTGGCCGCGCCATAAGCCAGCACAACGCCATCGCCCGCCTTCATGGTCTGCCCATGCATTTCAACGTCCCGCGTCAGGGTCCGCTTGAAGCGTTGGGCCGATGTATTGAAGCGCAAGCTTTCTTCGATCGCTTGCGGCATCAGCGTCGGGTCACGTGCAATCCGGCGGCGGATATCTGGATGATCCGCAAGGTTCATGGCGAAAATGCTCATGAAACTGGACAGGGATTCAACACCGGCCACGACGAACATTGACGTGGTCAGAACCACTTCGCGGTCGCTAAGGCGATCACCGTCGATCTGTGCCTCGGCCAAACGGGTGATCAAGTCGTCGGCAGGATTTTTGCGCCGATGCGCCACTTCGGCGGCGATGAAATCAGCCAAGCCCTGAAAAGCCGCGTTCTGGGCCGGGTTTTTACCACGGGCGGCTTTGTCGGTTGAAATCGCAAGGACCACGTCATGGCGGATTTCGGCGGGGTTTTTCTGTGGCAATCCCAGCATGGTGAAAAGGGTTTCAACCGTGACTTGGCTGGAAAAATCGCCGACAAAATCGAATTGGTCGCGCGCGGTGATCTGATCCAGCACCCGCGCGGCAACGGCACGCGACGGGGCGACCAGATGTTCAAGGTTTTTGCGGGCAAACGCCACCTGCGCCAAAGCGCGCAACCGGTCATGGCGCGGCGGATCGGTGGTGCCAAGCGTGCCGCCCGTGCGTCCGGGGATTTCGTCAATCAGATTGCCGCTGGTGGAGGAATAAGTTTGCCAGTCTTGCGCCGCCTTTGACACGTCATCATAGCGGGAAAGAAACCAGATATTTGCAGAACTGCTCCAATAACAGGGGTGATGATCGCGCAGGTTTTGGTAGGCCGGAAACGGGTCGCGGTCGATCTCGGCAGAGTAAAGCGTGATGGGTTCTGTCATCTGTTTTGGTTCGATTTCATGGCCGGAAATGCCCCTTTGCCGCATTGTTTACCGATAGTGGCAAATTCTGACCGGCAAGAGAAGGGCAAGGGAGTTTTGCGCCGTTCAACAGGGCAGCGTTAGGCGAAATCGAAATGCTGGTTCAGGGGCAGGCTGCGGGCGCGTTTGCCAGTCAGATCGTATAAGGCATTGGCCAAAGCGGGCATCGCGGGTGGCACGCCCGGCTCTCCTATACCGGTAATCCTGTCTTTGTTTTCAAGCACTTCAACCGCAATGTCGGGGCTGTTATCCATTCTAAGCGCGTCATAGTCGGGAAAATTGGTTTGCTCTACCTGGCCATCTGAAAAAGTAATCTCGCCCATCATGGCGGCAGACAACCCATAGATGATGCCGGACATCACCTGTGCCTGAATGTTGCGCGGATCAAGTGCGACGCCGACGTCAACAGCCGCCCAGACTTTGGTTATTCTGATGCCGTTTGGCGTGTCGCGCACCTCGACGATTTGCGCGGTTGGGGTTCCCCAGGAATAGGTAAAGGCCACACCGCGTCCGATGTTTTTGCCGCTCTTGCCTGTCCAGCCAGCCATCGCCGCCACACGTTCCAAAACCTTGGCCGAGGGCGCATGTACCCCTTGCATCAACCGCAGGCGCATCGCCAGCGGATCAAGGTCGTTGGCGGTGGCCAGTTCGTCCATGAAACATTCATGAAAAAACCCGTTATGCGAGTTGCCAACAGATCGCCAGAATCCAACTGGCAGGTCCAGATCGGCGATATGACCGGCCACGCGGTAGTTCGCGATGCCGTAAGGTTGATCATACATTCCTTCGACCAGAACCCGGTCGGGGCCAAAAACCGGCAGTCCGGCCAGCCTGCCTGCAAAGGATTGCACCGCCGATTGTGTGGCCAGTTTACCGTCAAACACGATCGGGCCGGTGTCGCTCATCAACCCACGGAAACGGGCGATGGCGGCAGGGCGGTAGAAATCGTGGGTCATGTCCTGTTCGCGCGACCAAGTGGTTTTGATCGCGGTGCCGGGCATTTCACGCGCGATGCGTGCGGCAATGATGGAATAGTCAAATTCAAGCCGACGGCCAAAGCTGCCACCGATCAGCGGTGTAATCAATGTGACTTGATCCCTAGGCAGATCAACCGCTTTGGCGACTTTCTGGCGGGTGTAGACCGGTGCTTGATTTCCTGACCAGATCGTCAGTTTGTCACCCTCAAAAAGGGCGGTGGCGTTTAGTGGTTCCATCGCGGCGTGGGCCAGATAGGCGGCTGAATATTCTGCTGTGATGATCTCATCCGGGTTGGCGTTACTAAGTACCTCGTCGGGGTCGCCATCGTTGCGCAGGGTTGTGTTGGCGCGCGCCTCAAAAGCCTTGGCGATGGTGGCGTTGATTTCAGCGCTTTCTGCGGGATATGGGGCGTCGCCCCAAGTAAAGTCAATCAACTCTAGCGCCTGCATTGCCAGCCAGGTGTTTGTCGCAATCACGGCGACACCGTTGCCAAGATCGACAATCTTGCGAACACCGGGTTGGGATTTTGCGGCAGTGGCATCAAACGAAATCATCGGGCCGCCTAAACGGGGATTGGTTTTGATGCTGGCAAAAAGCATTCCGTCCAGCCGCGTGTCGATGCCGTATTGCGCGGTGCCGGTTGATTTTGAAACCATGTCAACGCGGGGCATTGAGGTTCCCAGATACCGCCATTCAGATTTGGGTTTCAGCGGAATGCCCTGTGGTGGCTCAATCAACGCCGCCTCTGCCGCCAAATCTGTATAGGTGGCGGTTTTCCCGGATGATGAGATCACAACGCCGTCGTGGGTCTGCAATTCTGCGGGATCGCCGCCCCACCGCTTGGCCGCAGCCTCGATCAACACCTGTCGCGCGGTCGCCCCGGCCAGCCGCATTTTATGATAGCCATCGGCAGTGGTCGAAGAGCCACCTGTCAGTTGCATACCAAAGACCTTGGGGGCCTTGGCCAAATTATCCTCGACCTTAAGAAGCAGATTACTGCGAGGCTCAAAATCTTTGATCAGTAGGGCGGATTTTGCCAGAACATCGTTGGCATAGGCCGCACCGGGCGGGCCGTGTTCAACCCGAATATCCTGCCAGCGCACATCCAGTTCCTCGGCAACCATGGCGGCCAGACTTGTATGCACGCCCTGACCCATTTCAGCGCGCGGTGTTATGATCGTGATGCCGGTCTGGTCGATCAGGATATAGGGGTTGAGGATCGACTGGCCATCGCCAGCCACCAATGGGTTTTCCGGGGTTTGGTTGAGTTTATAAACGCCAAACGCCACGCCGCCAGCAATGGCTGCGGACCCGATCAGAAATGTACGACGAGCGATTTTTCCAGCGCGACCCATGCGATCAACCCCCACGCATCTGTCGTGCCGCGTCTTTAATCGCGGCGCGGATGCGGGGATAGGTGCCACAACGGCACAGATTGCCCGCCATCGCGGTGTCGATGTCCTGATTGGTTGGAAACGGGTTTTCCGCCAGAAACGCAGCGGCCTGCATGATCTGACCGGGCTGGCAATAGCCGCATTGCGCCACCTGATGGTCAATCCAGCTTTGTTGGATGGTGGCCAGGTTTTCCGGTGTTCCCAAGCCTTCGATTGTGGTGACTTCGCCCGAAAGATCACTGATTGGCAGGACGCAGGACCGGACTGCCTGACCGTCGATTTGCACAGTGCAGGCACCGCAAGCCGAGATTCCGCAGCCGTATTTTGTGCCTGTCAGGCCAAGCTCATCCCTAAGCACCCATAAAAGCGGCATGTCTGCCGGGACATCCACGGAATACGCGGTTCCGTCGACTGTTAAATTGAACGCCATTGCACCCTCTGTCTTGTCACATAACAAAGGTAGGCGCACGGATGTCGGTTTGAAAGGTGTCATTTTGCCGGGCACCGCAAATCATACCAAAACCCGATGGACAGGATTGGGCCGGTTTCCTAGTGTATTTGGTATGAAACGACGTGTGATGTCCAACCCAGCAGCCCCATTACCTTTCACCCTGACCGCCAGAAAGGAAGCCACGCGATGAAAGCAATCGTTGTGATGTTCGACACGCTCAGCCGGCACTATCTGCCAAGCTATGGCAACGACTGGGTGCATGCGCCGAATTTCAAACGCCTGTCAGAACGCTCGGTCACCTTTGACAATTCATATGTCTGCTCAATGCCTTGCATGCCCGCACGGCGCGACTGGCATACCGGGCGGCCAAACTTTCTGCACCGCAGTTGGGGGCCGCTGGAACCGTTCGACGATTCCATGCCCAAAATGCTAAGCGATGCAGGTGTGCACACGCATTTAACGACGGATCATAATCATTACTTTGAAGACGGCGGTCTGAATTATCATACCCATTACACCACATGGCAGTACTGGCGCGGGCAAGAGGGTGATCCGTGGATTGGTGATCTGAATGAGCCGCAAGTTCCTGAACGCGCGTTTGGTAAGAACGGCATTTATTCTGAACCCGAGGTTTTTGAGGCGTATCGCAAGGCCTTTCCGGAAGAAAGCGACGCCTCTATGGAAAGGCTGCGTTATCTGACCCGGCAGGATTGGGTCAACCGGGGCTTTATGGATACCGAGGATAACCAGCCACAGGCGCGCACCTTTAGGGCAGGTTTGGATTTCATTGAACGCAATGCACAACAAGACAACTGGATGCTGCATATCGAAACTTTCGATCCGCACGAGCCGTTTTATACGCAAGAGCGCTACA
>JAJFIC010000095.1 GCA_021775315.1 Paracoccaceae bacterium
AACTTTTCCACGCTTAGACTCTGGTACGAAATCCAACCTGTCGCGGTCAATAGCGACGCTGACCAACCCAACGGCTTGCGCGCGCCAAACCGGCAACCCGGACACATGCCACAGATATTGCGCCCAGCTTTGCGGCTTTTCATGGCCAACCAGCTCGGGGTCTTTTGCCGGGTCATTGGTAAACTTGTGATGCATCAAGTGAAAATACCGAAACCACAAAAACGGCAACCCAACTACAAAGCCCGAAATCCAGCCAACCAACTCGCTCAGCCAGCCGGATCTGAACGGCGTCTTGTGGGTGCATTCGTGCAAAAGCGTGAAATTGCTGATCAGCAGCACGCCCTGAAAGGGTAGCAGCAGCGGCCAAAACGGAATTTTATAGCCGATCAGCGCGCCGAACACGGCAATCAGCCCCCAATGCCCGGCCAAATGCAGCAATCCGGCACGATTTGACCGGATCAACAGATTTTGGCGGGTTTGCACCGGCAAGCCACGCAAAAATGCCCGGTGGTCTAGCAACTCTGAACCAGTACCGGGATCAGGCATAGGTTATCTCGGCGCGCAACGGCCCTTTTGCACGCCAATCAAGATACGTTTCGCGAATGGCCATAGTAACAGGGCCGGGGGCACCATTGCCGAAAATCCTGTCATTGACTTGCGTGATCGGTGTTGGTCCGCCGCCTGACGAGGTGATGAAAACCTCGTCTGCATCCAGAAACTCAGCTTTGGAAATATCCCGCACCTCAAGCGGAAGGTCCAAAGCCGCGCTGATTTCCAGAACGGTTTTTCGGGTTATGCCTTCTAACACACCCGATTGCGGTGTCAGCACTTTGCCGTCATGCACAGCGAATACGTTAAACCCCGGCCCCTCGCAGATATTGCCACCCGCATCGGTCAGAACCACCGTGTCAAAACCCTGCTCGATCGCTTGATAAAGGCCGTTGGTGATGTCGCCCCAATGGTAATTCTTGGCCTTTGGATCGACACTGGCCGGGCTGATCCGTTCAACTCCGTCGGCGATTTTCATCTTGGCGCCGCGCGCGACCACCTGTTCGGGGATCACGTGCACATAAGGCACAACCCAAGCGTAGAAATGATTGGTGCAGGTGCGCGGATCGCGTGACCCCGGTATAGATTGGGAGCCGCGCGACGTCACAAAAGCGCAATAGGCGTTTCGCAAGCCGGATGCTGCGACCAATTGGTTCAAAATGGCGCGGATTTCATCAAGGCTTTGCGGTACTGACAAATGCATAATCTGCATCGAGGCCGCGAACCGGTCCAAATGGTCATCCAGCCGGAAAAACCCGCCATCCCAGACCTGCGCCACATCATAGGTGATGTCGCTATGGGTCAGCCCCCAATCCGTGACGCCAATCTTTGCGTCGGCAATCGGAATAATTGCGCCATCCATCCAGGCCAGACTTGCGCCCGCAGTATCACTATGTGTCATGCTTGGGCTTTCTCGTGAAAGATGAAGCCGATGAAATTCATCAGCAATTGCGCCGCCAGAATGGTTGTACTGCCTGAAGGGTCGTAATCAGGTGCGACTTCGACCAGATCAATGCCAACGATCTCATGCGCTTTTGCTGCTTGTTGCAGCAGCTCCAGCACCTCGTAATACAGGAACCCGCCGTGGCTGGGCGTGCCGGTGCCGGGCGCAATGGAGGGGCAGAACGCGTCGATGTCGATGGTCACATAAAGCCGCGCACCCTTGGGCAGGCGGTTCACCACCTCGGCCAGGCCCAGCGCGCGCACCTGCCGGACCGATAAAATATCCGAACCCATTTCGCGCGCCGCTTCATAGCCTTCACGCGCGGTTGACGACACGTTGCGTATGCCAAGTTGGGTAAGCCCGGTGACATAAGGCTTTTCGGCGGCCCGGCGCATCGGGTTGCCGTGACCGTAGCGCACACCATGGCGTTCATCGACGAAATCCAGATGTGCGTCGATTTGCAGGATATGGATCGGCCCCTGATCGTCAAAGGCGTTCACACAAGGGATATTGACCGAATGATCGCCGCCAATCACCACTGGCAGCGCACCGGCCGCCAAAGCCTTGCGCACGCCAAATTCGATATTGGCATGGGAATTCACCGTGTCTGTATGCACGATATCCGCGTCCCCCATGTCGATAATGGTGACATCTTCGCCAAGATACGTCACATCATCTTCGTGGTCATACGCCCCGGCATGACCAAAGGAAAATAAGGTTGAGGCTTCGCGCACACCGCGTGGTCCGAACCGCGCGCCGGCCCTGAACTGTGTGCCAAAATCAAATGGCGCGCCAAGGATGGCGACGTCGGCCGTGATGTTGTCCCAGTCAGCGACATAGGGTTTCTTGGCAAAGGTTGCGATGCCAACAAAGGGCAGGTTCAACCGCCCGCCTTCATATCCGTGATCGTTCATGTCATCCTCATTTTGGCGGGTTGATCGGGCGGTTCAGGGTCCAGTCAAAGGTTCCGGCGTCGCGTTCCCGCACGGCCTGTTTCCAGCCCAAATCTTGCGCTCGGTCTTTGAAGTTCATGCCTTCGGGCGAATGGCGGGTGATGCCATCGAAAATCGTCGCCAACCGCTGCGTGTTCATCATTCCGGTTGATTCGATTGCCTGATTGATGACCATTTTCTGCATAGCCAGTTGATTGATCGGCACGGCGGCCATGCGCTCGGCCATTCTTTCGACTTCGTCATCCAGATCGGCGGCGGGTACAGATTTCAGCACCAGCCCCATTTCTGCGGCCTCGACCCCGTCGATTTTGTCACCGGTGAACATCATCCGTTTGGCCTTTTCAGCGCCCAGGCGGTAGACCCACATAGCGGTGGTCGGGCAGCCCCAAACCCGCGCGGGCATATAGCCGATTTTGGCGTTATCAGCCATGATCGTCAGGTCCGCACACAGCGCGATGTCGGAACCACCAGCAACCGCATAGCCCTGCACCTTGCATATCACAGGTTTAAGAGCGCGCCATAGCGACATGAAATAGTTGGTGTTTTTCCACATAAACTGATAATCTTTGATCGGATCCCACGGCATTTCCTGGGTTACATCGCCTGATCCGTTGCCTTCGGCGTAATATGTCAGGTCGTAACCTGCGCAAAAGGCCGGGCCGTTGCCCGACAATATAATCACATGAATTTCAGGATCAGCATCCGCCTCGGCCACGGCTGCGGATAACAGGCCGGGCATTTGGTCATCAATCGCGTTCATGACCTCGGGGCGATTGAGGGTAATGCGGCCAATCCGGCCAGTTTTTTCAAACAACACGCTGGTCATCGAAAGAGGCTCCTCAAAAAAACGCCGTTGCGGCACTTCGCTCTCGGATTCTCAGGGTCAGTTGTGGTAAATGCAACGCCAAAACCGACCCGGAGGCGAAAAATGCGCAGCAAAACCCCACTTTGGCGATCAACACCACCCGCGATCTTCCCGGTTTGTCTGGGATTCATGGGGCTGGGGCTGGCCTGGCGCAACTCGGCCAACGAGATCAATGTGCCCCAAGAGATAGGTGATCTGTTGCTGGGTCTGTCGACGGCGTTCTTTGTTTATTTTCTGGCGATCTATGTTGCCAAACTGCTGGCGCGTCCCGGTGTTTTGTTTGAAGACATGAAAGCCCCGCCAGCGCGGGCCGGGGTTGCGGCATCGGCCATGGCGATGATGTTGCTGGCGGCGGCTTTGTTGCCGTTCGACATTTCGGTGCCGCAAGTCTGGTGGACGGGTGTCATCCTGCAAATCGGCGCCAGTGCCTTGGTGATACATGCCATCTGGAAAGAACCCGCCGAAACCAGATCATTCAGCCCGTTCATGTATCTGACCTTTGTTGGGCCGGTTGTTGGCCCGGTGGCGGGTGTGCCGCTTGGCTATGTCACCGAAAGCATCGTTTTGGCCTATGCGGCGCTGATTGCGTTTGTCATCATCACCATTGGCTATGGCGGCAAACTGATCCGGGTGCGCCCGCCTGTGCCGCTGCGCCCTTCGCTTGCGATCATTCTGGCCCCGATCAGCCTGTTTGGCCTGTGTTTTGGCACGCTTGGCATGGATTGGGCGTTCTGGCCGTTTTACTATCTGGCTTGGGCGATGGCGCTGGTTTTGCTGGCAATTGGACCATGGATGACCAAAGGCGGCTGGACCCCGATCTGGGGCGCGCTGACATTTCCGGTCGCGACATTCACAAACCTTCAGGTTCTGGCCTACACCAAAGGTGTCGAAACGCTGGCCAGCATTGGCATTATCGCAGGTCTGGCAATCGGAACGCCCCTGATCGGGTTTGTTGTCTATCGCAGCGTTCTGGCCTTTGTCACTGGGGATTTGTCGAAAAAAAGCGGTGCGGCAACGGCGTAATTGACGCGGTATAAGGGAAAGCCCTTTTCATTCGGTTAACATCGTGAAATAGGGACGTGCCAACAGCGATCCCCCTTTCTTGGAGTCCCCCAATGAAAATTCGTGAGGCCCTTACCTTTGACGACGTGCTTTTGGTCCCCGGCGCATCCAGCGTTTTGCCCGGCGATGCTGACACGGCGACCCACGTTACAAAATCCATCGCGCTTAACATTCCATTGCTCAGTTCCGCCATGGATACCGTCACCGAAAGCGATATGGCCATTGCTATGGCGCAGGCCGGCGGCATGGGCGTTTTGCACCGCAATCTGGATGTCGAAGAACAGGCACGCCAAGTGCGTCGGGTCAAACGGTTTGAAAGCGGCGTGGTTTACAGCCCGATTACCCTGACCCCAAATCAGACATTGGCGGACGCCAAGGCGTTGCAAGCCCGCTATCGCATCACGGGTTTTCCGGTGGTTGACGCTGGTGGTCGGGTTCTGGGCATCGTGACCAACCGCGACATGCGGTTTGCTAGCGATGACAACACGCCGGTTTCGGTGATGATGACCTCGGATAATCTGGCGATGTTGCAGGAACCTGCGGATCTGGACGCGGCCAAAAGCATGATGGAGGCGCGGCGGATCGAAAAGCTGTTGGTGGTTGATGACAATCGCAAGCTGACGGGATTGCTGACCATCAAGGACATCGAACAGGCGGTGTTGAACCCACATGCCACGAAAGACGAGATTGGACGGCTGCGGGTTGCAGCGGCAACAACCGTGGGTGATGCGGGTTTTGAACGCTCCCAGGCATTGATCGACGCTGGTGTTGATCTGCTGGTCATTGATACAGCCCATGGTCATTCGATCAGCGTGGCCCAAGCGGTTGAACGGATCAGGCGCACAGCGTCAAACGACGTTCAAATCGTGGCGGGCAACGTCGCCACGGCTGAGGCTACAAAGGCATTGATCGGCGCAGGGGCAGACGCCATCAAGGTCGGCATTGGGCCGGGGTCGATTTGCACCACACGCATTGTCGCCGGTGTCGGCGTGCCGCAATTGACCGCGATCATGGATTGCGCCGAAGAAGGGCAAAAATCCGGCGTGCCGATCATCGCCGATGGTGGCATCAAGTTTTCAGGTGATTTCGCCAAAGCAATCGCCGCCGGGGCGTCCTGCGCCATGCTAGGCTCCATGCTTGCCGGAACGGATGAAGCACCGGGCGAGGTGATCTTGTATCAGGGCCGCAGCTTCAAAGCCTTCCGCGGCATGGGATCCGTCGGCGCAATGGCGCGCGGCTCTGCCGATCGGTATTTCCAGAAAGAAGCATCGACCGACAAGCTGGTGCCGGAAGGCATCGAAGGGCAGGTGCCCTATAAAGGTGCTGCCGGGGCCGTCATTCACCAACTGGTCGGCGGTTTGCGCGCCGCCATGGGCTATACCGGCAGTGCCGATATTGAAACCATGCGCAAGGGCTGCAATTTTGTCCGCATTACGGGCGCCGGTTTAAGCGAAAGCCATGTGCACGACGTGCGCATTACCCGCGAAAGTCCGAACTACCGTGTGGGGTAAAGGTTTTTGGGTCAGGCGCGCTGGCCCGTTTGCCAAAGGAGAATGCCGTGCCGATTGACCTAAAACTAAGCCTGATCGCCGTTTTCTTTCAGGTCGCCCTGACCTTTTATGCCGCCATCAGCACAGCACTGGCGCGCCTGCGTGCAATCAAAGAACATGATATTCGTCTGGCGGATGTAGCGCTTAATTCCAGGGCGTACCCGGATGCGGCACTGAAACATGGCAATAACCTGTCCAATCAATTTGAGTTTCCGGTTCTGCTATATGTCGCGGTGGTGCTGGCGCTGGTATTGGAGGCGTCCTCAATGCCGTTTGCGCTGGCCTGCCTTGGCTATGTCGTCACCCGTCTACATCACCGGATCGTCCATGTGACCGCCAATGATGTCCGCCATCGTTTCGTGGTGTTTTTGGTGGGCATTATTCTGCTGGCGCTGGCATGGGCGTTTTTGCTTCTGGGTATTTTTAATGTTTTGTAGTTTTACAACAGTCAGTTGTAACGCAAAGTTAACGCGAACATTGCGCGAACCCGCAAAGGCCATACCGCAATGACCCCAGCGGCGCGCCTGTCTGCCGGGATCGAAATTCTTGATGCGATCAACGGCGGCATTCCAGCAGAAAAAGTTCTGACAAACTGGGCCCGGAACAACCGTTATGCAGGTTCGACCGACCGGGCCGCCATTCGTGATCTGGTCTTTGATATACTGCGCAAGCGACGTTCCAGCGCTGCGGCAGGTGGTGGGGAAACTGGCCGCGCGCTGGTGATCGGGCATTTGCGTCTTCGGGGCGAAAATCCCGGCGATTGGTTCACAGGTGAAAAGTTTGCGCCCGATGCGCTTAGCACAGCTGAAACCGCCCATATCAGCACCCCTTACGACTGGCCCATCGCCACACAACTGGATGTACCGGAGTGGCTGCTCAACGATCTTAAGGCCAGCCTTGATGCCGATTTTGCGCCTATTATGAACCGCTTACGGGATCGAGCTGATGTGTTCTTGCGAGTCAATCCGCGCAAATCCAGCCTAGAAACCGCAATGAAAAGTCTGGCCCGCGACCAGATCATGGCCGAGCCTTTTCCTTTGGCACCTTTCGCGTTGATCGTCCGGCAGAACCCGCGCAGGATCGCCGCCAGTCAGGCGTTTCTAAACGGGTCGGTTGAATTGCAAGACGCCGCCTCGCAAGCCGTGATTGCCGAACTGGATCTGCCACCTACGGGTCGCATTCTGGATTATTGCGCCGGGGGCGGTGGTAAAACACTGGCAATGGCGGCCACTACTGATGCAGCGTTGTTTGCCCATGATGCGATGCCTGCCCGGATGCGAGACCTGCCGATCCGCGCCAAACGCGCCAGTGTCAAGGTAACTTGTGTTGATCAGACCGCACTTGCGCGTCACGCGCCTTTTGACCTCGTTTTATGTGACGCGCCTTGTTCCGGCAGCGGTGCGTGGCGTCGATCACCGGCTGCCAAATGGGATCTGACGCGTGAAAGACTTGATAACTTGCTGTCTTTGCAACAAAAAATCCTGACGGATGCCGCCCAACTGGTCGCGCCCGGTGGGGTTTTGGCCTACGCGACCTGTTCTTTGCTGGACGCCGAAAATGCAGATCAGGCAGCGGGTTTTTTGGCAAATCACCCGGAGTTTTCCAACCTCAACAGCCGGATTTTCACACCTCTTGACGGGGCAGATGGCCTTTATGTCACTGCCTTCAAGAGAGATTGAAGTATTATTTACACAACCCTTAGTTGCGATTAACCTTATCCTAACCAAAAGTAGGACAGAACTGATCGCAGGATTCGCGGATTTCGTTCCGCGACGCATTTCAACGTGTAAGGGTTATGGCAGCAATCGATCTATATGCGACAGATACCGCGCGGCGGCTTGGCCCCAGAATGTGGATTTTCGTCTGGCTTGGCCTTGGGCTGCTTATCCCCGGCCTCTTGATCCCAAACAGCACGATTTCATTGGGGTTCACGATCTCCAGCACCACATTATTTGCCGTTGCGTTGGTGGTCATGGGCCTCAACCGGAAATATCTGGCCTCGGCCGAACATTTCCACGAATCCCTTGACGTTTTCGTCCACAACGACAGCGCACCGACCTTTTTCGTCAATGATAACGGTGAAATCACCTATCTGAACTATGCCGCGCGGGCGCGTTTTGGCGAGGTTGAACAGAAATCACTGGTGCTGGTTCTGGCTGAATATTCAGCCAACCCGGTGAATGTGATTTTCAGATTGCAAAATCAGGCCAGACAAGATCGCGCCGCCCGCGAAGATATCGTGACCGAGCATGGCCATTTACGCCTGTCGACGCATCATATCGGCTCGCAAGGTTTTGTATGGCGTTTGGAAGACCTCGTTGAAAGGCGTAGCTCAACACCAGACGCGCCCGAGCCTGTGTCGGTGCCGATGCTGCTGGCGAACGCGGATGGCCGCGTTCTGGAAATGAACGGCGCACTGCACCAGCTGACCGGGTGTGACATCAGCCATATCGACCGGCTTTTCCATGATCTGCCGCTGCGCCCGCAAGGGCTGCACCAGATCACAACCCAAAATGGCCGTGAAACCGTTCGGGTTCTTGAACATATCCGGGGTTCTGGTCGGCGTGAAATTGTTCTGGTGCCTTGTGACGAGGCTGAGCTTACAGGCGCCTCGACCGGGCGGTTGTTTGACGAACTTCCGGTGGCGATGGTGAAATTATCCGCACATGGTGGGGTTTTGAACGCCAATAAATTGGCGCGCCAATTGCTTGGTCTGAAAGTCGGCGGCGATACCCGGCTTAGCGATCTTGTGCGCGGCCTTGGGCGCCCAGTGCGCGATTGGGTCCATGACGCGGCTGAGGGGCGCACCACAAACAAGCCAGAGATCGTTCAGACCTGCGATCAGACCCGGGATGTGTTTTTGCAGGTTTCACTGACCCGCATCGTTGAAGATGGTGAAACCAGCCTGATTGCTGTGCTGAATGACGCGACCGAACTTAAAACGCTTGAGGCGCAGTTCGTGCAAAGCCAGAAAATGCAGGCCATTGGTCAGTTGGCAGGCGGAGTCGCGCATGATTTCAACAATCTTTTGACCGCAATTTCAGGCTATTGCGATCTATTGCTGCTGCGCCACGACGAGGGTGATCCGGATTTCGGCGATCTGACCCAGATCAACCAGAACGCCAATCGTGCAGCCAGCCTTGTCAGTCAGCTTTTGGCGTTTTCCCGCAAGCAAAACCTGCAACCGGAAACTTTAGAATTGCCCGACGTGTTTTCGGAATTGTCTCATCTATTGAACAGGTTGCTCGGCGAAAAAGTGACGCTGAACGTCAAGCACGGCCAAGACCTGTCGCCGGTGCGTGCCGACCGACGTCAGCTTGAACAGGTGCTGATGAACCTGGTTGTCAACGCCCGGGACGCCATGACCGATGGCGGCGAAGTTGTCCTTGAGACCGAAATTTTATCCCTGAGCGACGATTTTGAGCGTGATCGTGCGGTGGTACCCAAAGGGCGCTACATGTCGATCAAAGTCAGTGACACCGGCATGGGTATCCCCGCTGATCGGTTGGCCAAGGTGTTCGAGCCTTTTTACACCACGAAAAAAAGTGGTGAAGGCACCGGGCTGGGCCTGTCCATGGCCTACGGCATTATTAAACAAACCGGCGGGTTCATTTTTGTCGACAGCGTTGCCGGGCAGGGCACCAGTTTTCAGATATTGCTGCCTGTGTTTGAACCTGAGGCCACGGAACTCGACGCAGTGCCGACTGCCTCACCGCCCTTTGTCGCCGCCCGTCCCACTTCGACCAAAGAGGAGGGCGTCATTTTGTTGGTCGAGGATGAGGCCCCGGTTCGGGCTTTTGCCGCAAGAGCGTTAACCATGCGCGGCCATACCGTGCTTGAGGCTGGCGACGCCGACGAGGCGCTGAGCATGCTTGAGGATGACGATCTTTGCGTCGATGTTTTTGTCACCGATGTTATCATGCCCGGCAAAGACGGACCAACCTGGGTACGCGAAGCCTTGCTGAGCAGGCCGGATGTAAAAGTGGTGTTCGTGTCAGGCTACGCGGAGGAATCATTTGCCGATCAGCAGGCTGATATCGCCAATTCGGTTTTCTTACCCAAACCGTTTTCCCTGACGGATTTGACCGAAAAGGTCCGCGCCCAGATCGCGGCATGAATTATTTGCCACGTCAGATGGACTCGTATGTATCAAAATCAAGCGGGTATTTCGCCTGAAGTTTTGCGCGAATATCCGGAGACAAATTGATCTCCATCTGCGGTGAAACATTGCGCTGCGGCAGATCCAGCGTGGTTTCGAATCGATCTTGCAGAAAATCCAGCGCTTTGGCCATTTCCTCATAGCGAAACAAATGCGGCAGGCCGATCTCGTCGCGTCTTTTGGCCAGTTGTTTGGCTTGCGAACCAAGTGCTGCGTAGGCCGGTCGGCCTTCATCACGCAGATAAGCCGTGACGAAATCATCAAAGCTAATGCCCTGCGTGCTGTTTGGCTGACCGCGCAGTTCATCACGTTGGCGATACCGGTACCAACTGCCTAACCACGACACTGGTTCGCGCATCATAGCGAAAAGTTCCGTATCTTCCGCCCCTTCAATGGCCAGCCAGGGCCGGATGAATCGGTTGAACCGCTTGTGCGTCATATGCTTGACCTGCGGCGGGCGGGCAAAAGAAACCGAGCAAAACGGTGCCAATGCAACCTCGATCGAGGTTGATCCGGTCTTGGGCACGGCAAGGAATGCAAGCCTTTCCTTCCAAAAAATCATCATGATACAGCGCACCCTTAATGTAAGATTGGTAATATTACTGCCTATAAACTACTTCTTAACCTTCTTGATAAAAAGTGAAATAGCGAAAATTTATGTTGAAATGTTCTGCTTTTGGTCCCATACCCATGAGAACAAGAGGCGAACATGAGCAGTGATTGCCGCATCAACCGGGATATGAAATAAGAGGTCAGGAACATGGCATCAGCCCTTCTGGATTTTAGCGAAAGACGCAACATGGACAAACAAAAGGCGCTGGAATCAGCCCTGAGCCAGATTGAACGCAGCTTTGGCAAAGGCTCGATCATGAAGCTTGGCAAAGACGGCGCAGTGGCCGATATTGAGGCAACATCGACAGGATCGATCGGGCTGGATATTGCGCTGGGTATTGGCGGTCTGCCAAAAGGTCGCGTGGTCGAAATTTACGGACCTGAAAGCTCGGGTAAAACCACATTGACGCTGCACGCGATTGCTGAAGAGCAGAAAAAGGGCGGCATTTGCGCCTTTGTTGACGCAGAACACGCGCTTGATCCGCAATACGCCAAAAAGCTGGGCGTTGATCTTGACGAGCTGTTGATTTCACAGCCCGACACTGGCGAGCAAGCGCTTGAAATCACGGACACATTGGTGCGTTCAGGCGCAGTTTCAATGGTCGTCATTGACTCGGTTGCCGCTTTGACCCCCAAGGCCGAACTGGAAGGCGACATGGGTGATCACCAGGTCGGTGCGCAGGCCCGTCTGATGAGCCAAGCGATGCGCAAACTGACTGGTTCCATTTCCAAAACCAAATGCACCGTGGTTTTCATCAACCAGATTCGCATGAAGATCGGCGTGATGTTTGGCAGCCCGGAAACCACATCAGGTGGCAATGCGCTGAAGTTCTATTCAAGCGTCCGGCTTGATATTCGCCGCATCGGTGCGATTAAGGACCGGGACGAAATTGTTGGTAACGCCACCCGGGTTAAGGTCGTGAAAAACAAGGTAGCACCACCGTTCAAACAGGTGGAATTTGACATCATGTATGGCGAAGGTATTTCAAAGCGTGGTGAGCTGATTGATCTGGGCGTAAAAGCCGGGATTGTCGAAAAATCCGGCTCGTGGTTCAGCTATGGCGACCAACGCATCGGGCAGGGGCGTGAGAACGTCAAAAATTTCCTGAAGGAAAACAGAAAGATCGCTTGGGAGATCGAGGATAAAATCCGTGCGGCCCATGGTCTGGATTTCGATATGCCGAAAGAAGATATCGAGGATTCCAAAGAGGACGGTGCCGTCATCGAGGCCTGATTGCGGGTTAATCTGAATTTGGGCCGGTTTGACACATCAAACCGGCCCTTTGCGGTCTTTGGGCTGTGGACAGCGCGCGGGGGCAAGGGTAAACATTTTCTCGATTTGCCCTTCCGCCCAAGGACCGCTTGACCATGGCCAGCCTGAATGAAATCCGCTCGACCTTTTTGAATTATTTCAAAGAAAACGACCACGAGGTGGTGGAATCGTCGCCCTTGGTGCCGCGCAACGACCCGACACTGATGTTCACCAATTCCGGAATGGTGCAGTTCAAAAACGTCTTTACCGGGGTTGAGCATCGCGATTATCAGCGGGCCACCACCAGCCAGAAATGTGTGCGCGCAGGCGGCAAGCACAACGATCTGGACAATGTTGGCTACACGGCGCGCCACCACACGTTTTTTGAAATGCTGGGCAACTTTTCCTTTGGTGATTATTTCAAGGAACAGGCGATCCCCTATGCCTGGGATCTGATCACCCGCGAATTTGGCATCGACAAGGATCGGCTGTTGGTGACGGTTTACCACACCGATGACGCCGCTGCTGACATCTGGAAAAAATATGCCGGCCTGCCGGATGAGCGGATCATCCGCATTCCGACCGCTGATAATTTCTGGTCGATGGGTCCGGTTGGCCCTTGCGGCCCCTGTACCGAAATTTTCTATGATCATGGTGATCATATCTGGGGTGGCCCGCCCGGTTCAGCCGAGGAAGACGGGGACCGGTTTATTGAAATCTGGAACCTTGTTTTCATGCAATCCGAGCAATACGCGGACGGGCGCATGGAAGATTTGCCAAATCAGTCGATCGACACCGGCATGGGGTTGGAGCGTGTCGGCGCTTTGTTGCAGGGCAAGCACGACAATTACGACACGGATCTGATGCGCGATCTGATCGAGGCCTCGGCCAACGCCACCTCGGATGATCCCGATGGTCCGGGCAAGATGCACCACCGGGTGATTGCTGACCATTTGCGATCGACCTCGTTCCTGATTGCCGAAGGGGTGCTGCCCAGCAATGAAGGGCGCGGTTATGTGCTGCGGCGGATCATGCGCCGGGCCATGCGGCACGCGCATCTGTTGGGGGCGAAAGATCCCGTTATGCACCGTCTGGTGCCAGCGCTCGTAGCGCAGATGGGCCAAGCCTTTCCTGAGTTGAGCCGCGGTCAGACGATGATCGAAGAAACACTGCTGGCGGAAGAAACACGGTTTAAAACCACGCTTGATCGTGGTCTGAAGCTGTTGGACGCAGAACTGGCTGATTTGCCGGACAATGCCGAATTGCCGGGCAAGACCGCGTTCAAGCTGTATGACACATTCGGTTTTCCGCTGGATTTGACACAGGATGCCCTGCGCGAAAAAGGCCGCGCCGTTGACACCGACGGGTTTGATGCCGCGATGGCCGAACAAAAAGCGCAGGCGCGTGCGGCATGGGCCGGAACCGGCGAGGCCAGTCAAGAGGCGGTGTGGTTCAACATTGCCGAAAGCAACGGTGTGACCGAATTTCTGGGCTATGACACTGAGGTTGCTGAGGGCCGGATATTGGCCCTAGTTCAGGCCGGTGAGCAGGTTCAAGCGGCCAAAACCGGCGACAAGGTGCAAATCGTGCTCAACCAAACGCCGTTTTACGGTGAAAGTGGTGGTCAGGTTGGCGATCAGGGTGAGTTGCGACTGGATAACGGTCACGTGCGCATTACGGATGTGAAAAAGCGCGCCGGGCTGTTTGTGCATTTCGGTGAGGTCACCAAAGGCACAGTTGAGACCGGGGCGGCGGCGGAACTTGTGGTCGATCACGCGCGACGTCGCGCCATTCGGGCCAACCATTCGGCAACCCATCTGCTGCACGAGGCTTTGCGACAGGCTTTGGGCGATCATGTTGCGCAGCGTGGTTCATTGAATGATGACGAACGTCTTAGATTTGATTTCAG
>JAJFIC010000096.1 GCA_021775315.1 Paracoccaceae bacterium
GCAGGCCACTAACTCCAAGTTCCTCTAGTGTTTGGCTACGTAGGTCAGAAAGCGAACTCTCGCTTATGCTGTCCAGATCAAGACAAGACTGAGCACTTAATTGAGATACGTATCCCGGGATTCCCAAGAATACGATCAAAAGAACAAAAACCCTTAAACTCACTTCATTCGAATCCACTTTGCGTTTCCTCCTTAGACAATACACGAATATGAGAAATTGCAGCCTTATCTTAGTCAAATTGGCTGCAGCCTATTTCCTTGATCTCATCGAATTTAAGTTAATCCAGAACCGCTCTACGCCAACGTTTGTATGCGCCTAGCTTTCCAAGGCCCTGTAGATTTTCAAGAAGTATGTATTACGATCCCCTGAATTTTCGTGGCAACTAAAGGCATTAAGAAAAAATCTTGGACTTCTTGCTTCCTTCAAATCTTAAATCGTAGATTTTCTGAACCTATGAAGTCCCAATATCTCACTTAAACCTAAACGCGATTAATTTTGCCATTAAACAAGCACAAAATTCAACTGCTAGCAAGATACTATTCATCAACTAGTACAAAGGGCGTCGTTGTCCGACGCCAGCGCAAAACAAAACGGGTGAAATGCAATAAAGCTAACAGCCCTAAATGGCCTGACTGAAAAGCCGGATGAAATGATCCTGCAAAATCGGATATTCTGTTAAGGCATATTCCAATGAGAAGAAAGAATGCCAAAATGACCAAACGGCGGAAGTTTTCAGACCAGTTTAAGGCCAATGTTGGGCTTGAGGCGTTGCGGGCCGACCGGACAATCCAGAAGATAGACGCGAAGCACAGACTACACTCCACCCAGTTCAGCATGTTGTCAAATTGCTGCCAATCATCGTAGGCAAGCTTACAGATAATCATGGATAGTGAAGAGAATACGAGCATTTTTTAATTGGAGCAGATGGTGAAAATCGTTTCAAGATGGTCCTCTTATAGCTTTGGGATCTTCTCCATCGGCATTGGCGGTGTTCAAAACCTCAGAAGCCGGATTCGCCGCAGATACTCCAACGCCTACTATACACCGCCAACCTTTGACAGCGGTGGATTGAGGGTACTAGTTGAGGCCTTTGGCGGTAATACTTGAGTATCAAGAAAGCGAGTTATGACTGAAACTGGTGTTTGGGCGATTTGAAGGTTGGCGGCGTATCTGGTTGATTTGTTGTTGCAAGACGACAACCCAACCACCGGAGAAACGCCACCATGGATACGAGTTACATTGTTGATTTTGCCAGTCGAGACAGGATTTCAGACGCGCTGACGGATTTGCTCAGAACAGGAGCGCAGCAGTTGATAGCACTAATCCCGATCTCGGCGCCTATTTTGGCCCGCGTTGACTTTAAGCGCCTGACAATTTCACCATTGATTCCCCTGACGTGATTTGCCACCGTATTTGCACGAGTTTTCAGTATTCAAATTGGGAGAGATGACAATGACGATGCAAAAAATTTCGATGGCGCTGGCGGCGCTGGTGCTGAGTTCGGGCTCCGCCTTTGCAGCCGACCACTGCGCTGCGGGCAAAACGATTTCGGACGGGGTTCTGACCATCGCAACGGGCAACCCCGCCTATTACCCGTGGGTGATGGATGATGCCCCTGAAAGTGGTGCCGGGTTTGAAGCCGCAGTGGCCTATGCCGTCGCAGGGGCGATGGGTTTTGCCAAGGAAGACGTTGTCTGGGCCCGCGCGGGTTTTGACGAGTCGATCCAGCCGGGTGCGAAGAATTTCGATTTCAACATGCAGCAGTTTTCGATCACCGAAGCGCGCGAAGCAGTCATCGATTTTTCCGACCCCTATTATTCGGCCTCGATGGCGGTTCTGGTGCGTCAATCGACCGTAGACGCTGGGGCGACGGCGACGCTGGCCTCGCTTAAGGGGCTGAAATGGGGGGCTGTGGCCTCGACCACGGCGCTGCCGGTGGTGACTGAAATCATCGTGCCAAGTGCCTCGCCGCTACTTTATGACGACAACACCAACGTGGTTGAGGCAATGAAAGCCGGCCAGATCGATGCGGCTTTGTTTGACCTGCCGACAGCGCTGTACCTGAGTGCGGTGGTGTTGGATGACGGTGCGCTGTTGGGTCAGTTCCCGGCGGACAGCACAGAATCCCCGGATCAGTTCGGCATGCTGATGGAAGATGGCAGCGCCCTGCGGGCCTGTGTGAATGAGGCTTTGGGCGAAATCACTTCCAACGGCACGCTTGCCGCGATTGAGGCTGAGTGGTTGCAGGAAACTACCGGCGTTCCGGTCATCAAGTAAGATGTCTGCCCCACCTATGACCCGGCGTCAAAAGTACGAGGCCGACCTGCGTCGCCGCGCCGGGATCAAGGCGGGGCTGTCGACAGCGGCCGTGCTTTTGGCGATTGCCATTCTGGTGCCTATGGCGCCGGGATGGCCCGCCGTGAAGAAAAGCTTCTTCAACGCCGAAATTTTCCTCAAGACCTTTCCGGGGCTGCTTGAGGCGTTTGTTCTGGATGTGGCGATCTTCCTGTGGTCGGTGCCGCTGATCGCAGCACTAGGCTTGGGATTGGCGCTGATGCGGGATGCGCAGTCGCCCGGCTTGATGCCGCTGCGACTGGCGGCGATCGGTTTCATTGACGTTTTCCGCGGTGTGCCGGTTATTCTGGTGATTTTCCTGATCGGGTTTGGGATTCCGGGGCTGGGGCTGCCGCGCCCTTACAACTCGCCTTATATTTGGGGGACGGTGGCGCTGGTGCTGACCTATTCGGCTTATGTCGCGGAAATCTTCCGCTCTGGCATCGAAAGCGTGCACACAAGCCAACGGTCGGCGGCGACCTCGCTTGGGCTGAGCCACGGGGATGTCATGCGTTATGTGGTGTTGCCGCAGGCGATCCGTCGGGTGGTGCCGGCGAACATGAACATGCTGATTGCGCTGCAAAAAGACGTGGCGTTGTTAAGCTTTATCGGCCCGGTCGAGATCTTGCGTCAGGCGGGTGTCTATAAATCCCTGATGGCGAATTTCACCCCTTACGTTGGCGCCGCGCTAATCTTTCTGGCGGTCACGATCCCGGCGACCCGGTTCGCCGATTATCTGCTGAACCGTCAGCGAAGGGCGCGCTCGTGAAGCTGCGCCTTGAAAACCTGCAAAAATCCTTTGGCACCAATCATGTTTTGCGCGGTCTGTCGCTCGATGTGGCTGAGGGGGAGTGTATCTGCCTGATCGGTTCATCCGGATCGGGCAAGTCAACCGTGCTACGTACGATCAACTTGCTGGAGCCGCTGGACGACGGGGCGATCTATCTGGATGGGGTCGATATTGCCGAACCCGGTCTGGACCCACAGCCGATCCGACAGCGCATTGGCATCGTGTTTCAGTCGTTCAATTTGTTCCCACATATGACGGCGGCCGGAAACGTCCGCCTTGCCCCGCGCCGCCTTGGGCGCGCAAGTGGTGCGGCGTTGAATGAACAGGTGGGTGCCCTGTTTGAAACCTTTGGTTTGTCCCAGCATATGGATCACTATCCTGACCAGCTTTCTGGTGGCCAGCAACAGCGGGTTGCCGTCATACGCGCACTGGCCATGCGTCCGGAGATCATGTTGTTTGATGAGGTCACCTCAGCACTTGATCCTGAACTGGTGGGCGAAGTTCTGGACGTGATGCACCGACTTCGGTCCGAACGGATGACGATGATCGTGGCGACGCATGAAATGGCCTTTGCTGCTGAGGCGGCAGACCGGGTCGCGATGCTGGACCAAGGCCGCATTGTTGAGATCGGCAAAGCGCGCGAGGTGCTGACAAACCCACGCGAACAACGCACGCGGGACTTTCTGCGGCTGGACCGCACGGCATAGCGTCGAAGGCCAGAAACATAGACTTGTTCAGAACTTTCTGCGCGACATTACATATTAAGGCCTGAATCCGCCCCGCGCTGAAACCACACCGTTAACTAAATGCATCAATTGGCCTTAACCCTTCGTCCCTAAGTGTCGTTCAGACTAATCGAAATCAGCGATAACAGCTCAAACATCATCACCATAGCAACCTGCGAGGTGATCTGATTGGGGTTGTCTTTGTTTGCCATCAGGCAAACCACATCGGCCCCTATGATGTTCAGCCCTTTCAACCCCTGCAATATCCGTGTTGCCTGACGGATCGACATGCCGCCAAAACCCGGCTCAAGATTCGACACCCCCGGGGCGACCGACGGGTCCAGACAATCAAGGTCAAATGTGATGTAAACCGGCGCGTCCCCGACCCGTTTTCGGATGGCTTTGATGGTCTTTTTGACACCCAGATCGTCCACTTCGTCCATGGTCAGCATCTCATAGCCCAATGATGCACTGGCACTGCCAACGGCCCCGCCATGCAGGGTGCCCGACGGATGGCCTCGCAGTCCCAACTGGATACTTCGCGTGGCGTCAACCGCCTGTTCGCGCACAGTATAAGCCGCCCAATGCGCTGCCGAACGTTCCACGCCCAGCCAATGCGGGATATTTTCGTAGCTGTCGGTATGGGCGTCAAAATGCACCAAGGCACAGGGTTTGCCGTCGGAAAGATGGCTGTCAGGCCCGGCAATCGCCTTGAGGATCGGGCCGGTGATCGAATGGTCGCCGCCGATGGAAACCGGCCGTGTGCCAGCCACGTCCAGCCGTTTGAAAAAGCCTTCGATGTGGCGCATGCAGGCCTCGTTGTTCATCGCCTCGGGCATCGGCACATCGCCCATATCGTGGATGCGGCTGTCCTCAAATGGTGCGAACCCGTGCACCCCGTGGGCGCGGCGATAGTATCCCGACACGTTCCTAACCGCGCGCGGACCAAGATGCTGGTCGCGCTCGGTCGAGCCATTGCCTGAACTATGTGGTACGCCAACCAACGCGATATCACAGGCGGCGGGATCCTCGTTCCAGTCGCAACGGAAAAACGTCGGGATGCCCCACCAGTACCAGTTTTGCGAGGCGGCTTTGGCGTTTTCAAACTCTGCTTGATCCATTTTCTTCTCCATTCACGGTCCTACCTACAATTTGGCGCGGTTAGGCTTTTGGTTGTGATTTGCATCAATTTCGGCCGTCAAGCTGCCAACGCAAATCAAACGCGCCGACCCACCATCGCACCTTCTGCAAAAGCAAGCTCTGCGGTTCGGGGCGCAACACAATCGCCAGCGGTGAAATATTCAACGCCCGCGCCAATGATGTGCTTTTCCAACTGCGTGTTCGCATTGGATCCGACCCAGGCCACAATGGTATCGACATCCTGAATGCGCGTTTTGTCTAAAGAATACAGATTTTCAACAATCACGTCCCGTCCATCAACGGCCAGCACCCTAGAATTGGCCACAAAAATTGCACCCGATGACAACAACCGTTCGTACATCGGCACGCGAATGATCACGTTAATATCCTCGGCCACCGCAAAGCATGGTGTGACAATGTGAAATCCACGGACCCGCGAAGCCACGGCATCCTGCGCACCGGCGCCGATGATACCGCCCGCATGATCCCAGACCAGCACGTTGCCCCAGTGGCTATTGCTGTCCATGATAAAATCATGCGGGTTGATGAGGCGAATTGGTGAGGCGTCTGAACCGTCAATCGTTGCATTTACTGGCGTTGCACCCGTGGCCATTATTACGGCGTCAGGGTTGAGTGATTTCAACATCTCAGCCTGAAAAATATGTCCCAGTTTTATCGGCACCGACAGGGCGTCTAACTGACCGCGCATCCAATCCAATGACTTTTGAAATTCGGCCCAGGCAGGAATGGCACAGCGCATTGAAAATTGTCCGCCAATATAGGATTCCTTTTCATAAATTGTCACTTCGTGCCCACGCAAAGCAGAAATCCGCGCGGCCTCCAACCCCGCCGGACCCGCGCCTATCACCGCAACTTTCTTTGTTTTGCGGACCTTGCCCAGCGCTTTGCGTTCAAATTCACGCCCGGCTTGGGTGTTGTACAAACACCGTATGGCCTGTCCGTCCAAGGCGCGCGCGATACACACATTGGCCCCATCGCATGGGCGAATATCTTTGGCCTTGCCCTCTGAAATTTTTCTTACAATTTCCGGATCAGCGATATGCGCACGTGTCATCCCAACCATATCGGCATGACCATCAATCATTATCTGTTCGGCCATGTGCGGATCAGTAATCCGACCGGTGACAAAAACCGGAAGAGTTACAACTTTGCGAATAGCGGCGGCCAAAGGCACAAACAAACCATGCGGTGCTGGTGTCGGGGGCCAATGGGCCGCCCGCATGATTCGATCAAGATTAGTTCCCGCAATTATGTTTAGATAATCCAGTTGTTGGCTTGCCTCCAAAACACGCGCAATTTCAAGCATCGCCAACTGATCCAACCCGCCTTCTGTCATTTCATCGCCGGGGATCCGAATTCCGACAATCATGTCCGGCCCAACCGCCTGTCGAACCGCATTGATGACCTCAAGCGCCAAACGCATTCGGTTTTTGAGCGATCCGCCATATTGGTCACGCCGGTGATTTGCATAAGGCGACATGAACGCAGCAATCAGCAAGCCGAACGCGCCTAAAACCTCAACACCGTCCAACCCGCCCTTGCGAACGCGAACCGCTGCCTGCGCGAAGGATTCGATAACCTCTTTAATCTCGCCAATGCTCATTTCATGGGGTGTTTCACGGGCAAGATCAGCAGCGACCGGGGAAGGCGCCCAAAGCGGATGACCAGCCGTGTCAGATTTGTGCATGGCACCATAATGCGCCAGTTGGGCCAGTATAGTTCCGCCTTCTGCGTGCACGGCTTGGCTCAGCTTTTGATACCCTGGAATGATGCTGTCATCGACATTTTCCAAAGCCACTGTTTTTGACAACCCGCTTGACGCATGCACTGCTGTGGCACCTGTCACCTGCATCCCTGCCCCACCTGCGGCCCGTTCGCGGTGGTAAGCGATGTAGCGGTCACCGGGGTTACCATTTTCCGCCAGCCCCGGCACATGCGCGGTTATCAGAACACGATTTCGGACCGTTTTCGGCCCGATCTGAAGCGGGCTGAGCAGGTGACTAAATTTGCCCTCTGACAATGCGTTCATCGTTTTTCCACTTCTTGGCCCAAAATTACATTTTGCCCGGCCTATCAACCCAGCGCAATTAGAGGCCGTCGTCATCAACTTTCAGTAGCAATGATGACCATAGTGAGGTTGTCAAAAACAGGCAAACAGGTTGCCTGCTTGATTAGGCGAAATGCGCAGGGGCATGATGAAACACCTCAAATGTGACACCTCTGCGCTAAGCCGAGGGTTTCACCCAATCAACCTCACTCCCTTCGATGGCTTTTCGTCGCTTGCGTTTGAACGCGAAACTTTGTCTTCTGGAATTCGCTGAGCCGTCAGAAAAGGATTTCGCAATGTCAGAGCGCCCGAACGTCCTGTTTCTGCTTGGCGAAAGCCATGCGCCTGACCTGATGGCAGCCGCCGGGCATCCGGTCATCCAGACGCCCAATCTGGACAAGCTGATCGGTAAGGGAACGATGTTTGACAACGCCTATTGCGCCAGCCCGCTTTGTGTTCCAGCACGTGCCGCTTTAGCAACCGGAATGTACCCGCATGAAACCGGATATTGGGACAGCTCAATGGCCTATGACGGTCGGGTTCCCAGCTGGATGCGACACCTGCGTGACAATGGTTATCTGACGGCGGGCATCGGCAAGATGCACTTTCGCTCCAATGACGACGATGTTGGCTTTTCAACCGCGCTTGAAACCATGCAGATTGCTGACGGCATCGGTGATCTGGTCAGCGCGCTGCGCCATGAAGGCACCGAACCCAGCTACAAGGGCCTGTGGGATATCTGGACGTCGCGATATGGCGCGGGGGATGACAGCCCTTACCGGCTGTATGACGAGCGTATCGCCTCAGAGGCCGAAAGTTGGCTGGCCTCGGCACCTGTGGCCGATCCATGGGCTTTGTCTGTGCATTTCATTTCAGCACATGCGCCCTTTGTGACACCTCGGGCGTATTATGACCTTTATGATGCCAAGGACATCCCGCCCCCCATCAGCTTTTCAACCAAAGACCGTCCTGATCATCCGTCCGTCGCACATTTGCGCCAAATTGTACCACACGAAGACGACCTGCTTTATGAACAGGTGCAGGAGTTGCGCGCAGCCTATTTTGCCACTGTCACCTATCTGGACGCCTTGCTTGGCCGGGTTCTGGATGCGTTGGAGGCCTCGGGACAGGCGCAGAATACGCTGATTGTCTACACGTCGGATCACGGGTTTTCGCTGGGCGATCATTACATCTTTGGCTTGTTCCATATGTACGAGGAATCTCTGAAAGTGCCGTTGGTCATGGCTGGCGCTGACGTCCCTCAAGGTCACCGGGTGCAGGCACCTGTTTCGCATTGCGATCTTTGCCCGACATTTCTTGAGGCTTGTGGCATTTCACTTGGTGACGACGAACTAGGTCAACTGGCTGAAAGCCTTTGGCCGATCCTGACGGGCGTTCAGCAAGATCGAGGTCCGGTCTTTGCCGAATACCACGGGACCGGAACACGCTCTGGCGGTTTTATGTTGCGTCAAGGCCAGCACAAGCTGATCCATTTCGTTGATATGTCGCCGCAACTGTTTGATCTTGCCGCCGACCCGCAAGAGGCTGTCAATCTGGCGGAAGACCCTGCGCATGCCGATCTGCTTGCCGACATGATGGCGGCACTTGAAGCCCGTGTTGATCCGGTCGCCGTGGATGCGCAGGCAAAAGCGGATCAGGCGGCTTTGATTAAGGCCCATGGCGGCAGAGAAGCGGTTTTGCAAAAGATGGGCGGGTTTTCCTATTCACCACCGCCCGGTGTTCGATGGCAGGACATGGACGGCAATCAGGGCTAAGCAACAATGAACGAACCGATCACGATCAACACGCCGGTCCAATTTCAGGATCCGCTGCCGCAATCCGTCGATGTTACCATCATCGGTGGTGGTGTAATTGGCGTCTTCGCCGCCCTTAATCTGGCACGCGCGGGCAAGCGGGTTTTGTTGTGCGAAAAGGGCCGGATCGCAGGCGAGCAATCTTCGCGCAACTGGGGATGGATCCGGCAGCAGGGGCGAGATGTCGCTGAACTGCCGATCATGATGCGTGCGCTGGCTTTGTGGCACGAGGTTAACGCGGAAACTAATGGGGCCTGTGGTGTGCAGACCGGCGGCACTTGTTATATGGCCAGTTCCGATGCCGCTGAAGAAGAGAACGCCCAGTGGATAAAGATCGCCGCCGAGCATAATTTGGACAGTCGCCTGATGTCGGGTGGTGAGGTTCACGATCATTTCGAAGGTCATGCGACCCGCCAATGGAAAAGCGGTTTAATCACGCCGTCAGATGCGCGCGCTGAACCTTGGAACGCTGTGCCCACCGTGGCAAAACTGGCGCAGCAAAAAGGCACGTTGATCCGAGAGAATTGTGCCGTGCGCGCGCTGGAAATAAATGCGGGATGTGTCACCGGTGTTGTGACCGAGGCCGGGCGTGTCAAAAGCGAGAGGGTCATTCTGGCGGCGGGTGCGTGGTCATCACTGTTTGCACGCCGTCATGGTATCCGCTTTCCACAATTGACGCTGCGTGGCACGGTTGCACGCACGGCCTCGTTGCCGCAGGTTTTCAACGGTTCGGCTTGCGACGAAAAACTGGCCATCCGGCGGCGACAGGATGGTGGCTATACGCTGGCACTTGTCGACCGGCACAGCATGTTCATCGGCCCCGATGCCTTCCGGCACGCAAAGCCCTATTTGCCGTTGCTGAAATCCTCGTGGCGGACCCTTAGCATTTGGCCCGCGCAACCACATGGATTTCCCGATGGCTGGACCACGCCGCGCAAGTGGTCGGAAGATGAGGTCACCCCGTTTGAGGTAACGCGTGTGCTGGAACCCAAACCCAGCCAAGCACAGGTCGCGCGCATGGCCAAACGTTTCGCGGCCCGGTTCGCGGGTCTTGGCAAGCCGGTGATCAAGACCGCTTGGGCTGGTATGATCGACGCCATGCCGGATGTTGTGCCCATCGTGGATCATGTACCGGGTTGTGATGGGCTGATTGTAGCCACGGGTATGAGCGGGCATGGCTTTGGCATCGGCCCCGGATATGGCGAGATATTGGCCAAACTGGCAACCGGTGCCCAGCCGGGTTTCGATCTTTCACGGTTCAGATTCTCGCGCTTTTCAGATGGCAGCACACTCGAAATCGGGCCTGAATTGTAAGGCTTTGATGATTTGCACTGGGCATCCTACTGGGTCAGCATTTCCGTCTTCCGAGCATGCTTTCTGGCCAAAACCAATGCCTTTTCACCGGCATGTTCGTTCTTGCAGGTGGTTCCGCCGGGCAGCTTATGTTTTGCGATCGCGCGCCAGTATCAGGATTTCGACACGCTTTAGCGCCCTCAGCACCCGTTCGGTCTGGGCGTGTGGTATCAGGCTTTGCTTTAGCTGGACGGCAATCAGGATCAGAACGGCCGAGGACAATCCAAATTTAACGGCCGTCAGGACATCTGTTGCGGAAAAAAATTCGATTGCAGTCCAGACCCCGGCAACTATTGCCACAATTTGCGTTGCTATGTTGGCCCAGACGGTCCACCCAAGTCGGCCACGAAACAGGCGGCGCGCCAACCCCAACCAGCCCAACGGCTGAGACGACCGAAGCAAATGTTCTTCGGCTTCTGACGTCAGTTCCTTAATTCGTATGTCTAGGTAATCCATTTTAGCTTCCCCCCGCTATTTGTGAAACACTGTTCGCATGGTTTACCCATATCCGCAAAACTTCAATCCTCAAACATGTTCATCCCTTGGCGACGACAGCGACCAGCCTGCGCCGCACCTAAGGACGCACCCTGACCGTGACGATCCGAGCGCTTTATCTTTGCGTCAGCCATGAAGACAAAGTGATGTTTGGGGCGGAATTTGATGCTGAAAACCTTCATCATAGAACTGGGACTTTCCGCTTAAGTTGCAAATCATACTGTTGTGACGTACCCTCCGCATTAAGGCTGATGTAACGATTATTTTGACACCGCCTATGCGTATTTTGCAGCCAAAACGAATTGGAATCCTTTGCGCCTTTTGCCAGGTCGAACGAGCAGGAAACACTGTGAAGAACACCCCCTCGCCCGGTAAAGAACATCTGTTAAGTGGACAAAGTCTGGAGGAAAGCTTCCAGATGAGTGTCCTGAACGAGCACGCCATCGTAAGCGTTTGCGACCAGAATGGCGCGATCACCTATGCGAATGAAAAGTTTATCGAAATATCAGGTTATTCTGTCGCGGAACTGACAGGGGCGGACCATCGAATTCTTAATTCTGCTTTGCATTCCACCGAATTTTTTGCGGATATCTGGTCCACCATAAAAAGCGGCAAAACCTGGACAGGCGAGATACGCAATAAACGAAAAGACGGTAGTTTTTACTGGGTAAAAAGCACAATGGTGCCTTATCTGGACGAGCAGAAAAAACCAACCAAATTTGTGTCAGTCCAAACTGACATCACCGACATCAAGGCCTCGCAAGAGGCCAAGCAGCTTGCCGCGACTTTTGAGTTGATAAACGACGAAGTCTACATGTTCGATCCTGATACGCTTAAATTGTTTTACCTCAACAAAAACGCCCTTCGGGAAACCAATTGGTCGACAGACGATGTGCCGCGAAAAACGCTGATGGATTTGAATGCGCAGTTTTCCGTGCCTCACAAAATGTTCGAGCCTGCGTCCACGCGCAAAGCGGTCGAAAAGTTGCAAAGCTCTGCGAAGGGTCACTTCACGTATCAGTTCGCAGGAAGAGCCGGAAAATGGTTTGAAGCTAAGTTTCAACTCGTCAAACCTGAATTCAGAAACGAATATGTGATTGTTAGCTTTTTGGAAATCACCGAGCAAATCACAACAGAACAGCAAGCCCGACGGTTCCACACGACGCTCGATAGCATTCACAACGAAGTCTACATGTTTCGCCCCGGCGACCTGAAATTCTTTTACGTCAACAAGGCAGCCATTCGTGAAACGGGATGGAGTATGGACGAGTTGCTGGACATGACGCCAGTGGACTTAAAGCCTGAATTCACCGAAAGCGCGTTTCGATCATTAATCGCGCCCTTGGAACTGGGGCAGCAAGCTGGCACAGTTTTTAATACGATCCATCGGCGAAAAGATGGTTCCACGACCCAAGTAGAGGTGACGCTCGACTACATCGCGCCAGATGATGAAGAGCCAAGGTTCGTCGCCGTTGTTAAAGACATCTCTGATCGAATTTCTGTTTTGAACGAGCTTAGTCAGTTAAAGCGTGGCTTTGATTTGGGACACAATCAGATTTACATGTTTTGGCAAGACAATTTGCAGCTTATTTATATGAACAAAGCGGCGCTACGCGCTGTTGATTTGGATAAGGAAAAATATCTGGGTGAAAGCATTCGGAAACATTTGGAAGAACTACAATTTGAAAGGCTGATGGAACGCGCTGCACCTTTGATAACCGGTGAAAAAAGGATTGTCGTTTCCCGCGTTTTTGACAAAGGAAACAACCGGCACCTTGAAGAAACCCTGCAATTGATCACACCCGAAAACGACCGCGCGCGTTTCATTGTGATATATCAGGACGTTTCCGATCGAATTGAGTCTGACAAGCAAATTCAAAGGTTAAAATCCTCGCTAGATATTATGGACATCTCAATTCAGATGTACCGACCCGACAGCCTGGATTTCATCTACATGAACAAAGGTGCTTTGCGCATTTTGGGCTGGACAGAAGACGAATACAAAACGAAATCAGTTCACGACATAAGCCCTCGATTTGACGAAGAACGGTTCCGAAAACATATCGAGCCGCTGAAGCTTGGGAAGGCCACCACGCTGGTTTATGAAACCACCGACGGAAACAACAATCCCATTGAAATCACCGAGCAACTTTTGGACCCGGACGGCGAAGATGCGCGGATAGTTGCGATTGTGCGGGACATTACAGAACGCAAATTAGTTGACAAAAAGAAAAGTGAATTTGTCTCAACAGTCAGTCACGAGCTTCGCACGCCACTGACGTCCATTATTGGCGCCTTGGGATTGATCCAGGGTGGGGCAATCGGGGAAGTGCCGGAAAAGGTCGCGACAATGACCCGTTTGGCCTATCGCAACAGCCAAAACCTGGCGGATCTGGTCGACGACATTCTTCAGCTTGAAAAAATCAGCTCGGGCCAACAGGAATTTGAATTCCTCCGGCTAGATGTTTCGGAGTTCCTGCACGAAGCCGTTGATCGCAATCGGATGATTGGCGCGAGATTTGACGTCAAATTCAAACTTGATGACTTGAAATTCGCGTGTTTTGTGATGGCCGATCCAGACAGGCTTATGCAGGTCATGTCAAACCTTCTGTCAAACGCCGCAAAGTTTTCCGAAAAAGGCGATGCGGTTAATATCAGTGCGGAATTGGTCGACAAAGCCGTTCGGATTTCAGTTAAAGATAGCGGCTCTGGCATTCCAAAAGCCGCCCAATCTACCATTTTTGAACGGTTCACACAGGCAGACTCGTCTGACACAAGAAAAAAGGGTGGCACCGGATTGGGATTGAGTATCGCAAAAGAAATCGTTGAAAAACACGGCGGAACGATTGGTTTTGAAAGCGTTGAGGGCGAAGGCTCAACATTCTATTTTGACCTCGACGTCGAAGGCTGATGGCCAGTTCAGGGCAGTTCAATCACCAAAGCCAAGAAACCGCACGGTGTTTTCGATGGCGCGCCGACGTGAAACAACCGAGTTTGCCACAAAATCCTCGTCCGGCCAACCAAGGGCGACGCAGGTTAAAATGACCTGATCGTCAGGGATGTTCGCCACGTCCCGCACCACCGGGCTTTGCATGATGCCCTGCCCGTTGATGACCGCGCCAAGGCCTTTGCTCCACGCCGCCAACACCAGGCCGTATGTCATCGCACCGGTGTCAAAATGCGCGATCGTGTTGTCCAAAAGCGCGCGATTAAAGCAGACAACGACGGAAACCGGCGCATCAAACTGACGAAAGCCGCGCATGACCCAGTCTTGTCGGCGTTCTTTGTCATGCCGCTCAATTCCCATGGCCTCAAATAACTGCACCGCAATCTCGATCTGGCGGTCGCGGTGTTCGCCTTCATAGGCGGCGTAATCCTCAATTTCACGACTGGGTGGTGTGCCGTTGAGCATCCGTTCTGTGTTGCGTTTTCGCACCTGTTCCAAAGGCTGCCCCGTCAGCACATGCAGGTGCCAAGGCTGGGTGTTCATTGAAGACGGCGCGCGGTTGGCCAGCGCAATGATGTCTTCCAACAGGTCCTGAGAAACCGGTTGGTCGGTAAATCCGCGGATCGAGCGGCGTTCTTGCATTGCATGTTCAAGGTTCATCCGTTTCCCTTTATTCGCTGGCGTGGTTGTCCCAAGTGGGGCGTTTAGATAATTTTAGCGAAGTTCCACAACGGCACAAATCACACAAAATCGCAAGCGACCTAGCGCAGGATGTGCCGCAGTCTTTGTCTTTGGGCCTAAAGGTCAGGGACTCGCATCGTTTTTCGATCCCAGCCAATTCCACGCGCCTCTTGAAACGCGCCGCTGAGAATAAGGATTGCCGGGCGCGGCCCTTTGGGCAAAGGTGGCTGCAAATTCCACATACAGGTTTTCAAGCAGGAGAAACTTTGATGGCTGATTTAGGTGATAAGCGCATTCGGACCCACGAAGACCTTGCGCAGTTTCAGGCCGAAATGACGCTTGATCAGCGCCTGCCAGAGCGCAGCATTCTGGATGTGTTCATGGCCAGCGCGGCGCGGCATCCGACCGCCACGGCGATCACCATGTTGATGACCGGGGCACCTGACGAACAGCCCCGACGGGTGGATTATGGCCAGTTGCTGGCAATGATCCGGGGGGCCGCTAACATGTTTTCAGAACTCGGCGGTCCGGCACCGGGCGTGGCCTATATGCTGCCCTCGTTGGTGGAAACCTATGTGACCCTCTGGGGGGCTGAGACAGCGGGTTATGCCGTTCCGATCAATTTTCTGTTGCAGGCCGACAGCATTGCAGAATTGCTGAAGGCAGCGGGCGTGAAAATTCTGGTGACCCTTGGTCCTCATCCGCAGCTTGATATTTGGGAAAAGGCGCTTCAGTTACGCGATCAGGTTCCCGGACTTATCCTTGTGCGTGTCTCTGCCGCTGGAACGCCGCCCGAAAAAGGCGTGGTCGATTTCAACGCGGCCTTGATGGCGCAACCGCACGACCATCTGACCTTTGGCGAGCCGCGCAGCGGAGGTGATGTTGCCGCCTATTTCCACACAGGCGGCACGACCGGCGTTCCCAAACTCGTGGCACATACCCATCGCAGCCAGTTGGTTGCGGGCTTTGGCGGGGCGGTGATGTGCGGCTTCACCTCTGACGATGTGCTTACCGCGACCCTTCCGCTGTTTCATGTGGCGGGCACGATTGTTGCCGGATTAAGTGCCTTTATGACAGGTGTGGAATTGATCGTGATGACACCCGCCGGTCTGCGCAACCCGGCGATCGTGCGGGATTTCTGGCGCTTGGTGGCACAGCATAAGGCAACCTTGGTTGGTGGCGTGCCGACCGCGATCGGGGCGGTGTTACAGACCCCAGTGGAAGACAATGACATCAGCAATTTGCGGGCTGGCCTGACAGGTGCGGCGTTGCTGCCGCCTGCGGTTGGAGCACGTTTCAAAGAGGTGACGGGCTGTGTTCTTTATGAAATTTTTGGCATGACCGAAGCATCGGGTTTGGTCAGCATTGATCCCTTATGCGGTTCAGGCGGCGTCGGCTCAGTTGGCTGGCCTTTGCCTTACACACAAGTTGACGTGTTGCGTCTGAATTCTGATGGCAGTCTGGGCGAGGATTGCGCCCCTGACGAGATCGGTGTTGTGACGGTGCGCGGCGAAAACGTTTCGCCCGGATACCGTGATCCTAAACACAACAAAGGTGTCTTTAGTGACGGCCTGCTGAATTCAGGTGACCTTGGGTACAAAGATGCGCAAGGGCGGGTTTACATTGCCGGGCGGTCTAAAGACCTGATTATCCGAAGTGGTCACAACATTGATCCCGCCATGATCGAAAACGCGATGAGCGCACATCCAGCCGTTGCACTTGCCGCCGCTGTCGGCATGCCTGACGCCTATGCCGGTGAACTGCCGTTATGTTTTGTTGAGCTGCATGAAGGGGCCGTGGTCAGCGATGAAGATCTGCACAAACACGCCCAAGCATCAATTGATGAACGCCCGGCATGGCCCAAGCAGATCCACATTATCGATACTGTGCCTTTGACCACGGTTGGCAAAATCTACAAGCCAAGTCTGCGGTGCGAGGCCGCCAAGTTGCGTGTGGTGGAATTGGTTCAGACCGAATTGGGCCTGTCCAACGCTGGCGTTGAAGCTGTGGACGGCGGCGCGCGTGGCATGCGGGTGACCGTGACACTTGCTGAGGCCGACAGGGCCTTCGTTCCCGCGGTTGAAAAGGCGCTGGCGGCCTATCTGTTCGAGGCAAAAGTGCAGGTGCAATAGGCCTGTTTAGGGGGGCGAGTTGCGATCTACAATCCGGCAAAACGGCGAATGACATTTTCCAGCATTCGGGAAACCCCGTTGTCGCCGTCATTGTGATTAAGGCTTCCGCAAAAGCAAATGGACCCGACGGAAAAAAGCGCGCCACCATTGGGTTTGGGGCAATAGACAACCTCTGCCCTGATCAGATCGGCGGGGTCTTCACCGGTTACGGTGTGAATATGGGAAAGTAACTCTTCCGGGACGGCCACAAAACTTTCGCTGTGGTTTTCGCTGACCGCCAATATGACGGTTCCGGCTGGGGTGCCAAGCTCTGGATCGGCCCGGTCGAGTTCAAACCCCGCAGCACCACCGCCACTTAGGCCGTAATCGCCCAATTTATCCTCGGTCACGCCTTCAAATATCCAATCCACATCGGGCTGAAAACTGGCTTGGGTGCGGCGATAATATGAACTTTCAAACAGTCCTTGTGCTGAGAATCCCACGCCAACCAATTGCTGAGGCGGGCGGCCGTTGCGTCGCCACAACCCGCCATATCCACCGTCCAATTGGTGATGGGACTCGCCCGCGATTGGCGACCAGGCCCGGATGCCACCTTCGGCGCGGCGCAACTCGATCACACCGGGAAGGGTCGGAACACGGGCGATTTTCCAGTAAAAACCGTTGCCGCCCAGATAGACCAGTTTACCACCCCGATCCGTGTAGCCCTGCAAACTGTCCAGCATTCCGGTGGTGTGGTATTCTGGATGCGATCCGGTGAGGATGGTCGAATACCCTTCCAGCAAATCCGCGCCTTCATCATCCAGATCTTCGTCAGTGATGACGTCAAACGCAATCCCGCGTTGCTCCAGCCAGTAAAGCAGGTGCGTATCTGCCGAAAAATGCCGCAAGCCTGATCCGGCAGCATCCGTGAACGTCAGAAAGCCCGGTCGGATCGTCAGTGTCGGCCTGAGCCGGGATGAAATGGAAACGCCCGTTCCATCGGGGTGAAAGTTGTAAGTCGAGGGGCCATAAATCGGATAATCATCCGGGTTATGGGGGCTTGCGCCCCACTCTGCTATCCGCGCACGCATAGCCGCGTCGCAATTGCCACGGGCGTGGTTGGCATAGGCCTGATGGGTGAACGTCGAGGCCAGAAAACACACCTTGCTGCGCGGGCCATCCTTTGCTGGCAACACGTAAAACGGCAGGATGTCCTCTGCCCCATCCTTGCGCAGCCGAAGGCCATAAACACCGTTTGGTGTGCTTTCAGGAACGGTCAGGTTGAAATTCGTGTCCCAGCCGCAATCATGTAAATCGTCTTGGTGAAAATGAATGGCGGCGTATTCGCGCGGGGCGTTTTTCCAATTCATCACTTCGCCGGACCAGCAAGACCCGCGCATGCCACGACAGGGGATATTCACCAGCCGACCGGACAGCCCACGCGACCCCTTGTCCAGAATGCTTTGGGTTTCGATCCCGACAGAAAAATCCCACCACGCAAGGACCGCGCCATGTGGCGCGCCATCAGGATGGGGTGGCGTGCTGTCTGCGCCGTTGAGGCCATCAAGAAAAGCCGGGTCTTCGAGCCGCCCATTGAAGTGCGCGCGCGACAGGTTGCCGGTCTTGCGGGCCGCAAGGATAAGCGCCACGGCCTTTGGAAGCGGCGGCAGGGATGCGGTTTTTTCGGTCGTCTGAACCGTGCCATTTGAAAGGTCCATACAGCCAAGGATCAGGGAGCCGACCTTGGCGTCATACCCGGCCCAAACACGTGCCCAGCCTTTGCGTTTCAGCACCTTTGGCAAGCGAACCTGACAAGGCGGATGACCCGACGGTTGATAGGAAAATTCAAGGCCACCATGGCCACTAGTGCAAAGTTGCCAGCCGTTCCCATCGCAATCCAAAGCACTGGCGATCACGCTATCCTCGTCCGTCAGCAGCCACGGCTGAACATTGACCGTGAACAGGATTTTCGCCGCGGTGAAGCAAGGATCAGGTGGTATAAATGCATAGGAACCGAGGTCGATGTCCTGATGACGCGCTGGATAGCTTGGGGCCAAACCGAAATCCTGAGGCTGATAAATCAGCCCCGGACCCTTGGGATTTGGATCGGCCGAGACTATCCTGACAATGTCGGCTTCGCAAGAACCGCCCCCCTGCGCACTGATCTTGGCGGCTATCGCCTCGCCGGGTCGGGCCGACACGCGATCCAGATAGCCCGTGATCGGCAGAACATTTTTCAACAAATCCTTGCTGACGTGGTTTTGTTTGGCGTCCATTTCGTGCCTTGCCCCTGCATTCGTGTGGTCGAATGTCGACAGCGCGATTGTCAAACCTGCCGCGATTTCGCCCACCTGCGTTTCGGTGACGATCAATGGCGGTGCGATCATCAGCCAATCACCATAGGCCTAATTCAATCCCTGACCGAAAGCAATTATCCCGACGATGGGCGTTGTCGGGAAATCCGCACAAGCAATCGGTCGAAGGATGTGCATGTTGCGTTGAACGACAGGGACCGGTTGCCAAAACAAGTGCTGTTCCGTGTGGTCGAAAAGGGGTTCGCGAACCTTCCGGGCCGCATCTGGCTTTCTGGCTCAACAGGCATGGCAACGCGACTTCACGTTGACCCAATTGGTTGAAAGCGATGCGCGCGGTTGAACATTCTGACCCCTTTATTTGGGGGGAGCCGCGCAAAACGGCAAAGGTTCATCCCGCCTAAGCCGTTGTTTGCAGGCACAGGTCTAGCAACCGCCCAAACCCATCTTTATCCAACGTGTCAAATCGCCCGCAGAGGTCTTCTATTTCTGCTGCGCGGGGCTGCCCCAGCACATCATCGGCCAAAAGATGGAACTTCGCACTGATCTCTGCATCGGACGCTGGCAGGTCTGCGTCACCGCGTGGTGTGCGTGGCTCGCCCTGAATGCGCCGCCCATCCCGTAGGATTAACGCCACTTCGGCCCAACGTTTTTCGACACTCCGCGCTGTCATCTCTGCGTCGTCGATCAACACGGTGGCGCGGCTGATCCGCAGAATATCAGGGTCATTTAGCGTCTCAGGTGTCAGTTCGGCTGGGCCAATCGTGCCGCGCACGATCATCGCGGCCACCGGGAAGGCGATTGAATAGCTGAATTCGTCTAGGGTTTTAGGCTCGTGCCCTGCCAGCCGCGTGGCGTAATGGAAGGTGCGGATTTCCACGCGCTCTACATCGTCATGCACCAGCCCGTTTGCCTGCATCAGGTGTTGCACCCCATCGAGTGATGAATGCGCCCAACGACAACAGGGATATAGTTTGTAGTGGGTGTGTTCCAGCGTCAGCCAGCGTGTGCCTAAACCCGCCCAGAATGGCGTGGCTTCGTCGCCCTCGCAAGTCAGGGCCGGTGCGCCGGTAAAGCCTTCCTTTGCCAGATAGGCCGCCGTCACGCCTGACGGAGCACCCCAGCCAACACCGTCGCGCAACATGGTGGGGAAATCAATACACCGCATCATCTGGCTGCGCGGGCCGTGATACTCGCCGATCCCTGCCGCATGACGGATTTGTTCTGCATCGCAACCCAGCATGCGGGCCACGGCGGTGGCCACACCAACGGCGGTCCAGGCACCAGACGTGTGGTAATCCGGACAGGTCGCGTGTTGCACCTGCCCGACGCGATAGCTGACCTCATAAGCGACAGCCAACCATGTGGCGAAATCGCGCCCCGTCACGGCCTGCCCGTTTCCCCGCATCGCATCCGCCACCGCCAGAAGCGCCGGAAACACTGCCGATCCGGCATGCCCTTTATTGGGCGTGGTGCCATCATGGGCGTCTATACTGTCAACCATAAACGCCCCGGCCATTGCCGCACCGGCAGGGCTGGCCAATCGGCCATCCATCAGCATTCGGGCGCCTCCGGCCGCGCCTGTCCCGAACAGGGCCAGCGCGCCGCGCCGCGCGATTTCGGACATTTGTGTCGTCGATCCGATTGCTGCCACGCCCATGGTATCGACAAAACTGCGCCGCAACAGCGCCAGCAAATCGGCTGGCAAATCGCCATAGGTCAGTTCGCTGGAAAAATCAGCAAATCCGCGTTGCGTCATTACATTCCCTCTCTGCTCGGCTTTGCGCAAAAGTATTATTCAAAACACGCTTGGAAGGCCGAAATTGTTGTTGCCGGTGCCACGCGGGGTTTCACCACCGTTCAGAACCGTATGATACGAAGACCCAACTGTGAAGTACTTTGATCCGACAGCATGAAAATGGGTGAAATGATGGCGCACCACAAAACGGCCTCTGGCCTTGCGGCGGTCGGGCCTGCGACGTTTGCCAAATCGCGCGATCAGTGAACTTGGGATGCTGACCGCAATTGAATGTGATAGCTGCTTGGGAACGAAGACTAAACGAGGATACTAAAATGAAATACGGGTTTGTTGGATTGGGGCAAATGGGGGCCCCTATGGCGCTTAATCTTGCAGCCGGACACGACGTTGCTGTTTATGACAAGCGCCAACCGATGATGGACACACTGTCGGCGCGTGGTGCCAACCTGATTACCGACCCGGATGATTATGGCCATATCGACGTGCTTTTTCTATGCCTACCCTCGGCAGAGGTCGTGAGGCACGTTTTGTTTGATCCGATCGACGGCTTGGCATCGCATCTTAAGCCCGGTGCGATTGTCGTAGATACCAGTACGATTGAATACCGCGCGACGATGGAGATTGCAGACCAACTTGCCAATGCCGGCTTGGGGTTTCTGGATGCCCCGGTGTCCGGGATGCAAAAGCGGGCCGAGGACGGAACTTTGACCATGATGGTCGGGGGCAAGGCCAGCCTTTTTGAAAGGCTTCAGCCGGCACTATCAACGATGGCCACGAAAGTCATGCACATGGGCGATGTCGGCAACGGACAGCTTACAAAACTGATCAATCAGCTTTTGTTCGACATCAACGCCGCTGCCTTGGCCGAAATCCTGCCAATGGCTGGCAAATTGGGGATCGACCCCACAAAAGTCGGCGAGGTCATAAATTCCGGAACCGGGCGCAGCTATGCATCTGAGTTCTTCATCCCGCATATCCTGAACGGCGTCTTTAGTAACGGCTATCCGATGGAAGAGGCCTATAAGGATTTGATAAGCGGTGCCGACATATCTGCCCGGTTCAAAATTCCGACGCCGGTATTGGCGGCGGCGACATCCACCTATCAACAGGCCTTGCTGGAAGGGCATGGGGACAAGGATAAGGGTGCCATGATCCTGGTTTTTGAACGATTGCTTGGGGTGGCTTTTCGAAACGCCGCAGATGAGGGATCAGACATATAAGCGACTAGGGAGGCATTCGCGCAGGGTTAGTGTAGTGCTTCATATGCACCGTGCCGACAGCGTGGTGGGTGTAGGCAAAAAATGACTTTGACCTTAATCTTTACTATGAAAGTGTTCGTTTTATCGTTTCCAGAAGGATGCCAGCCGCAATGACAATCGACATCGCCGAACGAAACTCTGCCGTTTCAATCGCTTCGCGATCGCGCGCCGGTCTTATCCTCTGGCAGGGAATTCTGATCGTGTTGTTCGCGCGTTCAATCCTTGCTGTCGTTTTACACCTGCTGCTTGCCGCTTGGTTTTCCGCGCAAGGCCATGTTGATCCGATGGCTGCCGCTGCACCCTGGTACATTGTCTATGGATCATTAATCGACGTTTGTTGCCTTGTCCTATTGTGGCGACTGACCCGACAAGAAGGCATCGGCTTGCGTGATCTGGTTGGTTTTCAGCGCAAGAAATTGTGGCGCGATGTTTTGTTCGGCGTGGCATTGATGGTTCTATTTGGCGGTATCGCTTTTTTGCTGTCCGGTTTTGTCTTGGGGCCGATTATCTACGGCGCTGAACTGCCGCCTTTGCCGATGAGCCCATTACCCCTATGGGCGGCAATTTACGCCTTGTTGGTGTGGCCGCTTTTATGGTCGGTGACCGAAGACATGGTTTATCTTGGCTATTCGTTGCCACGGCTTGAGGCGTGGTTCGGCAAACGCTGGTTGGCGGTGCTGATTATGAGTGGCGTGTTTGGGTTGCAGCATGCCGCCCTGCCGATCATTGATGGTCAGTGGGCCGTATACAGGTTCGTGGTGCCATTTGTTTTGGGCATTGGCTGGGCGGTCATATATCTAAAAATTCGTCGGCTCGCACCATTCTTTCTGGCGCATTGGATGGGCAATTTCATGTCCGTTTTGTTTTTGGTGCTTTTGCCTTTATGGGCAACATAGCCGCGCGGCCTTGGGCTTGAATGATCCGGATAACCGACGGTTGGAGGCCAATTGAAGCGCGCTGATCAGACTGAACTGCATCGCTCAACATATGGGATTCCCATGGGTTTTGGCGTTTATGCGGGGCGTTGAATATGCAACCTAGACGAACTGACACCTTGGAACTACAGTGCCGATACATAGACGATAGATGCCTACTTTTTGACAATGGACTACCCAGTTTTGACTATCAAAAACATTCGCAAAACAACCACAGCCATCGCATCTTTTGTCGCATTGTTGCGCAGCGCAACATCAGTGGTTTTTGCAAATCACAATCCCGGATGTGCGCCGCTCGACAAAACCATAAAAGGGCAAGCCTTCCGGCTTCGCCCCCAGTCAGATGAAAAGATGAAAATGAAAAATATTGCTAAAAAGACGATGATATCCCTGATCACGAGTGCTGTGTTGCTCGGCGGGGTAAGCGCCCCGGCTATGGCGTGTGTGTATGAGGGTATTTCGGTTTATGGTCCACGGGGTGGCTTTACGTTTTACAATGGCCTGCTTGTCCAGAAAGATCCGCAAAGCGGTAAAAAGCTGACAGCAAATCAGGGTGTGTCGGTGTCGTCGGTGGCTGAATGCGCACAGGTTTGTCTGGCGGATGCAAACTGCACGGGCGTGTCCTATAGGCCGACCTCAAGCAAGCAATGCCTGACCTTTGCCGGTTATGATTTTGAAACCAACCGTCACATGGAATTGTGGATCTATTCGTCGGCCGAGTACAAATATAAATCGGCTTTGATCCGGTCCAGTTATCAGGGGTCTGTCTCCAACTGATCTCGGTGTGATAACGGCGGTTCAGACAGTGCTTTGACTGGCTGCCGCGCATTCCTTGGCTCAGAAACCTAGTCTGTCAGCAGACGGTCCGGCGCAAGCGCTGCAAGTACGGCCGGCCCTAGGCCCGAAGCCCGTTTCAGGATCAAATCGGCAGTAAGCCCTGACAATGCCGGGGCGGTTTGGATGCCATATCCGCCCTGCCCGGCCAGCCAGAAAAACCCCATAGCGCGGGGATCCATGCCGACGACCGGGGTGCGGTCCGAGGCAAAGGTCCGCAATCCTGCCCAGTTGCCTTCGACCCTTGTGAGCGGCACCGTCACCGCCTGCTCATACCGATCAAGCCCCTCGGCCAGCACCATGTCATCAGCCCAGGCGTCCTGCGGCGCGACCGGGTCTTCGTCAACCGGCGAGACCATTAACCGCCCTGCATCCGGTTTGGCGTAAAACCCACCAGATGCGTCGGCAAACAGCGGCCAGCGGCTGACATCATGGCCATCTGGGGCCGGAATCAACGCGGCCGAGCGGCGCATAGGTTGCAGACCTAATGGGCCAAGCCCGGCCATTTTTGCAACCTCGTCAGCCCAAGCCCCGGATGCGTTGATGATGATCGGTGCCTCAAAACGGCCCTGCGATGTGTCCAGACGCCAGACACCTGACGCCCAGGCAAGGCTAGTCACGGCTGCATTGCTGATAATGCTCGCCTTATGGTCCCGCGCAAGGCGGGCATAGCCTTGCAACATTCGGTCGACGTCAATTTCCTGCGCGCCACGTTCAAAAATCGCGGCGTCAACCCGCTCGGGCCGCAGGATCGGAACCAGATCAAGGGCTTCGGCGCGTGTTAACCAGTCGACCCCGGTTGCACCTTCGACATAGGCCTCAAGCTGTGGCAATTCGCTTTCCATGCCAAACAACATCTCGCCGCGTGGCGACAGCAATGAGCGGTCGGAAATACCCACAGGCGAAACAAATTCCGGTTCGGAAAACCCGTTCAACGCCCTTAGCGTCGCATTTCCATAGTTGCGAATGAACAGCGCGGCAGAGCGCCCGGTGGAATGATACCCAAGCGAGGTTTCGCGCTCCAACACCGTGACCGACGCATGCGGCGCCAGTTTTGCCGCCGCGCTGATGCCCGCCATGCCGCCGCCGACAATGATAATGTCCGCGCGATCACTCATATCCCGCCCCTTTCAAGAAACAGTCGTTACAGGCTTTCCAACCCGCACCAATCCGCGATGAACAGCGCAATCGACTGGGTCGTGCGACGCACGCTGTCAAGATTAACCCGTTCGTTGAAGCCGTGAATCGCCTCGGACGTCGGGCCATAGACCAGCGCCGGTGTGTCGGCGTAAAGGCCAAAGAACCGCGCGTCGGTCGTTGCCGTGATCGGGGTTTTCTCAAGATCGCGCCCGGTCACCCGGCGATGGGCGCCTTCAAGTGCTGTGATTGCCAGACCGGCCTCGGCCTTTTTGTGGTCGGCCAGCACATAGCCTTCGGCCTGAAAGCCGTGATAGACGATTTCGGGGCGGTTGTTGCGCAGAAAGCTGTTTCCTGCGGCGGCGCTGTGCAGGCATTCTTCGATCTCAGCACATGCTTGTTTGAGGTCAGCGCCGGGGTAGATCGCCATGCGAACATCAAAGCAGCACCACGACGGGACCGAAGACACCCAGTCGCCGCCGGAAATCTTGCCGACGTTCAGATTAAGCGGATGATGCACATGCTGGTAAGCCGGGTGCTTGCGATCATCGGCGTTCCAGCGATCTTCAAGCCCATGCAGGGCAGCGATCAGTGGAATTGCAGCCTCAATCGCGTTGGCGCCTGATCCGGCGCGTTCGACATGTACCGGGATGCCTTTGAGGTGGACCTGAAACCAGATCACGCCGATTTGGGCGATACAAAGCTTTTCGTCAAAAGGTTCCGGGATGAAGGCAGCGTCGGCCCGATACCCCCGCGCAAGACAGGCAAGCGCGCCGTTTCCGGTGCATTCTTCTTCGACCACTGACTGGAAAAAAACATCCGCCGCAGGGGCGAATCCGGTCGCCCTGAGGGCATCCAGCGCAAACAGGTTCGCCGCCAGCCCGGCCTTCATGTCACCAGCCCCGCGTCCATACATCCAGCCGTCGTCGATACGCGGCTCAAACGGTGGTGTGTCCCACATATCGAGCGGCCCTTCGGGAACCACATCAATGTGACCGTTCAGGATCAACGAACGGCCTTTGCCGGTCCGGCTGCGATGGCTGCCGACCACGTTTACCGCGTCGTCATAGTCACCGATGACAGGGGAAAACCCCGGCAAATGGGCAATATCGTTGACATTGATCTGCCAGCGATCCACGTCATAGCCACGCATGCCAAGTTCCGATGCCATGAAATCCTGCGCGCTTTGTTCATTGCCCCGAGTCGATGGATGCGCCGTCAACTCAGCCAGAAACGCGGTTTCGGCGTCAAACAGGGCGTCCACTGCGTGAAGAATTTCGGTTTTATGGGTGTCGGTCATCGGCAACCTCTTAGAAACGCGGTATTTCACCTTTTGGAACAATCAGCGGTGCGTCTGTGGCGGCGACCACGTCCTCAACAGACAGGCCTTCGCGGACCTCGCGCAACACCGGCCCTTCGGGTGATATGTCAATCACAGCCATATCGGTGAATACCCGGTCGACACAGGCTTTTGCCGTCAGCGGCAGGCTGCATTGGCGCACGATTTTTGAACGCCCTTTGCGGTCCTGATGCGTCGTCAGGATGACGACTTTGCGCGCCTTTTGCGCCAGTTCGATGCCGCCACCAGCGCCGGGGGTAAACAGGCCGGGAATTTTCCAATTGGCCAGATCACCCGTCATCGACACCTCAAAAGCGCCCAGCATGGTCAGGTCCAGCCGCCCGCCACGCACCAGCGCGAACGAGGTCGCACTGTCAAAATAAGCCGAGCCGGGCAATGGCGAAACATAAGCCCCGCCTGCATCAATCAGGTTCCGGTCAGCCTTGTCGTAAGGCTGTGTCGGCCCGATCCCGGAAATGCCATTTTCAGAATGCAGACAGACCGGCATGTCGGGCGGCAGTTGATCAATCACCTGCGTTGGCAACCCAATACCAAGGTTCACCACCATCCCCGGTTCGATTTCCCGCGCTGCACGGCGGATCATTCTGATCTTAGCGTTGGACAACGGCGTATTCCTTGGTCAGCTCGTTCAGAGTTACCACTTTGTCAACAAACGGACCCGGCGTGTGAACATGGTTGGGATCAATCGCGCCGATTGGCAGAAGTGTTTCGGTTTCCGCGATCACTTGTGTCGCCGCCATTGCCATAAGTGGATTGAAATTCCGCGCGGTGGCCGCGTAAACAAGATTGCCGAAAGGGTCAGCGCCCTCGGCATGGAGGAGCGCGAAATCGGCCTTCAGCGCGGTTTCTACCATTGAAATCCGGCCATCCAGTTCGACCCTGTGTTTGCCTTCTGCCAGTTCAGTATCAATGGCGATATCTGTCAGGAAACCGTGCAAGCCAGCGCCCGCAGTGCGAATCCGCTCGGCCAGGATACCCTGCGCACAGAATTCAACCTTCAAGTCTCCGGCATTCATCATTTCAATCGCGCGGGCATTGAGGCCGATATGAGTGGTGATCAACCGCGCGACCTGCCCGTTTTTGAGCAGGTGATCCACCCCCATGCCGGTTTCGTTCGCATCGTTCTTGATAATCGTAAGACCCGTCTGCCCCTGCCAGACCAGTTCGTCGATCAGGCAGAACGGCGTGCCGGGTACACCAAAGCCGCCCAGCATCACACTGGCCCCGTTTGGGATTTCGGCAATCGCCGCCTCGATCGTCGTGGTTTTGTCCTGAAACCTCATTGGCCGTTTATGCCCCTATTCAGTATGTCCTGAAACGCCTGACCCTTCAGGGCCATTGGCAGGTCAGTCGTATGTGCCTCAAAGCCAAGGCGTTGATAAAACCGGGTAGCGCCCGCATTGTCCGCATGCACCGACAGCGCGATATAAGTCGCCCGCCAATGGGCCGCGCCGTATCTGGAAACCTCGGTCAGCAAGTGCTGACCAACATATACACCGCGCGCTTCCGGGTGGACCCAAAGGTCCTGCACATAGATCCCCGGCTGCGCCCGGGTGGTCGAGAAATGCCGGAAAAATAGCGCAAAACCGATGCTGCGACCATCTTTTTCAGCAATCACTGATTGGAACATCGCATCGGGACCAAAGCCATACTGACGGATGGTTTCCGCAGTGCTTGAGAAAATGTCGCCATCGCCCAAATCATCCGCCAGCAGGGCCAGCATTCCGGCGATGTCGGCGGCATCTTCTGGCGAAGCAAGGCGAGCGGTCACGCCGCTCACACCGAAGCGCCGTCGCCAAGCCCGTTTTCACGGGCGAACTGGTCAAGAGACGCGCTTAGGCCTGAGATAATCTCGTCTATGCCATCCGGCATGATGATCATCGGTGGGCAGACCAGAAAATGATCGCCGTCATAGCCACCGCGGGTGCGCCGGGAATAGATGATCAGGCCGTTTTCATAGGCTATTTCGACCAGCTTGCTGTGGGCATTCATCGCACGGGGCAACGGGGCCTTTGTGACGCGATCGGCCACCAGTTCAAAGGCCAGCAACAGGCCTTTACCCCGGACATCGCCAATAAACGGATAGCGGTTCATCAACGCGCTAAGACGGGATTTCAACATGTCCCCCATATCGGCGGCATTACTGATCATTCCCTGGCGTTCAATCTCGTCGATCACAGCCAGACCCGCTGCACAGGCCAGTGGGTTGCCTGCATAGGTAAAGCCATGGACGAACCCACCGCCATCCAAAACGGCCTCAACGATATCATCGCGTGCAATCACAGCCCCCAGGGGCACGTACCCGCCGCCAAAACCTTTAGAGATTGTGATCAGATCCGGCACTACGTCCCAATGCTCGGCCCCAAAAAACTTGCCGGTGCGCCCACCGCCGGTCATCACCTCGTCATGGATCAGCAACACGCCGTATTGGTCGCAAATTTGCCGGATCCGCTGCATGTAGCCCACAGGCGGCACCAGCGCGCCGGTTGAGGCGCCACCAACTGGCTCCACAATAAAGGCCAGAACGGTTTCCGGGCCTTCTTCAAGAATTTTCGCTTCCAGCATGTCGGCGTAATGTTGGCCCGTTGCCGGATCACTGGGATCAAGCCCGTCAAGATAGGCACGCGGCGCGGGAATTTTCGGCATCCGCTGCATCATCGGATCAAACGGTGCTGTCATCGGCGCGTAGCCGGTAATCGCCAGCGCGCCAAGGGTGCAGCCATGATAGCTGGGCATGCGCGAGATCACTTTGAACCGCTGGGCCTCGCCTTGGGTCAGGGCGTATTGTCGGGCCAGCTTGATCGCACTTTCCACCGCTTCCGACCCGCCTGAGACGAAAAACACCCGCTCCAGCCCCTCAGGGGCCAGCGACGCGGTCTTTTCCGCCAAGGCTTCGCCTGCTTCTGTCTGAAAATGCAGCCGATAGCCGAAGGTGGACCTGTCCATCTGACGGCGCATTGCCTCTAACACGGCAGGATTGGAGTGGCCGATATTGCTGACCATGGCCCCGGACGAGCCATCAAGATAGCGTTTGCCGGATTTGTCCCACAAATAGATGCCGTCGGCGCGATCAAGCTCGGGACGGGTCAGGCGCGACTGATAGAAAAGTCTGCTGGTCATGGATTTACCTGTCAGCCGGAAGGACGGCGCAATCCTCAGGGTTAATCTTGACTGTGACTTCGGCCCCCATGTCAAATGGGCGGCCTTCGATCATGTTCATCGCCTGAAATTGCCGGTCCCCGATGCGCACGAAATACCGCGCAACCTGACCCTGATAGTCAACCGCTTCGACCACGCCTTTGGCACTGATCGCTTTATCGTCTACTGCTTCGTTGGTCAGGCGTAATTTTTCAGCCCGGATCACCAGCTTGCCGGATTTCGCTGCGCCAAGATTGACAGCCCGGTCGCGTGGCACCGCAATCGTGCCAAAATATGGCGCATCAAGCGCAATGGATGTGCTGTCAGAGCCGCTGACGGACACGTCCAGAATATTAGAGGCCCCCAAAAAATTGGCGACAAATTCACTGGCGGGATTGTTATAAACCTCTTCCGGGGCGCCGATCTGTTCGACCCTTCCAGCGCTCATCACGATGATTTTGTCAGACATCGCCAAGGCTTCGGACTGGTCATGGGTCACAAAAATCGAGGTCACCCCGATCCGGTGCTGGATCGCCTTAAGCTCGACCCGCATATCTTCGCGCAAATTAGCGTCCAGCGCTGACAGCGGTTCATCCAGTAGCAATACATCAGGTTCGATCACGATGGCCCGCGCCAGTGCGATACGCTGTTGTTGACCGCCGGAAAGCTGGCTGGGATACCGATCTTCAACGCCGGGAAGGCGGACGATATCCAGCGCTTCTTTGACCTTTGCGCCAGTATCGGACTTGGACACACCGCGATATTTCAAGCCAAAGGCAATGTTTTCACCGATAGTGCGATGCGGAAACAGGGCGTAATTCTGAAACACCAGCCCCAGATTGCGCTTGTGAATAGGGACTTCATTCACCCGCTTGCCGCCAACCATAATGTCGCCGCTGGTCGGTGCTTCTAGCCCCGCAACCATGCGCAATATCGTGGTTTTCCCGCAGCCGGACGGCCCCAGCAACGTGGTGAAGGAATTTTCTTCAAAGGTCACATTCGCGTCCTTGACGGCTTTTACCAAGCCAAAGGATTTCTGGATGTTTTTGAGTTCAACGCGCGCCATTTTGCGGACCTGTCTGGGTAAATTTGGGGTTGAGCGGGCCGTGAAACGCGGCCCGCCCAGATTTCTTCAGATGGATCAGCCGCCTTTTGAGACGCGGTTCCACTGTTTGGTCTGCTCTTTTTCGTAAGGCGCCCATTTTACCGGATCGCGGAAGACCAGTGACTCCAGCTTGCCGGTAGGATCAAACGCCGGAAGTCCTTTGACCATATCGGTCATCGGAACCTTGGTCGGATCAAGCGACGACGGGTATTTCTGCCCCTCAGCGACCGCAATCGCGGTTGCCGGATCAAGCATGAAGTTCAACAGTTCTTCGGATTCAGCCATTGGTGAACCTTTCAAAACGAACATGCTTTCCATCCATGCCAGACCATTTTTCGGGTCAAGATAGGCAATCGGATGCCCTTGCGCCTGAAGGGCGGCAACGCGGCCTGACCAAGCTTCGGTGACATAGATTTCTTCCTTAGCAAGCAGGTCCATAAGTTCGGCACCTGACCCCCAATATTTCAGAACCAGATCGCGGTGTTCGCGCGCTTTGCCCCAGATGGCATCCCAATCCTGAATGTCGTTTGGATCCTGCCCTGACTGTAGCGCGCCATACCAGGCACGGTTGGCCCAATCGCCACCCCAGCCGCCGATTTTGCCTTTCAGCTCTTTCTTCAGCAACAGGTTCGCGCCAAGCGCCTCGGCCTCTTCTTTTGAGACATACTTGGTATTATAGGCAATACCAGTCGTGCCGTAGTCATACGGAACAGCCGACAGGCTGCCCGGTGTGATTGCCCGGAACGGGTCAATGATCGAGGTCATCACGTTGGCAAGGTTCGGAATATTCGCCTCATTCAACGACACGCCGTAACCAGCATCTACCCAGCGCTTGTACCAGCTGACACCGGACGAGTGCAGGATGTTGTGACCATCGGTATTGCCTGCGGCCTTAACCTTTGTCAGAACCTCTTTTTCACCACCGAAGGTCGCGTCGACGACTGTGTTGCCAGTGGCGGCTTCGTAAGGGTTAAACGCATGCTCGCGCAGCGCTTCGCTAACCACGCCGCCCCAGCCTTCAAAGTTCAGCGATGTGCCGGCGGCGCGCGCCTGTGTGGCCATCGTGGACATGATGCCACCAGTCAGACCAGCAGTGATACCTGCGGCCCCCAGCAATCCCATGAACGAGCGCCGGTCAATATCGCCATTGCCCATTCTTTCGCGCAGCATTTCGTAGCGCTTTGTGCTATCTATTTTTTTCATTCTTCTCTCCTTGTTGGATTTCGGGGTTGGATTTCGGGGTTAAGTTTCAGTTTAGATTTTCTTGCGGGAAAAATAGCGCGCCAGACCACCCGCAATGAGGGGTATGCCGACAGTGATAACAATCATCACAAACCCCAGCGCGTTGATTTCCGGGCTGACGGAATGGCGCAGCATGCCAAAGATTTGTGTCGGCACGGTTTCCATCCCCGAGGGGCGCCAGAATATCGTGGCTGTGATATTGTCAAACGAAATGGTGAAGGCAAACAATGCCCCTGCGAACACCGCTGGTAACAGAAGCGGCAGCGTGATCTGAAAGAATGTTTGTACTGGGTTGGCACCGAGGCTAAGGGCTGCCTCTTCGTATTCACGTTTGATGCCGACAAGGCGGGCCTGAACCACCAGCACGACAAAGGGCAGCGCGATGATTGAATGGCCGACCAGCAGCAATCCAAAAGAGCGTGGCATATGCAGCCAGCGCAGGAAGATCAGCAGCCCCACGGCCAGCACGGTTTCAGGCACCAGAACCGGCGAAATCAGGACCGTTGTGATCAGATCCTTACCGCGAAACCGGTAGCGCACTAGTGCCAGTGACGCCAAAACCCCGATGGTGGTCGACACAAGGGCGGTCAGCAGGCCAAGCACCATCGAGGTCTTAAAGGCCCGGATAATCGCCTCGTTCTCGGCCAGTTTGTAAAACCAACGCAGGCTGAAACCGTCGATGGGAAAACCGCCGAATTGCGAGTTGTTGAATGCCAAAAGCAGAACCACCGCAATGGGTGAGAACATGAAAACGTAAACCAGAATGGCGTATAGCCGGATCAACCCCCAAGCGCGCATACCGATCCCCTAACTGAACGCTTTGGAAAGCTGGTTCATACCCATGAACCGGCTGTAAAGCACAACAACCAGCCCCAGCAGGACCAACAGCGTGAACGACAGAGTCGCCCCCATCGGCCAGTTCAGCTCGCTTACCACCGCGTCATAAATCAGATTGCCGAACATAAAGTCATTCGGACCACCCAAAATCAGCGGTGTGACGTAGCTGCCGCCGGTTAGCACAAAAACCAACAAGCCACCTGCCGCCAGACCCGGCGTGGATAACGGCAGCGTAACTTCGCGAAAAGCCTGCCAAGGTGTTGCGCCAAGCGTGCGCGCCGCAGGTTCAAGGTTTGCGTCAATCCCTTCAAGGCTGACATAAACATTCAGGATCATATAAGGCAGGAACACGTGCACAAACCCTAGGATTACCGCGAATTCATTGAACATCATGGGGATCGGCTGCTCGGTCAGACCCAACCACATGAACAAACCGTTCAGCGCGCCTTTGTTGCCCAGAATGTGAATCCAGCTAAGCGTGCGAATGATGAAGCTGACCCAGAACGGCAGGATCAGCAGCAAGAGCAGCAACCATTTGTGCCGGAATTTCGTCATCGCAATGAAATAGGCCGGGATATAGCCCAGCACGGCAGACAGCACGGTCACGATCACCGACAGCCTAAGGGTTTTCCAGATGGCGATGTGGTAATATCCGTCAGTCAGCAATTCCTGCCAGTTGCCAAGCTGGAATGCGACGCGGTCGACCGCGAGGTCGATGTTCTCGTAAAATGAATAGACCAGAATGAAGGACATCGGGATCACCACCAAAACGGTGATCGCCAGCAGCGACGGTGCCAACAGCACCCATGGACGCCTGTCAAACTCCTTTGCAGTATCCGACATGCGGTACCTGTGCCCCCCTATTGAACCCCGGGAATTTCCCGACGTCGAATAACTATTGCACAAGTGCCATAAATTATTAAAATTGATAATGAGTATAAACAACATTGGTGAAATTAATGGCTAGTCCAAAAAATAACCGGTTTGTCACCAATCTTGACTGGAACCTTCTGCGGACGTTTGTCGTGATCGTCGACGAAGGCAGTATCACCCGCGCAGCCAACCGTTTGTTGCGTCGTCAACCCGCGGTCAGTCTTGCGCTGCAACGGCTTGAAGGCGAAATCGGCAGCCGGTTGATCGAGCGTGGACGTGGTGCATTTCGTCTGACTGCCGAAGGGCGAAACCTGTATAGTGAATGTGTTGATATTTATTCCGGCGTTTCCCGATTAAAGGAAATTGTCACATCCACCCAGCAGGAAATATCCGGCGAGGTCAAAATTCTTCTGGCCAGCCATGTGATCACGCCGTTGCTTGATGACCTTTTGACCAACCACTACCAAGCCCACCCAAAAACCACCTATACGATCAAGACCGCCTCTAGTGCTGACATCGCCTATCAGGTGCAGGAAAAAACAGCGAGTTTCGGGATATGCCTGATGAACAGGCGCCTGCCCGAGCTTGATTACGAGGTCATCTACCGCGAGTTTTTCGGGTTTTACTGCGGCCCGCTCCATCCGTTGTTTGGCAAAACCAATCTTCGGCTAAGTGATCTCAAAAACCTTGATGCGGTTTCTTTTGATACCGACGATTTGAACGATGCCTTGCGCCCTGTTGCCCTGCTGCGGCAGCAATATGAGTTGCAACAAAGGGTCGTCGGTCAATCTTCGCATCTGGAAGAGGTACGCCGGATGATCCAATGCGGGTTAGGCATCGGCCCTTTGCCGGTCCACGTCGTCAAACGAGATGTCGAGAACGGCCTGCTGTGGCGACTTCCACCCCACAAGGCCCCGCCAGCGGTTGATATCTATTTGGTGGTTAATCCCAAAAAACGGCTCAACCGGGCGGAATCCATTTTTATCGACGCGCTCCGCAACCGCATTCGGACGACGCCGATACAACAACGGACCTATCACTAGGGGCTGGTGACGCTCACCCCAACCCAAGGGAATCCAACAACAAACGGACGGTCGGCATCTCTGCGCGCGCAATGGGAAAGACGCAAACATAGCCCTTTTTCATCGGAAGTGTGATGTCAGAAGGCGAGATCAAACGACCCGATGCCAGATCAGAATTAACAAGGGTGGAGGAAACCAAAGCGATACCTGCATCTTGTTTTGCGGCCGAAATCGCCAGTGACACATCGCTGACAACCAATCCCGGATTTAAAATCTCAACCGCTTCGGACCCCGCCGCGCGCCGCCAGTCCGACCACAGCGGTTCACTGGCGTAACTTGGACCCCATTTATTGTGAATGAGAAGGGCATCAGGCACGTTCGCCAGCTTTCCCTGCGGGTCATAATACTGCGCCCAAAACGCAGGGCTACAGACCGGACGCGAAACGTCAAAAAACAACGGTATTTGGCGGTATCCGCCGTAAAGTACTGACCCATAGGTCAGGCGGATATCGATTTCTTCGCGCTCAAATTCGACCGGGTCTTCTTGTACGCGAATGTCCAAAGACACGCCGGTTTCATCTTTGAACTTTAACGCTTTGGGAAGAAACCACAGTTCAGACAAGGCTGGCAACACACTGACGACCAACTGTCGGCTGCGTTTGTTGCTGCGTGCAATCTGCGCGGCGTCTGAAAGCTCGCCAAAGGCGCGCGCCAGTTTCGGGTACATCTCTTCCCCAGCATCGGTCAGGGAAATCCGGTTGCCCTTGCGCACAAAAAGCTTTTTGCCAAGATGATTTTCAAGGTTTTTGATCTGCAAACTAACAGCCGCCGAACTGACGCCAAGTTCCGCCCCTGCCAGCACGAAGCTTCCGCATCTTGCTGCGGTTTCAAACGCCCGCAATCCGTTCAGCGAGGGTAGGTTCATCATGCTCCCCATAGTTTTTCTTATGATACCTAATAAATGAACTGGTTGTGATCGTCCAGCACATGCGGTCTATGGGGCAAAAGGAGGGCTGTTATGACTCTGTATCTTAATCTTGAAATGTACCCGCTGGACCGCCCGGACGGCCCTGAATACGCCGAATTGGTTGAAAAGTGTCAGGCTGACCTTGCCGCTGATGGCATGTTCAACCTGCCGGAATTTTTCAACCCCGGCGTGGCGCAAGCCGCAGCCGATGCCGCGAAACCGGCTATGGACAGCAGCTCATTCAGGCATGCCCGGCAGCACAATGCTTATTTCAAAGATACCATGCCCGGGATCAACGATGATCACCCGGCGATGGTCAAGTTTCAGACTGTTAACCACACGCTGTGCGCCGATCAACTGGACGGAAACCCGGTGATTGAGGTTTACAAGTGGGCCCCTTTTGCCGCTTTTCTGGCCGCAACCATGGGTAAGGAAAAGCTGTATCAAATGGACGACAAGATGGCGTGCGTGAACGTGCAGGCGACGCGCGATGGCGAAGGGTTGAACTGGCATTTCGACCGATCTGAATTCACCACAACCATATTGCTGCAAGCCCCTGAGGTGGGCGGTCAGCTTGAATACCGCAAAGACCTTCGCACGCCCAGCGATCAGAATTATGATGGCGTGGCCGCGGTATTGGCCGGGAAAGACCCGCAAACCAAACGGATCATGCCCGAACCCGGCGCGCTGAACGTGTTTCGCGGTGTGAATACCCCGCACCGGGTTGTTCCGGTTCAGGGCCCAGCGGAGCGGGTGATTGCAATCTTTTCTTACTATGAAAAGCCGGGCGTCCACTTTTCTGCCGAAGAACTGCTTGGGTTTTATGGGCGTGCTGTTGCCTGATCGAAGGCAGCGTTCGCATTCAGGCTAAAGACTACCGGCGTAGGTGGGTGATTTTAAACGACCTTTGGTGTTCGTCAAATGTCGGCTCGACTGGTTCGGCAATTTGCAGGCGTTCACCGCTTTTCATCAACCGCTCTGCCAGAAAATACGACGCTATGGCGACAAACACCCCGCCTGCCATCTGCCCGATCAGCACGCCCTCTGCGCCAAAATACTGCGCCCCAAAAAAGACAAAGGGGATAACACCCAATGTGTTGCGACCCCAGTTCACCCAAGTGGAATAAAACGGGTGGCCCAGATTGTTGTAGGCCGCGTTGCCCACAAAAATCACGCCGTTGAAAATCCATAGCAGCGAAAGCGGCCCACAAAACAAAAAGATCAGATCGCGTGCCAACCCCTGCGCATTGAACATATCCGCAATCGGTGCGCGCAGGAAATAAAGCACTATGACGACTGGAATGACATAGACCACGATCAGCACCATGCTGCGGTTGAACGCTGTGCGGACGCGGTCATGCTGACCGGCACCGAAATTTTGACCAATGATCGGCCCGATTGAGCCTGACATTGCAAAGATCAGGGCAAATGCTACCGGCGTGACCCTGCCAATAATCGCCATGCCGGCGACTGCGGCCTCGCCGAATTCGGCCACGGCGCGGGTGACATAGGCCCCACCGATCGGGGCGGCGACATTTGCCAGCATCGCAGGCACAGCAATCGCTGCGATTGGCCTTAAGTCCCGGCCTATTGCGGCCAGCGAAAGCCCGCAAAACCCGCCGAAACGGCGTGTGATGTACCAAACGCCGGTGATGGCCACCGATACTCGCGACATGACCGAGGCCCAGGCGGCCCCGTCCAAACCCATGTCCAGAACGAAGATGAAAATGGGGTCCAGAACTGCGTTCACCACGCCCGCTATCAATGTCACCATCATCGAAAGACGCGCAGCCCCGTGGCTGCGAAGTGCGGCCGAGGCGACAATTCCGATCAACAGGATCGGCATGGTCGGGATCAATATCTTCAGATAAGACACGGCCAGTTCCTGTGTCTCGCCTGTGGCCCCAATCAGGCCTGCCAATTCGGATAGATTGGCGTAAATTAAAGCCGCGAAAAGCACGGCAAAGACCAAGCCTACGATCAGCACATGGGTCAACATTTCGGTGGCGCGCTCGGGCCTGTTTTCGCCCAATGATTTGGCAACCATCGCCCCGCCTGCAATGGCAATACCAATCGAGATCGAGGTGGTCATAAACAGAATGGTCCCGGCAAAACCAACCGCTGCGGCCAATTCTTCGACCCCCAACATAGAGATGAACAACATATCGACAAGATCAACCACGAAAAGCGCAACAAAGCCGATTGCAGATGTCAGGGACATTGCAATGATGTGCTGGGTTAGGCTGCCCGTTAGAAACTTTGCCTGTTCTTGGGATTTGGTCATGTTTTTGGTTTGGCCATGGTGGCTTTCATCTGCGCGGCGACAATTATTTCTATACCCTGACCCACCTCATTGCGTGGCCATTTTGAATGCTAGTGCATGCGTGGTCGCTGGTCCATCGGGATGATGGTTTGGCGCACCTGCTTCCTTTCGGGTGGCCATCTGCATGATCTGCCCGTCTGTAAACCTTGCGTTGAATGGCCAGTGTTTGCCCCGTTCGCGCTGTTTCCAAACGATCAGGGTGCAAGCCCATGGCATATCCCCAACTTTCGCCCTATCAAAACATAGATACATCGCCTCCTTACAGGGCGAATTCCAGGTTTCAATCAAGTGGTCGGTTACGGACAAGTTGATTTCCAGCTCGCCGTGTTAGTCGCTGTATTAGAAATACCTAAACCCTCAGGAGCGTTTTTTGCCAACCCATCCCGCCATACCCTCGAACAATGCTTCAGCAGGAATAGCTTTCATTCTGGTTGGAATGGCGGCGATTTCTGTCAATGACATGCTGATCAAACAGCTTTCCGGTGGCTACCCGTTGCATCAGATGGTGTTCATCCGGTCGGCAATCGGCATTTGTTTCAGTTTGGTTTTGGTCCAGTTTGAGGGCGGGTTTGGGATTTTGCGCACCAAGACGCCTTTTCTGCACGTGATACGTGGCCTGTTGGTCGTGGTATCAAACATGACGTTTTTTACCGCCCTTGCGGTGATACCTCTTGCTGATGCTACGGCTTTGTTCTTTGTGGCCCCTTTGATGATCACGCTGTTTTCGATTCCCATACTGGGCGAAAAAGTCGGCCCGTTGCGGTTGGGGGCCGTTGTCGTTGGGTTTATCGGCGCCATCATCATGATGCGGCCCTGGCAATCCTCTGGTGAAAGCGATGTCAGCCGCCTTATCCTGTTGCTGCCGATATTATCCGCGACAACCTATGCCTTGAACCAGATCATGACGCGAAAGCTGGGCGTGGTCAGCCGCGCATCTGCCCTGTCTGTCTACATCCAATCAATGTTCATTGTTGTCAGCCTGGGGTTTTATTTTGTTGCCGGTGACGGGCGGTATGCTGAGGGCCTGACCAATGACAGCCTCGTATTTTTGCTAAGGGCGTGGGTGTGGCCCGAAGGTGGTGAGTGGTACTATCTGGTAGGGCTTGGCATGAACTCGGCCATTATCGGCTATTCGTTGTCACAAGCCTACCGACTGGCATCAGCCGCCACGATTGCGCCCTTTGAGTATGTCGGCCTGCCGCTTGCAGTGTTCTGGGGTTGGATCTTTTGGGATGAGCTGCCGGGGCCCGCAATTGTTGCTGGTATATTGCTGATCACCGGTTCTGGTTTGTTCGTTTTCTTCCGCGAACAACAAAAGAACCGTCCGATGGTCAAGCGACGGGTCAACCGTCGATACTAAAACCAACAATTGGTGATGCGTGAAATCTGACAGTCGCCCCCTGCCCGATCACACCGGTTCTGCCTATGCCAGCAAGCGACCTTCACGGCCTGACAATACCGGGCGTGTCGGCGGGCCATATGCAAACTCATCACAACGCAGTTCAGGAAACAGATCAAAAAGCTCGTCCAGTGCCTCGGGCGAGACGGATTGTATTGCCGCTGGCCCCGGCAGGAAGCTTTCGGTTTCGATACCGTCGGCAAAAATGATCTCATGGTTATCAAACAGAAAATGAAAATAGGTGACCGTATCGACATCAAATGCCGTTCCAATACTGTGATCATTGATCAGATGTTTGGCCGCCACCAAGACTTCGTCTTCACCAAAATACAACTGCGCCCGCACACCGCGGATCAGGACACGGTGTTGCTGGGATAACAGCATATCTCGGTCAGGCAGATCAGGCCCAAGCGCGTTTCTGCGTAATCTGACAGGCCGGAATGATGGGTTTGCTTTCAGGGTATCGGTGTTTACGCAGTTTCTGCCGATCCAGCGAATTGGCTGATCGCCGTGATCAAGCGTTCTGACAAGATCGCCAGATTTTAAGTCCTCAACCAAGCGCCGCCCGTCGGGCGTTTCAACATAAGTTCCCAACGTCAGGCAAATTGGCGAAGCGTAGTCGGAATAAGCGGTATCACCTGAACCCGGCCCCTCGGACACGCTGACCACGGTCAACGGCACGCCTATCGGGGGAAACCCGCCGGGGCCGCCGATAAAGGACAGACCTTCAACCGTGCCGTAAGATGGCGAGCTTTCATTCAGGTTGAAACCGACCATGGTATAAGTGTTCGTGCCATCTGTGACGGTGACCTGATACTCGCCCTCAACCCGGGTGCCGTCGGTGCCTGCGATCCCGTCAATTGTCTGGTCACCATCCAGCGTTTGGCTGTTGTCGGAATCCTGAAAATCGCCTTCGGAATCGTCGATCAGCACTTCCAACCAAGCATTAGAATCAAGGGTGATGGTTTCACCAAGTAGATGCGTCGCATCGCCTTGGGTGACGCCGTCCAGAATGGCCCCGTTTGAGATCGTGATATTTGATTCTTCAAGAATCCACATCGAATATTGTGCCATTGCGCCCCAAACCCCGCGTTGCTGCTGCGTCGACTACTTTCAACTCGCGTGGGTATGGCGGCGAATATTGTTCCCAATTTAGCGACAATAAGGAATAAATTGGACGGATAATTTCGCCCGGCCCTTGCGGGAAGGGTTAAGATGCGAGAGATATCCGTCTGATTTCGCTAAAGATAATCGAACAATCGACCCGGCAGGGCCGCGTGGCGGGCAATGCTCAACCCACGCATCACTGCAAACATCATCGCCTGATTTGACGTCACAACAGGTTTGCCAAGATGCGCCTCAATATGGCTGATCACCTCGACCGAGCGCATGTCTGTGCAAGACAAAATGATCGCCTGAGCGTCGGGATGGTCTGCCTGTAAGGCCAGTTCATACACCTCATCCGGGGTCAGTTCGCCTTGGCCATAATTGCCAAGCTCGCGCCCCACATCGGCACATTTCACCGTTTCAATGCCGTTCGCGGCCATGAAACCCATGGCTTGTTGGTTGATTTCCCCCAGATAAGGCGAAGAAAAACCGACCTTTTTCGCCCCAATCGTCTGGATCGCCGAAATCAGCGCCCCAGCCGCGGTAAAACACGCAGCCCCGGAACCTGATTTGATTTCTGCCGCCAATGTCGCGTCAAATTCCGGCCCATGCGTCAGCGTCGCAGAGGTGCATCCGTAAAGCACGACATCGGGCCGCACCCCGGCGATCATCCGCAGATCGTTGCTGATGTCAGACGCCCCGAGACCAGCCATCTGGTCAGACCCCGGTATTTCATCAACGTCATATCCGCCCATACGCTGAAAATGCACAGTGCAATCAGGTGGACGCAAAAGCTCCATATCCGGTTCAAGATTGGTGTTGGTGAAAGGCACCAGAACACCGATTTTAGCGCGTGTGCGGGTTTCAAAAGTCATTGGAATATTCCTTTCAACACAGCCAAAACGCGGTCCATCACCGCTTGTTGGCAAATCGTCATCCGCAGGCAATCGGGCAGGCCATAGCCCGCCATGCCACGCATCAACAGGTTTTCGGCGCGCAAGGCGGCATCTGCCTTTTGCGCCGTTTCAGCACTGCCAAATCGCAGCAACAGGAAATTGGTGTGGCTGTGCGGCACATCTATCCCAAGCGCGCGCAGTGAACTGGCAAATCTATCACGGATATTTGCCGTCTGAGAAATAGTGGCGCGCATATGCGCCTGATCGCGCATCGCGGCTGTCGCGATTGCCTGCGAGGGGGTTGAGATGTTGTTGGGGCTTAATAACTTGCGCACGTGGCATGCAATGTCGGGCGGGAAATACCCCCAGCCAACACGGGCACCTGCTAGCCCGTGGGCTTTTGAGAATGTGCGCAAGGCAACCGTATCACCCCGCTCAACAAGGGCAAAAATCGCGGCGGGATCATGGACGCCATCGGAAAATTCCGCATAGGCCTGATCAATCACCAGCAAGACGTCAGCAGGCATTTGTTTTCTAAGCCGTAACAGTTCGTCATTTGGGATAAGGGTTCCGGTGGGGTTGGCGGGATTACAGACAAACACAATCCGGGTTTGATCCGTCACTGCGTCAAGGATGTCATCGACTGACACGGTCAGATTAACCTCGCGGGCTTTGACATAGTTGGCCTGAACTTGCGCTGCCACCGTCGCCACAAAAGCATAGCCGTAATCGGTTCCCAAAACATGATCGCCGGGGCCTGCAAACGCCCGGATCAGGCAAGCGATCAGCTCCATCGAGCCTGCGCCGCATAGGGTTTTGTCGGCTTTCAGCCCATGCACCTTGGCAATAGCGACGCGCAGATCACGCCATTCAGGATCGGGATAGAGCGGCATCTGATCAACCGCAGCCTTGCCCGCCGCAATGGCGGCGTCACTGGCCGGGAATGTACTTTCGTTTTGGGCCAGTGAAACTGTGTCTGGCCCGCCCAAATCTGCAAGTGCATAGGCAGCCATGGCATCAATATGGGCTACGGGGCGGATCATTGGCCTGCCCCGTAATCTGTGACCGCCCGCTTGGGCGTAACCAGCCCGCGTTTCAGATCAAGCGCAAGCGCGCCCGGTTCGCGTTCGGAGGGCGGGCCAAAACCGCCGCCCCCGGGCGTGTCAAAGATAAACGTGTCATCGCCTTTGACCCGCAGCTCACCTTTGCCCGGTATATCCTTTTTGCGGCCCCGAATTCGGATGCGACCCGGCGCACCGGGCAAGCCGCCCATGCGGCCAAGCGCGGGGAATTTCAGACGCTCAACCGACAGAAACACGATGAACGGCGCGCCATTGGCCGAGGTTATTTCGATCCTTTGCCCCAACCCGCCGCGATATTTTCCGGACCCGCCCGAGTCTGGCAAAAGTTCGCGTTTCCACAAGACAACAGGTGCGACGGATTCTGTGATTTCCACTTGCGAGCCAAACACACCGGACGGGTAAGCCGTTGCCGACAAACCGTCGGAATGCGGTCGCGCGCCGGTGCCGCCGTTATGCACAGGCTCGATAGCAAATTCGCGACCGCCATTGGCCGCAACTTCGGGCGCGTGGCGCATCGGCAAATCAAACATGCAACTTGCGCCTTCCGCAGGCACCTGATCGGGCAAGGCCTGATGCAAACAGCCAAAAACCAAATCAGGCGTGACCTGCCCCAGCGTGTGACGCATGGCCACTGGCACCGGGCGTTGGGCATTTAAAATACAACCTTTGGGTCCGGTCACGGTGAACGGATCTAACGAGCCTGCATTGTTGGGAATGTCGCTGCCAACGATACAGCGCATGGCAAACACGGTATAAGCCGTGGCGTAGTTCAAAGGCACATTGATACCCTTGCCGGAACAGCCCGAAGTGCCAGCAAAATCCACATGCATCCCGGCCTTGCTGATGGTCAGGGTGGCGTGCAGCTCAAGTTCATTTTCATAACCATCCATGCGCAGCATGTTTTTGTACGTGCCTTCCGGCACCTCGGCAATCGCCGCTAGCGTGCCGCGTCGCGACGTGTCGATGATGTAGCGGCTAAGGGCATCCAGATCGTCGATATGGAATTCATCCATGGTGTCCAGCAGGCGGCTCGCCCCGGCCTCGCAACAGGCGATCAACGCATAGATATCGCCCTCATTGGCGATCGGTTCACGGCTGTTGGCGCGGACAATGTCCAGCAGCAAAGCGTTTGGAACGCCTTCCTCGACCAGCTTGCAAGGTGGGATCAGCAGGCCCTCGTCATAGATGTCAGACCCTTCGGGCCCCATGCCAAGCCCGCCGAGATCGACAAGATGCGACGTGCAGGACGTGAAGCCGACAACTTTGCCGTTCTTGAAAGCAGGCATCATCAAAAGAAAATCGTTCAGATGCCCGGACGCCAGCCAGGGATCGTTGGTCATATAGATGTCGCCGGGTTTCATGTTTTGCACCTGAAATCGCTCGCGCAGATGCAGCACCGCCTCGGCCATTGTGTTGATATGCCCCGGTGTGCCGGTCACCGCTTGCGCCAGCATCCGGCCTTGTGCGTCAAAAATCCCGGCAGAAATATCACCACATTCACGCACGATTGGGCTAAAGGCGGCGCGGATCAGGATTTGGCCCTGCTCTTCAACAACGGCAAGCAGACGGTTCCACATGACTTGCATACGGGCAGCGGAAAGATCAGCCATCATAATGCCCCTTTCTGGTCTTGAATGAGGATAAGATTACCAATCGCGTCAACATGGGCTGAGAAATCAGCACTGACAAGCGTGGTGGTTTGCGGTTCGGTCACAAGGGCCGGGCCTGTCACCCTATCGCCCGGCTTCAAATCGGCGCGCGCCACAAAAGCCGCCTGTTTTGTTGTACCGTCCAAGTCGCAAATGATCGGGCGGGTGTCCGTTGGCACGATTGTTGTCAGAGGCGGCGTATCCGGCACCGTCAGCACATCATCGTCCAATGTCGCAACGCGCACCGACCAGTTCAGGATTTCGATCTGCATGCCGGGCACTGGGCGCGAGAATTGTTTACGGTATTCCTCTTCAAACGCCGTGGTCAACGGCTGGATGTCATCCACCGTTAAATCTCGATCCGGCAGCGCGATTTCAATTTCGTGGCCTTGCCCGTTATAGCGCATGAACGCGCTGCGCCGGGTTTGGGTTATGGCATCCCCGGCACCCTGGGCCACGACCGTTTTGGCCTCGTCGATCATATGCAGAAACAGCGCGTTTATGTGATCCATATCCAAGGTGTTCAACATGGAATACCGGCTGCGCACGATCTCAAAACTGACGGGTGCAAAAAGGAACCCAATGGCCGAGCCGACACTGGGGTTGGGCGGCACCACGATGCGGTTGATACCGGCCGAGCGGGCAACCCGGCTTGCGTGCAGCGGGCCGTTGCCACCAAAGGCAATCATGGCTCGTGATCCAAGGTCTTTACCGGATTCAACCGCGTGCATCCGGCCTGCTGACGCCATGGATTCAACCACGATATGGCTGACGCCGTCAGCCGCGCCCGTGGTATCTGTTCCCAGTTTCAGGCCAATGCTGCGGGCCAGCGCATCTTTTGCGGCATCGACATCAATTTCGATATGTCCCTCGGCAAAGTTGTCCGGCACGATATAGCCCAGCGCAATGTCGCTGTCGGTCACGGTGGGTTCCGTTCCGCCGCGCATAAACGCCACCGGGCCGGGTTCTGAACCTGCACTTTTCGGGCCAACGGTCAATCGGCCCAGCCGATCCACATCCGCGATGGAGCCACCGCCTGCACCAATCTCGATCATTTCAATCACCGGGATGCGTACCGGCATACCGGAGCCTTTGATGAACCTTGCCGCGCGGGCGATTTCAAAACTGCGCGATGTTTGCGGACGGGCGTTGTCGATCAGGCAAAGCTTGGCGGTGGTTCCACCAACATCAAAGGATAACACAGACTTCAAACCAGATCGCGCCGCCACGCGCGCCGCCAGAATGGCACCGCCTGCAGGACCGGATTCAACCAGCCGAATGGGAAAGCGCGTCGCGGTTGCGATCGTGCACATCCCGCCCCCGGCCGTCATCATCAGGATAGGGCATCGCACACCCTCGGCTGCGAAACGCTGGGCGAACCGGTTTAGATAGGTTTCCATCAGCGGTTGGATATAGGCGTTGGCGATCGTGGTGCACAGGCGGTCAAATTCGCGCGCCTCGGGGCTGACATCAGAGGAAATCGACACCGTCAGATCGGGACGCTTGGCGTTCAGGATTTCGCGCAGACGAATTTCGTGATCCGGGTTCGCATAGGAATGCATCAGACAAATGGCGACCGCTTTGGCCCCGGTTTTGTCCAGCCCGCCAAGCATCGCCTCGATTGAGGGATGGTCAAGCGCAATCAGAACCTCGCCAGCGGCGGACATCCGTTCGCGCACCGTCAGCGCATTTTCACGCGGCACCAGTAGATCGGGTTTGTTCAGGTTGATATCATATTGCGAATAGCGACGCTCGTAGGCGATTTCCAGAATGTCGCGAAACCCTTCGGTTGTGATTGTCGCAACAGATGCACCGCGCCGCTCGATCAGGGCGTTGGTTGCCAGTGTCGTGCCGTGGATAAATCCCGTCACGTCCGCCAAAGTGCAGCCTGATTGCGCCATCACCCGCGCCGCACCTTCCATGGCACCATTAGCCGGATTTTCATGCGTTGTCAGGGTTTTGGCCGAGGCCAATTTCCCCTCCTCGCCTGAAACCAAAACTGTATCAGTAAAAGTGCCGCCAATATCTATGGCAAGGCGCAGCGGCTTTGATGCCGTCATAATTTACCCCAAAGTCAGAGAAAGATGTGCAATAGCGCCCGACAATTCAGTCGGGAAACCGGGCGCGCTAATGCACGACGAGGTCACAACCAGTGGCGCGTCGGCCCAGACATTTGGGAATATATGCGGTTCTCATCAGGCTATTCTGCGGTCAGTATGGAAATAAGGCGCAGCGAAAAACGACATGTTTGATCGCAAGCGACACCAAAATCTTTTACGCAACCCGGTCATGCATGGGGGCGATCAAGGTTTCAGGAAAGCCGAGGCTGGCTATTTCATGACGCAGGAAAAGGATGGGAACGCCGTGCGCCATGCTGCCGCCGGGGCCGTACGTGTTGAGGCTAATCGCAGCCGAAAGGCGGGGAAACTACGCCTTCGCGTGACGGTCAAAGAAGGTTGGCACTTCAATTCCAACCAACCGCTTGAGGACTATTACATTCCAACCGCTTTTGCGGTTGATGGTCAGGCACTTGATGTCAGCCAGTATCCCAAGGCAACCGTCAAAGTTCTGGGCTTTTGCGACAAACCGCTATCGCTGTTTGCGGGGGGTTTCCCGTTGCAAATTGCGCAACCAGATGTTGCCGAGAGCGCAGAAATTCCGGCCGCCACGCTCAGTTTTCAGGCCTGCAGCAACGAAATCTGCCTGCAAACCGAAGAAATGCAGTTTACGCTTTGGTAATCATCCTTTGAAAGGCGCCGCCCAGTCGCCGTCACCATTTCCCACCGGCCAGCCAATGCTAGTTTTGGCGCGGCCTTACGGGCTGGCGCAAAATAGTTTTCAGCTTTTCGGGTGCTGTTTTTCTGGGATCGCCCAAATAAATCTCATGATGATGGCCGTTTTCGACCAACAGGTTCTCAGGCAGAAACTCGTTGTGCAGTCGCGCGATCGTCGGCCCCTCGTCACTATAAGAACCGATATGCAGGGTTTGGACGCTCAACCCCTCGTCAAACGCCTCAAACCGCAGTGACGCTGGTTGGTCCCCAAGTTTTTTCCCGGCCTTTTCAACGCATTGAACAAACATATCGGGCGTAATCCAATCGGGTTGCATGATCATCATCGTCCACAACCATTCTTCTTTTCGATCATCCGTGAAGGCCGTCATATCGCTTGCCCACCATAACCCTTCCAGTGGCGGCACGACGTAATCGCGTTCCAACGTGCCTTTTGACAGGAATTTGAGCCCGTAACTGACGCCATAGAGCCAAGAACACGCGGTGGCATATTCCGCATTGCCGGGCACGCCGGAACCATCAACCATCACAAAGTTCATCTGTGGAATTTCAACAATCGTGAAACCCTTGGCGGAAGGGCCATATTGCGCCTTCAGCGTCTTCTTGAAATCAATTTTTAACATTTGCGCCCCCATTTAATCCGGTGGTTCATCATCTGTATACCTATTTATAGATGGATGCACCGCACTCAACCCTTGGCAATCCAACTATCGCTGGTTTAACTGCAAAAACCATCTTTGGTGGCAGAATAACGCCAGTAGAAACGACATGCAGCATTCAAAAGGAAGCCGACCATGACAGACACATTGATCAGTTCCGATATTGATTTTGAAGTCGATGGAAAGCACACCGGATACCTGCGACTGCCGCATTCTGTCCATCGCAGCGCTTACGGTCGCATCCTGATACCTGCGGTGATGATCCGAAATGGCGACGGGCCAACGGCGCTGTTTATGGCTGGCAATCATGGCGATGAATATGAGGCGCAAATCGCGCTTGGCAAGCTTTGCCGAGAGCTGGAGGCCGCTGACATTCGCGGCCGCCTGATCATCCTGACGATGGCAAATTTCCCGGCGGCACAGGCAGGCACGCGGACATCGCCGATTGATGGCGGCAACCTCAACCGAACCTTTCCCGGCAATCCACTGGGCACCCCGACCGAGATGATTGCCCATTACATCGAAGAGGTTTTGCTGCCGAAATGCGACTATTTCTTTGATCTTCATTCTGGCGGCTCATCGCTATATTACCCGCCAACGCTGCTGCGCGGGTTGGGCCATTCGCCCCGCGAACGCGACGAACTGATCAATTTGCAGGCCGCTTTTGATGCGCCATATGCCTGGGTGTTCACCAGTGGCGGCGGGCGTGAAACCAAGGCGCGAACGGCCATGGGCGGGGCGGGACGCAAGGGCGTTATCACCCTGATGGCGGAACTTGGCGGTGGCGGCGCGGTATCCCCCGAAGTTTTGGCGCTGACGGAACGCGGTGTTCGCCGCATGCTGCACAGCATTGGCATGTTGCCCGGATATGAACCCGACGCGACCAATGGCACGCGCGAGCTGACGATCACCGACAGCGTTGTTGCCTATGATAACGGTCTGTTTGAACCGTTTTGCGACGTCGAGGACGAGGTTAAAGACGGCGATGCAGCCGGGCAAATCCATTTCCCGGAAGAACCATGGCGGGACGCAAAAACTGTGCGTTTCCAGCATGATGGCATGGTGTTGTGCAAGCGGGTGCCCGGCCGGGTGGAACGTGGCGATTGCCTGTTTCAGGTTGGCAGCGACCTCTAAGGTTTGTAACGCCGCCTAGGGGTGATCCAAAAGCGTCAGGATTTCGGCGCAGTTTTCAACCTGTCCGTTGCAGCAATCTTGTAGCATGAAACCGACCAGATCGTTCATGGTCGCTATATTGGCAGAATAATGAATTTCGCGCTGATGGCGTGTCGATTTCAACAAGCCAGCCCGCTTAAGCACGGCCAGATGGCCCGACAGGGTTGAAGGGACGATGCTCAGACGGCTTGAAATCTCGCCGACATTCAGGCTGTTGGGTTCCTCGCGCACCAGCATCCGATAAATCGACATCCGGCTGTCTTGCGCTAGGGCCGCGAAGGATTCTATGGCTGAAAGTTGGTCCATAATTCGGCAATACCCGAAATATCGAACCTTGACAAGGCAGCAGGCGCGATCTATTCGTTTTGACAATTCGGCAGATGTCGATTTGATAGACTGACCGGAGCGTCAAACCCGAATGGTCTGAACATAATATTTAGGATAAGACGACACCCAATGCAGCCGAGCCCCGAACAACTGCTAAACGCGCCAACGCTGGACGAGGTGCGAACCGCCGCCAAAACGCTGGCCGGTGTCATCATCCCAACCCCCCTGCTGCAAAACCCCGAGGTCAACGCCCGTCTCGGCGGTACCCTTTTGATTAAGAACGAGGCCATGCAGCGCACTGGGGCGTTCAAATTTCGTGGTGCGTATAACCGTATCAGCCAAATGGATCCGGGCCAAAAAGCGCGCGGGGTTGTGACCTATTCCTCGGGCAATCACGCGCAGGGCGTTGCAATGGCCGCAAATCTTTTGGGCACTTCTGCCCTGATCGTTATGCCGAGCGACGTTCCACAGGCCAAAATGGATCAGACAAGGGCGCTGGGGGCTGAAATTGTCACCTTTGAGCGTGGCGAGGTTGCCAGCGATGACGTGGTCGCGCGCCTTAGGGCGGAAACCGGGCGCATCATCGTCCCACCCAGCGAGGATCGGCGTATTCTGGCAGGCGCGGCAACGGTGTCGCTTGAGATTATTCAACAGGCAGACAGACCGATTGACGCGGTGCTGGTGCCATGTGGCGGTGGTGGTCTGACGGCTGCCAGTGCCATCGTGATGAACGCGCTATCGCCCGCCACACAGGTTTTCGGCGTAGAACCTGCGTTGTTTGACGACACCCGCAGATCGCTTGCGGCGGGCGAACGGTTGGCGAACCCTAAGGGCCAGAAAACCATCTGCGATGCGATCATGACGCCCATTCCCAACGCTCTGACGTTTTCCATCAACCAAACCCTGCTGACAGGCGTTCTGACTGTCACGGATGATGAAGTTCGCGCGGCAATGCTGTTTGCGTTTGAGAATTATAAGATCGTGGTGGAGCCCGGTGGCGCCGTTGGCCTTGCCGCTGTCCTTAGCGGGAAAATTGACATCAAAGGCAAGACGATTGCCGTGGTCATCACGGGTGGCAACATTGATCCCGACCGGTTCGCGGCGGCTTTAAGCGCGGCCAGACAATCTTGAAGAGGGAACGTTAATATGTTGCGAAGATTATTTGCTGAATGGCTGGGGTCATTTTCGCTGCTGGCAACAGTGATCGGTTCCGGCATCATGGCCGAACGATTGGCCGACGGGAATATCGCCATTGCGCTGCTTGGCAACACCATCCCGACCGGCGCAATTCTGGTCGTCCTGATCTTGGTGTTCGGCCCAATCTCTGGCGCGCATTTCAATCCGGCGGTGACGCTGGCCTTTGCCATACGCCGCGAAATCACCGCGCGGGATTCGGGCCTTTATGTGCTGACACAGATATTTGGCGGCATTTCTGGCGTGTTGATTGCCCATGTCATGTTTGACAATCCGCTGATTGATCCATCCACCACCGTGCGCGGCGGTCTTGGGCAATGGGTGGGCGAGTTTGTTGCGACCTTTGGCTTGGTCGGCACCATCCTTGGCTGCCTGAAAGCCCGGCCTGAGGCGATACCCTATGCCGTCGGCCTTTATATCACCGCCGCCTACTGGTTCACTTCGTCGACGTCCTTTGCCAATCCTGCCGTGACCATCGCGCGTGGGTTTTCCAACACGTTTGCCGGTATCCAGCCAGCGAACGTCGCCGCTTTTGTCGGCGTACAGCTTGTGGCTGCCTTGCTGGCCACGATCTTTTTTAACTGGCTGCTGGATGAAAAACCGTTGCGAGCCAAAGCCTGATCCAACCCTGAAAGAACACCACGTGCCACATCGGAAAACAGTAACACCATTTGACCAACAGATCGCCCGGCGCGATGTGCCTGCGTTGAAGGTGCATCCCATGGTTCTGGGGCAAGACGGCGGAAACCTTTTTGCCGCCGGGGTGGCCGACATGGATTACAAGGCGCCACCTGCCGTTCTTGCGGCCATGCAAGAACGCCTTGATCACGGTGTTTTCGGCTATGAGGCAGTGCCGGCGCCGTTGATGCCCGCCCTGACCGATTGGTTGCACACGCGGCACGGTTGGCAAGTTGATGCTGCACATATTTTACGCGCGCCAAATGTCCTCAATATTCTGGCGATTGCGGCCTCGCTGTTTACGCAACCCGGCGACGGCGTGATTGTGCAACCGCCTGTATTCTTTGACTTTTTCGACATCATTCGGGAAAACAACCGCACCCTGATCTCAAACCCGCTAATCCTGAAGCATGGGCACTATGAGATGGATTTTGACGGGTTGGAAAAGCTGGCGGCCGATCCACGCGCCAAGATGCTGTACCTTTGCAATCCCCACAATCCGGTCGGGCGGGTCTGGACCAAGGCCGAACTCCGACGACTGGGTGACATTTGCGCGGCAAACGATGTGCTGGTGGTGTCGGATGAAATTCACGGCGATATTGTTTTGCCGGGTCACACCTACACCCCGTTTGCCGCAATTGGCCCTGCCTATGCGGATAACGCGATCACCTGCCTGTCGCCTGCCAAAAGTTTCAACATCGCCGCGTGTTGTTCTGCCTTCACGGTGATTTCAAACGACGTGCGACGCAAGGCTTTTCAGGTCGAAAACAGCCGTCTGACGGTCAACAAAAACAACGCTTTTGCCAGTGCCGCGATGGTGGCCGCCTATTCGCAAGGCAGCGCGTGGCTGAACGACGTTTTGCGTTATCTCGACGGCAATCTGGCATTGGTGCGCACGCATCTGAGCACCATCTCCAAGGTCGATCTGATCGAACCCGAGGGGACGTTTCTGCTGTGGCTGGATTTCCGGCGGCTTGGGCTGTCGCCTGACGATCTGACCGCGTTTTTACGCCAGCAAGCGGGCTGGGCCGTGACCCGGGGCCAAGCGTTTGGTGTCGAAGGCGAAGGTTTCGCGCGGCTTAACATTGCTTGTACACGCGCCGATTTAACCACTGCGCTGGGGCGGCTTTCCAAGGCAGTCGCAGACCATTCTATCATCAAGAAAACAGGAGATTTCCAATGACTAACATAACCGTTTATGACCCGGCCATGTGCTGTTCCACAGGCATTTGTGGCGCCGAAGTTGACCAACATCTGGTGAATTTTGCCGCTGATCTTGATTGGCTGAAATCAAAGGGCGTCAACGTCACGCGCTTTAATCTGTCTCAGGAACCAGCCGAGTTTGCGACCAACGACAAGGTCAAATCTGTGTTGGAAAACGCCGGCGTTGAGGGCTTGCCAATTGTATTGATCGGCGACGTGATGCACTCAACCGGTCGCTACCCGGCGCGCAGCGAGTTGGCGGGTTTAACCGGTGTGGCCCACATCGCAGACGCCGCCAACGCCCCCAGTGCCAGCGCAGAAAGTGGCTGTTGTGGCGGCAGCACCGAAGCTGAAAAAACCGCATCAGGTTGCTGCTAAACCTGTCCCGACCACTTCATTCAAAATCGAGTAGACCCATGTTCAAAGACCTGCCCAAATTCGTTTTCTTCACCGGCAAAGGCGGCGTCGGCAAGACCTCGCTGGCCTGTGCCACCACGCTTGATCTTGCCAGCAAGGGCCACAAAATCCTGCTGGTCAGCACTGATCCGGCCTCAAATGTCGGGCAGGTTTTTGAGACCGAGATCGGCAATAAGATCACGGAAATCACCAAATGCCCCGGCGTGGACGCGATTGAGATTAACCCCGAAGAGGCCGCCGCAGATTACCGCGAACGCATCGTTGGCCCGATGCGGGGCATTTTGCCTGAGGTGGCACTTAGAAGTATCGAAGAACAACTTTCCGGTGCCTGCACGATTGAAATCGCGGCTTTTGACGAATTCACGGCCCTGCTGACGGACAACGATCTGGTCGCGCGTTACGATCATGTGATTTTTGATACCGCCCCGACAGGCCACACGATCAGAATGTTGAAGCTGCCGGGCGCGTGGTCTGGGTTTCTGGAAGAAGGCAAGGGCGACGCGTCCTGTCTTGGCCCGCTGGCCGGGCTGGAAAAACAGCGCGACCGGTATGCATCCGCAGTGGATCGCCTGTCTGACAAAAATGAAACTCGGTTGGTTCTTGTGGCGCGACCACGGCATTCTGCGCTGGCAGAAGTTGGCCGAACGTCGGTTGAACTGGCCTCCATCGGTATTAAAAACCAGCAACTGGCGATCAACGGCATGATGCCGCAAAACACTGGTGATGATCCTTTGGCCAAGGCGCTGCTTAAACGAGATCAGGACGCCTTGGCCGCGATGCTGCCCGAGGTTGCCGCCCTGCCCCGCACAACCTTTGCGTTGCGCCCGGAAAATCTGGTCGGCCTTGCGGCGTTGAAACGTTTTGCGGCAGGCGACGTAGATGCAGTTGCCAGTGCGACCGCCGCACCGTTGGAACACGCGGATTTCCCGACACTCGGAAACCTTGTCGATGATGTTGAAGGTCCCGGCAAAGGGCTGATCATGTTTATGGGCAAGGGCGGCGTCGGCAAAACCACAATTGCAGCCGCTGTCGCCACAGAACTCGCCGCGCGTGGCCATCAGGTTTTGTTGACCACCACCGATCCAGCGGCGCATATCAGCGAAACGCTGGCAGGCAGCCAGCCCGGCCTGACCGTCAGCAGGATCGACCCCGCAGTGGAAACCGCGAATTACCACGCCGAGGTGATGGCAACCAAAGGCCGCGATCTGGATGATCAGGCGCGCGCAATGCTGGAAGAGGACCTGCGCTCACCCTGCACCGAAGAAATCGCGGTGTTTCAGGCGTTTTCCCGCGTGATCCGCGAAAGCAGCAAAAAGTTCGTCATCATGGATACGGCCCCGACGGGTCACACATTGTTGTTGCTGGACGCGACCGGGTCATATCACAAGGACGTTCTGCGCCACCAAGACGAGGCCAGCCGCGCCCGGATCACGACGCCGATGATGCGCCTGCAAGACCCCGCGCAGACCAAAATCATGATCGTCACCCTGCCGGAAACCACCCCGGTGCTAGAGGCGGCACATTTGCAGGAAGATCTTGGCCGTGCCGGGATTGAACCTTATGGCTGGATTGTGAATTCCAGCCTTGCCGCTGCCGAAACAAGCCAGGATTTGCTGCGCAAACGCGCCCGATCTGAATTGACCCAAATCGCAAAAGTGCGGGACGATCTGTCAAAACGCTACGCCGTTGTGCCGATGCAGGCGGTCGAACCTGTTGGGGTTGATCGGTTGAAAGGTTTGTGTGCCAGCCGTTCAGAACCAGTTGCTGCGTGACTGGCTGAACATGACGGGTTCGCAAGGCTTCGCCGTTCAGGCGGCCCGGCATCGGTGTGGGGATTGCTTAATCCGAGCCTGACGGGATTTCCAGCTTTTGCATCTTTTGCCACAAAGTCGTGCGCGATACTTGCAGGATTTTCGCGGCTTTGCCGACCCGTCCGCCCGAGCGGACCAACGCATCGACGATTTGCCGCCGCTCGGCGATATCGCGGGCCTCGGCCAAGGTCATGATCCGGTCGTCACTGGTCATGCGTTCGGGAAACAGATCGGCCGGTTGCAGGAATTCACCCGTGGCATTTTCTGTCGCGGCCCTTAGGCGGGTGCGCAATTCACGGCCACCGCCGGGCCAATCATAACTGCGCGCCGCCTCTTCACTCAGGCGGCTGATGCCTTGCAGCGGGGTTTCACGCCGGTGGTTGAGCGTTTCAAACAACTGCCCCATCAGCCAAACTGCATCAAGTGTTCGTTCGCCTAAAGGTGGTACCACGATTTCCATCATGCCGATGAGGTCAAACAATTCTGACCGAAATCCGGACTGGGTCGATGTCGCCTGCTTATCCAGTCCGCAGGTGGCAATGATACACCCGTCAAATCCCGATTGCAGCACGTCAAGCAATGCCGATTGGCTGGCGTCGGGCAAACGGCTGAGCGTGTGTAGGAACAATGTGCCTTCACCGACCCGCGCCACCGCGCCATCCGGGCCGAACAGGGCGGCATGAACATCCGGCACTCGGTCAAGATTGATGTTGACAAACGGCGCAGCACGGCGGTCCGAAGTGTCGTGTATTCGCTGTGCAATCAGCGCCTTGCCCATACCCGGCCCGCCACGGATCAGCACCGGGCGACCGGTTTTAGCAGCCTTCAATGCCAAACTGTCAACACGCCTTGCCGCCGCCGAGATACCGGTTATCGGCGGGAATTCCTGTTGTTCACCACTGGAAAGCAACATGACGAGGCGATCCAGAAAGACCGAAATACTAAACGGTTTGGTCACGTAATCCACGGCCCCCGCCTGCATCAGGCGCACCGCCTGTTCAACATCCCCGTGGCCGGTGACGAACAAAAACGGCGGCGGGTCGGTGGTTTGGCATAGGGTGTTATACAATTCCTCGCCGCTGCCATCTGGTAGTTTTATGTCACAGATAACCACGTGAATAGGGGCAACCGGCGTGCGCAACGCCCCGATCGCGCGCTTAATGCGCTTGAGCCAGACAACCTCGGCGCCTTCCAGCGTCAAACGTTGCTCCAGCGAGTTTCCCATAAACTCGTCATCTTCCACCAGCGCGATGCGATAACCTTTCAGCATTGCGTCACCTCGTCATTGACCGGAATGGGCAAAGTGACCGAAATCCGGGTTCTGCCTGCGGTTTTTTTGGTCCTGATCACGCCGCTAAGTTCGGCCACCAGATCACGCACCAGCCGCAATCCCTGCCCCCCGCCGGGCGCGATCGGGGCTGCTGACATCAGGCGAAACCGGGCCTCGTCTGACAGGCCGGGGCCGTTGTCAACTACCGACAGTTCAAGATGCGGGCCTTGTTGTTCCATCTTCAAGGCGATTTGCCCGGCAGCCGCTGAAGCGTTCAACAGAAGGTTCAGGATGATTTGGCGCATGGGTCCGGATGAAAACCCCGACATCAACGAACCTTCAACGGAAACCTGCCAGTCAAGATACTGGTGTTTCAGATTTATTTCCGGGCTTATCAACAATTTCAGATCATCGAAGTCCTGCAGTGACAAAGCGGCACCTGCCCGATCAAGCCGGTTTTGGTCAAGCGTCGCCCTTACGATGTCGCGCAAATGCGCCAATCCACGCGACAGCAATTCGGCGGATTGGCGCACGACCGCTGGCTGGTCGGCAAATTTGTGCAATGTATCTGTGATATTCAGCATGCCACCCAGCGGATTGTTGACCTCATGCGCCAACGACGAGGACAGGCGCCCGAGGCTGACAAACCTTTCGCGTTCTGCAAGGCGTCGCTCGGTTTCCGCTTTTGCCTGCACCGCAACGGCCATCTCGTTATAGGTATTGATTAGCCGGGACAGTTCCGAATTGCCATTTGGCAGATCGGAAACCGGCAAGGGTTGTGGCGCACCAGCGGTTTCATGCATGCGCCGCGCCAGACGTGTGATCGGCATCAGCATTCGGCGCATCATCCAATAGCCGATAAGCGCCAGACCCAACGTGGCAACGCCGTTGGCCAACACCAGCAACCGCCCGATGCGCATGCGTTCCGATATCAGATCGGAAATATCAAGCTCGGTCAGAACCTGCCCGACATTGCGGCCCTGATACATCAAGGGTGCCGTTAACAGGATGCTGGTGCTGGACCCGGTCGCGGACAATTCCTGCGGTGAACGGGCACCGCGCGCCAATTCACCGATCATACTGTCAACCGGCGCACGCACGGGATCAGATGCCGCCAGAACCCGCCCGTTTTCATTGCCAACGGCGGTAAAAACCAACCGCTGGCCCTGGGTGCCAAGCGAGGCGCGGGTCAACGTGTCGTAAACCTCCCAAACGTCATCACGCAAAACATGCGGGCCAAGTGCGACCGACAACGCCTCGACATGCATTTTGGCAATCTCGCGGATGCGCGCGTCCTGCAAATCATCAAGCGTGTTCAGAACCAGTTCTGCCGCCACGACCGCCAGTAAAACCATCAATCCTGCGGCCAGCAACGGCACGCGAATTGCAAGGGAAATATGTTGCAGGGATGGCATCATCACGTGCCTTTATAATCGTGCAAACGCAGCGCAATGCCGTCAAACAGGCTGGGCGTTGCCGGGATCAGACCGTCAAGTTGCAGCATTTGAAGTGCAGCGCGGCCTCTGCCTGTTTGGCCCAATTCCAGCAACACCTTTTGTAAGGCGCGTATCTTGTCGTCGCCCATCCGGTCGGTACGGGCACAAAACGGCGGAAAACCCAGCCATTCGGATTTGGTGACAATTTTGGTGCGCTGGGTGAGTTTGGGTTCCTCTGAGGTCAGCACCTCCCAGACATATCCATCGACACTGCCGGACCGCACAAGCCCGTCTGACACCGCCCTGACAACATTCCGGTGACCGTTGGTGAATATGGTACGACTGAAGAACCCCTCGGGATGCAGTCCTTTACGCACCAGATCAGATGCGGTGACCAGATAGCCCGAGTTTGAATCCGGATCAGAAAAGGCATGTGTTCCACCATTCAGGTTTTCAAGCGACTGCGCAGGGTCGTCTTTTTCTGCGATCAGATAGGACTGATAAAGCGGTTTGCCGTTCCAGACCGGAACTGCAAGCAACGAAAGGGCAGCTTTGTGTTGCAGGTACGGATAGCCACACAGCCAAGCCGCATCGACCGATCCTTCAAGCAACAAACCCGTCACTTCTTGATAGGTCCGGCGCTGTTCCAACTCGACCGCCATGCCCATGGCCGTGCTGAGGGCGTCGCGCAATTGGTCGATGACCGCCACGTCATTATCCAGAAAAACCGGCGTCAGCCCCAGACGAAAACTGCCGCCTGCCCGCGCCTTAAAAGCAGACGGGACAGTTGCGGCAAATGCCGCGGCACTGGCAGAACGGATAATTGTGCGACGTGTAATCGGGGTCATTGAGCAAACCTTGAGATAGGATTGGGTACAAAGGCCACTCGTCAAATACCGACACTATGCGCAGATTTTCATCAACCGCAAAGCCTTATTAACGGGCTAAGCGGTGCGGCATTTTCAAGCGGTAGCGACGGCCTGGCGCAATCGTTCATCACCACATATCTGCTGGTTGTAACGAGGCCGGTTTTCCGATCGCATCAGGTCTCCAATAATCGCATTGCTGCGTGGCGCGCCGTAAGCGGAATGTATAGGAATGGGCAATGGCCCTGATTCCCGTACTCATCTCAATCGCTCCGATCTTTTTCCTGATCGTTCTGGGATATCTTTTGCGTCGCAATGGTATTCCGAATGTCGAGTTCTGGAACATGAATGACAAGCTGGTCTATTGGGTGCTGATGCCGGCCCTTCTGTTTCACAAAACCTCAACCATCGAACTTTCGCCCGCGCTGGTCGGGTCCTATTCGGTGGTCATTATTGGCGGCTTTTTTGCCGCTTTGCTCTATGGTCTGGGCGTGGCAAAGCTGGCGGGTCTGCCGGGTGACAGCGCCAGTTCTGTGATGCAGGGCTCGGCGCGTCACAACGCCTTTATCGCGCTTTCAATCGCCGGGAGCCTGTTTGGCCCAAGCGGATTATCCCTTGGGGCGCTGGCTATGGTACTGTTGATCCCGGTGACAAATCTGGCCGTCGTTCCCCTGATGGTCGTGATGAACCAGAAGGGCAGAAAAGGCAAAATCCTGCCTATGGTGCTGAGCGATCTGGGGCGCAACCCGCTGATTTTATCGGTGCTGGGTGGCGTTTCATTCAACCTTTTGGGCGTCGGCGAGGTGCCGGTTCTGCACGATACGGCGCATCTGTTGGGCAACGCGGCGCTGCCTATTGTCTTGATGTGTGTCGGCGCCAATTTGCGTCTGCGGGCGATGCGGGCATCGGCCCTGCCGCTGGTGCTATCGATCAGTGGGAAATTCATCGTTTTTCCACTGATCACCGTGGGATTGGCGATGATATTGCAGCTGAGCGAACTGGAAACGATGGTCGCCCTGCTGTTCAGCGCCTCGCCCACCGCGTCGTCGGCCTATACGCTGTCGCGACAAATGGGCGGTGACGCGCCGTTGATGGCGGCGATCACGACGATTGAAACAGCGTTGGCTTTCCTGACTTTGCCGCTGTCGATTTTACTGGTCAAAATGCTTTTCTAGACAATCCGATGCGCTGGTCAGATCACGCCTTTGCCTTCAAATTCCGACCGCCGGGCCAGAATGCGTTCGGCGAGAAAATCCACAAACAGCCTGATCCTTGCGGTTTTGCGCAGATCGGCATGCAACAGCAACCACAGGCTGCGGTCCGGTACCGGGGTTTGAAACGGCGCGCGCACGACCTCGGAATGACCGTCCGCAACAAAGCACGGCAGCAACGCAAGACCGGCACCAGCGGCGGCAAGGGTCAGTTGCGCGTTGCCTTCGGGAACCCGATGCCTAAGCTTTGCCTTGGGGAAATGGCTGTTTTGTATCCACGGCGCGGTGGTGGCGGTCTCGTCCTCAAACCAGCCGATCCAGCTTAGATCCTCGCCGCCATTGTCGCGCATTTTCGCGCCGTATTCCGGCGAACAATAGGCCGCATTTGAACAACGCACCAGGCGACGCCCGACCACATCCTGCAAGACCTCATAAGCATAGCGAATAGAAACATCGGCCTCGCGTCGGTCAAAATCGGCCAGTTGGTCCGTGGCATGCAGATGGATATTGATATCCTCGAATTTCTCACAAAAGGCGGCGATATCGGTGATGATCGACGAGGTGCCAAGAAACGGAGGCATGCTTAAATGCACCGTGCCTGCCGGTTTCAGATCGCGCCCGGCAATGTTGCGCGAGGCGGCGGCGATTTCCTCTTCCACGTTTTCGGCGAAAGGCAGCAATTCTTCGCCCAGTTGCGTCAGTTTCAGCCCGGTTTGGCTGCGATCAAACAAACGCGCCTCGATTGTGTTTTCCAGAACCGAAAGGCGTCGCGCCACGGTGGCGTGATTGGCCGAAATCGCCTGCGCACCGCCCCGGATGGTGCCCATGCGCGCGACCGCCAGAAAAAACCGCAGATCGTCCCAGTCAAAACCGCCAAGGCGTTGGGTCATCGGGTTTCCTTTCGTGGGTGTCTCATTATTGATCCACTAAGTGTTGATTTTTCAGAATGGAATATAAAAATGCAACCGCTATTTTAGATTAAAGAAATGTAACCCAAGATTACTCGGCTGTTCAGGTCACTGAGCAAGAAGAAAAACGGCCAGATAGGACATTCAAATGACGACGCAAAGCGATACCAAAGCCGCCCACGATCCCTTGGCAGATGCCGTCAGAAACCCAGCAAATCCAGCCCATTTGATGGTGCTAAAACCGATTGCAAACCGGGTTCGGGTATATGTTGGCGCGTTGAAACTGGCAGACACAACACAGGCGCTGCGCGTGGTGGAAATCGGAAAATCCCTATATGATCCATTGGTTTACGTGCCGATCACCGATCTGACGCGTGCGCTGGAAGACGGTGAAAAGACCACCCATTGCCCGCTGAAGGGTGATGCAACCTACAAATACTTGGGCGATCAGGAAATTGGCTGGCAATACAAGACACTTAGCTTTGCCAACCGCCTTGAGAACCATATCGGGTTTTGGTCAGGCAAAGTTCGCATGGTTGAGGGGGAATAACGATGTTTGACGGCCCCGAAGGTTATGAATTGGCGGATTGGCGACGCCAGATGAACGACATTTATGCCCACATTCGCGAGGTTGACGACCCCTGGCACGGCTGGTGCCACTGGCACAATGCGCGTTCTGACCTTTATCGGCATCACCCGATGTCGCCCTTGGCGGATGGCAAGCGGCAACGCCTGAAGCAGATCCCGGTATTCCCCTATGATCCTGATTTACGGTTCGAGGTTGCCCTGATCCCGGCCCGTCACCCAACCCAAAAGGCCGACCTGGGGGGCGATGGCGCGCTGTCCTATACCGGATTTGCCACGACTTCGGGTCTGGCTGGCGCTTTGGGGGCTGAGTTGACAGTCTATTGGATCGAAGGTTACGGCGGCGGTTTGTTCATTCCGTTCGGCGACGCCACGAACGGCACAGAAACCTATGGCGGCGGGCGCTACATCGTTGATGCAATCAAAGGCAGCGACTTTGGTCCGGGGCCAAGCAACGGTCTGATCCTAGATTTCAACTTTGCCTATAATCCGTCCTGCGCATTGAACGAGGCTTATATCTGCCCGCTGTCACCACCGGAAAACAAACTGCCCAACCCGGTTCGCGGCGGCGAGCAGCTTTTTCGCAATTTGTAATTGCGGCCCAGACACACTGAACACTTGCCCCCTCCTCCCCCTTGAAAGGAACCTAACATGACGTTTACAGCCGCACTGATCGCCTTTGGCCTGCTCACCATGGTGATGCTGATGATCGAGATATTTTTTACCTATGCGACCCAAGGCTTTGGCTATGGGTTTTCAGCCAACCGCAACACGGCGTTGGATTATTCACCGCTCGCACTCAGGATCAAACGCGCCTACCAAAACCAGATTGAATCGGCGGCATACGGCGTTCCGGTGCTGGCGGCGGCGGCAATTACCGGGTTGCAAGGCAGCGGGGCTGAATTGGCGGCGCTGTTATTTGTGATCGGGCGCGTGGCCTTTGCCGGGCTATATTATTCCGGCATTCCGTTTATCCGCGTGCCTGCTTTTGGCATGGGCACCTTGTCGATCCTTTACATCGCCTATGCTTTGGCGACCGCAGCACCGATGTAGACATTAGCCAAAAGAGCCGCAGGCGTCGCCATCAGTGCGCCGCCTGCGGTTTGACCGCTGGTAGCGTTAAAACCAGCATCAATCCGATGCTGGCCAGCGCCAGCAATCCAAGGAAAGCGAAGGTATAACTGCCTGTGGTGTCAAAAATCACCCCGGCCAGAACCGGGCCAATCGCAGCCCCAATGGTGCCAAAAAACAAAACCGTGCCGAAAATTGCGCCATGGGCGCGCATACCAAAATGTGCCGCAATGGTCGGTGAAACCACGGTAAACAGCCCACCATGACTAAAGCCATAAACCGCAACAGCGGCAAACAAGGCCCCATGCGAATTTGTGGCCGAGAAGGCCGCTAAACTCGCGATCAACCCGGCAAAGCACAGAATAAACGCCCT
>JAJFIC010000097.1 GCA_021775315.1 Paracoccaceae bacterium
GAGCCGGAAACAACCCGCACCAGCTTGGCCTGCGCAAAAGGCGGCGCCTGATAATGCAAGCCACGAACCGTCCCCGCATACCGCGAAACGCTCTCGTTATCCTGCACAAAATCATAGCCAAACCCAGCATCCAAAAACCGCTGCGCATTAAACGCCTCGCTGAAATACCCACGATCATCCCCAAAACGCGGTGGCGTGAGGATGGTTACACCTGAAAGTTTCGTTTCTGTTATACGCATGATTTCAAATCCTGTTTTGACTGATTTTATTCAGCGGCGAAGGCAAAGGCGCCGTATGTCTGGAAGTCGGTTGCTGTATCACACTGCATGGCGCTGAAACTGTTTGAGGCGCGCTTTCTGCCGATCGACAGATAGTCCTGAAAGCCCGCTTCCATTGCCACATCGGGGGTGTAGATATTGCGCAGATCCGCCAGTTTTGGCGTGCGCATCACGTCGGCGATTTCTTCCAGATCAAGGGTTTTGAATTCTTCCCATTCGGTCAGGATCACCGCCAGATCCGAGTCTGCAGCGGCGCTATAGGCATCCGTCATCCATTGAACGCCGGGCAACAGAGCCTCGCCGTCACGGCGACCCTGCGGGTCAACCACACGGACATCGGCACCACGGCCAACAAGGGCTGGTACGATTGTTAGCGCGGGTGAGTCCCGCATGTCGTCGGTGTCTGGTTTGAAGGTCACGCCGTAAATCGTCACGGTTTTGCCGCATAGATCATCGTTGCATAATTCCAACACCCGATCGACCATTCTGAGCTTAATTTCTTCGTTGGTTTTGATGACGCTTTCCACAAGCTGCATCGGGCATGCCTGCTCCTGACCAATCCGGGCCAGTGCGCGGGTGTCTTTAGGAAAGCACGAGCCGCCATAACCCGGCCCTGCCTTTAAGAAACGGCTGCCGATCCGGTCATCAAGACCCATGCCGCGGGTAATGTCAGTGATATCGCCACCGACCTTTTCACACAGGGCTGCCATTTCATTCACGAAAGTGATCTTCGTGGCCAGAAATGCGTTTGCCGCGTATTTCACCAGTTCTGCGGATTCCAGATCGGTCATTACCAGCGGATATCCAGCATTTGTCAGCGGCGCATAGATTTTCGCCATCACGGCGCGGGCGTCTTCGCTGTCAGTGCCAACAACGATGCGATCCGGGCGCATGAAATCGTCAATGGCCGCACCTTCGCGCAGGAATTCTGGGTTTGAAGCCACGTCAAAGTCTAGGTCCGGGCGTGCCTTTCGGATCAAATCGGCGACTTTGCGGTTGGTTCCGACCGGCACCGTGGATTTGGTGACGACAACCGCGTAATCGGACAAGGATGCTGCGACTTCGGCGGCGGCCGTATAGACATATGTCAAGTCAGCATTGCCGTTTCCGCGTTTTGTCGGCGTGCCAACGCCAATGAAAACTGCATCTGCGCCTTTGACCGCCTCTTTCAAGTCTTTGGTGAAGGACAGCCGTCCAGACCGGACATTTTGCGCCATCAGTATATCAAGGCCGGGCTCAAAGATCGGCACTTCACCGGCCAGCAGGCTGTCGATTTTGAAGGGGTTCTTGTCGACACATACCACTTCGTGACCGATTTCAGAGAAACATACCCCTGAAACCAAACCTACGTAACCTGTTCCGATCATTGCGATTTTCATTGTGTCTCTCCTGCTTGACCGGTTGAACGGTCGTTTAAATTCGTCAGGAGTTTGATAACGTGACTGATCTAAAAAAGCGCGTGCGCGGACGCATAAGCGAAGGTTCCAAAAGTATAGGGGTTACTTCTTTTGGCCTGCGAACCCTCACCTTTACGATGCGTTTTCAGTGGGATTAGGCCTGAAATTTACTGTCAGAGCGCCCGGATCAGCGAAATCGGCGTCAGGATGCCACCCAAAGCCTCGAGACTGGGCATGATGATCGAGATCGCATCATTCCAGTCGCTGAACGCAGTTTGCGGCACATATAAGACGTCACCCGGTTCCAGCGGATAATCAAGTGCTTTGCCGGTCAGCATCTTTTCGACGTCGATAATCAGCAATTCACCATCAACCGCAGAAAAACTGCGAATGATCCGGACATCTTCTAGCAGGGCTTTGCCCTTTACTGGACCCTGGGCGATTGTCAGCGCCTCTAGTACCGTGCGCCCTTTGGCCCCGAACGGCACCGCCTGTGGTTTAACAACAGCGCCCAGCACATAGATTTGCATGTCTTCTTTTCGCGGTGCGAACAGCATGTCTTTGGACGTTACATAGACATTGTTTTCAAACCGCCCCTCTTTCAACAATCCATGCAGATCGACAACACACATCCGGTTTTTCCGGATCAGCCGCGCGCCAGGCAGATAAGCGTCAGGTGACAACCCACCACCAAGCGCCAATGCTTCAAGCAGAGTCCGGGGATGTTCAAGGTAATGCACGCCGGGCTTTTTAAACTCGCCCAGAAAGAACAGAGGATGGCTTTCGGCGTTGGCCAGTTCCACGGTGATCCACGGTTTGACAAAGTTTTCCTTATAGGCCTCTTTCAACAGTGACTGGATCTCGCGGGTGGTCTTATTGTTCACATTGATCAATTCGATGATCGGCAGCTGAACAAACCCTTCTCCGTCCACACGCGCCACCAGATCAGTCATGCCGACTTCGCCGAATATGTTGAACCTCAGATCATCGCCGGGACCAACACGATAGCTGGCCTCGGGTTTGGTTCCGCTCAGGCTACCGGGGGATTTGGCCGACGCACCGCAGCCACGCGTTGTCTTGCCGGTGCCGGCTTCTGCAATCACAGGTTGCCGATGAACAACACCGTCATAACGCATCAGGCTTTTGTCGATAATGTCGGTGTTACAGGCCGCCAGCAGGGTCAGAACCGCGATTGCGGCAAATGCGTTCTTGAGGAAAAGGATAGTTTCCGCCATCCGCGCGAACCGCGCAAACCTATACTTTGGGATAGTTCCGGGCCGAAATCTGATACCTTTGATTATCACCCCCACCCCCATGGACACGCGCCTAGCCGTTAGTGCGGTATTATTCGCGCGTTCCGCCAGTATGGTCAATGCCAGTAACCCGTAATTGCCCTCTGGAACTGGAATGAATTCAATGATTACTCTGTTAGGTGCCGCCCCCAATACCGGAAATCAGGGTGTAAGCGCATTATGCTACGCCGCAGTCGCCGGAATCGAATCCCGGGGTATTGACCAGATCACAGTTCAGGACCACGGTCGCGGCCTGCGTCGCGAGCATTGGAATATCGGCACTTGTGACGCGGATATCGACCTGATCGGCATTTCCCACACACGCCGCTTGTGGCGCGGTGACTGCCTCAGAACCATCGGAGCGCTGACACGCTTTGGCGGTTTGGGCAATGCCGCAGCCAAGGAAATTCTGCGTTCAGACGCGGTTCTTGATGTCAGTGGCGGCGACAGTTTCACCGACCTTTATGGCAAAAAACGCTTTCAGGCGATGTGCAAAACCAAAAAGCTGGCGATCGACAATGGCCGCCCGCTGATCCTGCTGCCGCAAACACTGGGTCCGTTTGTTGACCCTGAGAATAAGGCCGAGGCCGTTGAAATTCTGGCGAGCGCCGCCGCTATTTGGGTGCGTGATCAGAAAAGCTATGATTTTCTAAAGGCCGAACTTGGTGATCGGTTTGACAAAAACCGCCACCATCTTGGCGTCGACATGGCCGTCCTTCTGCCACAGACCGCACCACGCCAAGCACTGCCAGAGCAGTTGAGCGCTTGGCTGGCCGATGACACAACACCAGTCGCGGGCCTGAATGTCAGTGGCTTGTTATGTCGTGACGCCAAAAAGGCGCAGGCCGATTTCGGCCTGAAACAAGACCATATTTCGCAATTGCTGGCTGCAGCCAAGGTCATCCTTGATAACGACGAAAAAATGAACCTTGTGCTGGTGCCGCATGTGATCCGTGATCCGCAGGATCCTGAATCGGATTGGGCCGCCAGCAAAGATCTGGAACGCCGTCTGTTTGCACAATATCCGGGTCGGGTTGCGACCCTGCCACAACATTATGATGCCACGGAATTAAAATGGTTCATCGCCCAGCTTGACTGGTTTGCCGGGGCGCGCATGCACGCAACGATTGCGGGCTTTTCGTCGGGCGTGCCAACACTTGGCCTTGGCTATAGCGACAAAGCCTCGGGCGTTTTTAACCAGTGTGGTCTGAAGGGTCATGTTGTTGACCTGCGTGAAATGACCGCCGAACAAATCGGTTCGGCCGTTGTTGACAGCCTTGCCAACCGCAAGAAAACCAAATTCGCCATTGGCAGCAGCCTAGAGGCGCTTAAGGCGCGAGCCACGAACCAGATGGACCTGATCGTTGCTGCAATCTATTCCGCCAGCGATCAGGGCTAAGACAATGCACAAACCAACCCTCACAGGAAAAGCTGCGGCATGGATGGTGCCCGTGGTGAACGAGATCGCCGCCCTTGCGCGCAGCGTCGTTCTGGCGCGCCTGCTTGGCCCCGAGGAATTGGGCAAGACCATGCTGTTGGCCCTGTCGTTGCGGCTGGTTGAAATGGCGAGCGATTTTTCGATCGAGCGTCTGTTGGCGCAATCCGCTGACGGTGATCGGGTGAATTTTCAGCGCAACATGCAAGGGGCGGCAGTGCTGCGTGGGTTGGCCTTGGCGGCCATTTTGGTTGCGATGTCAGTACCTTTGGCGCATATCTACGCGGACGGCCCGACGGCGTCGACTTTTGCGTTGCTGGCGCTGGTGCCTTTGATGCGCGGTATCGTGCATCTGGACTATCGTCGTCGCGAGCGGCATTTCGACTATCGTGGGTTGGCATTTGTTGATGGTGGGGCTGCTGTTGTCATGTTGATCTCGGCCCCGGTTTTTGCGGCTATGATTGGCGATCACCGGGCGTTGCTGCCGATCATGATAACCCAGGTTGCAGCGCAACTGATTCTGTCGCATCTATTGGCCGAGCGGCCCTATCGCGTGTCGCTTGAGCGCGCGCATCTCAGCCGCGTCTGGGTTTTTGGCGCCCCACTTATCCTTAATTCTTTCCTGATGTTCCTGACCTTTCAAGCAGACCGCCTGATTGTCGCTGGGTATTTCAGTTGGACTGAACTGGGCGTTTACGGTGTTGCGTTGCAATTGGCGCTGCTTCCTGCACAGATCGCGGGTCGGGCGGCGGGTTCCTTGCTCGCCCCTGCATTCAGGCGTGCCATTGAAACAAACCAACTGTCTGGTGCCGCAAAACCTGCCCTAAAACTATACACACTGCTGGCGCTGACCTTTGTTCTTGGCTACGGCGTTCTGGCCCAGCCTATGATCCGCGTGGTCTATGGTCCGGCGTTTGAGGTCGGTGAAATGCTGATCTGGGCGTTGGGACTGGCCGCCGCCATTCGTATCGCACGCACCCCCGTTTCACAATTGGCCGTTGCGATCGGTCGCACGTCCATTCCCGCCAAAGGCAATATTCTGCGCGCCTTGGCGATCATCCCTGCCCTGCTGGCGGCTATGCTGGGCGCACCACTTTATGCGCTGGCAATTGCGGCTGTTCTTGGCGAAGCGATGGCCGCCCTGCGTTCGTGGACCCTGTTGAAGCCTTTTCTCGCTACATCAAATATCCCCACATTTCAGGAGGCAACATCATGAGCCCTCGTATTGATCCCATCACGAAAACTGTACAAAACAATCTGTGTACCGGCTGCGGTGTCTGTGCCGGGCGTTTTCCTGAACTGATCCGCATGGTTGACGACGTTGAAAACGGCCGCCGTCCGGTTGTGGAAAAATCGCAAGCCGGACAACAGGCCGCCAAGTCGGCGATGGCGCTTTGTGCTGGGGCGGGGGCAGATCACGCATCCCTCGCGCCGAAAGACAAGATCGACCTTGATTGGGGTCCGGTTCTGAAAGTCTGGGAAGGCTGGGCATCGGATGATGAAATTCGCCACCGTGGATCCAGCGGCGGGGCCGCAACAGCCCTTAACCTTGCTATGCTGGAAACAGATCAGATCGACGGTGTTGCCCATATTGCGCAGCGCCAAGATGACCCCCGCCTAAACAAATCAGTGATCAGCACCAACCGTGCTGAATTGCTGCGCGGGGCCGGGTCGCGTTATGCGCAGGCATCACCGGGTGAAAGATTGAACGAAATCCTGGCCAGCGACGGCGGTTTTGCCTTTATTGGCAAGCCCTGTGATGTGGCGTCAATGGCCAAGGCAAGTACTGCTGATCCGGAACTTGCCGACAAGATCAAAGCCACAATCGCAATTTTCTGCGCAGGCGCGCCAAATCTGGCCGCG
>JAJFIC010000098.1 GCA_021775315.1 Paracoccaceae bacterium
TTCAATAACCGTCGCCTGCTGGAACCTATCGGAAATATCCCACCAGCGGAGGCAGAAGAGAAGTACTATGCACAGAAAGCCGACTTGGATATGGTCGCATGAAACGAAGTAAATAGCCTCCGGTAAAACCGGGGCGGTTCAACCCGCGCCAAATCGCGCTTTAGGCGACGGATCTCGTCGGTCTGGGCATCAACTTCTTTGACCACCTTCTTGGGCCGCGAAAACAGCTTCTGCCATGTGTAGATCGACTTGGTGCTGACCCCCAAACGCTCAGCAACCTCGCGGACTGGATAGCCCCGATCTTCGACCTGAGCGACGGCATCGCGTTTGAACTCTTCTGTGAATTTAACTCCGGACATATCGTCCTCCTTGCTTCCAAAATTACCAAGCAAGGTGTCTACGAATCTAGGGGCTATTCACATCGACGATCCGGCAAAGACGCTCGGTGGGGGTGCTTTTGCTGTGCTTCTCAACAAATGCGAACCTCATTTGCTTTAGTCCGCAAAGAAACCTCTCAGGCATGTACACACGCCCTGCCGGTCAGTGGATGGTGGCCTTTTTAACAGCTCCCTTTCCTCGCGAAGCAGCCGGTTTTCTTTCCGAAGCTCTGCATTCTCACGTTCCAAATCAGACTGAGCCGCCGGTTTCTCAGGGTTGCCCAGGTCTTGCTGTATCCACTTGCTCAATGTCGAAAACCCGATACCAAAATCGGATGCTACTTGTTTTCTTGTCAGGCCACACGTCAGTGCAATCCTGACAGCTTCCTGTCTAACATTCTGCTGCGCGTTTCCTTCCCACTCTCAGCAATTGCTCTGCAATCAGTTTCCGTGCAGCGCATAGCCGTTCTCCTTTTGCGCATAATATGAGGTTACAGGAGCGGCACAATTCCGCGACAGGTTCAGTCGCGATATTGGTGCATACCGGGTCACTTGGATCGCATAGTCGATTTCGGTATGGCCGTGGCGAACGGGAAAAATGCTATCGCCAGTTTGGTCTTCAGGTTTTATAACCCGTCCTCGCGGCAGTCGCCCCGCGCACATGAACGAACCCTCGCATCGGTACGGCGAAAACGGAAAGTCCGCAATTGATCCGAACAAATGACAGCCGCAAACATATACTCGTCACCGGGGGGGCCGGATTTCTCGGGTCGCATCTGATCGACCGACTCCTGTCCCAAGGGCACGAGGTTTTGTGCGTCGACAATCTGTTTACTGGGGCCAAGCAGAACATCGCGCATTTGACCGGCAATTCCCGTTTCACATTCAGGCACCATGATGTGACCCTTCCCCTGCAAATCGACGTGGACGAGATTTATAACCTCGCCTGCCCGGCATCGCCGATTCACTATCAACATGACCCGGTTCAGACGACTAAAACCTCGGTCTTTGGGGCGATCAACATGCTGGATCTGGCAAAACGCCTTAACTGCAAGGTGCTGCAAGCCTCCACCAGCGAGGTTTATGGCGACCCGGTGGTTCACCCCCAGACCGAGGATTATTGGGGCAACGTCAATCCGATTGGGCCCCGATCCTGTTATGACGAGGGCAAACGCTGCGCCGAATCCCTGTTTTTCGACCATCATCGGCATTTTGGGCTGGAAATCAAAGTCGCGCGGATATTCAACACCTACGGCCCGCGGATGCATCACGCCGACGGGCGGGTGGTTTCCAATTTCATTGTGCAGGCGTTGCAAGACGCGCCGATCACGATCTATGGCGACGGAACGCAAACCCGATCCTTTTGCTATGTGGACGATATGGTTGATGCGTTGATCTGTTTGATGGCGACCGGACCGGACGTCACCGGGCCGGTCAATCTGGGCAATCCGCAGGAAATTAGCGTTCGGTCGCTGGCCGAGAAAATCATCGCGCTGACAGGCTCCCGTTCGACACTTGCGTTCTATCCGCTACCTGTTGACGACCCAAAGCAGCGACAGCCCGATATCACCTTGGCAAAGACCCTAATCGACTGGCGACCAACAACCCTGATTGATGCCGGCCTGAGGCGGACCGTGGCGTATTTCAAAGACCAGCAGGGCGTGCAAGTTCGATAGATTTCCCGCTCGGATCGCGGGTCCAGACCTTATGCGCGACGTCCTGAAGGTCGCCCGTTTGTCGGTCACAAAGAATAAGATCAGCCACGGTCTTGAAAGCGGCAAGATCGCTGACAAAACTGGTTTCAGGCAGATCGCAGGCCACAGATGGCAGCCCGTAAAGCACGATTGATAAGCCGTGTTGCTGCAACGCGCGAATTAATCCCAACTCAGCCGTATTGCTCCATTTGTCGCCGCTCGTACCGTCCGGACGGTAGACCCCGACAACGCTTGGCGCATGGCGCAGGATGGACGCGACCAAAAAGTCGATGCGGGTCTGGTTCGCGTCAACCACCGCCTGCATCAGGCTTTGCGGAACATCCGCGAAACTGGACAGCAATTGTTGTGAGTCTTTTGGCAGGCAATACCCGCCACATCCAAAGGACGGTGTGTTGTACTGCTGCCCGATACGCGGGTCCAGGCCGACCCCGTTGATGATACGGGCCGTGCTCATATCATGTGACAGTGCGAAACTGTCCAGCTCATTAAAAAACGCCACCCGCATGGCAAGATAGGTGTTTGAAAACAGCTTGATCGCCTCGGCTTCACGCGGGGAGGTCAACAGAATAGGAACCACTGGGTCTGCGGCGCAGTCTGCTAGAAGCTGCGCGAACCTTGCCGCTGGTTCAGACATATCCCCCACGACAATACGAGATGGATGCAGGCTGTCGAAATAGGCGTGATCCTGACGCAGGAATTCCGGGCAGTAAATGATCCTGTCTGTATCAAACGTGGTTCGGCATTTTTCAACAAATCCGACGGGAATTGTGGACCGGATCACAACGATTGTTGTCGGGTTGGCCGCCAGCGTTGCCTTGATCGTGCGTTCAATCGATCCGGTTTCCAACTGGGATGTCGCAGGATCAAAATCTGTTGGTGTGGCGATCAGGACAAAATCCGCGCCCCCGACCGCATCGACAAGGTTGGTTGTCGCCAAAATATCCAAGTCTGCGGTGCCAAGCGCATCCGCCAACAGCGTTTCGCCCACGTTACAGGCCCCATCACAGGCCCGGTCATTGACCATTGCCACCCGCTCGGGCTTGATATCCATCGCGGCAACCGAATACTGGCGCGCCAGTAAAACCGCATTCGCCAGGCCGACATTGCCAAGTCCGATAACCGCGATTCTAGTCAAAGCGTTCCTCAGCCTGCACAACGGAGCGTTACTGAACACGACCTTAAGCCTCAGGGAAAAAAGGGGAAAGCCTAAAATTGCGGATTGCGCAACCGATATTCCGGTTTGCTATTTCGCTTAGTGAAACTTATCGTCTGCCGGTGCGCCCGCCGTGCCGGAAACCTACAAGAGATGACAACTTCATGATACCAAAAAGGCTGGCACAGTTTTTCGCGGCCCGCGGCCGGAGCGCGTACAAAGCCCGCCGATCCCGGCAACTGGGCAAAATCACAGTGGCTTTCGCGCAAGCGGATTATAAGGCCTGTCGCGACCTGAACCAAAAGTTCGGGCGGTTTGATGTGGCTGAATTCGAAGGTTTTCTGGACTATTTTCAAAGCGCCAAAGCCCAATGTGCGCCGTGTCATATCGTGGTGCTGCCCAATAATCTGGGCGGGCGGTTGGTGAACTATCACCACTTCTTTTCCGGCTTTCTGGCCCCGTTGATCGAGATTCTGCAAACGGGTGCGATTCCGACTGATGCCGTCGTGCTATATCCCGACTTGGCAATGATGAACCGCCATATCGACGACGTGTTGGCACATTACAATATAGCCGGGCGCGCAATTCCGTTCCGCATGGGTCGTGCCGTTGCCACGGCCGGTGGATTCCAAAGCATCCTGGTGCCCGGATTTGATGAAACCCGGCGTTTTGGAACACAGATGGACCGTCGGCAAATCGCAATGCTGCACCAGTTCCGCGACACATTTGCAGGTGCCCCGGAACCCTATTCCGGGTCGCCGCGCGTGGTGTTCATTGATCGGGGTGGGCCCCCAGAATTTTACCAAAGCAGCACGTTCAAACAGCAGTTTGATTCACCCAACGGCAAGACATCCGGCACCAGCCGGCGCGCCATCGCAAATGCCGCCGATGTCAGCGCCCTGCTATCGACAAAATTCGCCGCCACAACCGCCTATCCCGAAAAAATGACCCTCCGCCAGACGGCGGCCCTGTTTCGCGATGCCGATGTTGTCGTGGCCCAACATGGGGCCGGTCTGGCCAATCTTTACTGGTGCAATCCGCCTTGCTTTGTGATCGAGATACTTCCCATCGGTCTGCTGGGCCGCGAGTCGCGCTATTTCCGGAACGTCAGCCATTTTGTCGGGCTGGACCACATTTTCTTGATCCAAAGCGGGCCATTTGCACCTGTCAACCTCAACCAGTTAGAGGCCTTTACGACCCACGCTGTTGCCGATGTCCAAGGGAAATAACTTCTGGATTTGAGGGTAGAACCATCCAAGCGAAAAGCCCAAAGTTGAGCGTCAAATCCCTACTCTCAATGAAATACTCTGACGACAAGATGTGTATCAGTTCAGGTGGCACGTGCCCGGTCTTCGTCGGATAATTCATCCGGGAGATCATCGAAACTGGCATAGTTGAGCTGATAAAGCTGCGCGTAAAGGCCACCCTGCGCGATCAATGTATCGTGGTTGCCTTGCTCGATTAACCGACCCTGTTGCAGCACGATGATGCGGTCGGCATTCCGGATCGTGGCAAGGCGATGAGCAATGACCAAGCCGGTGCGCCCTTCCAGCAGCCTTTGCAGGGCTTTTTGAATCTGCATTTCGGTGTAGCTGTCTATATTGGCGGTGGCCTCGTCCATTATCAGAATTTTCGCATCCGCAACCAGCGCACGGGCAAAGCTTAAAAGCTGGCGTTGGCCAAGGCTTAGGTTGCTTCCACGCTCTGCCAGCATCGTGTCATAGCCTTGTGGTAGCGCCTCGATAAACTCATGGGCGCCGACGGCTATTGCGGCGTCTACCACCGCCTGATCATCGGCCCAATCGGTCGCATAGCGGATGTTGTCGCGCACTGTGCCTGTGAACAGATAAGGCTCTTGCAGCACCATCGCGATGTGGCGTCCAAGGCTTTTTTGCGTGACGTCGCGCACATCGCGCCCGCCAACCAAAACCGCGCCGTCCTGAACGTCGTAGAACCGGTGTATCAGCGCCATTGAGCTTGATTTTCCAGACCCGGTCGGGCCGATCAGGGCCACAGTCTCACCCGAATTCACGCGAAAATTGACGTCGTTAAGCACAGGATGCTCGGGATCATAGCCAAAGGTCACATTGCGAAATTCGACCGAACCATCGTCGCCATCGCCAAGCGGCGTCGCGTTCGGTGCGTCTTTGACATCGACTTCGACGTCCAGAACCTCTGTCAGCCGGTGGCCCGAGGCCATGGCGCGCTGCATCACTGAATACTGCATTGTCAGTGAACGGATTGGGTCAAAGAACCGCTGGATGTAGAACAGGAACGCCACCATCACGCCGACCTCGATCCGGCCAGACACCACCATCAGGCCGCCGATCAAGGCCACGACGGCCATTGCGCTGCCTGTCAGAGTGTCGACAATCGGGATCATGATCTGCGACAGTTTCGAGGCCCGCAATTGCGCCTTATAGGTGTTATCGACGAGTTGCCCATAAAGTTCGGCATTCAGGTTGGCGCGGTCCATAGCCTGAACAGCACGCACGCCGTGAATCGCTTCAGCCAAGGCACCGTTGGTGATTGAGTTCGCCTCATGGGCCGCCATGAAAGCGGCGCGGGCCTTTGTCAGCCACAGAATGCGAACACCGAACAGGATCGGAATGACCGTCAGGACCATCAATGCCAGTTGCCAATCGAGCCAAAGCATAACCACCACGATCCCGAACAAGAGCAGCAGGTCACCGATGGCAAGCACCGAGGTTTCAAGAAATTCCTGCATCGAGTTCACATCGCCCTGCAAGCGCGACATCAGCCTGCCGACTTCAGTTTTGTCCATGAATGACAGCGACACGCGCTGCAAATGGGCGAACATGGCGCGGCGAATATCGAACAAAACGTCCTCGGCCATTCGACCTGTCACCAGTTCCTGCACCCGCGAGGCGACAAAATTGATGGCGACGACGATGGCAAATAATGCCACGATACCAAGCAAAACGCTTGGCGGTGCATCAGCCGCCATTCCATTGTCGATCGCATAGCGGATCAAAAGCGGGATTGTCAGTTGCGAGCCGGTAAATGTCACCACGGCGGCCACGGAAATCGCCACATGGCGCTTGTAGGGGCGGACAAACTGCCAGATCCGCTGCGTGACCTTGCCGTCAAACACCCGTCCAAAGATTTCTTCCTCTATCCGATCTGATCCGACAACGGCGCGCATACGCGGGCTTTCATCGTCATGCGGGTCGAGCGGTTCACCGGGCTTTGTCTGGCTCATCTGAAATCACCCTTCTCGGCCAGAATTTCGGCATTGGGGCGCATTTGCAGATCGTGCAAGTCGCAATAGCGCCCGCCAAGTTTCAGCAATTCTTCATGGCTGCCCTGCTCAACGATCCGCCCGTGTTCCAGAAACAAAATCCTATCGGCGTGCATCAGACTGGCCAACCGATGGGCCACGATCAGAGTCACGCAGTCTTTGGCATATTCTTTTAGGGCCGTGCGGATACGGTTTTCTGTCCCAGCATCAATGGCGGCCGTTGAATCGTCAAAGATCAATACCGCAGGCTTCATCATAAGTGTGCGCGCAATCGACAGGCGCTGGCGTTGACCGCCGGACAGTGACACACCGCGCTCGCCGACGATGGTGCCGTACTTGCCGGGCAAACCAAGGATATAATCATGCAGTTGCGCGGACTCAGCAACGCCGCGAATTTGGCGCGTCTCAGTGAACGGATCGGCATAGGTGATGTTGTTCTCGATTGAGGTCGTGAACAAAAAGCTGTCCTGCTGGACCACTGCCACGGCTTGACGAACGGACGACAGGGTCGCGTCGCGAATGTCTTGCCCGTCAATGCTGATGGACCCATCTGAGGGATCGTAGAACCGTGGGATCAGGTGCATCAACGTCGATTTTCCTGAGCCGGGCGGGCCGACAATGCCCACAGTCTCGCCCTTGTGCGCCTCAAAGGTGATGCCCGACAATGCCTGTCGGTCAGCGTTCCCCGCATAGGCAAAGCTGACATTTTCAAGCTTTAGCGTGCCATTGGTGATCTTTAGATCCGGCGCGTCCGGCGCGCTGTCAATCTCGGCTTCGTGGTCAATCAGGGCAAACAGCCGCGCGCCGCAGGTTGAGGCACGCGCATAGCCGTTTACCATCATGCCCAACTGGCGGACGGGCATTTGCAGGATGGTCATGAAGGTCAGGAACGTGGCAAGCGTGCCAAGCGTGATTTCCCCTGATGCCACTTGCCGCCCGCCGAAATACAGCACCAATCCCATAGAGACAAAGAATGCCAGCGTCATTGCAGCGGTATTCCTGACCCGTGTCTCGATCCTTTGATGGCTGAGTTCCAGCGCCGATTTGGATGCGACCTCAAACTTTGCCATTTCGTGCTCTGACGCGGCAAAGGCCCGAACCACACGAATACCGGCCAGGTTTTCCTCCATCACCTGACTGAGAACGCCCAGCCGTTCCTGTAATACAAGCCAGGTCCGGCGCAGGGTCAGCCGCATAACCGTGCTGCGCCAACCCGCGAAAGGCACGAATGACAGGGCCAGCAGGCCGAGGGTCAGATTGGTTGATAGCAGCAACGCCGCACCAAGCCCGATCAACAAGCCCAAAAGAACAGTACGCACAAGCGCTGTCGAAAAGAACATCCGCACGCCTTCTAAATCCAACATGCCGACCGTGATCAGATCGCCCGAATGGGTCCGGTCGTGAAACGAAAAGGGCAGCGTTTGGATTTTCCCATAAACGGAATTTCGGATATCACGCGCCAGCGAATGCCCGACGGATTCCGCAGTGTAGTTCTGAACAAGCGTGAATATTCCACGCGCGACGCTTGCTGCGAACAATAGCAATGCAATCGGGTATAGCGTTTCAGGGTCGGCCTTAGCCGCAGCCACCGCTTGGGTCTGATCCACCGCGCGCCCAAGGATGACAGGGATCGACAATTGCATCAGAACCGCAGCCACGGTTGCCGCCAATGCCAGCCCCGCGCTAACAGGATAGGCAAACGCCATTCGGGTGATGCGGGCAATGGCGCCTAGACCTGCGTGGGGATCTACAGCGGCCGTCCGGCGAAATATCCGATCGGAGCTGACCGCACCGCCAGATTGAGTATTTCTTGTCATTTTGTTGTCGCCGCAGACTTAGCGTCGTGGCCTCCGTATTTACAAACTTGATAGTCTATTGTCTGAGAGACTGACAGTGTTTGATCCTGCAGTATCCCTCATCAGCTTAAGAAAACTGCGTTGAAAGCCCGCCAAGATCGGTGAAAAGCTAGGCCATAGTGAGCGTGCGGTCGGAAACTTTGTGGTTGAGAATAAAACACCCGCAGAAGCGCGTCGAACGCTTGAGCAATTTGTCGGCCCGCGCACGACCACGCCAGACAGTGGTTTGCCAAGCAAACAACGAGACGGCGCTTGCCCAACCCAAAACCGACAACTATCACCCTCGCAGACTCTCGTTATGAATGAGGGACGACCGAGGGGCAGGTCAAAGTTCCTGATCGAAAATCGCGGACATTTTTACCCTCAAAGAACTTTGTTCATCTTTTTGGACTTTAGTGGAAACAAACGTCTGGCTATAGAGCACTGTCCATAATCGCGCTGAGGCGGCGAACGAATTCCGCCGGATCAGCAGGGGCTTCACCATCGGCAATCCTGGCTTGGTCCAGCAACAAATGGGCGGCATCCTTTAGCAAACTGTCGGTTGCAGCCCCATCGCCTTTTGCACGTTCAGCCAGTTTCCTAACAATTTTGTGGTCTGGATTGAGTTCCAGAACCCGAGGCATGTTTTCCGTCAACTGACCATGCTGTTTCAACAATCTTTGCAGATTGACGTCCATATCGCCATCGTCAGCGATAAGGCAAACAGGGCTATCGGTTAATCGCTTGGATGGGCGGACATCTTTAACAACCTCACCGAGTTCAAGTTTAATCGCTGCAATCAAGTCATTAAGCGCCGGGGAATCTGCGTCATCTTTGTTGTCGTCAGCCTTTTCATCGCTGTTGATTTTATCAAGATCTGTCGCGCCGCGGGTTACGGATTTGAATGTCTTGCCTTCAAATTCTGTAATGTGCTGCAACCAGAACTCATCGACGTGATCAGACAATAACAGAACTTCTACACCCTTGGCTCTGAACCCTTCCAGATGAGGCGAATGCGCAATCTTTTTCGCATCCTCACCGATCATGTAGTAAATTGCGTCCTGTCCGTCTTTGCAGCGCTCAACGTAGCCTGACAAGCCCGTCAGTTCCCCATTGAGGGTCGAAGAGAACAGACAGATTTCCAGAAGCCTGTCGCGCAAACTTGGATCTTCGATCAAACCTTCCTTTAATACGGATCCAAAATTCTGCCAAAAATCTTCGTATTCCTGGGGTGCATTCTTGGCTTTCTTCTTTAGCGCCCCAATCACCTTCTTGCTTAATGCTGTCTTGATTTTTGCAAGTTTCGGATCCGACTGGAGCATCTCGCGGGAAACATTAAGTGAAAGATCTTCTGAATCGACGACACCACGAAGAAATCGCAGATATGTAGGTATAAGTCCCTTTGTGTTTTCCGAAATAAAAACCCGGTTCACATACAGCTTCACATGGCTTTTGCGTTCAGCATCATACAAATCAAACGGTGCTGTCGAAGGTATGTAAAGCAGGCTTATGTGGCTGACCGCACCCTCAACCCGGTTATGCAAAACAAGCCAGGGAGTATCGAAAGCGTGCGAGGTATGATGATAAAATTCAGTGTGCTGTTCTTTGGTCACATCCTTAGGGGCGCGGGTCCAAATAGCAGAGGCTGAATTTAGGGTTTCCGTACCCAGCATCACCGGAAAACTGATATGATCAGAATAAGTTTTGATGATATGTCTAACGCGGGCTTCTTCGAGGAATTCCTTCGCGTCTTTCTTAAGGTGTAGCACTACAGTCGTGCCGCATTCGCCCCTGTCACCGGGTTCAATTGTAAACTGACCTTTTCCATCAGACGACCACTGCCAACTATTCTCTTCGCCAGCTTTTCGCGTCAAAACTTCGACGTTGTCGGCCACCATGAAAGCCGAATAAAACCCAACGCCAAATTGGCCGATAAGACCCAGCCCACCCTTTTCGCCATCCTTCAGGGATTCAAGAAAAGCGCCAGTACCTGACCGCGCGATTGTTCCGAGCGTTTCAAGTAAATCGTCGTGGCTCATCCCAATGCCGTTGTCGGAAACGGACAGCGTTTTCGCTTTCTTGTCTATCTCAAGCGAGACTGAAAACTGATCGGTATTATCAGCTAAGGACGGATTGGTGAGGGTTTCATAGCGAAGTTTATCACACGCATCAGAAGCGTTTGAGACCAATTCCCTGAGGAAAATCTCGCGGTTCGAGTAAAGAGAGCCGGCGACAATATCAAGTAATTGGCCAACTTCAGTTTGAAACGAAAATGTCTCTTTAGTCGTCGCATCAGTCACAGATAAAGCTCCTAGTTTTTTGAAGGTATTTAATCGAAATCACGGTCGGATCTATATACTTAAGGGTGGCAGTTCGTCTAGACGGCAAAATAGCGGCCACGTTGTTCCCAGTAGAAGGTGGTGTCAGACAAATACAGACAAGTCTCTGAATGGCCCTTGGGGCTTCGCGTTATTCCCGCCAATTTGACGCCACTCGGCAAGAGCGGCGGTGCGGTTGAGTTTAAAATTGCCTCGTGAATAGAGATGACTTTCCTGGTTGAAATGATTGTGGGCCGTGGCGTAGGCGGCGACGAATTTTTGCAAATTTCGCTTGCGCCGGAACCGAAGCATTGCCCGCTCCTTTCGTCGGAACGGCAAGTGGGAATTCTCTGCTCGATTGTTCAGCCAGCGTCCGGTTTCTTGTCTGTCAGCATTGCCGATGACCTTCATCGCGGTGCCGTAAGACTGCAGTAAATCGGTCACGATGATATCTGGTTGGCCAAAGCGTTTCGTTGTTTTTCTGAGGAAATTCAATGCTGCTTTGCGATCACGGAGCTTGGTTGCATAGCTTTCAATCACTTCGCCCTCGTGATCCGCAGCGCGCCAGAGATAGTGGGTTTCACCGTTGATTTTCACGAACACCTCGTCCAAATGCCATTGCCAATACGAATGAGGACGAAGTCTCTGAACCAGTTTTCTTCGGATTCACGTCATCGCCAAGCCGAACGAGTGGAGCCGTCTCGTGACGCAAAGGGCGCGGAGGCTCAGCGAGACAGCCGTTAACGAGCGACAACAACGATATATGGAATTCTGGGGGGCATTTGGCGAATACCTTTCCGAGCATGACCCCACCTACTCGAACAGGGCACCCGGTAAAGTCTACTGGTGGACCTTTGGGATTGGGCGTTCTGGTTATTCGCTCAACTTGACGGCTGGAGGGCGGGATCACTGGATTTCTGCTTCAATCGTTTGCACCAATGACGGTGACAAGCTCGTGTATGATCACTTCTTTGATCAGAAGAGCGAAATCGAAGCTGATCTTGGCGAGGAAATGGAGTGGCACCGCATTGAAGACAAAATCACTTGGGACATTGGTGTTTCATGGCGCGATATAGACCCGATGAATAAGGACCGATGGCCAGGATACTTTGACTGGTACTGGGAGAAGATGCAGAAGCTCAGGGCCGGTTTTACACAGAGGATAAGGTCGCTGGACATTGGACTTTTGCAGGAGGCATCGGCATCAGGTGGTGAAGACCCACCAAAATAACCCTGATTTAAGTTTTGGCATTCAATAAGCCCTCAAAGATTTGCAGAGCAGCCCACGAAAAGGGCAAAGATTTTTTGGGTGTACTAAGGGGTGGCTACATAGTTGTCCATATACTGTAAGTAATTGAAATTACATTGTTTTTTTCAATTATCTGGTGCTGCTGGAGAGAATCGAACTCTCGACCTCTCCCTTACCAAGGGAGTGCTCTACCTCTGAGCTACAGCAGCCTAGACCAATGCTGCCGGGTTTTAGCGTAAATCCGCCAAGACGCAAGCGCAATCTGGACGCTGTGGCATGCGTAATATAGAGAAGGCAAATGAACAAGGACGGATCGGAAAACAAGCCCGGGGTTTCGCTGAAATCCAAGGCAGCGGCAGCACGCGAAGAACGGCTGAAAACAGCCTTGCGTGCGAACCTGCAGCGCCGCAAAGGCCAAAGCCGGGTGCGTAAAGACGACGACCAGTCCAAACAGAGTTGAGGGTAAGGGCAAATACATGGATTCCATCATCGTCAAAGGCGGCCAGGAACTGCACGGCAGCATTCCAATCGCCGGGGCCAAGAATGCCTGCCTGACGCTTATGCCCGCCACTTTGCTGACGGATGAGCCATTGACCCTGACCAACGCGCCGCGTCTGTCTGACATTGCAACCATGTCGACCTTGCTGGAAAGCCTCGGCGTTGAGGTTTCAGGTTTGCAAGACGGCCAGGTGCAGGTTCTAAGCTCGCGCCAGATTACAAATCATACGGCGGATTATGACATTGTACGCAAAATGCGCGCCTCTATTTTGGTGCTCGGGCCGATGTTAGCGCGTGACGGTCACGCGGTGGTTTCGTTGCCGGGTGGTTGTGCCATCGGTGCGCGCCCGGTTGATTTGCACCTGAAAGGGCTGGAAGCGCTGGGGGCCGAGTTGGATTTACGCGATGGCTATGTGCATGCCAAGGCCGCCAAAGGGTTGAAGGGCGGCACCTTTGAATTCCCTGTTGTTTCGGTCGGCGCGACGGAAAATATTCTGATGGCGGCGACTTTGGCTAAAGGCACCACCGTGTTGAAAAACGCCGCGCGGGAACCTGAGATTGTCGATCTCGCGGATTGCCTGACCCGCATGGGGGCGCAAATCGACGGTGCCGGAACCTCGACCATCACCATCCAAGGCGTTGATAGTTTGCACGGCGCAACCCATCCCGTCATCATCGACCGGATCGAGCTTGGCACTTATATGCTGGCCCCGGCCTTTACTGGTGGCTCGGTTGAATTGCTGGGCGGGCGTCTTGATCTGGTTGAAGCATTTGCCGCCAAACTGGACGAGGCAGGCATATCGGTCGAGGCTGGTGAAAACAGTATAACCGTCAGCCGGAAAAATGGCCGGGTGAATGCGGTCGATGTCGTGACCGCACCGCATCCGGGTTTTCCAACGGATTTGCAGGCGCAATTCATGGCGCTGATGTGCACCGCAAATGGCGTCAGTGTTTTGGAAGAACGGATTTTTGAAAACCGTTTCATGCATGCACCGGAATTGATGCGCATGGGGGCCAATATTGACGTACAAGGCGGCACCGCGACGGTCACCGGTGTTGACAAATTGAAGGGCGCGCCAGTTATGGCCACGGATTTGCGGGCGTCTGTTTCCCTGATCCTTGCAGGCCTTGCCGCCGAGGGTGAGACGGTCGTTAACCGGGTTTATCACCTTGACCGCGGATATGAGCGGGTCGAGGAAAAGCTGTCCGCTTGTGGCGCGCAGATAGAGCGGGTGAAGGGCAATGTCTGAGGACGCAAAATTTGAGGACGGGGGCGAACAGCCCCTACGGCTTCAGGCACAGGACGGCGAGGATTTGCAGGTTCTGTCGTCCTTGTTGCAGGATTCAGTATTTCCAATGGCGGAAATGTCGTGGCAGCCCGGTAAGCGGCGCTTTGCAATGCTGGTGAACCGCTTTCGCTGGGAAGATCAGGCCAAGGCAGAACAGCAGGGGCGAAAATTTGAACGTGTTCAGTCGATGCTGGTGGTGAACTCTGTTTTGAAAATCGCGTCCAATGGGATTGATCGCGGCGAAAAAGACATGGTGTTGTCGCTGATGAGCGTGGCATTTGAACCGGCGCAAGAAGGTGCCGGCACGGTGCAACTGACACTTGCGGGTGATGGTGCAATCGCGCTTGAGGTGGAATGCATAGATTTGTCGCTGCAGGACGTGACGCGCCCTTATCGCGCGCCATCCGGCAAAGTACCCGATCACCCGAAATGACCCCGACACAGTCGGTCATGTCCGTAAAAACCGCCTGTGCCCTTGCCGGTTTGCGGCGCGAAAGCCCCGTGTGTGATGCGACTATGATGGTGCGGCGGCTCAACACTTGAGGACAGCGGCGCGCGGCGTTATGCAATCTGCAAGGAGTCGCACATGCCACAATTCATGACCATCACAGATCCCGATTTCACAACCCGGTTTTCCAACCTTCTGAGCATGAAGCGCGAAGACAGCCCGGACGTGGATGAAACCGTGGCTGGAATTATTGCCGATGTCCGCAGCCGTGGCGACGCGGCTGTGATCGAGCTGACTGAGAAATTTGACCGATTGCGCCTGACGCCTGAAACAATGGCGTTTTCCAAGGCGGAAATTGACGCCGCGATTAAACTGGTGCCGCCGCAAGAAAAGCTGGCACTGGAATTGGCGGCAGAGCGTATTCGCGCCTATCACGAACGCCAGCGTCCAGATGATGCCATGTGGCAGGATGACAGCGGCGCGCAATTGGGCTGGCGCTGGGGCGCAGTTGACGCGGCGGGGCTTTATGTGCCCGGTGGGCTGGCATCGTATCCGTCTTCGGTTTTGATGAACGCGATTCCGGCGCAAGTGGCAGGCGTTAAACGCTTAGTGATCGCGGCCCCGACGCCGGATGGCAAGGTGAACCCACTGGTTTTGCTGGCGGCACGCCTGTCCGGGGTTGAGACGGTTTATCGAATTGGTGGTGCGCAGGCAATCGCGGCGCTGGCCTATGGAACGGAAACGATTTCGCCGGTGGATAAAATCACCGGGCCGGGCAACGCCTATGTTGCAGCGGCCAAGCGGCGGGTGTTTGGTCAGGTGGGCATCGACATGATCGCGGGGCCCTCGGAAATCCTGGTGATTGCTGACAAGAATAACGATGCAGACTGGATCGCACTTGATTTGCTTAGCCAGGCCGAACATGACGAAACCGCACAGTCGATCCTGATCACGGATGACGCAGATTTCGCCCATGCGGTCATGGCGGCGGTCGATACGCGTCTGAAAACGCTGGAGCGGCGCAACATAGCCCGCAAAAGTTGGCGGGATTTTGGTGCGGTGATCGTGGTTGAAACCCTGTCGCAGGCGGCTGAGTTGTCAAACCGGGTGGCCCCTGAACATCTGGAACTATGCGTGGCGGACCCGGATGCCTTGGCGCAGCAAACCCATCACGCGGGTGCCATTTTCCTTGGCGCTTATACGCCCGAGGCGATTGGCGACTATGTCGGTGGGCCAAATCACGTATTACCAACAGCGCGATCGGCCCGGTTTTCGTCGGGGCTATCGGTGCTTGATTTTATGAAGCGCACGACCTTGTCGCGGATGACACCCGGCGCGCTTGCGGTTATTGGTCCGGCGGCGGAAACTCTTGCAACGTCAGAAGGCCTAGAGGCGCACGGCCTTTCGGTCCGCGCCCGGTTGGATAAATTAAATGAGGGCGAAAATGACTGACACAAACCGTCTGAGCCAGATTGAAATTGACGACACAGGTTTGCCTGCGCCGACGCCGCAAATAGATCAGGAACGCAAAGTCGCGGTTTACGATCTGATCGAGGAAAACAGTTTTGCGTTCCCGGCCGAAAAAGGCGCGCCAGATGGGCCGTATCATTTGCTATTGTCGATCCGCGAAGGTCGGTTGGTGTTTGATATTCAAACCGAAGCCCTTGAAAAAGTAGGCGAGTTTCACTTGTCCCTGTCGCCGTTTCGACAGGTGGTCAAGGATTACTTCCAGATTTGTGCGGCCTATTTCGATGCCGTTAAACGCCTGCCACCCAGCCAGATTGAGGCGATTGATATGGGCCGAAGGGGCATCCATGACGAAGGATCACGCGTGTTGCAGGAACGCCTTGAAGGCAAAGTCATCATCGACAAATTGACTTCGCGGCGCTTGTTTACGTTGATTTGCGTTTTGCATTTCAAAGGCTAGGGTAGGTCGATGGAAGCAGACCTGCCCGGCTCAGTTCTTTTTTGCTGCGACTATAATTCGGTGCGTTCACCGATGGCCGAAGGTCTGTTGAAACAGCATGTCGGTCACGCGATTTACGTACAGTCCGCGGGGATCAAAAACGACCTGGAAATCGACGGGTTTACCATCGCTGTTTGCCAAGAGCTTGGCATCGAACTTGGCCGCCACCGGGTGCGCACGATGGACGAGATGGTCGAATGGGGCGATGATCTGGAAAGCTATGATCTGATTGTGGCTCTGTCACCGGCATCACAGCGGCGGGCGCTGGATTTCACCCGTTTTGCCGCGATTGATGTTGAATACTGGCCCGTCATTGACCCGACAGGTTTGGGTGAAACCCGCGAGGCCAAGTTGGCGTCGTATCGTCAAGCCCGCGATCAGATCAGCAAAAAGATTGCTGAACGGTTTGGCCCGCCAAAGGTGCAGCCGAACCTAGCCGAAGGTGAAAATGGCAAGGACGACTAGCGCCAGCCAGAAGATCATCCCGAAAAAAATGAAATAGGCCCGTGTGCCGATCTTACGCGCCAGATAGTAAATCCCGCCCAATAAACCGAAAAGCAATACGTTCTTAAAAAACCCATTGCCGCGCACATCAATCCCAAAGACATCAAGCAACCAAATTGCCGCCAATAAAGGCAGCCACGCGGCCAGTGAATAGACAAAGAAACTTAGCAATCCATCGCGGCGATCTTTGCTGGCATCCTTGGCTTCGGCGCTGGTTCTGGCGCGGTTTTCCCCGACGGCGGGGTTTCTGACGCGTTTTAGCAGCGGGCCAGCCAGAAAGGTCCAGATTGTCCACGCGCTCAGCAAGATCACGCCAAAGCTAAGCAGCATCAAGCCAATGTCCATCAGGAAAAAGCTAAGCCTGAATTCAGTCCACAGGACCTCCCAGTGGCGGACATACCATAAAATGCCGCTGTTCAGCGCCCAGTAGCCAACCGCAAGCCAAAAGGCCGATATTACAGAGCCGACAAAAAGCGCGCCAGTGTCACGGATCTGAACCTCGGCATCGCAATCGGGGCATTTGAAGTCAAAGCCCTGCTCGGTTCCCACGGTTTGACCGGTTCCGGTGAAACTGCTGACGGGCGCCATTTTTCCCGATCCACAGGCCGCACAGCGTCTGAATTGGGTATGTGCGTCGGACGGCACAGGCGTATGTTCAAATTCGTCGGCCATATTCCGTTTCCGCACTGTTTGGTTGGGTTTTGCCGCAATGCAGCGGTTGATCGCGTTATGCCACAGCGGGCAACCTCGACACAATCCCTGTCGCATAATGGGTGTGCCCGCTTTTGACCTTGAATTCCAACGGGTTTAGGGCCATTTAGGCGGCGCGCAGAATCTTTGCGCAAAACAAAAAATCTCGGAGAAAACATGGCCAAGGAAGAACTACTCGAATTTCCAGGTGTCGTGATCGAGCTTTTGCCGAATGCGACATTCCGGGTAGAGCTTGAGAACGGTCACGAGATCATTGCCCACACGGCAGGTAAAATGCGCAAGAACCGCATCCGAGTGCTGGCTGGCGACAAAGTTCAGGTTGAAATGACCCCTTATGATTTGACCAAGGGTCGGATCAACTCTCGCTACAAGTAAA
>JAJFIC010000099.1 GCA_021775315.1 Paracoccaceae bacterium
GAGCCGGAAACAACCCGCACCAGCTTGGCCTGCGCAAAAGGCGGCGCCTGATAATGCAAGCCACGAACCGTCCCCGCATACCGCGAAACGCTCTCGTTATCCTGCACAAAATCATAGCCAAACCCAGCATCCAAAAACCGCCGCGCATTAAACGCCTCGCTGAAATACCCTCGATCATCCCCAAAACGCGGTGGCGTGAGGACCTTTAGGTCGTTTATCGCTGTAGAACTGACATCCATGCCCAAATCCCTGTGCCCCTTAGGAAAGTCGCGCCTTTTATGGCGTCAATTATGGGCAAAATTAGGGCAAACATCGCAAAGCTTGGGGTTACCCCGTCGCCCCCGGATCGGTATCGGCGTCTGCGTCCGGAAAAGTATAGCGAAAGGTGCAGCATTTGGCCCCGCCAAGGATTGTCTGATCACGGGTCAGGTTTGCCTTTGGGTTGAAGCCTTCAACCATGGCATAATCCCGGTTGCACGACAGAACAGACCCCAAATCCTTGATCCCAAGCGCTTGATACATTTCCGCGTATCGGCAGCGTTTCACATCAAAATCGAGCTTGTTTTCAGATTGCGCCAACACGTCAATTTCAAGCGCGCCGCCTTTGGTCCAGAATTGCAATGTTTCCAGAAAGGCATCCGAACTGTCGCCGTATTCTGTTGCCAGCGACGCCCCCTGTTCGCGTGCCAGCCCGACAATCACATCGCGCACAATCTCCACGACCTTGTCCCGGCCAAATGCGTCGGCCAATGCATCAATCACCGGTGCCAAAACCCGCGCCTCAGTTTCCCGGCGCATCAGCACACCGATGCTTTGGGTCAGGGTGTCTGGAAAATCATCAGCCATCTGAGGGCTCCTTTTTTTCGCCGTGCTTGGTATCTTCTTAAAACGGACAAGGCGCATCAAACCGCACCCGCGCCCCGCCTTCGGGATGGTAGAACGACAAGCTTTCGGAATGCAACAACAGCCGATCAGCCGCGGCCAGCGCGGCACCCTGCGCATATAAACGATCACCCAGAATGGGATGCCCGATTTCCTTGAGGTGGACGCGCAATTGATGGCTGCGCCCGGTGCGTGGGAACAATCGCAACCGGGTGCGCCCGTCGCTTCGACCGATCACCTGCCAACCGGTACTTGCCGCTTTGCCGGTTTCAAAACACACCTTTTGCAGCGGGCGGCGCGGCCAGTCGACGATCAGCGGCAGGTCTATTTGGCCGGTTTGGCCGGTTACGCTGCCAAACACCTCAGCAATATAGGTTTTTTCCATATGGCGGCGTTCAAATTGTAGGCCCAGATGGCGTTGCGCAGCTTGGCTCATGGCAAACACCATCAGCCCCGATGTATCCATATCCAACCGATGCACCAGCAACGCCGCCGGAAACTGGGCCTTTATGCGGGTTTCAAGGCAATCGCGATGTTCAACCGCTTTTCCCGGCACAGATAACAGCCCTGAGGGCTTGTTCACCAGCAGCACTTGCGCGTCGAGATGGACCACATCAACCGGGTCGTTTGGTGGGTGATATTGCAGGGGTTCCAACATAATCTTCGCCTACAGGGAATTCCGGCGCGTGGCCATGGCTTGGATGGTTGAAACCTTCTTGCCTTGACCTCCTTACCCGTCCTACCCTGCCTAAAACCATTCAAAAACGAGAGAGCCAATGCACCCGACCATCATCAAAATGCAGGCAGTCGTAGCCTCAGGCGACCACGACGCCATCGCGACTATTCTGGCGCAGGACGTCGCATTCATGCCGCCGACCTATTGGAAAACCTGGACCGGACGCGACGCGGTGGCCGCTGTTCTGGGCCATGTCGGGCAGGTGTTTTCCGAATTCAGGTACCGCCGGGTGATGGGCGAGGGCCGCGATTGGGCGCTGGAATTTCAATGCAAGATTGGCGATCTGGACGCGGTTGGCGTCGATCTGATCACACTAGACGAAGCCGGACTTATCAAAGAGTTCGAGGTCGTCATGCGGCCCCATAAATCCATCGGCGCATTACGCGACGCGATGAACGCCCGCGTAATGACCGACCCGAGATTCCTTAAATTCAAAGACGCGCTAAGTTAGCATCACGCCTTTGTACGCGCCCCGGTGGGATCATACATCGGCCGCAAGGAAGCGGTTGCCTTGACGCGAACCCCCGCCACGTCAATTTCGTAGGACGAGGCAAGAACCTCGGCGGCGCTTTGGCCTGCGCAAGGCACATAGCCCATACCGACCGCCCCGCCCAGCGTGTGGCCGTAATTGCCGGACGACACATATCCGACGATCTGACCATCGCGCAAAAGCGGTTCGTTGTGGTAAAGTAGCGGCTCTGGCTCGGCCAACAGAAACTGCACCATACGGTTTTCCAATCCGCTTTCCCTTTTGCGCAAAACCGCATCCCGCCCGACAAAATCCGCCTTGTCCGTTTTAACGGCAAAGCCAAGGCCTGCCTCTAGCACATGATCCTCGCAAGTGATGTCGTGGCCAAAATGGCGGAATCCCTTTTCGATCCGGCAAGAATCCATCATGTGCATGCCGCAAAGCTTAAGGTCAAAATTCCGCCCCGCCTGATGCAGGGTTTCAAACACATGGCCACACATATCAGCGGAGATGTAAACCTCCCAACCCAGTTCACCGACGTAAGACACGCGGTGCGCGCGGGCCAGACCCATGCCGATCTCGATCTCTTGCGCCGTGCCGAACGGGTTTGCATCATTGCTGAAATCCGCAGGCGATACCGCTTGCATTAACGCCCTTGCATTCGGTCCCATGACCGCCAGAACGCCTTCGCCGGCGGTGACATCGGTGATGACGGCGCGGTAATCGCCCAACAGCCGTCGCAGCCACACCTCGTCTGCTGGTCGTGTCGCGGATGGGGTGACAATCAGATACGCGGTTTCACTTAGGCGGGTGACGGTCACATCCGCTTCAATCCCGCCGCGCTTGTTCAAAAATTGCGTGTAGACGATTTTGCCAACGGGCACGGACATATCTGCCCCGCAAGCGTAGTTTAGAAACGCCTCGGCATCCGGCCCCTCAACGCGCAATTTGCCAAAGGACGACATGTCATACATGCCGACATTTTCACGCACCGCCCGGTGTTCACGGGCAGAGTTTTCAAACCAGTTCTGCCGTTTCCAGCTATACTGATATTCGCGTTCCTGACCGGGGTCAGCGTACCAATTCGCCCGTTCCCAGCCTGCGGCCTCGCCCATGACAGCGCCCTGATCCATCAGCAGCGCATGAAATGGCGAGCGACGCACACCGCGCGCGGTTGCCTTTTGGCGGTAAGGGAAATGATCCGCATAAAGCAGGCCGAGCGTTTCTTTTGACCGCTCAAACAAATAGGTCTTATTGCCCTGAAACGGCTGGTTGCGCGCGATATCCACATCGCCCAGATCAAACGGTTTTTCCCCGTCTTCCATCCATTGCGCCAAGGCCATTCCGGCCCCGCCAGCAGATTGAATGCCAATTGAATTAAAGCCAGCAGCGACAAAGAAATTGTCAACCTCAGGACTGCGTCCCAGATGATAGGCGTCATCGGGCGTGAAGCTTTCCGGCCCGTTAAAAAACGTGTGAATACCCGCTTCGGCCAGCATTGGCAGGCGGTTCACAGCGCGTTCCAGGATCGGCTCAAAGTGATCGAAATCCTCGGGCAGTTGGTCAAATTCAAAGTCTTCGGGAATGCCGTTCATGCCCCAGGGTTTTGAATTCGGCTCAAACGCGCCCAGCAGGATTTTACCGGCGTCTTCTTTATAATAGGCGCATTCATCAGGCACACGCAGCACCGGCATCTGGGTCAGACCTTTGATCGGCTCGGTCACGATGTAAAAATGTTCGCAAGCATGCAGCGGCACATTCACCCCGGCCATCCGACCAACCTCATGGCCCCACATACCGGCGCAATTGACGACGAAATCCGCCTCAATATGACCGCTCTCACCGCCCTTTTGCCAATCAACACCGGTCACACGATTGCCCGCACACGCGATCCTTGTGACCTTGACCTGCTCAACAACCTTGGCACCGCCCATCCGCGCGCCTTTGGCCATCGCCAATGCGATATTGGCAGGATCCCCTTGCCCGTCAGTGGGCAGCCAAACCCCGGCCTTGACCCCATCCATGTTCAAATGCGGATAGCGTTCTTTGACTTCAGCGGGCGACAATTCCTCAACCGGCACACCAAAAGCCCGCGCCATCGCGGCCGAGCGGAACAATTCTTCCTTGCGTTCATCCGTTAGGGCGGCTGAGATCGAGCCGACCTGACGCATCCCCGTTGCCACCCCGGTTTCCGCCTCAAGCTTGTGATAAAGTTCAGCCGTGTATTTCGCCAGCCGTGTCATGTTTGACGATGCCCGAAGCTGCCCGATCAGCCCCGCCGCGTGCCAGGTCGTGCCGCTGGTCAGTTGTTTGCGTTCCAGCAAAACAACGTCTTTCCAACCGAGCTTGGTCAGGTGGTAGGCCACCGAACAGCCAACAACGCCGCCGCCGATGATAACTGCACGGGCTTTACTTGGAAGGGTCATGATAAATCTCCGTCAGGGAATAAGAACCAACTTGCCGGGATAGCGTTTGGATGTGAAATCCGCCTGCGCCGTGGCAATGTCTTTCAAAGGGTAAGTTTTGGAAATCAGCGGGCGCAAAGCGCCTTGGTTGATCAGATCGACAAGGGCTGCAAACACCTCTTTCGACTGATGGGTGCAGCCAAAAATCGTCAGGTCGTTGAGGTAAATTGAGCGTAAATCCGCCTCGACCATCGGCCCGCCAATGGCACCCGCCACGGCGTAGCGACCGCCGGGTTTCAGCGCGTCAATCAACGCGCCCCAACCAGCGCCGCCGACTAGGTCGATCACCACGGTATAGGCCTGCGCCGCTGGCACCTGATCGCGCCCGATCACCTGATCCGCACCGGCGCGCTGCACGTCAGCGGCTTTGCTGGCCGAACTCACGCCGGTCACTTCAGCGCCCATCAGCTTGGCGATCATCACTGCCGCCATGCCGACCCCGCCAGACGCGCCGGTGACCAGCACATGATCGCCAATACTAACCCCGGCACGCATCAATAGCCCCATCGCGGTGCCAAAGGCACAGGGCATCGCGCCTATTTCGACGTCAGACAAAGGCGAGGCGGTCACGTCATACAACTGATCCACCGGCACCACGCAATACTGGGCAAACGCGCCGTTATATTCTGACCCGATCACCCGGATTTTTACAGGCTCTGCCTGCGTTGAAACCGGCTGGTTGGTTGGGCAGATGACCCGAGCACCAATGGCAATCGCGCTGCCCTCATGGCCCAGCGCCATCACCTCGCCGCACATGTCACCACCCTGAATAAGCGGAAACGGCAACGCCCCGGCCCAGCCTCCGTCCTCGATCCTATCCTCGTTCCCAACGGCATCCGTGGGCCCGGTGACAGATTTCGAATACCAGCCAATCCGCGTGTTGATGTCGGTGTTGTTCACCCCGGCGGCCAATACCTTAATCAGTGCCTCGCCCGGCCCCGGCGCGGGAACAGGGATCGCCGGGTTCCAGACCAACATCTCAGGGCCGCCATGTTCAACCAGCTGAACCCCGGCCATCATTGTTCCAGAAATACTCATACCCGGTCAGACAATTTCAAAGCCTGAGCGTTCTAAACGCCGCGCGATTTCCGCGATATGCGCAGGCCCTGTTTCGCAACAGCCACCGACAATGGTCGCGCCCATACCAACCCAATGCAGCGCAAAATCCGCGTATTCCGCCGGGCCAAGATCAGGGCGGGCCTCTAAAACATCCACACTTGGCGCGTCTTCAAGAAAGGCAGCGCTAATGTGTCTGAAACCATTCGCATAAGCCCCAAACGGCAGATCAAAACCGCGAATGATTTCCAAAGCGTCCTGCATCACCTCGGGAACCGAACAATTCGCCAGAACCGCCGCCGGTTTATATTTCGCAACAACCGCCGCCAGATCGCCCACCGGCTCACCCGACCGCAAAACCGTGCCGTCGTCGTCAGAGACAGACACCGCCAACCAGACAGGTTTGCCGTGGGCCATCGCCCCGGCCAACGCGCCTTCAGCCTGCACGACAGATGAAACCGTCTCGCAAATCAGCAGATCAACCCGTGGTGCCAGAATTGCCGCCACTTCGCCATATAACGGCGCGGCCACCTCGACTGGCGGGCAAATATCCGGCCGATATGACGCCCCCAGTGGCCCGATTGCCCCGGCAATCCGGCCTGACCCATGTGCAGACCTTGCAGTTTCCGCCTCAACCAGCCCGCTTTCCAACAGTGTCGCGAACTTGTCGCCAAGCCCCTTTGGATCCAGCCGGTCGTGATGCACCGGGTAGGTGTTTGTCGTGGCAATGGTCGCCCCGGCGTCGAAATATTCCGCGTGAACCTTTTCGACCAGTCCGGGTTGCTCCATCATTGCCTTCATCGACCATAACGGAGAATCCACATCACCGGCACGTGTGGCAATTTCCTGCCCCATGCCACCATCCAAAAGGGTTATCCGGCTCATGACCGCAGCCTTTCGTTTTCAGGATCCCACACTGGGCGATCTTCCTGCACCACCGCGCGACAACGCTCGCCAAAAATCTCGACCTCTACCTCGGTGCCGGGAACGGCCAAATCGGTGCGCAACATGCCAAGCGCGATCGAGGCATTGACCCGATATCCCCAACCGCCCGAGGTGGTTTCACCCACGACTTGCCCGTCATGCCACAGGGTCGACATATAAGGCGCATCCGCGTCCCCTGCCTCCACGATCAGGGTTACAAAGCGTTTCTTGACACCTTGCTGACGCTCGTTCTGGATCGCCGCCTTGCCCGGAAAATCCTCAGGTTTATCCAGCTTGATGAACCGGTCGAGCCCGCCTTCCAGCATGGTATAATCCGTCGACAAATCACCCTTCCAAGCGCGATAGCCTTTTTCGAGCCTCAGCGAATTTAGCGCCCACATCCCGAACGGTTTCGCCCCGGCTGCAAGCACGGCGTTATAAATCGGTGCAACATGTTCGTGATGCGCGTGGATTTCCCAGCCAAGCTCGCCCGCAAAAGACACCCGCGCCAACGTGCATTCATGCTTGCCGATATGGGCCCGTTGATGGCTAAGCCACGGCAGCGTCAGATCGGCGTCGGTCAGCCCTTCAAACAAATCACGCGACTTGGGGCCAGTTACAATTAATGTGCCAAAATCAGCAGTGTGATCGGTCAGGTTCAACCCGTCGGGCAAATTGGCCTTGAGGTATTCAAAATCATGCCACTGCGCCGCACCCGCCGTGATCAGCGTGAAGAAGTTCACCGAATGATGCATTACCGACATTTCCGTCAGGATGCGGCCACGCTTGTCCGGGAAATACAACAGCGACATCCGGCCAACCCGCGGCAAACCACCGGAAACCATCGTGCGCAGCCAATCCGCCGCGCCGTGACCAGACAGGTTATAGCGCGAAAAGCCCGGCAGGTCCAAAACGCCAACGTCATCACGGACCGCTTCGCATTCCTCGCGCACACGCTGTTCCCAAGGCCCGGCCCGGCCCCAGGTTTGCGTGCTTTCATCGGACGTGTCATCGCCGTCCTGCGCAAACCAATTTGCCCGCTCCCAGCCATTAAAGGCGCCCATCTGTCCGCCAAGATCGCGGATTTTGCCATCGACCGGTGACAGTTTGCGGTCTTTGCCCGCAGGCCAACGATAGGCTGGAAAATGCATCGCATATTCATGGCCATAAATCTGCTTGCCGTTCTCAACGCAATAGTCCTGATCGGTGTAATCGGTGAACCGGCGTGGGTCGCATGACCACATATCCCATTCGGTACAGCCTTCGGTCATCCACTCGGCCAGCACCTTGCCAGCCCCGCCACCTTGGGCAATACCAAAGGTAAAGACGCAGGCCTCAAACGCGTTTGGCACACCCGGCATTGGCCCGACCAGCGGGTTGCCATCGGGCGCATAGGGGATCGGGCCATTGATGACCTTGGAAATCCCGGCTTGCCCCAGCAAAGGCACCCGCGCCATTGCGTCTTCAATATGCCATTCGATCCGGTCCAGATCATCGGGGTAAAGTTGAAAGCTGAAATCTTCGGGCATCGGGTCATCGGGGTTCACCCAATGGGCCTTGCAGTTGCCTTCATACGGGCCAAGGTTCAGACCGAATTTTTCTTGCCTGAGGTAATAGGAACTGTCGACATCGCGCAAAAGCGGCAGCTTGTGGCCAACTTCTTTGTTCCAGGCCTCAAGCTCTGGAATTTCCTCGCTCAGCAAATACTGATGGCTCATCACCATCATCGGCACGGTGCGGCCACCATAAGGCTTGAACCATTCGCCAACCCGCTGGGCATAGTAACCCGCAGCGTTCACCACATATTCACAGCGGATATCGCCCTTGTCCGTGTGCACAATCCATTCGCCATTTTCACGCGAAACCCCGGTTGCCGGGCAGAACCGCATGATTTTGGCGCCCATATCACGCGCGCCCTTGGCCAAGGCCTGAGTCAACTGGGCGGGGTCAATATCGCCGTCAGCCGGATCAAAAAGCGACCCTTTCAAATCATGCGTTTCCAAAAACGGATAGCGTTCTTTGGTTTCGTCAGGCGACAGGATTTCAAGGTTCATTCCCTGATACAATCCCATGCCCCTGGCCCGCTGAAATTCCTGCATCCGTTCCTTGGAATGCGCCAACCGGATTGATCCGGTGACGTGGTAATTCATCGGATAATCGACCTCTTCACCCAACCCGGAATATAGCTCGGTCGAATAGCGTTGCATGTTCATGATCGACCAGCTGGTCGAAAATGTCGGCACATTGCCCGCCGCGTGCCAGGTCGAACCCGCTGTCAGTTCGTTCTTTTCCAAAAGAACGCAATCCGTCCAGCCCGCCTTGGCCAGATGATAAAGCGAAGACGCCCCGACGACCCCGCCGCCGATAATGACCACACGGGCCGTAGTTGGAAAATCGGACATTTGCCTCTCCTTCAGTCGAAATTCAGGCTGGGCACGTGCCCGCCAAACAGAATTGTTGTTCTCATGTTCAAAACCCGGCGCTGCGCCCGTCGCGTATCAGTCAACTTTCCACGCCTCTGACCAAGCTGTGGAATGCGTTACATCTTCGGACAGCGCGTAATAATCACCCTTTTCATGGGTGAACACTTCTTCAACCATCTTAAGCCCGGTTTCCCCGTCCAGACAGCCCGCACCAATGGCGATGTAATCCTTGTCGTCGTGTTTATAGAACAGGCTGGCCCCGCAACCGGTGCAGAATCCGCGCTTTGCCACGTCTGACGACCGAAACCATTTCAGACCGGCGGCATTTGTCAGCTTCAGCGCGCCTTCTGGCACCGCCGTCGCCGCCCAGAAATGCCCGGTCGTCCGGCGGCATTCGTCGCAATGGCACGATATAATATCACGCCAAGGCCCAAGGGATTGAAACGTGACCGCACCACAGGCACATTTTCCGGTCTTTAACATTTGGCTTCCTTCCACATGGCGGGTCAATAAACCGGCGGGGCGATCACCCAAATCGCAACCGCTGGTTCTTTGTATGGGTTGGCCCAAGAATGCGCCTCGCCGCGGATGCGAAACGAATCGCCGGGGTGAATTGTGAATTCGCGCTTATCTATGATCATATCAAGCCGCCCGCTGATCAGATAGCCAACCTCTTGCGTCGGTCTGGTGTTTGGCGTGGCCAGACTTGCGCCGGGCTGAAAAACGGAATGCACCACCTCAAAATCATCGGTCAGATCGGGCGATAGCATCTCTTCGATCAATCCCGCGTCACCTGACCCGATCCGCCGACGCGCGCCTTGCCGGACAACATATCCCTGCTCGGCCTCGGGCGCGTCGGTCTGGCCAAAGAACAGCGACAGCGGCACGTCAAACAGTTTTGCAATGGCCTTTAGATCGCTGATGGATGGCTTGGACAAGTCCCGTTCGATCTGGCTAACCCACCCGACCGAGCGTTCAAGTGCTTCGCTCATATCCACCAAGGTCAGCCCACGCGCCTTGCGCAAAGCCCGCAAATCGGCCCCAAGACTTTTGAGCGGAGGATCGGTCAGGGACAGCATTGCCAGCACTAGGCTCCGTGAAATTTTCAGTGATTATTTCATGGCAGCGATTCGCCTGCCCTGCTGGACGGTTTGCGACACCTTGGTCGTTTTTAGCGAATGCCGCTTTTTTGCGATGGGTGCCTTTGACTGAAACCCCGGACTCGACTCCGTTGATCTTATCTTTTAAATTGAGAACAAATAGCGAACATACCTCATGCAACAACACCGCCGAATCCTTTCCCTCTGGTTTCCCCGACTGGCCGCAGAACGTGTTTTGCGGCTTGAACGCGGCGCGTTGTCCGGCCCGCTGGCTGTGGTCGCCACAGATAACAACACCCAAACCCTTGCCAGCCTGTCTATCGAGGCCGAAATCGAAGGCCTGCGCCCCGGCCAGCCCTTGCGCGATGCACGCGCTTTTTGTCCCAACCTTGTCACTCGCCCCGCCAGCCGACTGGCCGAGGCGGCGTTTCTGACCCGCCTGCGCCGCTGGGCCGGGAAGTTCACCCCCTACATCGCGGAAGAGCCGCCCGCCGCGCTGTTGCTTGACATCACAGGCTGTGCCCATCTGTTTGGCGGCGAGCTGGCCCTGACAGAAACCGTGCAATCAGATTGCGCCACGCTGGGCCTTAGCGTGCAGTCCGGCATTGCCGATACCGCCGGGGCAGCCTGGGCGCTGGCGCGGTTTTCCGGGCAATCAGGCCACAGCGCACGATCCGGCGACGCCATAGATCAAGAGGCCCCCGCCACCCGATCCCGCGCCGCCAAGCGTCACTGGACCCGCGGCGGCGCCGCGCCGCGTCTGTTGCTGACCACGACCGCGCCGACGATTGCGCCGCCCGGCAAAACCCGACAGGCCATCGCGGCCCTGCCAATCACCGCCCTGCGCCTGCCCCCCGCTGCGGCAACCAACCTGACCCGGCTGGGCATCCGACGCATTGACGAACTGACCTGCCTGCCACGCGCCGCCCTTGCCCGCCGGTTTGGCCGCGATGTGGTGCGGCGTCTGGATCAGGCACTTGGGGTTGAACCCGAACCGATCACCCCGGCACGACCGGACAGCAATTTCGCCACCCGCTTGAGCCTGCCTGAACCGATCGGGTTGGAAAGCGACATCATGGCCGCCATTGATCGCCTGCTGCCGCCGCTTTGCGCCAAACTGAAATCCAGCGGCAAGGGGGCGCGGCGCATCCGGCTTGATCTGTTTCGCGCCGACCATACCAGCCAAAGCATCGAGGCAGGGCTTGCCCGGCCCAGCCGCTCAGCCGAACAGATGCGCCCCCTGATCGCCCTGAAACTGACCGATGTGGATCCCGGCTTTGGCATCGACGTTATCCGGCTGGAGGCCACGGTGACCGAGCCGCTTCACCCCATGCAACACGCGGGCCACGCCCAGGCCTTGACTGCAGCCAACCAGAAACGCGATGACGGCACGGCGATGGATGACCTGATAACCCGGGTGGGCGGGCGCATCGGGCTGGAGGCGATCACCCGCCTGCACCCCGCCAACAGCCACATCCCGGAAAAGACCGCCACCATCATGGCCGCCGCCTGGGCCGACCCCGCACTGGACTGGTCCCGGCCGGAAAACCCCCGCCCGCTGGTCCTGTTCCCATCGGAAATCGTGTCTGTTGAGGGCGACAGTCGCCCGCCCGTCAGTTTTCGGTGGCGGCGGCGCAATTTCAGGACGCTCGCAGCCATCGGCCCCGAACGCATCGCCCCGGAATGGTGGCTTGACGATCCCAACTGGCGTTCCGGGTTGCGGGATTACTGGCGGCTGGACACCAAAAGCGGCGACCGGTTGTGGCTATATTACGCCCATGGCGGCGTGATCTCGGGCGGTTGGTTCTGTCAGGGGGTGTTTGCCTGACGCTGCGACCAATCCCCTCAGTCACCAAAAATATATTCCATTATGCGAATTTAATCATAAGCTGGCCTGATAACGCCAAATGTGAACAGGGCGGACACAAGATGTTTTATCAAAGGACCACAAAATGATCAGAGCAACCCTTGCCGCTTTGGCAATCGCAACCCTTACCTTGCCCGCCGCAGCCGAAAGTTTCATCAAAAAAGGCACGACCGAATTCACCGTCACTTTGAACGGCGAAACCTGCAAGATCGCGCGGGACCAGAACAACGAAAACACCATCAACGCCGCCTATGCCACGACATCGCGCGGCATGCCCCAGCCGATCAATCTGGGCCACGGCATCGAAACCTTGGGCGAGCTGGAATTCATCGACTACATGGTGAAGGCGCAAGGTGATGAAACCATCATCGTTATCGACTCGCGTACCGAAAACTGGCACCGCAACCTGCGCATCCCCTGCACAGTAAACGTGCCTTACACCCTGCTGAATGACGATCCGGATATCGCGGCCTTTTCTATTCAGGATTATTTCGGGGTCGAGGAAAACGACGACGGCACCCTGAATTTCGACAACGCAAAAACCATCGTTGCCTATTGCAACGGCTATTGGTGTGGACAGACGCCGGGCATGTTCGTGCGGGCCAAATATTCCCTGATCAATCTGGGATACCCACCTGAAAAGCTGAAATATTATCGCGGTGGCATGCAGGCCTGGACGTCCCTTGGCCTGAGCGTCGAAGGCAAACTGAAATAGCAATCCCCGTGCCGGTTTCGCGCAAGGCTAAGCCTTTGCGCGACCCGGCCGACGACGCCTGAACGGCGCGTCGGCCGGGGCAATGCCACCTTTAGCGATTTGCGGCTTTGCGGTCTGAGTATTTCTGGAACAATGAAAGCTCAATCTTCGCGCAGGAAAACCGGACGTAACGGTGTGGATTGTCCGGGCTGAAACTTGTACCCACCGGTGTCAAAATCTTTCAGGCCTGCCGGGTCAACAATCCGGTTTTGCACGATGAACCGCGCCATTGCACCGCGCGCGCGTTTGGCAAAAAAGCTGACGATTTTCGCCTCGCCGTTCTGCATGTCGAGAAAAGTTGGTGTCACCAATTCAATGGCCAGTTTGTCCATTGGTACCGCGGTGAAATATTCAACGCTGGCACAATTCACCAAAGCGCGCGCGCCGGTGGTTTCAGCCGCCGCGTTCAGCGCATCAGCTAGCCGCACGCCCCAATATTGATACAGCGTTTTTCCCCGCCGGGTGGCCAATCGGCTGCCCATTTCAAGCCTGTAGGGCTGAATGCGATCCATTGGCCGCAACAGGCCGTAAAGGCCGGACAATATCCGCAGATGATCTTGCGCATAGGCCATTTCATCGGCTTCAAGCGTCGCGGCCTCAAGCCCCAGATAGGTGTCGCCGGCAAACGCCAGCGCTGCGGGTTTGGTCGCCTCGGGCGCGGGATCATCTTCAAAGGCTTTGAACCGGCCTTGGTTGAGCTTCGCCAAATCCGGGCTGATATGCATCAGTTTTTGCAGCTTTGGCACGCTTAGCCGTCGCATCGTGCGACTAAGCGAGGCCGCATCAGAGGCGAATTCAGGCGCGCTTGGCGCGATCTTTGCCTCGGCAGGTCCAAAATCCAGCCGCTTGGCCGGAGAAATCACAGTCAGCATTGCGCCCCCAAATCATCCTCAGGCCCGCAAAACAGGCCTGCACAAACACTATGCGGCCTGAGGCCCGGCACGGCCTGATTTGCGTCGGCGGAACAACAGCGGAAACCGCAGAGCCAAAAAACCAACCAGAAAGCCAAGCCCGGCATGGGCCGCACCGACAAGTGTCAGTGGTAGGGCCGGTTTGTAAATCCCTAAAGTATCGCGGGCAAGTTCGATGTCACGTTCGGTGGCAAATTCGATCAGCTGATCAAAGCCGCTGCCCTGTATCAGTGCGTCATAATGCTGTTTCAGATAGCCCTCGCGGGTCAAGATCGACTGAATGGCCGCGCCACGATCGTGAAAAAACTGACTATCGGCGGCAAAATACTCATCAACCGCCTGATCCACGGTTTTGCCACTGGCCGCTGCATCATTGCGAAAACCGTCGGCAACGGCGCGCAATTCGACATAGGCACCGCCAACGCGCTGGGTGTATTGTTGAGAAAATTCAGGGAATTGGGATAAACCGCCCGCCAGCGTCAGCCCGGCAAACAGGGGAATCAGGTTCTTGAATATCATACGGCCTCGCTGTCCAAAGCAACGCCCCCACGTTGCCATATACACGAAAATTACTGCGCATGCAAAATTTCAAGAAACCGCGTGCCGAACCTTTCTGCCTTAGCATCCCCCAATATCCGGTTAACGGCACCGATATCGCTGGGTCGCGACGACGCCAGCTTGGCCAAAGACGCGCTGGAACAGCTCATCGGTTTGCCCGCGCCATCCTCTCCGCGCGCCAGATCGACCTGCGCGGCATGCAGTAAATCGAACAAATCCCCGCCGTCCTGACCAGCGAGCTTGCGCCGGGCCGGGTGCAAATCGGCTACGGGTGACTGATTGATGACCTCAAGAAAAATCTTGCCGTATTTTTCCAGCTTTTTGCTGCCGACCCCAGGCAGGCGGGAAAATCCGTCAAGATCGGCGGGCAAAGCGTTGACCATTTCGATCAAGGTGCGATCGGGGAAAACCACATAAGCCGGTGCTTTCATCGCCTCCGCCAATGCGCGGCGTTTGGATTTCAGGGCGGCCAGCAAAGGCTCGTCTTCTTCGGCCACCAGCGCGCGCACCTTAGGGCGCGATGCAGACGAACGGGCAACGATGGTGTCGCGGCGCAGCTCGATACTGGCCTCGTCCTTCAGGATCGGGCGCGCCACAGCGGTCATCCTAAGCGCGCCATAGCGCGCCGCATCGGGCCGGATCAGATCATAGCCCATCATCTGGCGAAACACCGCTTGCCATTCACCTTTGGACAGGTCCGCGCCGACGCCGAATGTTGGCAGTTTATCATGGCCGCGCTGGCGGATTTTATCGGTGGCTGAGCCGCGCAGAATATCAATCAGATGGCCTGCACCAAAGGATTCGTCCGTGCGCAGGATCGCCGACAACGCCTTGCGAACGACCTCGGTGCCGTCAAAAACCTCGGGTGGATCAGCGCACAGATCGCAATTGCCGCAGGCCTTCATATCCTCGCCGAAATAGCGCAGCAAAACCCGGCGACGGCATCGCCTTGCCTCGGCCAGACCAAGCAGCGCATTAAGCCGGGCATGGTCCGCTTCTTTGCGCTCAGGCGGTGCCAAGCCTTCGTCGATTTGTGCCCGTCTTAGGCGCACATCTTCGGCCCCGTAAAGCGTCAGGGTGTCGGCAGGTGCCCCATCACGCCCGGCGCGGCCAATTTCCTGATAATACGACTCGATTGATTTGGGCAGATCGGCATGTGCCACCCATCGGATGTCGGGTTTGTCGACACCCATGCCAAAGGCCACGGTGGCAACGACGATCAGGCCATCCTCGCGCGAAAAACGGGTTTCGGCCGTTCGGCGCGCCTCAGGATCAAGACCCGCGTGATAATGCAACGCCTGATGCCCGTCCACGCGCAACGCCTGCGCCAGCGTTTCGGTTTTCGCCCGTGTGCCACAATAGATGATGCCAGACTGGCCTTTGCGCGCCTTAGCGAAATCCAGAATTTGGTCGCGTGGCTTATCTTTTGGTTGGAACGCCAGCGTGATATTGGGGCGATCAAAGCCATAAAGGAAGATATCAGGCGGCACATTATCAAACAACCGCGCGACGATTTCATCGCGGGTTTCGGCGTCAGCAGTCGCGGTAAAGGCCGCCAAAGGTACGTTCAATTGCTGTCTAAGCGCACCAATTTTTAGGTAATCCGGCCTGAAATCATGGCCCCATTGACTGACACAATGCGCCTCGTCGACTGCAATTAGTCGGGTGTCGATCTTTTGCAACAAACGCTGCGTTCCGGGATTGGCCAGCCGTTCTGGCGCGATATAAAGCAGGCGCAACCGGCCTTGCTCCAGCGCCTGAAACACCTCTTCGGTTTCTTCTTCTGTATTGCCGCTGGTCAGCGCCCCGGCGCAAATGCCAAGTTCGACCATGCTGCGCACCTGATCGCGCATCAGGGCAATTAGTGGCGAAATAACAACTGTGACACCGCCGGAAACCAGTGCTGGCAACTGAAAGCACAAAGATTTACCGCCACCCGTTGGCATGATCGCCAACACGTTTGATCCCGCACAAACAGCGTCAACGATTTCGCCCTGACCGGGTCGAAAGCTGTCAAATCCAAATACGGATTGGAGAAGGTCAAGTGGGCTGTTCATAGCCTCTGGATCATTGGACGCTGCGCGATAAGCCTGACAATCCCACATTAAGAATCTGTGAACAAGAGGGGTTCGTGCGCGGCGCTCTATTCAGCGTCGTCCAGCCCCTTAACACCGCGCAGAACCAGATCGGCGACAAGGTCGGCGTAATCTTCACGGCTCATGCCTTTGCCTTTGCGGTGCCACATGTAAAACCAGTTCACCATGCCAAACAGGGTCATCGTTACCGGGCGCAGCTTTTCGGGTGCGGCGGCATACACTTGGGGCGTCACGGCCTCAAGCGCGTCCGAAACAATCTGCACCATCTGCCGCTGCAAATCGGCCAGAACCTCGCGCTGATCCTCTGGCAAGGCCGTCATTGCTTCGGTCTGGACCTGATGTTCGGCATCTGCATCGCGGTAGGCCAGCAGAATAGCGCGAATAGTCTGACGTAGTGCGACCTCTTTATCCGTCACTGACTGATCCACCGCCTGCACCGTTTCCAAAAGCGACTTGAGATGGGTCAGAACGATGTCATAAAGCAGCGCGTCTTTGCTGTCGTAATAGTGATAAATCAACGCCTTGGACACACCACAGGCCGATGCAAGCTGGTTCATCGACGAGCGATCAAACCCATGTTCGGCAAAGAAAACAGCGGCCTTGCCAAGAATGGCCTGCCGCTTTTCCTCATAGTCTTTGGCGATTGTGCGGGCCATTATTCTTTTGGCCGGTTGTCAACCACACGCACCGCTTTGCCTTCGGATCGGGCAACTTTGCCGGGATCAGCCGTGCGGATTTCAGCGGTGATGCCGACCGTTGACTTGATGCGTTTTGACAATTGCTGGGCCGAAGCATCGCGCGCTGCCTGACCGGCGGCACCGGTGGTGGCCTCAACATGCACGATCATATGATCCATCCGGCCTTTGCGGGTCAGTTCAATCTGAAAATGCGGTGCCAGCGTGTTGACGGTCATCAACTGTTCCTCGATCTGGGTCGGGAACACGTTGACGCCGCGCAGAATGATCATGTCATCCGACCGGCCCGTGATCTTTTCCATCCGGCGCATACTGCGCGCCGTTCCCGGCAACAGACGGGTCAGATCGCGGGTGCGATAGCGGACAATCGGAAAGGCCTCTTTGGTCAGCGAGGTAAACACCAATTCGCCCAACTCACCTTCGGCGACAGGCTCACCGGTTTCCGGGTCGACGATTTCGGGGTAAAAATGATCCTCCCAAACGTGCAACCCGTCTTTGGTTTCCACACATTCGTTTGCCACACCGGGGCCGATAATCTCGCTAAGGCCGTAAATATCGACCGCGTGCATGTCAAAGGCGTCTTCCACCTCCAACCGCATCGCATTCGTCCAAGGCTCGGCACCAAAAATGCCGACCTTAAGCGGGGATTTGCGCGGGTCGTACCCTTGCTTGCGGTACTCATCGAGGATCGACAACATATAAGACGGCGTAACGGTGATCCCGTCCGCGCGGAAATCTTCGATCAGGCGGACCTGTCGGGGCGTCATGCCACCGGAAACCGGCACCTGGGTCAGGCCCAGCTTTTCGGCCCCCGCGTGAATACCCAGCCCGCCGGTAAACAGGCCGTAACCATAGGCATTGTGCAACAGATCGCCCGGCTTCAGGCCCGAAGCCCGCAAACTGCGCGCAACCACGCTGGCCCACATATCCAGATCGTTGGTGGTATAGCCAACGACTGTCGGCTGGCCCGTGGTGCCGGATGAGGCATGCACCCGCGCGATTTGTTCGCGGGGTACAGCAAACATATTGAAAGGGTAATTGTCCCGCAAATCCTGTTTCACCGTAAACGGGAATTTCGACAGATCAGACAGGGATTTCAAATCGTCGGGATGCACACCAGCGGCATCAAATGCGGCTTTGTAATGCGGCACATTTGAATAGGCGTGGTTCAGCGACCATTTCATCCGCTCAAGCTGCAGCGCGCTGATTTCATCGCGCGAGGCGATTTCGATCGCATCAAGGCTTTCTTTTTTGGGTGTCAGATCTTCCATTTCGTGTTCCTCAAACCTTTTCAAGCATCAGGGCAATTCCCTGACCGACGCCGATACACATGGTGCAAAGCGCGCGTCGTGCGTCGGTGTTTGTCATTTCAACCGCTGCCGTCAGCGCCAGTCGCGCCCCCGACATGCCCAGCGGATGGCCGAGCGCAATGGCCCCGCCGTTGGGGTTCACATGGACCGCATCATCCGCCAGCCCAAGTTCGCGCATGACCGCAAGGCCTTGCGCCGCGAACGCCTCGTTCAACTCAACCAGATCAATGTCGTCGATTTTCAGGCCAAGCCGTTGCATCAACAACTTGCTGGCCGGGGCGGGGCCGATGCCCATAATCCGCGGCGGCACACCGGCGCTGGCCATGCCAAGAATGCGGGCCTTTGGCGTCAGTCCAAATTTTTCAACGGCCGAGCCGCTGGCGATAATGATCGCCGCCGCGCCGTCATTGACGCCGGATGCATTGCCCGCCGTCACGCTGCCGCCTTCGCGGAACGGTGCGCGCAAGGCCGCCAGTTTTTCAAGGCTGGTCAGACGCGGATGTTCGTCTGTGTCGACAATGATCGCATCGCCCTTGCGCTGCGAAATGCTGACCGGGGTGATTTCCTGCGCAAACCGCCCGGACGCGATAGCCGCCGCCGCGCGTTCTTGCGACCGATAGGCAAATGCGTCCTGATCGGCGCGCGAAATGTTGAATTCAGCCGCCACATTTTCAGCCGTTTCCGGCATCGAATCGACGCCATATGCCACCTTCATCTTGCGATTGATAAAACGCCAGCCAATCGTGGTGTCAAAGATTTCCGCATTGCGCCCAAAGGCCGTTTCCGACTTGCCCATGACAAACGGTGCGCGGCTCATGCTTTCCACGCCACCCGCCAGAATGATGTCCGCATCACCCGATTTGATCGCCTGCGCTGCAATGCCAACCGCGTTCAGACCAGAGCCGCATAAACGGTTGATCGTCGCCCCCGGAATGCTGTCAGGCAGCCCGGCCAGCAGCGTTGCCATATGGGCGACGTTGCGGTTGTCTTCGCCTGCGCCATTTGCGCAACCCATAATCACATCGTCAATGGCCGCTGCATCAAGACCGGGGGCAAGCGCCAGAACATCGGCAATCACGCCCGCCAACAGATCGTCGGGACGAACCGAGCTTAAGCCGCCGCCGTAACGCCCGATTGGGGTGCGCAGACCCTCGCATAAAAAGGCTTCGGTCATTGTTTAATCCTCGTTCTCTTCAAAATGTTGGCCTTTGATGGTGCGTGAACAGCCGCGAAACTCGGCAACCACACGGCCGTCTTCGCCGCTGACTGTAACGTCATAAATGCCGTTGCGGCCGGTTTTATTTGCCTCGGTCGCTACCGCCACCAGACGTTCACCCGGACGACCCGGAGACACAAAGGTGATCGAGTTATGCTGCGCCACTGTCATCTGATTATAGCTGTTGCAGGCAAAGGCAAAGGCACTGTCTGCCAACAAAAAGATGTAGCCGCCGTGGCAAATGTCATGGCCATTCAGGTGGTGATCCTGAACCACCATCGACGCGGTTGCCCGCCCCGGGGCGATTTTGTCGATATGCATGCCCAACGATTGCGAGGCCACGTCTTTTTCCCACATAATCGCCGAGGCCCGCTCGGCCCGTTGCTGGGCAGTCATCATAGTCATATCTGTTCCTGTTTTCTGTGTGAAAAGGATTTGCATAAACCGACCGGTTGGTCAATAGTGTTGCGAAACAGAAAACCACCGGGATCGTTAATATGACCATCATGCAGTTGAACTCGTTTGCCCAAAACAAATGGATCGCCCCTTCTGGCAACACCCGCCAGATCAGCAGTGCCGTTACTGGCGACGTGATTGCGGTTGCTGGCTCTGACGGGCTTGATTTTCAGGCGATGCTTGATTTTGGCCGTGACGTCGGCGGCCCGGCATTGCGCGAACTGACATTTCACGACCGGGCGCGGCGGCTAAAGGCGCTGGCGCTTTATTTGCAGGAACGGCGCGATGCGCTTTACGCGCTGTCTTACATGACGGGTGCGACGCTGACAGACAGCAAGATCGACATTGATGGCGGCATCGGTACGATGTTGGTATTCGCCTCAAAAGGCCGCCGGGAAATGCCGGATGGGCATGTGTTTCTTGATGGCGAAATTGAACAATTGTCGCGCAGTGGATCATTTTTGGGGCAACATATCTGCACCCCTTTGCTGGGCGTCGGCGTGCAAATCAATGCCTTTAACTTTCCGGTCTGGGGCATGTTGGAAAAACTGGCACCCAGCCTGCTGGCCGGGGTTCCCGGTATCGTGAAACCCGCAACTGCCACTTCTTATCTAACCGAGGCTTGCGTGCAGATGATGGCTGAATCCGGTATTTTCCCGGATGGTTCATTTCAGTTGATCACCGGCGGCACCGGCGATCTGCTGGACCGGTTGGGGCCGCAGGATATCGTTAGTTTTACAGGGTCTGCTGACACCGCGTTTAAACTGCGTTCAAACCCATTGCTGTTGAAACGCGGCGTGCGGTTTCTGGCAGAACAGGATTCGCTGAATGGTTCTGTTCTTGGCCCGGATGTTGGTGTTGACGACCCGGAATTTGACCTTTTCGTCAGCGAAGCGGTGCGCGAAATGACCGCCAAGGCTGGACAGAAATGCACCGCGATCCGGCGCATGATTGTGCCTGATGCCATGGTCAGGCCGCTGTCCGATGCCATCGCTGCGAAACTTGCAGACACCACTATCGGTGATCCCACGCTTAAAACAACCGGCATGGGCGCGCTGGCTTCGGCGTCGCAAAAGGCGGATGTTCTGGCCACGGTTTCCCTGTTGTCAGGCGAATGTAGCCGGGTATTTGGCGACCCTGAAAGATTTGACGTCGACGGTGCCGATGGTGACAAAGGGGCGTTCTTGCCACCCATGTTGCTGCGCTGCGATGACCCTGACGCCGCCGTAAACGTGCATTCGGTCGAGGCTTTTGGCCCGGTTTCAACCCTGATGGGTTACCGCGATCTGGCGCATGCCGGGGCGTTGCTTAATCGCGGGGGCGGCTCGCTTGTCGGTTCTGTCATCACCAATGATCCAGTTGTGGCCCGCGATATTACGCTGATTTCGGCCGCCTGGCATGGCCGGTTGTATTTCAATAACCGCACCTCGATGAAAGAGGCCACCGGTCACGGCTCGCCCTTGCCGCACATGGTGCATGGCGGACCCGGACGTGCTGGTGGGGGCGAAGAACTGGGCGGCATTCGTGGCGTGATGCATTACATGCAGCGCACGGCCATTCAGGGCAGCCCCGACATCCTGACCGCCATTGGCAACACGTGGGTCACCGGCGCGACCGAGGTCAAACCAACGGCCCATCCGTTCACCCGCGTTTACGGCGATCTTGCTATCGGTGACACCATTTACACCGACCCGCGCACCGTTACGCTGGAAGACATCGAACATTTCGCGGAATTCACAGGTGATAATTTTTACGCGCATATGGACGAGGACGCCGCCAAGGCCAACCCGTTCTTTCCCGGTCGGGTGGCGCATGGCTATCTGTTGCTGAGCTTTGCAGCGGGTTTGTTTGTTGAACCGAACCCCGGTCCGGTGCTGGCCAATACCGGTCTGAATAGCCTGAGTTTTCAAAAACCCGTCAGCCCCGGCGAGGAAATCCACGCCCGCCTGACGGTGAAACGTAAAACCGGGCGCACAGATGAATATGGCGAGGTTCGATGGAACGTCACTTTGTTTAATCGTGACTGCGAACAAGTGGCGGAATATGAGCTGCTGACAATGGTGGCCTATCAATAAATTGCGTTCCGGGCTGTTCGCCCGGAACCGGGCCGACGACGCCTGAACGGCGCGTCGGCTGGGGGCGCGGCCCCCGGTGAATTCCGCCAGGGGAATTGCACCTTCCCCCGGAGTATTTTTGCAACGATGAATGCCAGGGGGAGTTGGGTTCAGATGTCCAGATAAGCGAAAGTGCAGGTCGCTGCCGCTGCGAGTTTATCGGATCCAACAGAACGGAATTCAGCCAAAGTAACCGCCATGCGTCGCCCGTTTGACAGAGCTGATATCTGAATATCCACATCCCCCAGCATCATCGGACGCATAAAATGCGTCGTCAGATCCACGGTCGTGCAATTGCGGAACCGCCTGTTGAGCGATGACAATGTCAGGACCGCCGCAGTGTCTGCGGCGGCAGCAACCGCTTGGCCGCATATCACCGCAGGGCCTTCGCCACCGGTGCGCACCAATCGTGGGTTTTCCGGCAAGCGGAACCTGACGCCTTTTTCGGTCTTTTCAACCGGGGTGATGTTCATATCCTGAACCCACGGGGCGAACACCTCGTCCAGCAGGGATTTCATATCGGCAAGGGTAAAATCTGTCATCCGGCCATCCTGCGAATCCGGCATGCGATACGCAAGAGGGATTTTGAGTGTTTCGGGCTTGATTTTTTATTTAACCTATGTCTTAATTAACTAAACTCGCAATTACGGAACCACCAGTGTCAAACCTAACACAAACTTTTTCTGCCCTAGGCGATCCGATCCGTTTTGCCATTGTTGAACGCTTGTTAAACGGTGGCGAACAAAGTGCCGGGGACTTGCGGCTTGTGGCGGATATTTCAGCACCTGCCATCTCGCGGCATCTGAAGGTTCTGCGAAATGCCGGGGTGATCCACCAGCGTATTGATCGGCAGCACCGCATGTATTCGGTCAAGCCCGAGGCGATCCGCGCGGTCAATGCCTGGGTCGAATATCACCGCAAGTTTTGGCAGACCAGCATTGACCGGCTTGAACAGGCATTAAACCGAGAGGATTTATAGATGGCAGAATTGCGCATCGACCGTACCTTGAACGCACCGATTGAACGTGTGTTTGAATTTGTCACCAAGCCCGAGCATTTGGTCAAATGGTGGGGCCCTGAGGGGATGAGCCTGCCGGATCATAGCCTTGATTTTACCCAAACCGGCCCTTGGCATTCTGTTATGGCAAATGCGGATGGTCAGCAATTCACCGTTTCAGGACAGGTCACCAGCGTTGATCGGCCCAACTCAGTCGGTTTCACCTGGGCCTGGCATGATGACAAGGGCAAACGCGGCAACGAAAGCTGCGTGATGATCACGCTTAGTGCAAAGGCGGATGGCACCACGGCTTTTTCGCTTAATCATCAACAATTGCCTGATGATGAATCAGCGCAAAACCACAACCAAGGCTGGACCTCGTCGCTTAGGAAACTCGAGGCTCTGGCAGCCTGAAATCAACTTATCAACTAAGGGAGAATACAAATGGCAAAATACATTTTCGTTTACCATGGCGGCAAAGCACCAGAAAGCCCGGAAGAGGGGGAAAAGGTGATGAAGGCCTGGATGGATTGGTTCGGCGCGTTAGGCGAGGCCGTCGTCGATGGCGGCAACCCCCTTGGCATGTCCAAAACCGTATCGTCCGGCGGTGTGGCCGATGATGGCGGGGCCAATCCGGCGGCGGGCTATTCGCTGGTAAACGCGGCAGATATGGACGCGGCGGTGGCAATGGCCAAAGGCTGTCCGATGTTGGGCGATGGCGGCAGCGTCGAAGTTGCCGAATGCCTTGATATGTAAATAACGCAAGGCCGCGCCGCGTGCTTTCATGTGCGTTGCGCGGTTTGCCGTTGAAAATCCGTCTAAAACCTGTCTGACTGACGCGCAGCAACGGGAGCGCAGCATGGCGGATGATGAACTTGATCTGAAACGGGCCTATTCGATAAAGACACCACAGGATTCAATCGAGCTTTATCGCGATTGGGCCGACAGTTACGACACCGGATTTGCCGAAAAGATGGACTACCTCGCCCCCGGCGTGGTGGCCGAGGTGTTTGCAGAAAATGCAACCACAGCAGACGGCCCGGTGCTGGATGTTGGCGCCGGGACAGGTCTGGGCGGGGTTGAATTGGCCAAGCTTGGCGACTGGGCCATCGACGCGCTGGATATTACGCCTGAAATGCTGAAGGTGGCGATGGCCAAGGGGTGCTATCGCCAGACTGTGCATGCGGATCTGACCCAAACGCTCGACATTCCTGATGGCAGTTATGGCGGCGTGATAAGTGCCGGAACATTCACCCACGGCCATGTCGGGCCGGATGCGTTGGACGGTCTGTTGCGGATCGCGCGGCAAGGCGCGTTATTCGTGCTTGGCATCAATGCCGAGGCATTTGTGCAATACGGCTTTGACACCAAATTCAAAGAACTCGCGCCACAATTGACCGAATACCAAATGCTGCGCCGCCAGACCTATGGCGAAAAAGGTTTGGCCGAACGGCAAGGCGATCTGGCGCGTGTGGTGGTCTTTCGCAAGGGCTGATCGCACCACTGTCTATTTTGCAAAGCGCAACAGGGCTGCGCCCAGCAAGGTCACCATGGTTGAAAACACCTTGGCCAAATCAAGCTTTTCTTTCAGGAAAAACACACCAATCAGCAGCGCAAAGATGATGCTGGTTTCCCGCAGCGCGGTAACCAGCGCAATCGGGGCCTGGGTAAAGGCCCAGATGACCAATGCATAGGCCGTGAACGAGGCGCTGCCGCCAACCACAAACACTCGCTTGGCGCGGAGCGGAACTTGGCCCAGCAATCCCGGCGAGGTGTAAGCCGTGATAGCGGCAAAGATCACCCCATTGCCAATTGCCAGCCAGCCATAAAACCCAAGGGCCGTGCCGGCCAGTCGCGCACCCATGCCATCAATCAGCGAATAGGCCGCAATGAAACACCCGGTGACAAGGGCCAGCCCGGCCGCGTTCATATTGCGCATGCCATCATTCTGACGAACCAGACTAAGGCTCATGATCCCGGTGCCGATTGCCAGAACGGCCAGAACCTCGATCATTTCCAGCTCAACCCCTAAAAACAGAACCGAAATTCCGGCAACCAGTAAAGGCGCTGTGCCACGGGCAATCGGGTAAACCTGTGTCAGATCGCCAATGTGATAGGATCGTAAAAGGAATTGCTGATACCCCACGTGCAAAACAATGCCCGCGATCAGGTAAGGCCAACTTGCAGCGGCAGGGGTTGGCACAAACGGCAGCACCAGAATGGCAAGAGGCATATGTCCCAGCACAACCGCCGCCATGGCCAGCGTTTTGTCCGCCCCGCCTTTGACCAGCGCATTCCAAACTGCATGCAGCAAAGCCGCCAGAATGACCGCGATAAAAACAACCGTGCTCATGCGTTCACCCCTGATACAGACAGCCTGCAATCGCGTTCGCTATCGCATCCAACAAGGCGGGATACGTGCCGCCACTTTTGGCAATATCACGTCCGAGCGGGTCGACAAAGGCGATAGCGGTTCCGGGGATTTCTACAAGTGCGCTGGCATGTAGCGCTTGCGCCTCGTCCTGCACAAAAACACAAGTGGCTTTGTATCCGGCCAGTTCAGCGCGCAATTGGGTCATGACGCCTAAACTCGTCGCCTCATCCGTCTCTGACGTGGCGGCACCCAGTTGGCGAAGGGCGAACTGGTTCTCAAAATATTGAAACGCATCATGGAACTGCACGAACGGCCTAGGCTGGTTCTGGGCAAAAAGGGCGGTGACACGCGCCTTGGCCAGCGCAATTTCAGCACGCAACTGATCGCTGCCGCGCGCGTAGCTTTCCGCGTTATCAGGGTCATCTGATTTCAGCCTTTCGGCAATCAAACCCGCCCACAACGCGCCATTGTCAGGGTCAAGCCATGTATGTGGATCAAACATGTCCGTGGCCTTTTCAGGGACCATGAACAATCCAGCGTGACGCGGGCGCAGCAGAAATGTGCCCTGCAGCCCGTTCAATGTGATCGCCTTTGCCGAAAACTCTGGCCGCGCCAACAATTTCGCCAATCCCGGCGTTGCCTCAGGGCCAAGCCAGACGATCACATCGGCGGCTTGAAGCGCGCGAATATCGGACGGCTTAAGCGCGAAATCATGCGGCGAGACCGGACCGCTGATCAATTGCACAACGTCCTGTGCATCCCCTGTGACACCCCTGACCAGCAGCGTCACAGGGGCAATATCCGTGACGATATTCAGCGTGCGCGCCTGCGCGACATTGGCTGCACAAATCAAAAAGGCCGCCATCAACAATCGTAACATCATGGTTTCATCACTTGCATCATTGCATTTGGGGCGGATATAAATGATATGTTATACAATAACAATATCGGTCCGAAAATGCCTGCAAACAGCACAACCAATGTTTTTGAAAAACACAACCACCGCCTGTGCCGCATGGGTGGCATGAGCGATGCGCGCACCTATTGTCAGGACAACGGGTTGCGCCTGACGCCAGTGCGGGCACGGGTGCTGGAAATCTTGCTGGAAAGCCACAAAGCCCTTGGCGCCTATGACATTCTGGACCGGCTGAAGGCCGATCAAATGGGCAGCCAGCCGCCAGTGGTGTACCGCGCGCTTGATTTTCTGGTCGAACATGGATTTGTCCATAAACTTGAACGCCTGAACGCCTTTGCCGCTTGTTGCCAGCCAGAGCTTGGCCACGAGCCGATGTTTCTGATCTGTCAGGATTGCCGTCAGGTCGCCGAGGCCCCGCTGGGCCAGTTGAAAACACAAATCGACCGCGGCGCCGTTGATCTTGGTTTCGCCGTCACCTCGCGCGTGGTCGAGGTGATAGGCCGCTGCCCGGCGTGCCAACATGAGGTACAGGCGTGACCGCCCCGCTGATCACCACCAAGGATCTGGGCCTGATGTTCGAAGGCCGCGCGGTTTTACAGCATGTCGATTTTTCAATCCATGCGGGCGAGATTGTGACGATCGTCGGGCCGAACGGGTCAGGCAAATCATCCTTTCTGAAATGCCTGATAGGGGCGTTGGCACCCAGCAGCGGAACCGTCAGCCGCCGCAATGGTATCAGGATCGGCTATGTGCCACAAAAACTGCATCTCGATCAGGCCTTCCCAATGAGCGTGGCGCGGTTTTTGAAACTGGCGGGCGGTGATGCCGCCGAACGGACAATTCTGGCGGCCGAGCTGGGGTTGGGCGACATTCAGAACCGTCAGATCGCGGATTTATCCGGCGGGCAATTGCAGCGAGTTTTGCTGGCGCATGCTTTGATCGGCAAACCTGATTTGCTGGTGCTGGACGAGGCCGCGCAAGGGCTGGATCAACCGGCCGTCGCCGGATTCTATCGCCTGATAGAAGAGGTCCGCCGTGATCTGGGCTGCGCAATCCTGATGGTCAGCCACGATTTGCATGTGGTGATGAGCGCGTCAGATCGGGTCATTTGCCTCAATGGTCATATCTGCTGCGAAGGCACCCCGACAATCGTATCGGCAGCACCAGAATACCGGCAATTATTCGGCCACGGAACCGAAGGCGCGCTGGCGCTTTATCGCCATGTCCACGATCACAATCATGACCATAATCACAACCACAATCACGGACCAGAAGGTCACGATCATGGATGAGTTTCTGCTGCGGATCACGTTGGCGGCTGTTGGTGTGGCACTGGCTGCCGGGCCGCTTGGGTGTTTTGTTTTGTGGCGGCGCATGGTCTATTTTGGTGACACGGTTTCGCATGCGGCCCTTTTGGGCGTGGCCTTTGCGCTCGCCCTTAATCTGCCGATATTTCTGGGTGTTCTGATCTGCGCCATCGGTATCGCCGCCGTTATCCTGACCGCTGAATCCCGCCTGCATCACACCGACACCCTGCTGGGCGTTGCCGCCCATTCCGGTCTTGCGCTGGGGCTTGTGGCGGTGTCGCTGATCACCAGCATCAAGGTCGATCTGATGCGCTATCTTATCGGCGATATTCTGGCCGTCGATTGGACTGATGTCATCACAATCTGGGTGGGTGCGGCCCTGTGCATTGGCGCGTTGGTCTGGCGTTGGCGACCTTTGTTGGTGTCGTCGCTGGATCGGGAAATGGCCACCGCCCACGGTCAAAACCCGCGCCGTGAGGGGGTGTTGTTCACGCTGGCACTGGCGATACTGGTGGCCGTCGCGATCAAAGTGGTCGGTGCCTTGCTGATCACAGCCCTGCTGATTATCCCTGCAGCAACCGCAAGGCTGGGTGCGGCAACGCCCGAGCGTATGGCGGTATTGGCGGCTATTACTGGCGCAGCCGCTGCCTTGTTGGGCCTGTTCGGCTCTTTCCAGCTCGACACACCAACCGGGCCCAGCATCGTTGTCGCGGCCCTTGGGCTTTTGTTGATCGCCAGCATCGCCCGCCGGCTGATCCGCTGACCGCTGCACAAATACCCGCGTTCAAAAATCAGCCACCAAGGGCATGTGATCGCTCATCGCCAGCCATTTTCTGGCCGCCCCAACCCTTAGGGCGCGCCCCCGGCTTTGATGGCAAAACACATAATCAAGGTGATACGGTTTTGCGCGGTCGCGATGCAGATAAAAGGTCGGTGAACTTTCGAGACCCTGCACATCAGATCGGAGCCGATGGTAAAGGCTGTCAAACCCAAACGCCGCCAGCTTGTCCACCAATTCAAAATGCCGTTTGCCGTTTGTCTGGAACACCGGACTGCTGTTGAAATCCCCCGCCAGCAAACTGCTGTCTGTCAGATCGCCGCCATAATGCGCCACAGCGTTCAGCATTTGCATGACATATCCTTGCGACAGGACCTTTTCAGCCTGCGTCCAGACCGCATAAAGATCAAAACGCCCATCAGGCCCTACAACCTCAATCGGAGCGACAAACCGGAGCGCCGGATCATAGCTTGGCTTGAGCGTCAGGGCATACCCGTGCCGCGCAAAAACGCTTAGGCCTTTGGTCTTGTTCTCGCCAATCCAGATGTGGTTCCGCCAAGGCAGCACCGCGTGTTTTGCGGCCAGATAATCCGGGCTTTCGCTTTCTGAAATGACCAGAATGTCCGGCCGCAGGGCCTTGATGGCCGCATATTTCTTGCGGAACGCCATTTGGCAATTCCAAACGACCATTCGCACCCGACGCGCCTACTTGCCCTTCCAGACCGGCGCGCGCTTTTCGCTAAAGGCAACGGCGCCTTCCAGATTGTCCTCGGACCCATAAAGCACATCAATGCTGGGCAATTGCCGCCCGGTGATGCGGTTCATGCTGTCCTGAAAACTGCTGTCCTCGGCATCGCGCACCACCTCTTTGATCGCGGCGTAAACCAAGGGCGGGCCACTGGCCAACAGGCTGGCCATTTCGCGCGCTTTGTCCATCAGATCGGCCCCCGGATAAATATGGTTCACAAAGCCCCAGCGATGCGCCTCGGCAGCATCAAGCCAACGGCCAGTCAGCAACATTTCCATCGCGATATGATAGGCGATGCGCTTGGGCAATTTAACGCTGGCCGCATCGGCCACGGTGCCTGAATTGATTTCCGGCAGGGCAAAACTGGCGTGATCTGCGGCCAGAATGATATCCGCCGACAGCGCCCATTCCAGCCCGCCACCACAACAAATCCCGTTCACCGCAGCAATCACCGGCTTGTTGAGGCCGCGCAATTCCTGCAAGCCACCGAAACCGCCAACACCATAATCGCCGTCAACCTCGTCCCCATCGGCAGCGGCCTTTAAATCCCAACCGGGGCAGAAAAACTTTTCGCCTGCGCCGGTGATGATGGCCACGCGCAATTCGTCATCGTCGCGGAAATCCCGAAACACGTCGCCCATGATCCGGCTCGTTTCCAGATCAATAGCATTGGCCTTGGGGCGATCAAGCGTGACCTCAAGGACACCGCCCTGTCGGTGGGTTTTGATGGGGGATTGGCTCATGTTTCCTCTTGTCTTAGCAGGGCATCCGCCGCAAGCGCCCTGTCAGGGCAACATAACAACGGATTGATTTCAATTTCGGCCAATGTGGCAGCGTGGGTCTGAACATAGTCTTGCACGGCCAGCACAGTCGCGACAATGGCCGCAATGTCAGCCGCCGGTTTGCCGCGAAAACCACGCAGAACCCGGCCAATTTTCAGCCCGCCCAGCGCTGTTTCGATCTGTTCCGCACTGGCAGGGATCAACAAGGACGCGCTGTCTTGCAAAATCTCGGTCAGCACGCCGCCCGCAGCCAAAGTCAGCACAAACCCATGCGCCGGGTCGCGCACAACGCCGACCAACAGCTCGGCCATCACATCATCAATCATTTGTTCCAACAGGAAACTGTCGCAAGGCATCGCTTGCGCGGCCGCCTCAACCTCGGCAACGGTGCCAAGGTTAAGCACAACCGCCCCCTGTTCCGTTTTATGCGCGATCCCTTCGCCTTTCAGCACCACGGGAAATCCAAACGCTGTAGCCAGTTCCCCTGCCTGCTTTGGCCCGCTCGCCTGCCCCGATTTCGGGATCAGAACCCCGTGTTTGGCCAGCGCCGCTTTGGCGTGGAATTCCGGGATCAAACCGACCTCAACCGGATCACCCGGCAAAACCAAAGGCAGCGCATCGCGCGCCAATTCAGGGGCCGCCGCGCAGGCGATTGCTGCCTCGGCAGCGACAATCGCCTCTTTCAATCCACAAAGCGGCGTCACACCACCAGCCATCAATCGCTCGGCCACATGTTCCGGCATCAATTCCGGCAAGGTCGCGACCATCGCAACATTCGCCCCGGTTTTCGCCTTGGCTGCCAAAGCCGCGTCAATCGCGCAATCCCAGTCATCCGGGTCGCACCGATCAGCGCGGGGGAAATCAACGATCAGCAGGGTCAACGCCAACGAAGGGTCCATCATCGCCGCCCAAGCCTTGGTCATCGCGGCCGTGTCGCGCCAAATATAGGTGTGGTAATCCAGCGGATTTGCCAAGGCCACCATCGGGCCAAGGGCCGCGCGCAAGTCGGATTTCTGAGCGTCATTCAGCGGCGCAAAGCAAACCTTGTGCCCAACCGCAGTATCCGCCGCCAACGATGCTTCGCCGCCGGAACAGGAAATCGAGCCTAACCTGTTTGAGGCCAGCGGCCCGCTGACATGCAACAGCTTCAGCGTTTCAAGGAATTCCGGCAGGCTGCCTGATCGCGGGATGCCAAAGCGATCCAACAAGGCCTGCGCGCCCGCATCCCCCCCGGCCAAAGACGCCGTATGCGATATGGTTGCCGCCTGCGCCTGCTGTGATTTGCCAACCTTAAGCGCCACAATCGGCTTGCCAAGCGCCGCCGCTCGTCCGGCCAGACGTTCAAAGGCGCGCAGATCACCAAAGCCTTCGATATGCAGACCCAGACAGGTGACCCGGTCATCTTCCAGCAAGGCCAAGCCAATATCGGCCATCCCGGTCTGTGCCTGATTGCCCGCAGTGACCACATAAGCCAACGGTAACGCGCGTCTTTGCATGGTCAGATTAATCGCCATATTGGACGATTGCGTAATCACGGCCACGCCGCATTCAAGCCGCTGGCCGCCATGCTGGTCAGGCCATAATAACGCGCCGTCCAGATAGTTGATAAACCCGTAGCAATTCGGCCCAAGGATCGGCATGTCCTTCGCCGCCGCCAGCAACTTTGCCTGCAAATCAGCGCCTTGGTCATCTTCGGCAGCGGCCTCTAGAAAGCCAGATGCGAAACAAACAGCGCCACCCGCGCCTATTGTTTCCAAAACGCGAACAGTATCGACGGTGACCTTGCGATTAACCCCGATAAAACTGGCATCCGGGGCCGTTGGCAGGGATTCCAAAGTCGGGAAAGCACGCAGCCCCCCTATCTCGGTAGATTTCGGGTGAACCGGGTAAATTTCGCCATCGAACCCTATCTTGAGGCATTGCTCAATAACCGAGCGGCACCACGCGCCGCCGCCGATGACAGCGATGGACTTCGGGCGCAAAAGTCGGGACAAATCACGGCGCATCAGACCGGCGCGTCCAAATACCTGAATGCGCTCCGCGCGGGGGATACTTGGAAAAAGAAGAAGGGAAAGTCAGCACACTGGCTAAACCAACAGCACAGAGCGCCTTCTCCTTTTACGGTCATCGGCTTCCCAGCCTGTACCGCCTGACTAAAATGATGCACAAACTTTAAGAAATCATTACTTCTCATTTTCACAAATATCCCCCGCGCGGAGCGCATTTCACTTATGCACCAAGGGCGCGCAGCAGATCGCGGCTGATGATGTGGCGCTGAATTTCCGAGGTGCCGTCCCAAATCCGTTCAACCCGCGCATCGCGCCAGAAACGTTCCAGTGGGTAGTCATCCATTAACCCCATACCACCATGGATCTGGATCGCTGTATCAGTCACCCGCGCCAACATCTCGCTGGCATAAAGCTTGGCCGATGCGATCTCGCGGTTCGCGGGCAGCCCTACATCCAGCCGTTCGGCGGCCGCAAGTGTCAACAGGTCCGCCGCGTCGATTTCAGTAATCATGTCGGCAATCTGAAAACTGACCCCCTGAAACCGGCCGATTTTCTGACCAAACTGTTCACGTTCGGCGGCATAGTTTAGCGCATAATCAAACACCCGACGCGCCCGACCGACGGACATCGTTGCCACGGTGATCCGGGTGGCATAAAGCCAGGAATTCATCACCGCAAAACCACCGTCAACCTCGCCCAGCACCTGCGCATCCGGCAAACGGCAATCGTCAAATTCCAGGATCATGTTTTTGTAGCCGCGGTGGCTGACTGACTTATAGCCATCCCGAATGCTAAATCCCGTCGTTCCGCGATCGACCAAAAACGCTGTGATGCGTTTCTTTGGGCCCTTTGGCGTGTCATCCTCGCCAGTAGCAATAAACACGATGATGAAATCTGCGTGGTCGGCCCCTGAAATGAAATGTTTGGTGCCGTTCACCACCCAATCGCCACCATCCCTGACTGCGGCACATTTCATGCCGCGCACGTCTGAGCCTGCACCGGGTTCTGTCATGGCAAGCGCATCCATCCGCTCGCCCCGCACGGCTGGCAGCAGGTAGCGTTCAATCTGTTCGCCCTCGCAGGCCATCAGAATATTTTGCGGACGGCCAAAAAAATGGTTCAACGCCATGGAACCACGCCCAAGTTCCCGCTCGACCAGGGCGAATTCCAGATGGCTTAGCCCCGCACCGCCAACACTTTCAGGGAAATTGCAGGCATAAAACCCAAGATCAATGGTCTTTTGCTTGATCCGCTCAGCGATTTCCGGCGGCACTTCACCGGTACGCTCGACCAGTTCTTCATGCGGATAAATCTCGTTCTCGACAAACGACCGGACGGTCGAGGCGATCATTTCCTGTTCTTCTGTCAGTCCAAATTGCATTCAGGAATACATCCTTTTCTTACGGCTGCGGGTTTCAGTTGTTGCGGCTTCAGAGCCATCATGGAAAGTCCCGAACCAACGGTCCCACGGCATTTCCTGATTGCCATAATTACATTCGTAATAGCGATGGTGAAGCTGATGATAAAACGTGCCAAGCGCCAGCCTGCGTTTGTCGCGGATCAGCAAATCTTCGTACCCGGTATGGGTCATCGCCGCACCCGGCCCCTGATAAATCACGTGGAAAAACAAATGGATCGGGTGCGAGGCCACGATCCAGTGGATGCAAAGCGTGGTCAGGTAAATCAGATGTTCAACCGGATGCATCGAAAAACCCGACCAAGGCCCGATATTGACGTTGCGGTGGTGCAGCGAATGCACCCGTTTATAGAGCAGCGGAATATGCAGCAACCGATGCACCCAATAGAAATGAAAGGCCGACCAGATCGGGATCAGCACTAGAAATGCAACGAACCAGACCGGATTGCTACCAAGCGTGATCACAGGTGAATAACCGTTCGCCATCAGCCACATGGTGAACGCCTGAAACACTGTAAGCTGGGCCACACCTGATGTCAGCGACCAGAATATATTGTCATGCACCTGATTAGAAAAGCTCCATAACCTGTTGCCCTTAGCCTGATCGCGCGCATCGAATTTAAGGCGCTTGCCTTGGCCCTTCAGGATATAGAAATACCAGTGCAATCCACCGGAAACGACGATCATCAGCGCCATATTGACCAGCCATATCTGGGCAATCCATGCGACCGCAAAGCGCTGCGTGGTTTCAAGTGACGGGAACAAAAACGCCCATGCAAACACCGCAAGGACCAGCAGAATTACCCTTTCTGACAGCATCAGCCAATTGCGCCAAAACCAATGCGCAATGAAACCGGGCCGGGGTGGCCAATTAAAAACCGACGGATCAGACAGCGGCAGATCCGGGTGATAATTCCAGTCTTTGCTTTGATGTTCGCGCATCTTCAATTCCCGTGCCGAAGGTGGGATTAAACGGACAGATTACACAAATTACGAGGCGTAATCTGACCCTTCTTCATCAAGGATTGCCTTAAGCTCGGACAGGTGCTGTTCCGCCTGAGATGGGTAATCTTCCAGCTCTTGCGCCGTTTTTTCAGCAACTTCGTCAGACAGAATACGCAGCGGCTGACCGGTCTGTAATGCCCGTATGTAAGTTTCGGCGGCGCGCTCAAAATAGTACAGTCGATTAAAGGTATCCGCGACCGTATCACCCGTGACCATGACCCCGTGATTGCCCATGATCATCGTCTTTTTCTTGGGATCATTCAGCATCGCAGCACAGCGCATGCCTTCCGATTCAAAGGCCAGCCCGCCGAATTCTTCATCAACCACTGTGCGATTAAAAAACGTCGCCGTGTTCTGGTCGATCGGCGGCATGGTGCTGTCGGCCAGTGAGGCCAGCACGGTGGCAAAAATCGAATGCACATGCATGGCGCATCGCGCGTGCGGACAAGCCCGGTGGATCGAGCCGTGCAAACCCCACGCGGTTGGATCAGGCGCGCCCGGTTTGTTCAGAACATCCGGGTCATTGGCATCCAGCAGCAACAAATCGCTGGCCCTGACACGGCTGAAATGCACCTGATTGGGGTTCATCAGAAACTTGGTGCCATCGTCATTCACCGACAGCGAAAAATGATTGGCAACCGCCTCGTGCAGGTTCAGACGCGCGGTCCAGCGAAACGCCGCTGCCAGATCGACGCGTTCAGCCCAGTAATCCATGTTCGGCGTGATGGCGGGGATATCGGGATATGCTGTCATTTTGACCCTCGTTGCTTGCGTTGCTCGCGTGATTGGCGTCAGTTTACCAGCGATTCGCAAGAGCGCGTGTTCGTTACGGTCAGACATGTCGCAAACAGAGGGCGGCTGCGATTTGCGAAATGTCGTTTTTCAATTAACCGCGCCATTCAGAATCGTGCTAATTGCTGCGTGTCTTATGATGGGGAAAACGTCATGATTATTTATCCAACAATTGAATTGCTAAACGGTTCCTGTGTCAGCCTTTTCCGAGGGCGACTTGAGGAACCTCATATCTGGCACGTTAATCCATTGGAAAAAACCCGCAGTTTTGCCGATGCTGGAGCGGATTGGATTACCATAACCGACTTTGATGCGATGAACGGCAGTGATCAGAATTCCGGTTTGATCGAGGAAATTATCCTTCAGGCCGGTGCAAGCGTTCAACTTGGCGGCGGGTTTCGTTCCATCGGTCAGATCACAGACTGGATTGAACGGGGTGCCGGACGGATTGTCGTGGGGACATTGGCGGTCATTGCACCGGATGTGGTCAAGCAAGCGGCGAAAATGTACCCGGATCAAATCGTTATTTCGGTCGATGTCTTCCAAGGCAGCGTGATGAGCGATGGTTGGCGCAATCCCAGCGCAATCACGCCGCAGTCTTTTGTCCAAACCTTTGAAAAAGACCCTATTGCCGCGATCATCGTCACCGATATTGATGCCAATCTGGAAGAGGCGGATGACTCGTTGGCCCTTGTCACCGAGCTTGCCGGTATCGCCAAAGCCCCGGTTATTGCGCGCGGTCTTTCCCGGTCACTTGATGATCTGGCGCGTCTGAAATACGTGCCGCATATTTCTGGTGCCATCATAAGCCGGGCGTTGTTTGATCAGTCGATTGATCTTGATGAGGCCGTCGCACTGGCAGCCGAAGCCCCTGAAGAAACAGCCGAGTTTATCTGAGGCCGAAAACAAAAAGGCAGGCCGCTATGCACGGCCTGCTTTTGTATTGCCAATAGGCGGTCCTAAAAGTGATAGGCGCTTTCACCGTGTGAGGTTAGGTCGAGGCCTTGCCGCTCGTCGTCCTCAGAAACCCGCAGACCCATTGTCATATCGACCAGTTTGAAGGCGACAAAGGCAACAATTGCGGACCAGATGATTGTGATGACAACCGCCTCAACCTGGATCAGGGTTTGACCCGCGATCGAGAAATCAGCGCCACCAGTACCACCAAGCGACGGGGCCGTCAGGATGCCCGTGCCGACCGCACCGATGATCCCGCCGACACCGTGAATGCCAAACACATCAAGGCTGTCATCATAGTTCAGCTTGTTTTTCACCGTGCTGACAAAGAAATAACAAACTGCCGCAGCAAACCCGCCCAGAACAATCGCACCGACCGGCCCGACAGACCCGGCAGCAGGCGTAACCGCAACCAAACCTGCCACCATGCCGGACGCAGCGCCCAGCATTGATGCTTTTCCCCGGTGCAATGTCTCAACCAGTGACCACGCCAGAATGGCGCCAGCAGTAGCAGTAAAGGTGTTGATCATCGCAAGACCGGCACCGCCATTTGCCTCTAGGTTTGAACCAGCGTTAAATCCGAACCAGCCGACCCACAACAGGGACGCACCAACCATGGTCAGCGTCATGGAATGCGGCGCCAGCATGTCTCGGCCAAAACCGATACGTTTGCCCAGCAACAGACAGCCAACAAGGGCCGCGACACCTGCATTGATATGCACAACCGTTCCGCCAGCAAAATCCAGTGCGCCAAGGTTAAAAATCAGACCAGCACTGTCCCAGACCATATGGGCGACCGGGAAATAGGCAAAAGTCACCCACAAGGCGACGAATACCAGTAGTGATCCGAACTTGATCCGCTCTGCCAGCGCCCCAACAATCAGAACCGCCGTGATTGCCGCAAATGTCATCTGAAACGAGATGAAAACGAATTCCGGGATCACAAAGCCCTCAGAAAACGTACCGATCATTGTGTCAGCGGTGATGCCCTTCAAGAACAGCTTTCCAAAGCCGCCCCAATAAGGACTGTCCGAGCCGCCGAAAGCCGCGGAATAGCCAAAAACCACCCATAGAACCATCACCAGCGCGGTTATCATGGTGCTTTGCATCAGCACCGACAGCATGTTTTTACTGCGCACAAGTCCGCCGTAAAACAGCGCCACACCGGGCAAGATCATCGCCAGAACCAGAATGGTTGATATCATCATCCACGCGGTGTCGCCTTTGTCCATCACGGGGGTTGCGGCCTCTTGGGCCAGTGCGGGGGCGGCAAGCAGGCCAAGCCCGGCAACCAACCCTGTAACTCTATTTAAACTGAACATCTGTTCCCTCATTTTCTTTGGATTGGATTAAAGCGCGTCTTCGCCGGTTTCCCCGGTACGAACGCGAACGGCCTGAGCAACCTCAAGCACGAAAATCTTACCGTCACCGATCTTGTCGGTGCGTGCGGTGTTTTGAATAAGCTCGACCACTTCGTCGGCCTGACCATCTGAAACCACCAGTTCCAGTTTGACCTTTGGCACAAAATTCACGGCATATTCAGCGCCGCGATAGATTTCGGTGTGGCCTGACTGACTGCCAAAACCTTTGACTTCGGTAACCATCATTCCGCGTACACCTGCTGATGTCAGGGCTTCGCGGACTTCCTCCAGTTTGAAGGGTTTGATTGCAGCAATTATAAGTTTCACGTGACTTTCCTTTTCTTGCCAATTGGCATTACCGGACCGCTGGAGTGATCAGCGTCGTTGGAAGATACGCCCCCAAAACAGGCGACCCCTGCCCGAGTGACAAGGAATCGACTGGCAAAACGCGGGAAAAAACAAACTTTTCGCATATTTTTTGCACAAACCCGCCACTCCGATTAAAAAATAGGCGACTTCTCTCTGGCAGAAATTACCATCCCGGCCTTCGCATTGGCGGCGGAAAGGGCTATCTAAGAGAAAACAAAGTGAAGCAGGCAGTCCGTTTATGCGTAACTCTGGTGGTAAAAAGCCCAAACTCGTCGCGCCCAAAAGAAACGCGCCCACTGGGTCGTCCAAGGCGCGTCGCGCGAAAACTGCGGGCAACCAAAACCGTCGCAAACGTCGTGCGAAAAAGCCCCCCCGCAATATTTTCGTGGCTTTGTTTGCGTGGATGTTCGGCTGGGTGTTTCGTTTGATCTGGTGGCTGACGTCGCGCGTCGCGCTTGTTGTCGGTCTGGTCCTTGGGATGACCACGCTTTATTACTATATGCAACTGCCGCCGCCGGTCGATCAGGTCGATGGCCGTTCTGGTGGATCTGTCACAATGCTGGACCGCGAAGGCGAGGTTTTTGCCTGGCGCGGCGAACAATTCGGCGGCCTGATCCGCGTCGACACAGTATCGCCCTTTCTGAAAAACGCGGTCATCGCGACTGAGGACAAGCGGTTCTACAGACATTTCGGCATCAGCCCCCGCGGCATCGCCAGCGCAATTCGCATCAACCTGCGCGCTGGGCGTGGCCCTCTTCAGGGCAATGGCGGCTCAACAATCACCCAACAGGTCGCGAAAATCCTGTGCCTTGGTTCGGCTTTCACCCCAACGTCCGACGCGACACCTGAAGAAATGTCAAAACAGGAAAAAGCATACGAAAGCGACTGCCGCCGGTCGACAAAGCTGCGCAAGCTAAAAGAAGTGCCATTCAGCCTGGCGATGGAGCTGAAATACACCAAAGACGAAATCCTGATGATCTATCTGAACCGGGCCTATCTGGGTGCCGGTGCCCAAGGGTTCGAGGCCGCAAGCCAGCGCTATTTCGGCAAAAACGCCAGCCAGGTAAACCCCGCCGAAAGCGCAATGCTGGCGGGATTGCTGAAAGCCCCGTCGCGATATGCCCCCACCAACAACCTCCAACGTTCGCAAGACCGGGCCGGTGTCATTATCGGGCTGATGGAGGCGCAAGAATTCCTGACAGCTGAACAAGCCGCAAGCGCCCGCGCCAACCCAGCCGAACTGTCCGCCGCAGCCGAGGCCGTGGCCGGGGGCTATTACGCTGATTGGGTCATGGAAACCGGCCCGGCGTTTTTAACCAAAACCACAACCGAAGACGTGCTGATAAAAACCACCTTTGATGCGCGCATTCAAAAAGCTGCCGAACTGGCGCTGGCTGACATTTTTGAAAACAAGATCAAAAAGGGTTCAAAAGCACAGGCCGCGATTGTGGTCATGTCTGCGGATGGCGCGGTTCGGGCCATGGTCGGTGGCCGGCGGACCAAAGTATCGGGCCAGTTCAACCGGGCCATTCAGGCCAAACGACAAACCGGATCGTCCTTCAAGCCGTTTGTGTACGGTGCCGCCCTCGACCTTGGCTATCGCTTTGACACAATCGTTGAAGATGCGCCGATCACGATCAATATTCCCGGCTCTGGCCCTTGGACGCCCAAGAATTATTCGGGCAAATTCAGGGGTCAAATCACACTGACCGAAGCGCTGGCCAATTCGATCAACACCGTGGCCGTACGGGTTTCTGAGGATGTCGGTCGCGAGGCCGTGCGCACCGTCGCACAGGATTTTGGCATCAAAAGCGATCTGGCGATTGGCCCGGCACTGGCGTTGGGGGCCAGCGAATCCACCCTGTTGGAAATGACCGGGGCCTATGCCGGAATTCTGAATGGCGGCACATCGGTAACCCCTTATGGCCTGCTGGAATTATCGCTTCAGGGCGATGAAGCGCCCCTGATGGGCAAGTCCGGTGGTCTGGGCGAACGTGTCATCAGCGAATTCGCAGCCCGGCAACTGGTCTATATGATGAACCAGGTGACCGAGGTCGGCTCGGGCCGCCGGGCCTTGCTGCCGGACCGGCAAATCGCTGGCAAAACCGGTACCACGTCTGCCGCACGTGACGCATGGTTTATTGGCTTTACCGCTGATTACGTCGTCGGGGTCTGGATGGGATACGACGACAATTCCAAACTCAGCGGCGTTACCGGCGGCGGATTGCCTGCGGAAATCTGGCGCGAAACCATGCTGCGGGTGAACGAGGGCATACCGCCCAAACCCCTGCCGATGATCGACCCTATGGTCGAGGCGCAACCCGTACCAGTGCCACAACCCGTGCGTATAGACCCCGCGCAAAGCATTCTGGAAGACGTGTTAGGTGCAATCTTTGGCAGACGGCAATAACGCCTATTTGATGTTTTTCAGATCGGTGATCAGCTGATCCAGATTACCCTTGCGTTTATCAAGCATCGACGCGATTTCCGTGCGTTCAGTGACCAGCAGGCTGACGCCTTCGATGAACAGGTTGAACATCAGATCCCGGCCGCTTTTGTCGGAAACCTGCCAATCAACCTCGAACGGTGCCTGACCGGGTAGATGCACAAGCGACGAAACCAGATAATTACCTTTGGCCTTTTTCGACCCGGTAACCTTAATATCGCCGCCCTTGAATTCGTTGAACCGCTTGCCCCACTTACGGGCCATATAAGTACTGAACGCTTTGACATACCGCGACTGTTGCGAGGCTGTCGCCGTGCGCCACGGCAAACCAAGGGCCGAACGCGCGATGATCGGCACGTCGCCATATTTATTGAACAGAGCCTCAAAATCGCGAAACAACGCCGACTGAGACTTGCCCGAATTGATGATTGCGTTAAGGTCTTTCACAAGCTTGCTGATCAACGCCGAGGCCTGCTGATCGTTCAGCGCCAATGCGGGCATTGCGAAACCGGCAATCAAAGTGATCCCGGACAGGCCGGCGACAAATCCCCGACGTGTGATGGCATGATTATTCTGCATAAGGATCCTCCAGATCATCGTCCGTCAATTCGCCTTCCAAATCGCGGCGGCGGCTTTGCAGGTACAGAATTCGCGCCTGTGCATAGCTGTCTTCGCTTTCATAAAGGACCGATTCGACAATATCTGAAAATTGATCACGATCCCCAAGTTTATGCAAAACATGCGCTGCCGTTCCGACATATTTCTGGTTGGTGGGCAAGAAATAACTTGTCGGGTCGATCAGAAAATCAACCGCGGTCCCAATGGCGGCGCGTTCCGTGCTGGCGCCAAAGCCCGGAAGCTCAATAAACGCGCCCTCAGGCACACCCCAAACAAACAGCGTTTCGCCAAAATCGGTAGTGTGTTCCGGCAACCCGTTTTGTCCAGCGACATCAAACAAGCCAACCAGCCCAAACGTTGAATTCAGTGCGAATCTGAACGTATTTCCAAAAAATTCCGGCAAATTCAGTTGTAAAAGGTCATTCAGCATCATCCCCGGCAAAGAAAGATTCGCCGAAAAGTTGGAGACTCCGGAAGAAATCGGGCCGCGTGCTACGTTGCCATAGGCCCCTGAAATGGGTTTGATGATTGCCCGATCCAGCGACTTGTTCAAATCGTGTACGATGCGGTTTTCACGCTCATACGGATCATTTACGGCCGTCGCATGCGGCGCGTTTGCACAAGCCGACAACAGCAACGAAACCGCCACAAAAAGCGGCGCCATCAGGTTGCGAGACCGTATTTTTTCAAGCTGTTTCAAAAAAAGCCTTCCACAAATGATCAGCCTTTACATAAACTTTCTGGAATTGAATCCCATATCAAAGCCACTCGCAAGCGTTGCTTGTAGCATTTTTAACACAAATCTGCGATTCAATATTGGAAGTGACGGGGTAATCTCCTACTCTGGCAGCATAATCAAGAAAATCAGCGGGTTGAGGTTCAGATATGGATGGCGAAAAGGGCCCGGGTGAACTCCGCAAGGCTATGCGCGCCAGTTGGCAATTGTTTGTCACCACGTTCATCTTCAGCTTTTTTGTGAATGCTCTGATGCTGACCGGGCCTTTGTTCATGCTGCAAGTCTATGACCGTGTTCTTGGCAGCCGATCAGAGGAAACTTTGCTGGCGCTGTCGATTCTGGTGGTGTTTTTATACCTGATAATGGGATTGATGGATTATGCCCGTGGCCGGGTTCTGGCCCGCGCCGGTGCCGTTTTCCAAAGCCTGCTGGATCACCGGGTGTTCACATCGGTGCTGAAACAGGCCGGACTGGCGGCAGGGCGTCTTGGGCCGAACACCGGTTTGCGCGATCTTGAGGCGGTGCAGCGGCTGTTTTCATCCCCTGCCTTGTTTGCCGTGTTTGATGTGCCCTGGACGCCAGTTTTCCTGCTGGCCATCTTCATTTTCCACCCTTGGCTTGGCTATCTCGCGGTTTGCGGGGGCACATTGCTGATTGCGATCACTTTTTTGAACCAATGGATGACCAAACGCGTGGTGGCCGATGCAAATCTGGCCACAGCGCAGGCTGATCTGTTCGCCGATTCGATTCGCAACGAGGCTGAACTGGTACAAAGCCTTGGCATGCGTCGCGCGGTCTATGATCGCTGGAACGTATACCGCCAATTATCGCTGGTCCGCACCATGTCATCCAGCGACCGCACCGGCACATTTTCCAGCGCGACCAAATCCATACGCCTGTTTTTGCAGTCTGCCATGCTTGGCCTTGGCGCCTATCTGGTGTTGCAGGGTGAAATGACCGCAGGCGCGATGATTGCAGGCTCGATCCTGCTGGGCCGCGCGCTGGCCCCGGTTGAACAGGCAATCGGCCAATGGCCCATGGTGCAACGGGCGCAAACCGGCTGGCAGCGGCTGGCTGACCTGTTGAAACATTCCCCGGTCGACATTCCCAGAACGCCCCTGCCTGTGCCGCGCGCCATTCTGGACGTGCAACAACTGACGGTAATCCCCCCTGGCGACAAACATGCCGCCTTGCGGATGATGACTTTTCGGGTGGAACCCGGGCAGGCCCTTGGCGTGATCGGTCAAAGTGGTGCCGGAAAATCCACACTGGCGCGGGCGCTGACCGGCGTCTGGCCCGCAGCGGGCGGCAAAATCCGGCTGGATGGCGCGGCCGCGGATCAATACGACCCAGACGTTTTGGGCACTTATATCGGCTATCTGCCCCAGCGCGTGACTTTGTTTGAAGGCACGATCGCCGAAAATATCGCGCGCCTATCAACTGAACCTGACCCCGAACTGGTGGTTGAGGCCGCCAAAAAGGCCGGCGCGCATGACATTATCGTGCGCCTGCCAGATGGCTATGACACCCGCGTCAGTCCCCATGGTGGGCGGCTGTCTGGTGGTCAGATGCAGCGTGTCGGACTGGCCCGCGCAATGTATGGCAACCCGGTGTTTCTAGTGCTGGACGAGCCGAACTCGAACCTTGATTCAATCGGATCTGACGCCCTCAACCAAGCCATACGGGAAATGAAATCCGAAGGGAAATCGGTCATCATCATGGCACATCGCCCCGCCGCAATCGCCGAATGCGACCTGTTGCTGGTGATCGAGGACGGCACCCGCAAAGCCTTTGGCCCCCGCGACGAAGTGCTAAAAGCCCAAGTTCAGAACCACGGCCAAATTACACAGTCAATCGCCGACGAGCGCAAGCCATGACTAAATTGGAAAGCCACAAATCCAACCCCGCGAAAGGCGCACGCATGCCGATGGTGGTCGGGTATCTTTCGCTGGTTGTGCTGATCGGCGGATTTGGGGCCTGGGCCATGCTGGCAACGATATCCGGGGCAATTATCGCGCCCGGTCAAATTCAGGTCGAACAGAACCGCCAAGTCGTTCAGCATCCCACAGGCGGCGTGGTTGGCCAGATCAATGTCATCGAAGGCGGGATTGTTCAGGCTGGCGACATCCTGCTGCGGCTGGATGATACCGCTTTGAAATCCGAACTGGCCGTCATCGAAAGCCAGTATTTTGAACTGGTCGCCCGGCGCGGACGGCTGGCCGCTGAACGCGACGAACAGGCAACGGTTTCCTTTGACCCAGCGCTGGTTGCTGCAAGCGACGAAAACCCAGATCTGCGCAATTTGATGGACGGCCAAACCCGATTGTTTGAGGCGCGACTGGATAGCCAGCGCCGTGAAACCGAGCAGATGCAGGAACGGCGTCAGCAAATCGCGGCCCAGATCGACGGCCTAACGGCGCAATACGATGCGCAAGTCAAACAAATGGGACTGGTCAAACAGGAACTCGAAGATCAGGAAAAACTGTTGGCCAAGGGGCTTGCTCAGGCCTCACGCATCTCTAGCCTGCGCCGCGAGGTCGCCAGAACCGAAGGGGTCATGGGGGAAATCCTGGCCTCTAAGGCCGAAGCTGCGGGTCGCATGATCGAAGCCGGGATCGGTATCCTCAGGCTGACAACCGCCCGCCGGGAAGAGGCGATCACCCGGATGCGCGATCTGCAATACCGCGAGCTGGAACTGTTTGAAAAGCGTGTATTGCTGGTTGATACATTGTCTCGGCTGGACATCCGCGCGCCCGTGACAGGCGCGATCTACGGCTTGCAGGTGCATGCTGTGCGCTCGGTCGTTCGCGCGGCAGAACCGGTTATGTATATCGTGCCAAACGACCGCCCCTTGGTGGTCTCCAGCCGCATTGACCCCATTCACATTGATCAGGTCCATGTCGGCCAAGAGGTCACCCTGCGGTTTTCGACTTTTGATCAGCGCACCACGCCCGAATTGTTTGGCAAAGTGGTGAAACTGTCCGCCGACGCCTTTGTCGATGATGCCACGCGCACGTCGTTTTATCAGGCGGAAATCATCCCAAATCCGGAAGAATACGAAAAACTGCAAGGCCTTGAACTGTTGCCGGGGATGCCGGTTGAAACCTATATTCGCACTGCTGACCGTTCGCCGATGAACTATTTCATCAAACCACTGGCCGACTATTTCAACAAGGCGTTCCGCGAAGGCTAAGAAAGCGGTTTTCAGCCCGCGAAAATCTCGTTAGCGTCGCCCGGAATTCATCTTGAACCGGGGGGCGGCATGTCTGGAAAAATTGAAACAAAACTGGCGGAAATGGGGATCACCCTGCCCGAGGCCCCGGCCCCGGCTGCCAATTATGTGCCTTTCGTCATTTCCGGCGATCTGGTCTTTGTATCCGGTCAGATTTCCAAGGATGACAGCGGTCTGATCATCGGCAAGCTTGGCGACACCATGTCGGCTGAGGACGGGCAAGCCGCAGCAAAAGTCTGTGCGCTGAACTTGCTGGCGCAAGTCAAAGCCGCGTGTGGCGGTGATCTGGATCGTCTGGTCAAGGTCGTGAAACTGGGCGGCTTTGTGAACGCCACCGCTGATTTCACCGACCACCCAAAGGTCATCAACGGCGCCTCGGATTTCATTGGCGAACTGTTGGGCGAAGCTGGCGCACATGCACGCGCGGCTGTTGGCAGTTCGTCTTTGCCCTTGGGCGTCGCGGTTGAAATCGAAGGCATATTCGAGATCCGTTAATGGCCCTGCATCCTGATTTTCTGACCCGCCCGCTGGCCCATCGCGGTTTGCACGATCACGCCCAAGCCGCGCCTGAAAATAGCCCCACTGCGTTCCGCGCCGCCATCGACAAGGGCTATGGGATCGAGCTGGATTTGCAAATCTCACTCGATGGTCAGCCGATTGTCTTCCATGATTATGAACTGGATCGCCTGACGGATGAGGTCGGGCTGGTCAGCGATCGAACGGCCGCCGAACTTGGCCAGATCCGCCTGAAAAACAGCAACGACACCATCCCGACGCTGGCCCAAATCCTTGCATTGACGGACGGGCGCGCGCCGTTGCTGATCGAGTTGAAAGATCAGGATGGGCAGCTTGGCCCTGACATCGGCGCGCTGTCTGCGCAAACGACGCACCTCTTGCGCTCTTATCCGGGGCCGGTCGCGGTGATGTCCTACAATCCTTTCGCTGTGGCTGCTGTTGGCAAGGCCGCGCCGGACGTGTCACTGGGAATGGTCACCAGCGCCTTCACAGACCCGTCATGGCAGAATTTGGACCCGCAGCAGCGTGAAAAACTGATACGCATGGATGACCTTAATCGTGTCGGCGCTTGCTTCATTTCGCACAATCGCACTGATTTGGCCTCGTCTCATGTTCAACGCGCCAAGGCCAGCGGCCTGCACATCCTTTGCTGGACCGTCGGATCGGCGGAACAAGAGGCCGAAGCCCGCGAAATAGCCGATAACATCACGTTTGAGGGCTATTTTGCGTGAACCCAATTCGGTTAAGCTAGTCGCGAAATGACAAAATCCGAACAAATTGAAATTTCGGTTCTTGGCGCGATGGCCGATATCGCACCCGAACAATGGGACAGCGTCGCCTGCCCCGAAGGCGCGCCGCCACATGACCCGTTTACCACCCACCGGTTTTTGAAAGCGCTGGAAGACAGCGGTTCCGTCGGTCCCGGCACAGGCTGGGCCGCGCGCCATTTGCTGGCCCATGCGGGTGGCGAACTGATTGCGGTCATGCCGATGTACGCCAAGGGCCATTCACAGGGCGAATATGTGTTCGATCATTCCTGGGCTCATGCCTATGAGCGCGCGGGCGGGCAGTATTACCCGAAATTGCAGGCAACAGTACCCTTCACCCCCGCCACCGGGCGGCGTTTTCTAACCCGACCGGGGTTTGAAGAAACCGGCCGCGCAGCCTTGGTTCAGGGCGCGGTTCAGGTCGCGGCACAAAACGAACTGTCATCCCTGCACATCACCTATTGCCAACAGGACGAGGCAGAAAATGGTGCGGCCATGGGCCTGATGCACCGAACCGGCCAACAATTTCATTGGATCAACCGGGACTATCAGGATTTTGCCGATTTCCTGTCCCACCTGTCGTCGCGAAAACGCAAAGCCATCCGGAAAGAGCGCGCAGGTGCGCAAGATTTCGGCGGTGAAATTCACCTTTTGACTGGTGATCAGATAAAGCCCGAGCATTGGGATGCGTTCTGGCAATTCTATCAGGACACCGGCGCACGCAAATGGGGCACGCCCTATCTGACACGGGCCTTCTTTGACGAGGTACAGGCGCATCTGCGCGACGAAGTTCTGCTTGTGCTTTGCGAACGCAATGGCCGCTGGGTTGCCGGGGCGTTAAATTTCATTGGCCGCGACGCGCTATACGGGCGCTATTGGGGCTGCGTTGAGGATCATCCGTTTTTGCATTTCGAAGTGTGCTATTATCAGGCGATAGACTTTGCGATCAGCCACGGCCTGCAACGGGTCGAGGCTGGCGCGCAAGGCGAACACAAACTGGCACGCGGCTATTTACCGGTTGCGACCCATTCCCTGCACTGGATTGCAGATCAGGGATTCCGCGGCGCCGTTGCGCAGTTTTTGGAACAGGAAAGGGCCGCTGTGGACGAAGATATCGAAATTCTGACCAGTTACGGCCCGTTCAAACGTGGCGGAGTGGAACAGGAATGAAAGACAGTTTAAGCCAAGAACAGCGCGAAACCGAACTGGCCGGATTGCTGGCCGCCGGGTGGGAGATGGAAAATGGCCGCGACGCCATCGTCAAAACCTATCGCTTCCGGGATTTTGCCGATGCGATGGGTTTCATGACACGCGCCGCGATCTGGGCCGAAAAGTGGAACCACCACCCGGAATGGTCGAACGTCTACAACCGGGTCACGGTGACATTGACCAGCCACGATATCGACGGCCTGTCTGCGCGCGACGTCAAGCTGGCACGAAAGCTTGATACCTTGTCAGGCGCTACCTAAAGGGTTTCGATCTGCGCCAGCATAGTTTCACCGGCGGTTAAATCACAGGTTCCGGCCTTGGTTTCCATGTTCAGAACCTTGACCTCGCCATCGACCACATAGGCCGAAAACCGTTGGCAGCGGTCAATAAACCCAACAGCGGGCGCACTGAACGCAAGGCCAGCGGCCTTGGTGAATTCCGACGCCCCGTCGGCCAACATCATAACACCTGCCGCAGCGGCCCCATGGGCGTCATCCCAAGCTTGCATCACAAACGTATCGTTTACCGAAAGACAGATAACATGATCAACACCTTCTGCTTTAAGGGCAGCTGCAGTACGCAAAAAGCTTGGCAAATGCGCGGCGGAACAAGTGCGGGTAAACGCGCCCGGCAAACCGAAAATGACCACATTCTGCCCTTCGGTCAGGGACGCAAGCGTCACAAACTCGGGGCCTTTTTCGCCAATCCGGCTTAGGGTGGCATCGGGCAGTTTATCGCCAAGTGAAAGTGTCATGTCGGCCTCTTTTACATTGTTCTTGCACGGCGGGACCATATAGGCTCTGACACGGAAGTGAACCAGATAGTGCGGGTAATACGATGTCTCATATTATTGTGATCGGGGCGGGGCAGGCGGGTTCTTCGCTTGTGGTTAAGCTCAGGAATTTGGGTTTTGACGGCGATGTAACGCTGATCGGCGCCGAAGACACGCCACCTTATCAGCGCCCGCCATTGTCCAAGAAATACCTGCTGGGTGAACTTGACGTCGAACGCCTGTATCTGCGCCCTGCCGCGTTTTACGGCGAGCATGGGATCGACCTGCGCCTCGGCACCGCTGTTTCAGCCATCGACCCGGCAGCGCAAACTGTCACTTTGGGGGGCGAGGTTTTACAGTATGACCAACTGGCCCTGACCACGGGTTCAGACCCCCGTCGCCTGCCTGCTGCGATTGGCGGCGATCTGGCCGGGGTTTTCGCGGTGCGTGGTCTGGCAGATGTCGATGCTATGGCCCCTGAGTTTAAGGAAGGCCGCCGCGTTCTGATCATCGGCGGAGGTTATATCGGGCTGGAGGCCGCAGCCGTCGCCGCCAAACGCGGCCTGAACGTGGTGCTGGTGGAAATGGCTGACCGCATTCTGCAACGCGTTGCTGCGCCGGAAACATCGGACTATTTTCGTGCCTTGCACCGCAGTCACGGCGTCGATATTCGCGAAGGCATCGGGTTGAATCGACTGATCGGCGACGACCGTGTGACGGCGGCGGAATTGTCGGATGGCACGACGCTCGACATTGATTTCGCCATCGTCGGCGTCGGTATCACACCTGCGGTTTCTTTGGCGGAAATGGCCGGGGTGACGCTTGAAAACGGTATCAAGAATGATGCGTTTGGCCGAACCAGCGTTGACAACATCTGGGCCGCAGGCGATTGCGCCTCGTTTCCGTTTCAGGGCAATCGCATCCGGCTTGAATCCGTGCCAAATGCCATAGATCAGGCCGAAAACGTTGCTGAAAACATGTTGGGTGCGCGCACGGAATACACCGCACGTCCGTGGTTCTGGTCCGATCAATACGACATCAAACTGCAAATCGCCGGGTTGAACACAGGTTTTGACAATCTTGTAACCCGCAAAGGCGACACCAACGTTTCGTTTTGGTATTATCGCGGCGACACTTTGCTGGCCGTGGACGCGATGAACGATCCACGCGCTTATATGTTTGGCAAACGCCTGATTGAGGCTGGAAAATCGCCGGAAAAATCGGTGATAGCGGATGCAGGCAGCGACCTGAAATCGCTGTTGAAATAACGATGCGGGTTATTGGTGGAAATCTTAGGGGCCTGACGCTTGCAGCGGTTGGCCAAGGCGATTCCGCGGCGCATTTACGACCGACCTCAGACCGTGTGCGTGAAAGCATCTTTAACCTTCTGCAAAACGGCGGTTACGGCAATCCGGTGCAGGGTGCGCGCGTGCTGGACCTGTTTGCGGGAACCGGAGCCTTGGGGTTTGAAGCCCTCAGTCGCGGGGCTGAAAGCGTTACGTTTGTTGACGATGGAAAAGCGGCGCGCGATCTGATCCGGCAAAACACCGAAAAATGCAGGGCCGCTGACACCACAAACCATTCCCGCCAGAACGCCACCCGACTGGCGGCCAATCCCGGCCAGCCGTTTGATCTGGTTTTCCTTGATCCGCCCTACGGCGCAAATCTGGGCGAGCAAGCCTTAAGCGCCGCAATTCGCGGTGGCTGGCTGGCAAACGGCGCGATTATTGTTTGGGAAGAAAGCCGCGAACAGCAGGCGCCACCCGGATTGGTCAAGCTTGATTCCAGACGCTACGGTGATACTTGGATCAACATTCTAACCTATGAAGGCTAGGCGCAAACAGACCGTGGGCAGCGCATGAAATTTCAATATCTTTCCCGGCATTGGAACGGCACCGTGGATTGGCGGCTGGGATTGTTTGTGAACCTCCTCGCCGTCCGGTTTATCCTGTCTGCCCTGCCACAAAGCGTTGCTGACCCGGCCTTGTTGGGGCTCAGCCTGATCGTTTTGATCTGGCAGGTGGTCGGTGGCCTGCGCATCGCTGACAAAACCTTGCGCGCAAGCGGCACTATGTACGCTGCCTTGGTGCTTTATGCGGGCATCCTGGTGGTGCTCGTACTGGCCCTGTTGCAAGCGATTGATCTGCTGGCCAGCCGCTTTGCCGTGCCGCAACCTGCCTATTCCCTTCAAATTGAGCTGCTGGAAACCCGCGACAACGGGCGCGAGGTTTTGGTGACGGGCGGGATTTCACTGGACATGAATACACGGCTTAAAGCCACACTGAAAGCCACCCCAACAGCGCGGGTTCTGGTGTTAAACAGCGAAGGCGGCAACATTTTCGCAGGGCGCGCCATGGCAATCACAATCACCAATGCGCAACTGGCGACGCGGGTGGACCATCTGTGTTATTCCGCCTGCACCATCGCGTTCATCGCGGGCACATCCCATAGGCTTGGCAAAGACGCAGAGTTGGGGTTTCATGGCTACGCCTTTGATACGGCCCATCGGGTTCAAACCCTTGATGTCGCCGAACAAGAAGCCCGCGATCGTGCGTTTTTCAGCAATCAAGGCGTCAGCGATGCGTTCCTCGAAAAAGCATTTGCAACGCCGCCTTCAACGATTTGGCTGCCAACACGTGCTGAACTGGCCGCCGCCGGGGTCATCCCTGACTAGCGTTTATGCGCCTATGGCAGCGGCCACGCGAACTCGGCCCGCGCATAGCCTTGCAAAAACAGCAGCGCCGTTAGATCACCGTAATTAACCACGATGTCACAGGCCGCCGCCACCGCCGGTTTCGCATGCAGCGCCACGCCCGAGCCAGCCAGCCCCAACATGCCAAGATCGTTCGCACCATCCCCGACGGCCATCACCTCATCCACCGAAATTCCCAACCGTGCGGTGATTTCCTGTAACGCTTCGATCTTGGCCTCGCGGCCCAAAATCGGCGGCACCACGCGCCCGGTCAGCACGCCATCGACAATCTCAAGCACATTGGCGCGGTTCTCGTCAAACCCCAGACCATGCCCGACGCTTTCGGTAAATTCGGTAAAACCACCGGACACCAGCGCGCAATGGCCACCGGATTTTTTCATCGTCGCCACCAGCGCCTTGCCACCGGGCATCGGCGTGATGCGGTTTTCCAGCACCTTGTCGATCACATCCTCAGGCAACCCCGCCAGCAAGCTGACCCGTTCGCGCAGGGCTGATTCAAATTCCAGCTCGCCATTCATCGCGCGGGCCGTAATCGCGGCAACCCGTTCGCCAAAGCCAGCCTCGTCGGCCAGTTCGTCCAGGCATTCCTGCTGGATCATGGTGCTGTCCATATCCGCCAACAACATACGCTTGCGCCGACCTTTGGCGGGTTGGATCACCAGATCAACGCCGCGATCCTGCAAAGATTGCCAGATGCGGCGAAAATCACCGGGCCGCTTGTCCAACGGGAACTCGCAGGCAACGCCTTCTTCCAACCAGCGAAACTCGCCGCCCTTAAGATCTTTGTAATAGGGCAGCACGTTTCCGACGGTCAGAACCGGCTCTTTTGGGTTGGTTAACAGTGTTGCCACATACATGAACGAAGTTTCCTATCGTAAACAACGCGACGCCGATTGGGTCGCAAAAACAACTTATTGCGCCGCTTACACAGAATTTCTCGCTTGATCCACCCCCAGAGACGCCCTAAAGCGGCAAGTGGGACACCCTTCCCCAACGAAGGGCATTTATCTGTGAGGATACCATGACTGCAAACACCCCAAGACCGGACATCCGTCCGGCGAACCCCCAATTTTCATCTGGTCCGTGCACCAAACCGAAAGGTTGGTCGCTTGATGCGTTGCAGGACGCCGCCCTTGGCCGGTCGCACCGTGCTGCCGTTGGCAAGACCAAGTTGAAAGACGCGATCGAGATGACGCGCGACGTGCTGGGCATCCCGGCTGACTATAAAATCGGTATCGTGCCAGCGTCAGACACCGGCGCTGTTGAAATGGCGCTTTGGTCGCTGCTTGGCGCACGTGGCGTTGACATGCTGGCATGGGAAAGCTTTGGCGCGGGCTGGGTTACCAACGTTGTTAAGCAGCTGAAGCTTGAAAACGTGACCGAACATAAGGCCGATTACGGTCTGCTGCCTGACCTCAACAAGGTTAACTTTAACAATGACGTTGTGTTCACGTGGAACGGCACCACCTCGGGCGTGCGCGTGCCAAACGGCGATTTCATTCCTGCCGACCGGGCTGGTCTGACCATCTGCGACGCGACCTCGGCCGCTTTTGCAATGGACCTGCCTTGGGACAAGCTGGATGTCACGACGTTTTCCTGGCAAAAAGTGCTGGGCGGCGAAGCGGCCCACGGCATGCTGATCCTGTCGCCCCGCGCTGTTGAGCGGCTGGAAAGCTATACCCCCGCATGGCCTTTGCCAAAAATCTTTCGCCTGACCAAAGGCGGCAAGCTGATCGACGGGATCTTCACCGGTGCCACGATCAACACGCCGTCGATGCTGGCGGTCGAGGATTATTTGTTCGCGCTCAACTGGGCCAAACAGCAAGGCGGCCTGAAGGGTCTGATCGCGCGTGCCAACGCAAACACCAAAGCGATTGCGGATTTTGTCGAACTGCACGACTGGATCGACTTTCTGGCCCATGATCCGACCACGGTTTCCAACACTTCGGTCTGTCTGAAATTCACGGACGGGCGGATCACGGATGGGGCTGCTTTCGCCAAGGCCGTCGCCAAACGGCTGGAAACGGAAAACGCTGCGCTGGACGTCGGCGCCTATCGCGACGCGCCTGCGGGCCTGCGTATTTGGTGTGGCGGCACGGTCGAACTTTCGGACATTCAGGCAATGTTGCCGTGGCTTGAATGGGCGTTCCAGTCTGAAATCAACACACAGGCCCAAGCGGCCTGACGCCAGACATCTTTTCGTACAAACCAACCGTACAATCATTTTGAATAGGAGCGCCCGAAATGGCCCCCAAAGTACTCGTATCCGACAAACTCAGCGAAACCGCCGTGCAGATATTCCGCGACCGTGGCATTGACGTCGACTTTCAACCTGACCTCGGCAAGGACAAAGACAAACTGGCCGCAGTGATCGGCCAATATGACGGCCTTGCCATCCGCTCGGCCACCAAAGTCACCGAAAAAATCCTTGCCAACGCGACCAACCTCAAGGTCATCGCACGGGCCGGTATCGGCACTGATAACATCGACAAAGTCGCCGCCAGCAAGAAAGGTGTGATCGTGATGAACACGCCGTTTGGCAACATGATCACCACCGCCGAACATGCCATCGCGATGATGTTCGCCGTCGCACGCCAAATCCCCGAAGCCTCTGCATCAACCCATGCTGGCAAATGGGAAAAGTCAAAATTCATGGGGACCGAGCTGACCCACAAGACCCTTGGCGTTATCGGGGCCGGTAATATCGGCGGCATTGTTTGCGACCGTGCCCGTGGCCTTAAGATGAAAGTCCTCGCTTATGACCCCTTCCTTGGTCAGGAAAAAGCCGACCAGATGGGTGTCGAAAAAGTCGACCTCGATGCGTTGCTGACCCGCGCTGATTTCATCACGTTGCACGTGCCGTTCACCGACCAAACCGCCAACATACTCAGCCGGGAAGCCCTTGCCAAAACCAAAAAGGGCGTGCGGATTGTTAACTGCGCCCGTGGCGGGTTGGTAGACGAAGAAGCCTTGGCAGAAATGCTGAAATCGGGCCATGTTGCAGGTGCAGCCTTTGACGTTTTCGCCAAAGAACCGGCGACTGAAAACGCCCTTTTCAACCTGCCCAACGTCGTCTGCACCCCGCATCTTGGTGCGGCCACAACAGAGGCACAGGAAAATGTCGCGCTGCAAGTCGCCGAACAAATGTCAGATTACCTGCTGACTGGTGCCGTCAGCAACGCGCTGAACATGCCATCTGTGACCGCGGAAGAGGCCAAAGTCATGGGCCCGTGGGTCAAACTGGCCGGTCACCTTGGCAGTTTTTCCGGCCAGATGACGGACGAGCCGATCAAAGCCATCAACATCCTTTACGACGGTGTGGTCGCGGACATGAACCTTGATGCGCTAAATTGTGCGGTCATTGCTGGCATCATGAAAAAGGCAAATCCTGATGTGAACATGGTTTCAGCCCCGGTCGTCGCCAAAGAACGCGGCATCAAAATCTCGACCACCAATCAGGACAAATCCGGTGCCTTCGACGGCTATATCAAGGTCACGGTGGTCACGGCAGACCGCGAACGGTCAATCGCCGGTACGGTGTTTTCAGACGGGAAACCCCGGTTTATCCAGATCAAAAACATCAATATTGACGCCGAGGTTGGCCAGCATATGGTCTACACGACCAACAAAGACGTCCCCGGCATCATCGGCGCGTTGGGTCAGACTATGGGTTCAAACGGTGTCAACATCGCCAACTTTACCCTTGGCCGGGCAGATGTCGGCGGCGACGCGATTGCGTTGCTTTATGTCGACCAGCCAATTCCGGATACCGTCATTTCTGAGTTGCGGTCGACCGATAAGTTCAACCAAATCAAACCACTGGTGTTTGAAGTCAGCTAACAGAGCGCGGCTTTTGCGAAACTGAAAACAGGGCCATCCGGCGCAATCGGGTGGCCCTTTTGCATTTCCGGCCCTTTGATAGCCTCGCACCCACTTGCCAGAAAACGCCACCCTGTTAATCTGGCGCCATATGTAGATTTCAGAGGTTCCAAATGCGTTTTCCAATTCTTGCTGCTGCCATTGTCGCGCTCACCCCCACAACTTCGTGGGCTGCAAGCTGTGGTGGTGATTTCAAAACCTTCGTCAAAGGCCTCAAGACCGAGGCCGCCTCGATGGGTTATTCCCGCCAGTTCGTGAACAAATTCTTCAAGTCTGTGCGCCATGACCCAAAAACGCTGCGCGCGGACCGCGCACAGGGCGTGTTCAAGATGGCTTTCACGGATTTTGCGCAGCGTGTCATCAGCAATAACCGCATGGTCAACGGCAAGAAAAACCGCAAGAAATACGCCTCGACCTTCAAAAAAATGCAGTCCACATATGGCGTCGATCCTTCTGTGATCCTTGCCTTTTGGGCGCTTGAAACCGATTACGGCGCGGTTCAGGGCGATTTCAATACGATAAATTCCTTGGTCACGTTATCCCATGATTGCCGCCGCCCTGAACTGTTCCGCCCGCAGGTTTTTGCCGCGCTTGAGCTTGCCAAACGCGGCAATTTCGACCCGACAAGCACCACCGGGGCTTGGGCGGGCGAGATTGGCATGGTGCAAATGCTGCCCGAGGACATCCTGCATCGCGGCGTTGACGGCGACGGCGATGGCCGGGTTCTGCTCAAAACCAGCGCGCCTGACGCAATCATGACCGGCGCACGGATGCTGTCCGAACTTGGCTGGCGCAAAAACGAGCCTTGGTTGGTCGAAGTCACTGTGCCGTCCAATCTGGACTGGAAAAAGACCGGGCTCGAAAAACAACTGACCGTCGCGCAATGGGCAAAACTTGGCGTCAAAGCCAGAGGCGTCAAAATGCCAAAAGGCAACCTCAAAGCCTCCATCCTGCTGCCACAGGGTCGCAAGGGCCCGGCCTTTATGGCCCTGCCGAATTTCCGCGTCTATTTCGAATGGAACCAGTCTTTTGTCTATGTCACCACCGCCGCCTATTTCGCGACCAGACTGGCGGGCGCACCGGTTTTTGACGCAGGCAACCCTGACCCGGCGCTAAGCGACGGCGAAATGAAATCGCTGCAGAAAAAACTGGCAGCGCGCGGTTACGATGTCGGCAAAATCGACGGCATCCTTGGCAAACGCACACGGGATGCTGTGCAAAAAGAACAGATCAAAAGGAACATGCCAGCCGATGCGTGGCCAACCCGCGCGCTGCTGAACAAGTTGTAACCTTCTGAAAATGAATAACAGAAGGGCGCGCCAAACCCGGCCAGCCCTTCTCTTTTTCATAAAAGATCCTCGCCGAAGGCATTTTACTTTTTGGCTCAGGCCACCAGTTTTTCCGCCCGGCTCAGGTCAACCGAAACCAGTTGCGACACGCCTTGTTCGGCCATTGTGACGCCAAACAGACGGTCCATCCGGCTCATCGTTACCGCGTGGTGGGTGATGATCAGGAACCGCGTGTCAGTCTGGCGGGTCATCTCGTCCAGCAAATCACAGAACCGGGTGACATTGGCGTCATCCAACGGCGCGTCGACCTCGTCCAGTACACAAATCGGCGCGGGATTGGCCAAAAACACCGCAAAAATCAGCGCCAGCGCCGTCAGGGTCTGCTCACCACCCGACAACAGGGAAAGCGTAGACAGTTTCTTGCCCGGTGGCTGGCACATAATTTCCAGCCCGGCCTCTAACGGATCATCGCTTTCAACCAAAACCAATTTCGCTTCACCGCCGCCAAACAGGTGCTTGAACAGCAATTCAAAGCTTTTGTTAACCTCTTCAAATGCCCTCAGCAACCGTTCGCGGCCTTCGCGGTTCAGGCTGGTAATTCCGGTGCGCAATTTCGCAATCGCCGCCTCTAAATCGGCCTTTTCGCTGCTGAGCGTGTCAAACTCTTCCTGGACTTCGCGTGCATCTTCTTCTGCCCGCAAATTCACGGCACCCAGGGCATCGCGCTGTCGCCGCAGACGGGCGACGTCCGCTTCGATCCGCTCGGATGACGGCATTTTGTCGGGGTCACCTTCCAGCGTTTCCAGCAAAGCCTCTGGCCCGACGCCCAATTCTTCGTCGATGCGCCCAGCTGCCGTTTCCACCTGAATGCGCGCCGCATCCGTCATCGCATCTGCGCGCGCGCGGGCTTCGCGCGCCTCTGACGCGGCGCGTTCGGCGTGCCGCTCGCCACTGACAGCATCGCGCAGCGCGGTTTCACCCAAGCTCAAAGCATCCGCAGCCTGATCCTTGCGCGCCTCGGCATCGCGAATCGACTGGCCCAACTGGTCGCGTTTCGCTGCAATTTCCTGCGGGGCAGACCGCGCCTCGGCCAACTCAGCTTCGTTGGCGATCTTACGTTCCTGCAGTTCTGAACTGCGTTTGCCTGCGGTTTCCAACCGGTGACGCCAGCCGCTGATTTCCTTGATGATCTCTTGGCTGCGCTTAAGCCGCGCCTCGCCCTCGCGGCGCAATTCGTCGGCCATCGACCTCTTGGTCATCATCGTCATGCGGGCCGCTTCAACCGTCACTTTCACCCTTTCAACAGCATCACGCGCCGTATCAAGGTTTTCCAGACTTTCGACAGCCTGTTCGGCCTCGCGCATCATGGCCCGATTGGCCAGCGCCTCTTCCTCATGACGGGCCACGGCCAATCCAGCAGAATCCAGACGGCTGGCCGCAATATTCTGATCCGCATCCACCCGCGACACGTTGCGAACAGCGTTTGTCAGCGCCTCGTCTGCGGCGCGGCGATCCTGTCGGCAAAGTTTGTCGGTTTGGGCCAAGGCGGTCAAATCGGCGCTTAAAACGGTGTGTTTTTGCACTAATTCCTGCGCCAGCGCATCCGCGTCGGCCAATGCCGCTGTCAATTCGCCCAGCCTGTTTATCTGCTGCAATCGCAACGCAGCCGCACTTGGCGCGTCCTCGGCCGCAGCACGAAACCCGTCCCAGCGCCACAAATCGCCCTCGACCGAAACCAGCCTTTGCCCCGGCAAAAGGGCCACTTGCAACCGCGCGCCAATGGCCCGATCAACCACGCCAACCTGCGACATACGCCGTGCCAGAACGCCGGGAACGGCAACATGGTCAGCCAGCCTTGTTGCCCCGTCTGGCAAAGCTTGCGCCGTGCCATATTCGGGCAAAACCGCCCAGCCTGAAACGCCGTCTGCGGGCACTTCTGGAGCGCGCAAATCATCGGCAAGGGCCGCGCCCAGTGCCGCTTCAAACCCTTTGTCGACCCGCACCTGATCCAGCAATTGTGCCTGTTCGGCCCGCTCGCGATCAACCAGCCGCGTCAGGGCGTTCACCTCGGCGCGCAGGGCGTTCGCCTCACCTTCGGCTTCGGATCTTGCGGCGCGCGCGTCAGCTTCGGCGGCTTGTTTTTCGCTGCGGGCGTGTTCAGCGGACAGAAGGGCAGCTTCGGCTGACGTCGCCTGTTCTTCGGCTTGTTGTTGGGCTTTGCGCGCGTCGCTTTGTCGTTCTTCGGCACCGGCCAGTGCGGTTTTCGCCGCTGCAACTGTGGCCTTTGCTTTTTCGGCCTCAGCTTCATTTTTGGCCAATGTTGCGCGCCCGTCCGCCAACAGTCGATGCGCAGATTGATGCCGGGCCGACAGACGTGCGACGTCTTCTGTCATCTGGCCAAGCTGCGTTTCTGCGTCCTGCAAGGTCACGCCTGCGGCACGCGCCGCCTCGTTCCCGGCTTCCATCTTGTCGTCAAAACCGACCGAGGCTTTGCCAAGCGCGTCTTGTTCCCATTCCAGCCGCGCGATGGTTTCGCCAGCGTCTTTGTTCAATTCGCCTTCGCGCGCGATGTCGGCGGCAAGCTGTTCAATTCGGGCGCACAGGGTGTCTATCGTGGCTTTCGCGCGGGCTTCCTGATCGTTGAGCGCGTCACGCTCGACCAATAACCGTTGCAAAACCGCCGCCGCAACGGCGTCTTCTTCGCGCAAGGGGGGAACTTTGTCTTCGCATTCGACGCGGCGCCGGGCCGCTGCACTGGCGCCACCTTGCGCTTGGGCTGCGGCACTTGTCAGCTGTTTCAACTCGTCCAGCGCCGCCACCATTGCCGTGTCGGCTTCGCGCCAGCGCCGATACAGCAACAGCCCCTCGGACCGGCGCAGTTCCTCACCGATCAACCTGTACCGCGACGCTTGTTTGGCCTGTCGCGCCAGTGTGTTAAGCTGGTTTTGCAATTGCTCAAGAACGTCATCAAGGCGCGTCAGATTGGTTTCCGCGCCGTTCAGTTTCAATTCGGCCTCGTGACGCCGTTGGTAAAGACCGGAAATCCCCGCCGCCTCTTCCAATATCCGGCGGCGTGCTTTGGGTTTGGCGTTAATCAGTTCCGAGATTTGCCCCTGACGCACCAAGGCCGGTGAATGCGCCCCGGTCGAAGCATCAGCAAACAGCATTTGCACATCGCGCGCCCGCACGTCCTTGCCGTTGGTTTTGAAGGCTGAACCAGCGTCGCGCGTGATCCGGCGAATGATTTCCAGATTATCATGGTCGTTGAAACCCGTCGGCGCGGTGCGGTCAGAATTGTCCAGCATCAGCGCCACTTCGGCGAAATTGCGCGCCGGACGGGTCGCCGCCCCGGCGAAAATCACATCTTCCATGCCACCGCCGCGCATGGCCGACGGGCGATTTTCACCCATGACCCAGCGCAGCGCCTCTAGCAGGTTGGATTTACCACAACCGTTCGGGCCGACAACGCCGGTCAACCCGTCAGCAATCACCAGCTCCGTGGAATCCACGAAGCTTTTGAATCCTGTCAGTCTGAGCTTTGAAAACTGCAAATGAGCGCGCCTGCGGTTGATTCCGTTGTTCGGTACAGAATTTCGGGTTCGCCCCCCATGAGTCAACCACTAACCCCAGTATGTGGCCGTTATCCGCCACTTATCCACAAGATATTGCGAATCCCTTGCCATTCGCGGTCTCGCATGCCGGATCACTTGGCCAACGGGCACGTCACGAGCGAACGCAACAAGCTGCGTTAAACCACCGCCCACAGTCGATTTCTTGCCGGTTTGGCCGACATATTTCGCGATAAATCACCGTTCGCATGGACCTTGCGCCTCATTTGCACCTTTGTACGTCGCTATTCACCTTGACCGCCGTGCAGATTCTCAGCCAAATGGTTGGTGCATGGTTCCCCATTGCGGCGCGAAGCGTCCGGGGATGAAATGGGAATGTGGACAGGGCTGACCGATCTCCGGGGCCCGATACCTCAACCGCCCCCGCGACTGTATGCGGCGAGCGCCCCTGATACACCACTGGTGGAAACACCGGGAAGGTTTGGGATGCGTTTTGACCCGCGAGTCAGGAGACCGGCCTTGCGTGAAAGTGCAACCAATCCGTCGGGTGTGACGGGAAAGGACTATAAAATGACGACTGCGACCAAAACAGCCACGCTTGCGAATACCAACATTCTGACAATCACCTTTGTCGCCCTGCTGGGTGCAACGATGGTTTTCCTTGCAGGCCACGCGCAATCCGCAGCACTGCATGACGCTGCACATGATGTGCGCCACTCTTCCGGCTTTCCCTGCCACTAGGCTATGCTGACAAAATTGTTGGCCAGCGCGTTGTTCGCTGGCTTTGCCGCGGGGCTGATTGCCGTCGCGCTGCAATTCGCGTTTGTGCAACCTATTTTACTTGAGGCCGAACTTTACGAGTCCGGGCACGTTGAACATTTCAGCGCACCAGAGGCGCGTGCGCATGACCATAACACCAGTGCCGAAACCACTGGTGAAACGACCGATCCCGCGGCAGAAAACGCAACCGATCACGATCACGCCAGCCACGACCATAGCGCCCGGCCCAAAAGCGGTATAGATTTCAAACGCGACGGGTTAAGCGTGCTGTTCAGCGTATTTACCTTTGTCGGTTTCGCCCTGATCATGGTGGCAGGTTTCGCCATCGCCCAGTCGCGCGACATCACCATTACCATCCGCAGCGGCCTTTATTGGGGTCTGGCGGGTTTTGTCGCCGTTCAACTTGCACCGGCCTTTGGTCTGGGAATGGACCTGCCCGGCAACGCGGCGGCTGATCTGGGCGAGCGGCAAATCTGGTGGGCCGCGACCGTCGTTCTGACCGCCTTGGGTCTGTGGCTGGTCGCGTTTGGCAAAGGCATCTGGCCCTATGCCATCGCCATCGCACTAATCGCCCTGCCGCACATGTTCGGCGCACCACATCCCGACGGCTTCAACGGCCCCGCCCCACCCGAGCTGTCATCGCTTTTCGCCACGCGCAGCCTTGGCGTCAGCATAGTGGCCTGGGTCTCGCTCGGTTTGTTTGCCGCGTGGTTCTGGACACAGGAAGACACCTGAATTGACTACTGCCACGCTGGCAATCCCGTTCCTTTGAAAAAGGCCAACCTCCTTATGCAACAGAAAATTCCGGCAACGATTGTCACTGGCTTCCTTGGAGCAGGCAAAACCACTTTGATCCGCCATATGCTGCAAAACGCAAATGGCCGCCGCATCGCGCTGATCATCAACGAATTTGGCGATCTTGGCGTTGACGGCGACATTCTGAAAGGTTGCGGCGAAGAAACCTGCCGTGAAGAGGATGTTGTCGAACTGTCAAACGGCTGCATCTGCTGCACGGTCGCCGATGATTTTATCCCGACGCTTGAAAAACTGCTGGCGCGTGAAAATCGGCCCGATCACATCGTCATCGAAACCAGCGGTCTGGCCCTGCCGCAACCGCTGGTTCGTGCCTTCAACTGGCCGGAAATCAGCACCAAAGTCACCGTCGATGGCGTTGTCACTGTGGTCGATGGCAAAGCCGTTCTTGAAGGCCGGTTTGCCCATAACGTCGCCGCCGTTGACGCCCAGCGCGCACAGGACGAAAACCTTGACCACGAAACACCGCTGTCGGAACTGTTTGAAGATCAGGTTACCTGCGCTGATATGATCGTCATCAACAAGACCGATTTGTTAAACGATGCCGAATCCGATCGTCTGGTCGCGTCGCTGAGTGCTGACAGCCGCAAAGGTGTGCATGTCGTGCGCACCAGCATGGGTGCGCTGCCGGTTGAGGTGCTTTTGGGTCAGGGCATTGGCGCCGAGGCGGATCTTGGGTCGCGTCATGAAATCCACCATCACCACCACCACGATGACGATGACGATGCCGAAGATCAGACTGAGGCCGACCATCATCATGACCACGACCATGATGAATTCGAAAGCTTCGTTGTGACCCTTCCGGAAATCACGGACCCATTGGCGTTTGCGGAAATGGTGGCAAACACCATCCGTCAGCACGACATTCTGCGCCTCAAGGGTTTTGCTGCAGTTGCTGGCAAACCGATGCGAATGACGGTGCAGGCGGTCGGGCCGCGTATCGACACCTATTTTGACCGTCCGTTTACCGCCAACGAGCCCCGCGAAACCCGGCTGGTTGTCATTGGTCAGGCCGGTCTGGACCGCGTTGCCATTGAAAAGGCCCTACACACATGACCCCCATCGTCACCATCCGCATCGGCGACCCCCACCAGGCAGAGGCCACCGCACTGCTTGAAGCCAGCCATGCCCTGATGCAGGCGCTGTTCCCGGCTGATGCCAACCACTATTTGTCCGTCGACGCCCTTTGCGCGCCTGACATCCGTTTCTTTGTGGCCGACCTTGACGGCATTGCGGCGGGTTGCGGGGCATTGGCCATCCGGCAGGGCTACGGCGAAGTGAAATCCATGTTTGTTGACCCCGCAAAACGCGGCGCAAAAATCGGCAAAAAGCTGCTGGACCGGATCGAACAAGAGGCGCAATCGCAGAACCTGCCCCTGCTACGGCTCGAAACCGGCAACAGCCTGACCGCCGCCCACAAGCTATATGCGGCCCAGGGTTTCACACTGCGCGGACCATTTGGCGACTACCCGGATGAACCAACCAGCCTTTACATGGAAAAACAGATCTGACCTTCTCCATGCTTCTTCTTTTTCAAAATATCCCCGCCGGAGGCATCCGACCTGACAATCGGTGCGCTGTCTGATGCATCTTCTGGCCGCCCAACCCGGCAGTATAGACGACGGTGCTGAACCGGTTGATCTGGGCCAATCACCCGCTGACGTCGTTTTTATCTCGGCTGCCGATACCGAACTTGCGGCCCTGTCCCAAGCCCGCGTTGAAATGCCTGAACCGCCGACTTTACGCCTCGCCAGCCTGATGCATCTTCAGCACCCTATGTCGGTCGATCTGCATCTTGAAAACTGCGCCACCAAATCAAAACTGGTCATTGCCCGTGTGCTGGGCGGCGCTGGATATTGGAAATATGGCTTGGAGCAATATGCCATAGAACTGGCACAATCAGGCGTGCCTTTCGCGGCCCTTCCCGGTGACGACAAACCAGACGAGGATTTGTTTCGCCTATCCACCATTGCCCGGTCAGACTGGGAAAACCTGTGGGCCTATATGGTCGAAGGCGGGCCGGAGAACGCCACAAATTTTCTGGAATACAGCCGGGCGATGCTGAACAGCACCCAGCGCCCGCAATCGGCCAGACCGTTGCTGCGCGCCGGTGTCTATTGGCCCGGCAGCGGCATTTCTGACCTCGACACCGCCCGCGCCAACTGGACAAAAGGCGCGCCGGTCGTTCCCCTGATATTTTACCGCGCCCTTGTGCAGGGCGCTGGCCTTAACCCGATCAACCGCATGGTCAAAGCCCTGTTGCGCAAGGGCCTGAACCCTTTGCCGGTCTTTGTCGCCTCGCTGAAAGACCCGGTTTCGACCGCCACATTGGAAAGCCTTTTCAGGGCAGCCCCACCCACCGTCATTCTGAATTGCACCAGCTTTGCCACCGGTTCACCGCATCAGGGCGACACCGCTGCAGTCAACCCTTTGACCATGGCCGCAGCACAAAACGCCCCGGTCTTTCAGGTGGTGCTTGCAGGCTCCAGCGAACAGGCATGGGCTGACGGGCTGTCAGGCCTGTCAGCCCGCGATATCGCCATGAATGTCGCGCTGCCCGAAGTTGACGGCCGCATTCTGTCGCGCGCCGTGTCCTTCAAAGGCGAAGCGTTTTTTGACCAAGCCACCGAATGCCCGATCGCCGCCTACCGCGCCCGTGGCGACCGCATTGATTTCGTCGCCGATCTGGCCGCCAACTGGGCCAAATTGCGCCAAACACCGCAACCGCAACGCCGCGTCGGCCTTATTCTGGCCAATTACCCCAACAAAGACGGGCGTCTGGCTAATGGTGTTGGCTTGGACACACCTGCCGCGACGGTTCATGTGCTGAACCTGCTTAATAAGTCCGGTTATCAGGTGGAAGACATTCCAGCCGATAGCGACGAACTGATGCGCCAAATTCTGGCGGGTCCAACCAACTGGCTGACAGATCGTGCCCGGCGTGACGGCGGTGAACGCCTGAACCTTGCGGCGTATCACAAGGCCTATGACGATCTACCCCACGATACCCGCCAGCAAATCGAAACCCGTTGGGGCGCGCCGGAGCTTGATCCGTTCTTTGTTGCCGAAGACCCCGCATCGCCGGGCGCGGCCAAAGACGGATACTTTGCGCTTTCAATCCTGCAATTCGGCAACGTCACGGTCGGCATCCAACCCGCAAGGGGTTATAATATTGACCCCAAAGAAACCTACCACGCGCCGGATCTGGTGCCGCCACACAATTACCTCGCCTTTTATTTCTGGCTGCGCCACCACCAAGGCGCGCATGCGCTGGTCCACATGGGCAAGCATGGCAACCTTGAGTGGCTGCCCGGCAAGGCCCTTGCCTTGTCCCAATCCTGCTTTCCTGAGGCAATTCTTGGCCCGACCCCGCATATCTATCCGTTCATCGTTAACGACCCCGGCGAAGGCACACAGGCCAAACGCCGCAGCCAAGCCGTCATTATCGACCACCTGACGCCGCCGCTGACACGCGCCGAAACCTATGGCCCGCTGCGCGATCTTGAGGCTTTGGTGGACGAGTTTTACGAGGCATCAGGCGTTGACCCCCGGCGTCTCGACCATCTACGCCGCGAAATTTTGGCCCTGACATCGGCCACTGGCATCGGCGAAGATGCCGGAATGAAAGGCAAAGACGAGGCCGCCGATCTGACCAATCTCGACGCCTATCTTTGTGATCTGAAAGAGGCGCAAATTCGTGATGGCCTGCACATCTTTGGCCTGTCCCCAACCGATCGCTTAGAACGCGATCTGGTGCAGGCCCTGATCCGCATCCCGCGTGGCGACGGCAAGGGCGAAAACGCCTCATTACCGCGCGCTTTGGCCAGCGACCTCGGCCTTGATTTTGATCCGCTTGATTGCGAAATGGCCGCGACCTGGCCCGGCCCAAAGCCTGCGGAATTGCAGGCCGTCAGCGGCGACAAATGGCGCTCAACCGGGGACACGGTCGAACGACTTGAACTTTTGGCGTTGGCGTTGATTGACGGTCAACCTTGCAGCGACTGGCCAAAAACCCGCATCGTCATTGATGCCGTCAACAGCAAGGTCCGCCCGATTGTACAGGCCTGCGGACCAGACGAATGCACCGGCCTTTTGACCGCACTTGCCGGTAATTTTGTCGCCCCGGCACCCTCAGGCGCCCCCACCCGTGGTCGCCTTGACGTGCTGCCAACCGGGCGCAATTTCTTTAGCGTCGACAGCCGTGCCATACCGACACCAACAGCATGGGCGCTGGGATGGAAATCAGCCGCTTTGCTGGTTGAAAAACACCTGCAAACCCACGGCGACTGGCCGCGCGCGATGCTTTTGACCGCATGGGGCACGGCCAATATGCGCACCGGCGGCGACGACATCGCACAGGCATTGGCTTTGATGGGCGTAAAGCCCAGATGGGACAGCGCCAACAGGCGTGTCATCGGCTTTGAAATCCTGCCACTCAGCATCCTCGACCGGCCTCGCGTCGACGTCACATTCCGGGTTTCGGGGTTCTTTCGCGATGCCTTTCCACAGCAAATCGACCTCATAGATTCAGCCGCCCGCGCGGTCATGGCACTTGATGAACCCAGCGACATGAACCCCGCCGCCGGGCGCGCCAAAACCGAAGGGCCAGATGGGCAATTCCGGGTTTTCGGCTCCAAACCCGGCGCCTATGGCGCAGGCCTGCAAGCCATGATCGACGAACGGCTGTGGGCAGACAAGGCCGATCTGGCCGAGGCCTACCTTGAATGGGGCGGTTATGCCTATGGCGGCAGCGCCGAAGGCACACCAGCACGCAAATCCTTGGAATCACGGCTTTCGCAGGTCGAGGCGATTGTCCAGAACCAAGACAATCGCGAACATGACATACTGGACAGCGATGACTACTACCAGTTTGAAGGCGGGGCCGCCGCAGCGGTGTCCACCCTGCAAGGCCAGGACCGCCCGATCTATCACAACGACCATTCGCGCCCCGAACGCCCCGTTATCCGCACCCTTGACGACGAAATCGGCCGGGTCATCCACTCACGCGTCGTGAACCCCAAATGGATCGATGGCGTCAAACGCCACGGCTATAAAGGTGCTTTTGAAATGGCGGCGACCGTTGACTATCTGTTTGCCTTCGCGGCAACCACAGGTGCGGTCAAAAACCACCATTTCGATCTGGTGCACGAGGCTTTTTTGCACGACGACGATACCCGCCAGTTCATCGCCGACCACAACGCCCCTGCCCTGCGCGAAATCGCCCAACGCCTGATTGAGGCGATCGAACGCAAACTCTGGACACCAAAATCAAACTCTGCCCGCGCCACACTTCAGGAACTGGCCAAATGAACCCGCGCAAAACCAGCCTCTCATTGTTCGCCAAATACTCGCCGTGCGCAGCACATTCGCCCCAACGGGGCTCATATTAACGACCCGCAGGGTCACCGTTTGATACCCTTGCATCAAAATCCCGATGCGGCCATTCTGACCACTGAACAGGAGCAGCACGTGACCGAACCAACCAAACAAGACACCGACCGCCACGCCATGAAAATGGCCAAGAAAAAGGTTGCCCGTGACAAGATCATGGCAACCAAAACCGATCAAAAGGGCCTGATCATCGTCCACACTGGCAAGGGCAAAGGCAAATCCTCGGCCGCGTTTGGCATGATTTTCCGGTGCATCGCGCATGACATGAAATGCGCCGTTGTCCAGTTCATCAAAGGCGGCATGTCAACCGGCGAGCGTGACCTGATCCTCGGAAAATTCGGTGACATTTGCGAATTTCACACGATGGGTGAAGGCTTCACCTGGGAAACCCAGGACAAATCGCGCGACACCGAAATGGCGCAAGCCGCCTGGGCCAAGGCCAAAGACCTGATCCGTGATCCGGCCAACAAAATGGTTCTGCTGGACGAGATCAACATCGCCATCCGCTATGATTACGTCGACGTTAACGACGTGGTCGCATTTCTGGCGGCTGAAAAACCTGAAATGACCCATGTGGTTCTGACCGGTCGCAACGCCAAGGCCGAACTGATTGAAGCGGCTGATTTGGTCACTGAAATGGAGCTGGTGAAACACCCGTTCCGCAGCGGTATCAAGGCCCAGATCGGGGTCGAATTCTGATGGCAAAACGCCGCGTCCTGACCGAATTTGGTATGGGCACATCCCTGCGCCGTCAGGATTACACCCAAGCCGCCAGCCGCGCTGTGAAAGACGCGCTGTGGCACAATTCCATCAATATGGCTGAACTGTTCGGTTTCCCAAAGGACGCCATGCTAATTGATCTGGAAATCGGCGTTCAGCAACCGGATCAGGTCGACACCGCTGCACTGGCAGCGATCTTTCCCTATGGCCAGCCAAGGGTCAAAATCGTTCTGGGCGGCCTGGATATCCCGCGTGCAGATGGTGGTAAGCCTACGGTCATCGCCAACGCCGCAATTTCGGTGTCCTTTGAAATGGAGCGCACAAAATGACCGACCAGCGCGTCATCATCGAAATGGGCATGGGCAACGACCAATACGGCATGGATTACACCAAAGCCGCCGAACGCGCGATCGAGGATGCGATCCGTCATTCGTCCTTGTCGATATTCAAAAACCTTGATCTTTCAACCGACCTGATGCGCGTGGTCGTGACCATCGGCGTACAAAACCCCGAGGCACTTGATACGCAGCGGCTCATCGCCAAACTGCCATACGGCACGGTGACAATCACCGCCATAAAAGGTGGACTTGATGTTCACAACCCCCATGGCGATGGCGCAATCGTCGTCGCGTCAGCCGCGGTCGAGGTTTTTCTGCCCGATCAAAGCGCGTACTGGCAAGCCGCCGGGGGTGTGCAATACCAGCGTTAGAGATGGCAATCTCCACCCATCCGCAAAACAATTCCCGGAACACTTTCGTTTCGCGCAATTGCTGTTAGGGTTTCGCCATGTCTGACAGCAACCGATATACACCCGACCCCGCGCAGATGGCCCTTTGGCCGGATGCCTCTGGCAATGACATCAATGGGCTGAACGAAACTGAATTTCGCCGTCCAAACCACGTTTACTGGGGTAACCCTGACGTCATCACCTTTGGCGAAGTGCAGAAATGGTTTTACACCAAAAACAACACGCCCGAGCTTGAGGCGGGTCGCATCGCGCGGCGCAAGGTTGAACAAATCCCTCTGGCACCCATCGCCTCCACTCCGGTCGAAAAGTCGGCCCAAGACTGGACTGACGCCATCAAAGCCGAAGCGACAAGACTGGGGGCCGAAGATGTTGGTGTCGCGGTCATGGACCCTGATTGGGTCTATGAAGGTTGGGATGTTCCGTTCACGTCAATTCTGGTTATGGCCATCGCAATGGATTACGACGAAATGACCGCCGCGCCGGAACCCAGCGCCGGTGTCGAAGTTGTGCGCCAATATACGCGCGGCATGGATTTGTCCAAGCAACTGGCCAGTTGGCTGCGCGACCAAGGCCACGACGCCCAACCCGAACACGGACCCTTCGCCGATGGCATGACCATGACCCCGCCCGCGATTGCGGCTGGTCTGGGTGAGCTTGGCAAACACGGCTCAATCATCAACTGCAAGCTGGGCTCTTGTTTTAGATTGGCAGGCGTCTTGACCAATCTGCCATTGATCCCGGACGCACCAGACGTTTTCGGGGCCGAGGATTTTTGCGCCACCTGTCAGGTCTGTTCCAAGAACTGCCCGCCTGACGCCATAATGTTAGAAAAGCAGATCGTGCGCGGCCACCGAAAATTCTATGTAGATTTTGACAAATGCCTGCCGTTTTTCAACGAACATGCAGGCTGTGCGATTTGCATTACGGTTTGCCCGTTTTCCCGCCCCGGAATTGGCGACAACCTGATCGCCAAACTGGCGCGGCGGGCATCTGCTTGACCTTGGCGCTGTAATGGCGTTTTTGTCAGTTCTGATTTTTCACTGACCAAGGCGCCTTCATGAAACTGCTCGCTATCTCTGGCTCGTTGCGCAAGCAATCCCGCAACACTGCTTTGCTGAACGAGGCGATCCGCCTGTTAGGTGACTGCTCGGCTAGCTTTGCCGATTTGAACCTTCCGTTGTTTAACGAGGAACTGGAAGAAAACGGTCTGCCAGACAGCGTGCTGACGCTGACCGGGCAAATCCGCGCCGCTGACGCCGTGATCTTTGCAACGCCTGAGTATAACAAAATGATCCCCGGCGTGTTGAAAAACGCGCTCGACTGGATCAGCCGCGATAAGCCGCAACCGTTGATGGGGAAACCTGTGGCGTTGGTATCAGCGGCGGGGCGTTCCGGCGGGGAAGCGTCGCAATTCACGATGCGTCATGCCTTGGTGTCGTTCAACACCAACCTGTTGCAGGGCGCAGGTCTTGCCGTTCCCAACGGCGGCGGGGCGTTTGACGAAAGCGAACAATTGATTTCAGAGGCGCAGCAAAAATCCCTGACCACTTTGATGGCGCGCCTGAGAAACTCGGTTCATCAGGCCTAGGGCTGTCGGCATCAGACCTGATCAATTGTAGGTCGATAATTCAATCAGATTGCCGTCGGGATCACGCAAATAAAGCGACGTGATTGGCCCCATCGCGCCGCTGCGCGCTACAGGCCCATCCAGCACCGCAACCCCGGCAGTGGATAGATGCGCGACCCAATCGTCCAGCGGATGTTCGGTCACAAAACACAAGTCAGCCGATCCCGGCGTTGCATTGCGTGCCTTTGGTTCAAATTCCGCCCCGGCCTGATGCAGATTGATTTTCAGGGTGCCGAATTTCAACGCCGTTCTGACAGTGCCATCGGTCAGTTGAAACGGTGCAACGCGCATGCCCAGCACATCACGGTAGAAATTGACGGTCACTGCGATGTCGCGCACCGTCAACACCAAATGGTCCAATCCGATTAACGCTACCATCATTTTCCCTTGCCGTTCGCCCCGCGCATGGGCAATTCTTACACCCATGACAACACCGATTGAAAGAACGCAGACCGATCCGCTGGACCCGGCCCGCGCCGCCGCCATGCACGCGACCCTGAACCGCCCCGGCGCTGCACCGGCCGCGGGGAAACCCCTGCCGCCCTTTTGGCACTATATCTATTTTTGGGATGCCTTACCGCCAAACGCACTTGGCCGTGATGGCCACCCGAAACCCGGTGGTTTCATTCCCGATACCGGCTTGCCGCGCCGTATGTGGGCCGGGGGTGAATTGGAATTCCTGTCAGCCCCTTCGCTGGGTGTGCCCGCCACAAAAATCAGCAAAATCGCCTCAGTCTCTGAAAAGTCCGGGCGCACCGGCCCGCTGGCGCTTGTCACCCTCAACCACGAAATCCGGCAGGGTGCGACCCTGTGCCTGCGCGAACGCCAAGACCTGATCTATCGGCTTGATCCCGGCCCGGATGATCCAAAGCCCAGCCAGAAACAAGCCCGCACTGACGCGACACATCAGAAGCAGGTCACGTTTGATTCAACGCTTTTGTTTCGCTATTCGGCCCTGACCTTCAACGGCCACCGCATCCATTATGATCGCGATTATTGCCGCGATGTCGAAGGTTATCCCGGTCTGGTGGTGCATGGCCCTTTGCTGGCACAAAACCTGCTGCATTTTGCCGAGGACTTGTTGGGAGCTGTCGCCAAATTCAATTTTCGCGCAACTGCACCGCTCTTTGATTTTGAAACAGCAACCCTGTGTGCGACCGCAGAAAATGACGCCTTGTCGATGTGGGTCAGCGGGCCGGACGGACGGCAATGTATGGAGGCCGTGGCGATCTGAGACAAGTCTGACCGCGTTTGCTAGGTCAGGTTTGCTAAGCCAAATTTGCCTCAACCGAGAAACCGACAGGTATTTCTGCTGATCCGTTAAGAACCAGATCGGCCATCACCTCGCCAGCCTTTAAGGCCACACCGAACCCGATTTTAAAGCCGCCATTGGCGATAAACACACCCGCTCGATTGGGGTGACGGCCCAGCATCGGCGCCCGCCTGCGCCCCCGGGGCCGCACCCCCGCCCAACGCTGCAACACTTTGGCATCTGCCAGTGCCGGAAGGATGCTGATGGCACGCTTCAGAAGGTCGTCAAGCAAGCTATCTGTGCTGCTGGCATCAACCCATTCGATTTCGCTGGTCGATCCAACGGCCAGCTTACCGCTTGCATGCGGAATGAAATGAATGCCGCCAACAAACATTTGCGGCACGTCACCTGCGTCGTAATCCAGCAATAATCCCTGCCCTTTAACACCGGACCCAAGCCCTGTGCCAAGCTCTGCAGTCAGTTCTTTAAGCCCCTCATAGCCGGTGCAATGCACCTGCAAATCCGCATCTGCGGTCGAGCGACCCAAAACAATTTCGCCGCCAATCGCTTGAAAGGCTGCGGCCAAGCTGTCGCAAGCGTTGCGTGGTGACATGCGTGCTGACAGGCTGTCGAAGCTCAGAAAACCAGTTTTAGCAGCGGGGACCCAGCCTTTGAAACGTTCGGCGGCAACCACCTGCCAATCGGCATGACCTTTCCAGAATTCAACTGCTGAGATGACCCTTTCCTGCGCCAATTCCAATTCACGCGCGGTCTCTAGCGCCACCAACCGCCCGATTTGCCCATAACCTGAATCGATCCCGCTGAGGCCATCCACCTCGGCCCAAAATGATTTCATCGCGATCAGGCTTTCAAACTGAAACTGTTTCTTGTCGTTCCAGTTGTCCGGCGTGTGCGGTGCTAATGCCCCCACCACGCCACCGCTGGCACCCGCGCCGATCCGGTATTTTTCAATCAGGCGCGTTTTCGCGCCACGTTTTTGCAGGCTATAGGCCACGCTGAGGCCGAATATTCCGCCACCCAAAACGTCGATTTCTGCCATTGCCATTTGACTACGCCTGACCCATGTTGCGCCCAGTAAACCCTTGCAGGTATATGATTAATCATGCCCCCCGACCAGCCGCAAACGGCAATCATTAACTGGAACGACGACGGAATACCGGTGTCGGAACAATTTGATGATCCTTATTTTTCGCTCAGTAATGGCTTGGCGGAAACGCGGCATGTTTTTCTTGCGGGCAATAATCTGGCAGACCGGTTCAAACCGGGTTTTCACATCGCTGAACTTGGCTTTGGCACCGGGCTGAACATGTTGTCGGCGTGGCAGTTGTGGCGGGCGAGCGGTCAGACCTCGCCGCTGCGGTATACCAGTTTTGAGGCCTTTCCGATGGCCCTGGACGACACGACCCGTGCATTGGCAAGCTTCCCGGAACTGGCGGAATTGGCGCAAGTTTTTCTGGATTTCCGACGCAGTGGCCAGATGCATTTTCAGTGTCAGGATTTGCAGCTTGAGGTCATTATCGGCGACGCGAACCAGACATTACCGCGCTGGTCTCAAAAGGCAGACGCTTGGTTTCTGGACGGGTTTTCCCCGGCCAAAAACCCGGAAATG
>JAJFIC010000100.1 GCA_021775315.1 Paracoccaceae bacterium
TCGATTCTAAAGAGAGCGGGCAAGTTGCTTGATGCGGCGGGTTGGAAAGTTGTGAACGGCGTGCGCGAAAACGCTAAGGGCGAAAAGCTGGAAATTGAGATTCTAAATGACAGTGCTTCGTTTGAACGCATCATGAACCCCTATATCGAAAACCTGAAACGCCTTGGTGTTGATGCGGTTCTGCGCAATGTCGATGCAGCGCAACAGACAGAGCGCGAAAAGAGCTTTGAATTTGATATCGTCGTGCGCCGCTATGTGATGAGCCTGACCCCGGGACTGGAATTACGCGGGATGTTCACTGGCGCCACGGCAAACCTTAAGGGCTCAAACAACATCGCGGGGGTGGACAACCCAGCGATTGATGCGCTGGTTGATGTGATCGAACAGGCAGAGTCGCGCGAGGACCTCAACACCGCCGTCAAAGCGCTGGACCGCGCCTTGCGCAGCCTGCACATCTGGGTGCCGCAATGGCATAATTCGTTTCACAACATCGCTTATCTGGATGTTTTCGGACGTCCAGAAACCCTGCCGCCTTTTTCGATGGGCGAGATTGATTTCTGGTGGTATGACGAGGAAAAAGCAGCGCGGCTGAAAGCCGCCGGAGCATTATAAGAAAAAGGGGCGAACCCCAGATATGGGCGCGTATATCATCCGTCGTATTCTGCTGATGATCCCGACATTGTTTGGGATCATGGTGGTCAACTTTGCGCTGGTGCAGTTTGTTCCGGGTGGCCCGATTGAACAAATCCTCAGCCAGTTGGACGAGGCCAGTTCGGCCACGGACAGGATTGCGGGCGGCGGCGGTGAGGTCGGCGGCGGTGCCAACAGCGAATATCAGGGGGCCAAGGGCCTGCCCGAGGATTTCATCAAAGATCTGGAAAAGCAATTCGGCTTTGATAAGCCACCGCTTGAGCGGTTCCTTTTGATGATGACAAACTATTTGCGATTTGATTTCGGTGAAAGCTATTTCCGCTCAATCAGCGTCATTGATCTGGTCAAGGAAAAGATGCCGGTGTCGATCACGCTGGGGCTGTGGTCGACCTTGCTGGCCTATCTGATTTCAATTCCTCTTGGCATCCGCAAGGCCGTTTCTGACGGGTCGCGGTTTGATACCGGCACCTCGGTTGCGATTATTATCGCCTATGCCATCCCCAGTTTTCTGTTTGCGATCCTGCTATTGGTGCTGTTCGCCGGTGGCTCTTATTACAAGCTTTTCCCGCTCAGGGGGCTGACCTCGGAAAACTTTGCGGACCTTGGCACGCTGGCGCAGATCAAGGATTACCTGTGGCATATTTCGCTGCCCGTACTGGCGGTGACAATCGGGTCGTTTGCCACGCTGACTTTGCTGACGAAAAATTCGTTTCTGGATGAAATCAAGAAGCAATATGTGGTCACTGCACGGGCCAAGGGGCTGTCGGAAAATCAGGTGTTTTACGGCCATGTTTTCCGCAACGCGATGTTGATCGTGGTCGCTGGATTTCCGAGTGCCTTCATCGGTGTTTTTTTTGGCTCCAGCCTGATTATCGAGGTGGTGTTTTCGCTCGACGGATTGGGCCGGTTAGCGTTCGAGGCGGCGGTAAACCGGGACTACCCGGTTCTGTTTGGCACGCTTTATGTGTTCGGCATTCTGGGGCTGGTGGTGCATCTGATCACCGATCTGACCTATACACTGGTTGATCCGCGCATTGATTTTGAAAGCCGTGAAACATGAGGGTTTTTAAAGAAGGGTCCTTGGGCCAGCGCCGCTGGCAGAACTTTACGGCAAACCGGCGGGCACTCTGGTCGCTATGGATTTTCCTGGCCCTGTTCCTGACCTGCCTGTTTGCTGAACTTGTGGCCAATGACAAACCCCTGATGGCATCCTATCGTGGTGATCTATTTTTTCCGGCTTTCCGATTTTACGCCGAAACTGATTTTGGTGGCGAGTTCGAGACAGAGGCCGAATACCCCGCCCCGGAAGTCCTGTGCCTGATCAAGCTCGGCGGCCCTGAGGCCTGTCTTGACGATCCTGATGCCGCACTGATCGACGCTGAAGATGGCGAAATCGACGGCGTGCCGGTTCACAAGGGCTGGGTTTTGTGGCCGCCGGTGCCTTATAGTTTCAACACCATCAATTACGACGTCCAGCCCGCGCCGGGCGCACCGGATGCCAAGCATTGGCTGGGCACGGATGATCAAACCCGCGACGTGCTGGCGCGCATCATTTATGGGTTTCGGATTTCAACTTTGTTTGCGCTTGCGGTTGTCGTAACCTCGTCCATTGTCGGCATCGCTGCGGGCGGGGCCATGGGCTATTACGGCGGCTGGGTCGATCTGTTGTTTCAGCGACTGACTGAGATTTGGTCCAATATCCCCAGCCTTTATGTCATCATTATCGCCTCGGCCCTGTTTTCCATGACCTTTTGGCTGCTGATGGCGCTGATTGTGGCGTTCAGTTGGATGTCACTGGTGGGTGTGGTTCGGGCCGAGTTCCTGCGGGCGCGCAATTTTGAATATGTGCGGGCTGCGCGCGCGCTTGGCGTTGGTGACTGGACGATCATGTTTCGTCATGTGCTGCCAAATGCGATGGTGGCCACCCTGACCTTTCTGCCGTTCATCATCACCGGCAGCATCAACACCCTGACCGGGCTTGATTTTCTGGGGTTTGGATTGCCGCCAAGCTATCCGTCATTGGGTGAACTGGCCCTGCAAGCAAAAAACAACCTGCAAGCGCCGTGGCTGGCCTTTGCCGCCTTCACCACATTTGCCGTAATGCTATCGCTGCTGGTGTTCGTATTTGAAGGGGTCCGAGACGCGTTTGACCCCAGAAAGACATTCAAATGAGCGAACGCATTCTGGATGTCCGAAACCTGTCGGTGACCTTTGGCGATAACCCACCTGCGGTCAACGCGGTGTCGTTTGACATAAAGGCCGGGGAAACCGTGGCGCTGGTCGGTGAAAGCGGCTCGGGCAAATCGGTCACGGCTTTGTCCACGGTCGGCCTGCTGCCCGACAGCGCCCGGATCACAGGTTCCGCCAACTACCGTGGCACGGAAATGATCGGGGCGGATAAACCGACGCTTCGACGAGTGCGCGGCAACGATATCAGTTTCATTTTCCAGGAACCGATGACCTCGCTCAATCCGTTGCATACGATGGAAAAACAGATCGGCGAAAGCATCGCGCTGCATCAGGGTCTGGTCGGTGCCGCCGCGCGCGCGCGTATTCTGGAACTGCTGAACAAGGTTGGCATTCGCGACCCTGAAAGCCGTCTGAACAATTACCCGCACCAGTTTTCCGGCGGCCAACGCCAGCGCATTATGATCGCCATGGCACTGGCCAACGGCCCCGATTTGCTGATCGCGGATGAACCGACCACGGCTGTTGATGTCACCATTCAGGCGCAAATCCTTGATCTGTTGGCAGACCTGCAAAAAACCGAGGGCATGGGGCTGTTATTTATCACCCATGATCTGGCGATTGTGCGCAAAATCGCAGACCGGGTTTTTGTCATGCAGGCCGGGCAGATCGTCGAAAGCGGCGAAACCCGCGACATTTTCAAAAACCCACAGCATCCTTATACGCAAAAGCTGCTGGCAGCCGAGCCAAGTGGCAGGCCAGACCCGGTGCCACAAAACGCCAAAGAGGTCGTGCGGACCGAAGAAATGCGCGTCTGGTTCCCGATCAAACGCGGCGTGATGCGCAAAGTTGTTGGCCATATCAAGGCGGTGAACGATGCCACGTTTGATATCCGCGAAAGCGAAACCTTGGGCATTGTTGGCGAAAGTGGCTCGGGCAAGACCACGTTGGCGTTGGGGGTGATGCGGTTGCTGTCCTCCCAAGGGCGGATCGTTTTTCTTGGGAGTGACGTGCAGTCGTTGAAATCCCGGCAATTGCGGCCGCTGCGCAAAGACATGCAGATGGTTTTTCAGGACCCTTACGGCTCACTTTCGCCGCGCCTGACCATTGAACAGATCGTGGCCGAAGGGCTGGACGTGCAAGGATTAGAGCCGGGGCAGGACAAACGCCAGATGGTCGCCGATATCCTGACCGAAACCGGCTTGTCGCCCGACATGATGAGCCGCTATCCGCACGAATTTTCCGGCGGTCAACGCCAGCGCATCGCTATTGCCCGGGCCATGATCCTGCGGCCCAGGCTTGTTATTCTCGACGAGCCAACGTCGGCATTGGATATGACGGTGCAGGTGCAGATCGTCGATCTGTTGCGGGATTTACAGAAAAAACACAAGCTGGCCTATCTGTTCATCAGCCACGATCTGAAAGTCGTGCGGGCGCTTAGCCACAAAGTGCTGGTGATGAAACAAGGTGATATCGTCGAACAGGGCGCCGGTGATGCGGTGTTTGACAACCCGCAAACAGAATATACCAAAACCCTGATGCGCGCGGCCTTTGATTTGGCGGCTGGGTGACCTCATGCAAATGCCGCCCCGATTTCACGCCGCCACTTGCCCATCAGCGTTCCCAAAATACTCCCCGCGCGGCGCGCGTAATCGCCCCGAAGGGGCTAAAAGGAATGGCCCAACGGGCCTCCTTTAGATCAGAACCACTTTTCGGATTGCGAAGTGCGCTGCAATTCCGACGGCACCTCACCGATCATATTGGCGGCGGTCCAACAGATACGGCAATCGGGTTCGCGCGGCATAAACCTCGGCCTTGTTGATGGTCGCGGTCAGCACCCTTTCGGTCGTACCCGCAACGGCAACTTCTGCGCCATCAGGGCCAATGATCCGGCTGCCGCCAAGATAGGGGTGCCCGTCCTCTTGTCCGGCCCAATTGGCATAGGCCACATAAACGCCATTTTCCCACGCCCGTGTCGGCACCATTTTGTCAGCCACAAAGGTCCATTGCGCCCCGAGGGCTGTCGGCACGACCAAAATCTCAGCCCCCAACAAAGCCGCCTGACGCGCAGCTTCGGGGAATTCGATGTCGTAACAAATCAACAACGCAACTTTCCAACCGGCATATTCAAACAGACGCAACTGGTCGCCCGCCGTAAAAATATCGGTCTCAAAGCCGGGCGGAATATGGTTTTTCCGGTGGTGGCCCAACATCTTACCGTCCGAGGTGATGAACGCCGCCGAATTATAAAGTGCGCCCGCCGAAGCTTCAGCATAGCCATAAACAATCGCAATATCATGCAAAGCGGCGATTTCACCGACCCGGTCAGAATATTCACCCAACACCGCTTCGGCGCGATCAGGATGGCGCGCAATAGCCCGATAGCCGGTTAAGGAAAGCTCTGGGCAGATCAACAAATCACTGCCCTCGCTTGCAGCGCGGTTTGCGGCCATATCCAGCCAATTAAGACGCGAAACCGGGGTTTCATCGCGGGCCGAAGACTGGAAGATTGATAGAGTCAGTTGAGTCATACGGCACCATAAAGAGCCGCAAAAATCAAAGTCAAATGCAAACCATCAAGACAGGTTCTTTTTAACCTGACCGCGAATATCAGATCGCCAGTGAATGCCCCTTTTCGTCCATGCTGTAGGCATCAAATTCCCGCGCAATCATCCGCGTCAGCGGTTGACCTTCTGGGGTGATGTGAAGGCTTGTGCCACTAAGGGTCACAAAAGGTGCATATTTTTGCTGAACCCGCATCATCTCGGATCTCAGGTCCACCGGGACCGAGGCAAATTCTTTTTCGACCGCCGCCAGATCAACCCGGAAGGTGCACATCACTTCTTCGATGATGCGACCGCGTAGGCGGTCTTCGAGTGTGAATTCATGGCCACGCGCAGCGGAACATTTACCATCCCGCACCAGTGCCAGATAGGCCGACGTGGCGCTAGCGTTCTGCACATAGCCTTGGCGGAATTTTGAAATGGCGGATGCGCCAATGCCAATCAGCGTATCACAGCCATCGTCCGTATAGCCCTGAAAATTGCGCCGCAGACGACCCTCGCTGAGGGCGACATCCAGTCCGTCACCGGGGCGCGCAAAATGGTCGATGCCAATGGCGTTATACCCGGCCTTCAAAAACAGTGCGCGCGAGGTGTTGTAAAGCCCAAGCCGTTCGATTGAGGATGGCAGTTTATCCTCGGGGATCAAAGCCTGGCGTTTGGCCATCCAAGGCACATGCGCATAGCCATAAAGCGCCACGCGATCAGGTTCAAAGCTTAGCAGTTTTTCGGTGGTGTCGACGATGCTGGCCGTGTCCTGAAACGGCAGGCCAAACAGAATATCGGCGTTCAGGCTGTAAATCCCGCGCGCGCGCAGCTTGTTAACCACTTCTCTGGTCAGCTCAAAACTTTGTTCGCGGCCAATTACTTTTTGGATCTCAGGGTCGAAATCCTGAATACCAATGCTGGAACGGTTCATACCCGCTGCGGCAAAAGCGTCCAATCTGGCGTCATCCACCTCGTTTGGGTCAATTTCGACTGAAAATTCGGCGTCCTTGGCAAACGGGATAAGATCCGCGATATGCCCGGCGAGTTCCGTGATCTGGTCGGGTGGCAGGATGCTGGGCGATCCACCGCCCCAATGTAGCCGCGATAAAGTCACACCTGCGGGCAAAAGCGCCGCCATTTGGCTGAGTTCCTGCTTCAGCGTCCCTATATAAGACACGACAGGATCGTCGTTGCTGACGCCTTGGGTGCGACAGGCGCAGAACCAGCAAAGGCGTCGGCAAAACGGCACATGGATGTAAAGCGACACCGAATCCCCTTCGGGGACGGCTTGCACCCAGCTTTCAAACTGGCGCGACTGAACGCCCGTGCTGAAATGCGGTGCTGTCGGATAAGAGGTATAGCGTGGCACTTTGGCGTTGAACAAACCAAGGGCTGCGAGTTGCGTCTGCTGTGTCATTAGATTATCTAAGGGGGATGCTTTCTTGGTCACCTTGATCGAGATCAAATTTGGACTTGCAAATGTATCAATCGCCAATGAAATCTGAATTAGTTGATTGCGGTGATTGCCCGATACGCCACAAGGCCGTGTGTTCGCGTTGCGGACCACCGGAACTGGCCATTCTGGAAAACATGAAATCTTATAAAACTTATGAGGCCGGGCAGACCATTGTCTGGGCTGGCGATCAGACACAATTCGTCGGCTCTGTTGTCACGGGCGTGGCCGCGTTGACACAAACAATGGAGGACGGCCGACGCCAGATGGTCGGTCTGTTGCTGCCAAGCGATTTTGTGGGTCGTCCCGGGCGCGAATTGGCCCCGTTTGACGTTGTTGCGGCGACCGAGGTGACATTGTGCCGGTTCCGCAAAGCGCCTTTTGAAAAACTTCTTGCCGAAACCCCGTCCGTGGCATCGCGGTTGCTGGAAATGACGCTGGACGAATTGGACGCGGCGCGGGAATGGATGTTGTTGCTGGGTCGCAAGACCGCGCGGGAAAAAATCGCGAGTTTGCTGGCGATCATCGCCGGGCGCGATTCGTCGCTGCGTTTGGCGTCCGCCTCGGGGCGGGTGCAGTTTGAATTGCCGCTGTCGCGTGAAGCCATGGCGGATTATCTGGGTCTGACGCTGGAAACTGTCAGCCGTCAGGTTTCTGCGCTGAAACGCGAAAATATCATTGAACTTCAGGGGAAGCGGCGGATCACTATCCCTGATTTTGCAGTTTTGATGAACGAAACCGGTGATGATACCGACGGCGGTATGCTGACCTGATTTGGCGTTTTGTTAAAGCCTAAGCAGGGGGCGCTGCCCCCTCGGTGCATGGCACCTCACCCCCGGAGTATTTTTGCAACGATGAATGCAGGGGTCATTTTGGCCGGGGTGTCGGTTTGTCCGCATCCCGGCCGTTTTTGTTGTTAGTGCGCCATCAGCACAGGCACGGTTACATGTTCCAGCATGTCGCGGGTTGCGCCGCCCAGAATGGATTCGCGGAACCGCGAATGGCCGTAAGCCCCCATGATGATCATATCGGCCCCCACATCCGAGGCGTGGCGTTCGATCACTTCGGCAACGCGCGGAACGGTGCGGGCAAGGACGGAGACCGAAACATTGGCGCCGTGCCGATCCAACATGCGTGACAGCTCACCACCCGGATCGGCCCGGTTTTCGTCATGTTGACCGGGGTCGATAATGACGATGTCAACGCTATCGGCTGCTTGAATATAGGTCAGTCCGGCGCGGATCGCGGCCATTGCTTCGGCGCTTTCGTTCCAGGCGACTACGATTTTCTTGCCCGGTTTGGCCGTTTCATTCGCCGGGCAAACCAGAACCGGGGCGTGACCGACAAACATCGCCGCCTCAAGCGCCGCTGACGCCTCTTCGCCCGAGCCACCGCCATAGGGTTGTGGCAGCACCACAAGATCATTGAACCTTGCCGCCTGCCCGACCACATTTGCCAGCCCGCCGATCTGGGCGATCATGGCCTGACAGGACCAGTTGATATCCTGATTATCCAGAATCTGCCCAACTTCGGTTTCCAGCCCACGGGCCTGATCGCGGGCAGTTTCAATGCTTTCGCTGATCACCAGCGGGGTTGCACCGGCGTAGTAAAGCCCGGCCTGAATATTATCGATCCCAAGGCACAGCACGTTGAGATGCCCGTCATTGTCTTTCACGATCTGAATCGCCCGATCCATGGCGGCACGGCTTTGTTCGCGGCCGTCCCATATGGTCAGAATGGATTTATAGCTCATGTCCTGTCTCCTTTACTGGGCTACTTTCGCAACAAGGCTAAAGGTGTTTGGCGGATTTCCTCATTGATTTGGATCAACAGGGACAATATGCGCAGGTTGAATCGCCTTTTTTTGACATGGATCAAAGAAGAATCGACTTGCAGCGTACAGTTGGTTCATACGAACGGGACTAAACCGGGCAATGACCAACTGTGCGCGGATGAAACTTAAGGAACACTCGATGCTCAACTATTTTAAATTGATTGTGTTGGCGATCATCACGCTTGCAGCGGCGATGGCAGCCAATTTCGCGCATGACGGGGCCTATCAGATACACGCGATTATTATCGTTCTGGTGGCTGGCGGATTGTTTATTCACACACTTCGACACACCAATGACGCGCCAAAACCGGCCGAGACCGGGTATATGGACGGGGTGGTCAGATACGGTGTGATCGCCACATGCTTTTGGGGGCTGGCCGGGTTTCTGGTTGGAACCTATATCGCATTTCAGCTGGCATTCCCGATCCTGAACCTTGATTTGCCCTGGACTACATTTGGCCGCTTGCGGCCTTTGCATACATCTGCGGTGATTTTTGCCTTTGGAGGCAACGCCTTGATTGCCACATCTTTTTATGTGGTGCAGCGCACCACGGCGGCGCGACTTTGGGGTGGCAACCTTTCCTGGTTCGTCTTTTGGGGCTATCAGTTGTTCATCGTTCTGGCCGCGACCGGTTATTTGCTGGGCGTGACGCAAGGCAAAGAATATGCCGAGCCTGAATGGTATGTGGATATTTGGCTGACAATTGTCTGGGTCGCCTATCTGGCGGTGTTCATGGGCACACTGATCAGACGAAAAGAGCCGCATATTTATGTGGCGAACTGGTTCTATCTGGCCTTTATCGTGACCATTGCGATGCTGCATCTGGTGAACAATCTCAGCCTGCCGGTTTCGATCTTTGGCTCAAAATCCGTGCAGCTGTTTTCCGGCGTACAAGATGCGCTGACCCAGTGGTGGTACGGCCATAACGCAGTTGGCTTTTTCCTGACGGCGGGTTTCCTGGGTATGATGTACTATTTCGTACCAAAACAGGCAGAACGCCCGATTTACAGCTATAAACTGTCGATCATTCACTTTTGGGCCCTGATTTTCCTTTATATCTGGGCAGGTCCACACCACCTGCATTACACCGCGTTGCCTGACTGGGCACAGGTGCTGGGTATGACATTCTCGATCGTTTTGTGGATGCCTTCCTGGGGCGGCATGATCAACGGCTTGATGACGCTTTCGGGCGCTTGGGACAAACTGAGGACCGATCCGGTGCTTAGGATGATGGTTGTTTCCATCGGTTTTTATGGCATGTCCACATTCGAGGGTCCGATGATGTCGATCCGGGCTGTGAACTCGTTAAGCCATTACACCGACTGGACCATTGGCCACGTACATTCCGGCGCTCTTGGCTGGAACGGTATGGTCACCTTTGGCGCGCTGTACTTCCTGACGCCACGCCTGTGGAACCGCGAACGGCTGTATAGCCTGTCGATGGTTTCCTGGCATTTCTGGTTGGCCACAATCGGCATCGTGCTTTACGCAAGTTCGATGTGGGTCACCGGTATCATGGAAGGTTTGATGTGGCGTGAAGTTGACGCGCAGGGCTTCTTGGTGAACTCGTTTGCTGACACTGTCGGCGCCAAGTTCCCAATGTATGTTGTGCGTGGTCTGGGTGGGGTTCTTTACCTGACCGGTGCCATCATCATGTGTGTCAACCTTTGGAAAACTGTCACCAGCTCGCCGGCGAAAGCCAGCGACGCTGTTGCAGTTCCAGCAGAATAAGAGGGGCTGAAAACATGTCGATCCTTTCAAAACATAAGATCATCGAAACCAACGCGACGCTTTTGATGGTGCTCAGCCTTTTGGTTGTCACCGTCGGTGGCATCGTGGAAATTGCCCCGCTTTTCTATCTGGAAAACACCATCGAGAAGGTGAAAGGGGTTCGCCCCTACACCCCGCTCGAAATGTCGGGGCGCAACATCTATATCCGCGAAGGCTGCTATGTCTGTCACAGTCAGATGATCCGCCCGCTACGGGACGAGGTCGAACGCTATGGCCATTACTCGTTGGCAGCGGAATCGATGTATGACCATCCGTTCCAGTGGGGTTCCAAGCGTACGGGGCCCGATCTGGCCCGTGTCGGTGGCCGCTATTCTGATGAATGGCACGTCAACCACATGACTGATCCGCGCGCTGTTGTGCCGGAAAGTGTCATGCCGACCTATGGCTTCATGCTGAATGCGGTGCTTGACGGTAAATATATCGGCGACACGCTGAAAGCCAACGCAATGGTCGGGGTGCCTTACGACGCTGAAATGCTGACCGAGGCTAAGGCTGACTTTGCCGCACAAGCAGACCCGGACAGCGATTCTGACGGTTTGCAGGCGCGGTATGGTGGCAAAGTGAATGTACGCAACTTTGACGGCCAGCCAGAGCTGACTGAAATGGACGCGTTGATCGCTTATCTGCAAGTGCTGGGAACAATGGTTGATTTCTCGACCTTTGAACCTGACGCAAGCCGCTAAGGGAGGGGGATTAAATGGACGATTATTCAATCCTCAGGCAATTCGCTGACAGTTGGGGGCTTTTGGCGATGTTCCTCTTCTTCCTTGGCGTTGCACTTTACACCTTTCGCCCAGGGAGCGCGGCAAAACACAGAGATGCCGCCAACATCCCACTGCGGCATGGCGATCGTCTGGAAGACGACGCCGTGAGCACCACAACAACCAAGACCAAGAACGAGGTCCGGACATGAGTAAGCAGGACGCAAACAACAACGAACCACCCACCACCGGCCACATATGGGACGGGATCCGGGAATATGACAACCCGCTTCCACGTTGGTGGCTATGGACCTTTTATGCGACCATCGTTTGGGCGATTGGGTATACAATTGCCTATCCGGCCTGGCCGCTGATCTCGGGCGCGACGCCCGGTGTTCTGGGTTACAGTTCACGGGCGGATGTGGCGGCTGATATCCAGCGGTTTGCAGATGCCAACGCTGAAGTTGACAGCAAGCTGGCGTCGGTTGAACTGGCTGAAATCGCGACTGATCCTGAATTGCTGAGCTATGCCAAAAACGGCGGCGCAGCGGTGTTCAGAACCTGGTGCGCCCAATGCCACGGCGCTGGTGCTGCAGGATTTGTCGGCTATCCCAACCTGATCGACGACGATTGGTTGTGGGGTGGCTCGGTCGATGAAATCCACGCCACGATCAGCCACGGTATCCGCGAGGATCGTGATGACGACACGCATTATTCAGAAATGCCAAAGTTTGGTGAAATTCTGGAAGGTGCTGAAATCGGGCAATTGGTTCAATATGTGCTGGCCTTGTCGGGTCAGGACAATGATGCCGCTGCGGCAACTGCCGGGCAGGTTTTGTATGTGGACAATTGTGAAAGCTGTCACGCAGAAGACGGAAAAGGTGATCGAGATCAAGGTGCACCGAATCTCACCGACGCAATCTGGCTTTATGGTGGTGACGCAGCGACGCTGACCGCCACGATTACGAATGCACGCTTTGGCGTCATGCCCGCTTGGGCCGGTCGTTTGAGCGAAAGTCAGATCCGTCAGGTGGCGACATATATCCACCAACAAGGCGGTGGCGAATAACAAGAGTTTCTCCGGACGCGCCCTCTTGCGTCCGGAGGATCTGGTACCGGCTCCTCTGTCCTGTTCACACTTTCGGGGGGCCGGTACTTTTATATTTCAAGTTTGCCCGGTCCGGTCAACCTTTGCTTAACAGCCCGATCAGGCGCCAATCGCGCCACAAATCCCCAAAATTGCCCAAAATAACCGCATATCACACGCCCCATCCGGTCACATGCCGTCGAAACATCGAAGGCATCTGCTGGTCAAATGGCCTGAAAACGGGCGAAATGCACCCAGAAACGGCATTTCGCCACATGGTTCCGGGGCCAGATGCCGCAGTAAACAAAGTTGTGAACAGGCCCATTTAAGAAATTGACCCAAATCAAAGTAAACCCCTGATACCAATGCCAATAGACTGTTCCTGAACAGGTTCCAGAAAGGCTCTTCCTATGAGCAGCGCGCCAGAGACGCCCCCATCCCTTTACGCCGCCCGCGAGCCGGTTTTTCCGCGTCGTGTTTCAGGGTTTTTCAGGAATCTGAAATGGGGGTTAATGATTTTCACCCTCGGCATTTATTATCTGACGCCGTGGATACGCTGGGATCGTGGGCCGAACCTGCCGGATCAGGCGGTCTTGATTGATCTGGCGCATCGTCGGTTTTATATGTTCTGGATCGAGATTTGGCCCTACGAGTTCTATTTCGTCGCCGGACTATTGATTATGGCCGGACTGGGGTTGTTTCTGTTCACCTCGGCCCTTGGGCGCGTCTGGTGCGGCTATGCCTGTCCACAAACCGTCTGGACCGACCTGTTCATTCTGGTGGAACGCTGGATCGAAGGCGACCGGAACGCGCGGGTGCGGCTGCATAAATCGAAATGGAATTTGCATAAAATCCGACTGCGGCTGACCAAATGGCTTACCTGGCTGTTGATCGCAATGGCAACCGGTGGTGCATGGGTGTTCTACTTTGCCGACGCGCCGACGCTGTTGGTTGAGATTATGACCGGACAGGCCGCCTTTATCGCCTATGCCTCGATCGCGGTTCTGACAGCGACAACGCTGTTGTTCGGTGGATTCGCGCGCGAACAGATCTGCATTTATATGTGCCCGTGGCCACGCATTCAGGCGGCGATGATGGACGAAGACACCATCACCATCGGCTATCGTGACTGGCGGGGTGAGCCGCGCGGCAAGCACCGCAAATCTGCTGACGCGGATCAACTGGGCGACTGTATCGATTGTATGGCTTGTGCCAATGTCTGCCCGGTGGGCATCGACATACGTGACGGCGAACAGTTGGAATGCATCACCTGCGGTCTGTGTATCGACGCCTGCGACGACATGATGACCAAGATCGGCAAACCACGCGGCTTGATCGACTACATGGCCCTGACGGACGAGGCAAACGAACGCGCCGGTAAAGTCAAAAAACCCGTTTGGAAACATGTCATTCGCGTCAGGACAATCGTTTATACATCGCTGTGGACTCTGGTCGGTGTTCTGCTGGTTGTGGCGGTGTTCGCCCGCTCTGATATTGAGCTGAACATCTCGCCCATCCGCAACCCGGTCTATGTCACCCTGTCGGATGGCGGCATTCGCAACACTTATGAAATCCGCATCCTGAACAAATTGCGCGACGAGCATTTGTTCGACATTCAGGTGACATCCGAAGCAGATGTTGAAATTTCCATGCAAGGCACCACATCAACCACCGTGGCCGTCCCGGCGGATGCAACCGGCACAGTCAAGGTCTACGTGACCGCCAGCAAGAACAGCCCCGCCGCGACCGAGGGGTTGACGGACATCCGTATATGGGTGGAAGACTGGGTCACCAGCGACCGCGCTTACAGCGACACAGTGTTTAACGGCAAAGGACAATGATCATGGCAGGCAAACCACTGACCGGGCGAAAAGTTCTGTTCATCGCGCTGGGGGCCTTTGGCGTTATCATCACCGCCAACATGGCGTTGGTCTATGCCGCAATCGGCAGCTTTCCGGGGCTTGAGGTGAAAAACAGCTACGTCGCCAGCCAAGGTTTTGACGCAGCCCGTGCAGCACAAACCAAGCTGGGCTGGGTTGTGACCACGCAATATAGCGATGGCGCGCTGAACCTTTCGATCACCGAAAAAGACGGCACCCCGATCCCGGTCAACGACCTTACGGTCACCATCGGCCGGGCCACCCATGCCAACGCCGATGTGAATGTGTCCTTTCTTCAGGATCAAAGCCCGTTCAACACCAAAATGCCGCTGGATACCGGCAAATGGGAATTGCGGCTCAGCGCAACGGCGCCTGATGGCACCCCGTTTCGCCAGCGCCTTGATATCATCGTGACACCTTGAGATGACGGCCGAAGCCCTCCCTCGTCCTGCTGTTTGCCCGGCTTGCGTGGTTCCGCTGCCAGACATGCCGCTGACAGACGCACCGGTTGAGGGCCATATAATCCTGTCGCTGCCGACCATCCATTGCGCCGCCTGCATTTCTGCGGTCGAACGGGGATTGGCCGATGCGCCCGGCATCCGGACCGCGCGGGTAAATCTGTCGCTAAAGCGCGTCACCGTGGACGCAGACCCGGACGTGACCCCGGATCATCTGGTCGTGCGGTTAGCCGCAATCGGGTACGAGGCGCATGAACTGGACCCGTCGCTGTTGTCAGATGCGCGCGGCGACATCACCGGTAAGAACCTGCTAATGCGTCTGGCTGTCGCCGGGTTTGCCATGATGAACGTCATGCTGCTATCCGTGGCCGTCTGGGCCGGGGCCGAGGCCGCAACCCGCGATCTGATGCACTGGATTTCGGCGATGATCGCCCTGCCGACCATCGCATTTTCCGCGCAACCCTTTTTCAAAAACGGCTGGTCCGCCTTAAGAGTCGGTCGCCTGAACATGGATGTGCCGATTTCGCTGGCGATCCTGCTGGCCGGGGCTATGTCGCTGTTTGAAACGATGCAAAGCGGCGAACACGCCTATTTTGACGCCGCCCTGTCGCTGACGTTTTTCCTGCTGGCCGGTCGCTATCTTGATCACCGCACCCGGGCATCGGCGCGTTCGGCCGCACAGGAATTGGCCGCCCTTGAGGTTCCGCGCGCGCTGAAAATGGTTGACGGGGTCGAGGTTCTGACCCCCGTGGCCGAACTGGCCGTGGGCGATGTGATCGTGGTCAAACCCGGCACCCGTATGCCGGTCGATGGCCTGATCCTGACCGGCGAAAGCGAAATAGACCGCGCCTTTCTGACCGGGGAAAGCCTGCCCGCCTATGTTGGCCCCGACACGCCTACCAGCGCGGGCGAGATTAATTTGACCGGCCCGTTGACGATAAAGGTCACCGCCCCGTCAAAAGAATCCGCGCTGCACAGGATTGCTGATCTGGTGGCTCTGGCGGAAAATTCGCGCAACAAATACACCTCGTTGGCGGATCGCGCCGCGGCCATTTACGCCCCCGGCGTGCATCTGCTGGCCGCCATTGCCTTTGTCGTCTGGTTCGTGATTTCGCAGGATTTACGCCTGTCGCTTAATATCGCCATTGCGGTTCTGATTATCACCTGCCCCTGTGCGCTTGGCCTTGCGGTTCCTGCTGTGACCACCGCCGCATCTGGTCGGCTGTACCGCAAAGGTGTGCTTTTGAAAAACGCGACCGCGCTTGAACGGCTGGCCGAAATCGACACGGTGATCTTTGACAAAACCGGCACGCTGACGCTTGGCACACCGACACTGAACCAACCTGAAAGCTATGCCACCAGGGATCTGAAACTCGCCATCGCACTGGCCCGCCACAGCGCCCATCCGCTGGCCCAGGCCCTTGCAGCTCTTGCGCAAACAAACCTGCCGGACGTAACAGACGTGACCGAGGTTCCGGGCCGCGGCATCGAGGCGAAACTAAACGGCGAACGGGTGCGGCTAGGCCGGGCCTCATGGGTTGGCGCGCCGCCAAGCCAGCAAACAGCGACAACGCTGCAAATCGGCGAGGCGCCGCCGGTTTCCTTCACCTTCAGCGATCAAATTCGCCCGGGCATGACCGCCCTTATGGCCGAGCTTGACCAGATGGGTTTTGACATCCACCTGATCACCGGTGATGCCGATGCCGCCGCGCAGGACATCGCCGACAGGCTTGGCATTCAGAACGTCACCGCAAATGCCCTGCCCGAAGACAAGCTGAACATCATCAACAAACTCGCCCAAAGCGGCCACAAAACCCTGATGGTCGGCGATGGCCTGAATGATACCGGCGCACTGACAGCGGCGCATGTGTCGATCTCGCCCGCATCCGCCATTGATGCCGCCCGCGTCGCATCAGACATCGTGATCTTAGGCCGCGATTTCAGCCCGCTGTCCGATTGCATCAAAACCGCCCGTTCCGCCCGCGCGCGGATCAAGGAAAACTTTGGCCTTGCCGCAGTTTACAACATGATCGCAGTGCCGTTTGCCCTGCTCGGCTTTGCCACACCGCTGATGGCGGCCCTTGCGATGTCCGCCTCGTCGATCACGGTCACGCTCAACGCCTGGCGGGTGCGCTAAAGATGGAAATCCTGACCTACCTGATCCCGATTTCGCTGTTTCTTGGCGGCCTTGGCCTGCTCGGCTTTTTCTGGATGCTGAAAAAGGGCCAGTTTGACGACCCGGATGGCGATGCCAACCGCATCCTCAGAACCGATTACGATGACGCCCCAAAACCCTGAACCTGTATTCTTTATTGGCCAAATACTCCCGTGCGGAGCACAATCGCCCCGAAAGGGCTTAGGGTAATGGCCCAAAGGGCCTCAATCAAATCACCCTTCCGGGCCGACCGTCTGACAAATCTCGCGCCGCACATTCAGACGGCTACAAGCGCGTTTGGCCCTGTGCTCCGACAACCCGACAAAATTCGCGTGATACTTGCCGCCGCGCGAAACAACTTTACGCAACGCCCCGTCAAGAGATGACAAATCCTGCAAAGCCGTGCGCAACAGCAGCTTTTCCGCCTCGCTGCGGCTGCCATATGAGCCGAGGTGAATGCCCCAATGCGCCCCGCCCGAGGTCGACACCCGCGTGACAATCTTAAGCTCGTCATCCCGCCGCGCCGGGCGTGGCGTGGCGCTGTCACTTTGCGCAACCTCGACACCTGTCTCAGTCAAGCCTGCCTCAGCCTCGGCCTTTGCGTTGGCTTCGGCAATTGCTGCGACAATCGCCAATTCCTGCGCGTCAGTATCCTGTCCGGCAGGTGCGCTGCGCGCCCGTGGTCTTGGGCTTTTCATCACAGCCGCCACTTTGATGGTTTTTGGCACGACCTTTTTGGGCCCGCTATATGCCGGCAATTCAGGTTTGCGCGTGGCCACCTGACTTGGTGCGGCCTTGAACCCCAGATCCAGCAATTCAGCGACCTTTGCATTGCGCGTCGCGGTTGATCGCCCACCAAACACGGTGGCAATGACCCGCTCTTTGCCGCGCTCAGCCGAGGCTACCAGATTGAAACCAGCCGCCTGCGTATAGCCGGTCTTGATGCCGTCAGCGCCCTTATAGGCAGCCAGAAACTTGCGGTTTGTATGACGGACGACTTTCACACCGGCGTTGGTGCTGCGGCGTGAAAACAAATTATAATATTGCGGATAATCATAAAACAGATGCCGCCCCAATGTGGTCATGTCGCGCGCCGTCGATAAATGCCCGGTCTCGGTCAGGCCATGGGCATTTTTGAACGTGGTGCGCGTCATACCCAACGCCTTGGCGGTTTTGTTCATGCGACGCGCAAACGCGGCCTCGCTGCCGCCGATGGCTTCGGCCAAAGCTGTGGCCGCGTCATTGGCGGATTTGACCGCGGCAGCCCGGATCAGATATCTCAGCGCAATACGTTGCCCGGCCTTCAGGCCCAGTTTTGACGGGGGCTCCGCCGCTGCGCGTTTTGAAATGGAAACCCGGGTATCCAGCGTGATCTCGCCATTTTTAATCGCTTCAAACGTCACATAAAGCGTCATCATTTTGGTAAGCGAGGCCGGATGCAACCGGGTGTCCGCATTGCGTGAATGCAACACTTCACCGGTGCGCGCGTCAATCACCATAGCCGCATAGGGCGCTGCCATCGCGGACGCGCTGAATAACACGAGCATTACTGACAGGAAAATCCCGCTCGCTTTATGCCTGAACATCGGTTGCTCCGACGGTTTTGCTGCCTCAAGAACCGCTTTTTGCGATTTCTTTTGTTGCCGCCACGCTAACACGCCCTTCCGCGTGAATAAAACCTTTTTCTTTGAACGGGCTACGGGGGCCTGTGGCCCGAAATCAACCGTGGCCGATTGGCCGCGCTTTGCCCCGGCTTAGTGCTATGTTAATCTTAGATTAACGAAGAGGCTGGAAAATCAATTGATATGTACCTAATTCCCTTTTTGTCTGGCGTGCCGTATATTGAACGTCTTCAAAACGACTCTCAGGAGGGATCGGTTGAAAAGCTTGGTAATTACCAGTTCTAACAAGGACGACGACGACGAGGATACCTCGGTCGTTACCAAGACGCGCACCGTCACAAAACGCCCGCCGCTTTATAAGGTGTTGTTATTGAACGATGATTACACGCCGATGGATTTTGTGGTCTATGTACTGGAACGGTTCTTTGGCATTTCCAACCAACTGGCAACCGACATCATGCTGACGGTGCACAACAAGGGAATCGCCGTGGTCGGTGTGTTCTCGTTTGAAATCGCTGAAACCAAAGTGGCGCAAGTGATGGAGCTGGCAGAACGCAACCAGCACCCGTTGCAATGCACGATGGAAAAGGAATAAGGCCCCGCGCCTTGACCCCGTGATGAAAACCTCGCGCCTTGAAATTGCCCTTGACCAATCGGGGCTGAACCTGCCCAAATCCGGCCGGATCGGCATTTTTCGTGCCATATCTGACGCGGATTACAGCAGCCTGCCAAGCGATCAGAGCGTTCTTATCAACAGCAATCGGGTGGAATACGACCGGCTGAAATCCCGTGGTTTCGACGTCGCTGACACGCCCGAGGGCCAGTTTGCCCTGTCGATTGTCGACATTACCCGCTCAAAAGCGGAAACTCTGGGTCTGATCGCCCGCGCTTTGATGCTGACCCAACCCGGCGGCATGGTCGTGGTAGATGGGGCAAAAACCGACGGTATCGAATCCGTTCTGAAGCAATGCAAATCAATCCTGCCGATTGAAAACACGCTGTCGAAATCACATGGCAAGATATTCTGGATGACCCGCCCGGAAAACATCACCAAACCCCTGTCGGAAACCCTTGATGATTGGCACGCCGCTTTGGTTTTGAAACCCATTGAGGGTGGCTTTGAAACCGCCGACGGAATGTTTTCGCCGCATCACGCCGATGCCGGATCGCTTTTGCTGGCGTCGCATTTCGACGGACGCCTAAAAGGGCATGTGGCCGACCTTGGGGCTGGCTGGGGTTGGTTGGCAACGCAAGCGCTGAAAGCCGGTGACGTCACCGCGATTGATTTGTTTGAGGCCGAAAAAACCGCCCTTGATGCAGCCGCGCGCAATGTCACCGGGCAAAACGCGCAATTCATCTGGGCCGATGTGCATAATCTGTCCACCGAAACACGCTATGACGCGGTGATCTGCAATCCACCGTTTCATCAGGGCCGCGCCGCAGAACCCGCCCTTGGCGTCAGCTTTATCCAAAAGGCAGCGGACATCTTAAAGCCAAACGGAAATCTGTGGTTGGTCGCCAATCGCCAACTGCCCTATGAAACCACGCTTGAGCAATGTTTCAAACACTGGAAATATCTTGAGGAAACGCCGACCTTCAAGGCGATCCTTGCGACAAAACCGCTGTCAGCTAAGGCTCGCCAGCGTCGGGCGAATCCCGTAACATCTCGCTAGTTTACCAATCAGGAGGGGCGACATGTCCTTTTCCATCGCAGGCAAAACCGCAATCGTTACAGGGGCTGCAAATGGAGTCGGGCTGGCCATTGCCCGGCATTTCGTCAATCAGGGCGCGCAAGTCATGTTTGCCGACATGGACGAGGCCCGGCTTGAGGCCGAGGTTGACGCGATTTCCACCAGTGACAGCCATGCCCGGTATTTTGCCGGCGATCTGCGTCAGAAACTGACGCTTGCCAACCTGTTATCCGCGACGATTGATGAATTTGACCGGGTTGATATTCTGGTCAACGCCAGTCGGCAGGTGATCCATTCTGATGCGTTGAACCCCGATGATGATGCCTTTGCCACGCTGATGGATCAGAACGTGGTCACCAGCCTGCGCCTGTCCCAGACGGTCGCCCGGCGCATGATCAAACAGGCCGAAGGCAGCGATCAGGCAGAGCGAAACATCGGCTCGATCATCAACCTGACATCCATTGCATCCCGACGTACCCATGCGGGGCTGATGTCGTTTTCAATTGCCTGTGCCGCACTTGACCAGATGACCCGGTCAATGGCGGTGGCTTTGGCCAAACACAACATTCGCGTTAACGCCGTGGCAATCGGCAGCGTGATGAGCGCCAGCCTGCGCGATGCGTTGAAAGAAGACAGCGATCTGCGCGGACGGGTGGCCGACGCCACGCCGCTTGGGCGTATTGGCGAGGCCGACGAGGTGGCCGAAGCAGTGCAATACCTTGCCTCGGACGGCGCGGGTTTTGTCACCGGCCAAATCCTGACGGTTGACGGCGGGCGCACCCTGATTGATCCGGTAGTGACACCGTCGCATTAAAGCGCGATGCGGTTTTCGGATCAAATTCCGCGCAACAAAAAACCCGGACGCTAAGGCCCGGGTTTCCTAATTCCACAAACGGTGTTTGGCGCTATTTGTCGTCGTCTTCGTCTGTATCGCTGCCGCTTGGCAAGTTGAACAGGCTGTCGGCATTCGCGTATTCTTTTTCTTCCGGCTCAGACGCTTCTTCAGCCGCATCAGAGCTTAACGAGAATGTTTCGAGCCCCGACATGTTCGCAGGTGCTTTTGGTGCGATGTCTGTTTGCAGCGATTGTTCGGTCGAAACCAGCTTCATCCGCTCGTCATCTGACATCACTTCACCGGCCTTGGCCTTTTTGGCGGCGGCTTTTTGCACCGCAGCATCCAGTTCAATCTGCTTACACATGCCTAGCGCCACCGGATCGACCGGCAGGATGTTGTTGATGTTCCAATGGCTGCGTTCGCGGATCGCCTGAATGGTTGGCTTGGTGGTGCCAACCAGTTTTGAAATCTGACCGTCTGCCAATTCTGGGTGAAACTTGACCAGCCACGCGATTGCGCTGGGGCGGTCCTGACGCTTGGACAGCGGCGTGTAGCGCGGGCCTTTGCGTTTCAACTCGCCTTCGGCGGCGGGATTATATTTCAACTGTAATTTGTGCGCCGGGTTATTTTCAGCCCGCGAAATTTCATCGCGGTCAAGCTGAGTGTTGGCGATCGGGTCAAAGCCCTTGATCCCTGATGCAACTTCGCCATCGGCAATACCGTTCACCTCAAGTTCATGCAGTCCGCAGAAATCCGCGATTTGCTTGAATGAACAGGTTGTGTTGTCCACAAGCCAGACAGCTGTTGCTTTTGCCATAATGGGCAGGGCCATAAGAATTCCTCCGGTTTGCACATCTTCCCCGTTCGGTGAAACCGGTGCGGCGCGCCGCGATTGTCCGTTCTCATGGGGGAATTGTCGTTGTATATAGTTGGTCACTGGGGAAAATAAAAGGGGATAATCATGCTGCGCCTGACCGCCTTTGTCCTGTTGGTATTGCTCGGTATGGGCCACGCCTTTGCAGGGTCAAAACTGGCCGGGCAGTTTGATTATTACGTGCTTGCGCTTAGCTGGTCGCCGTCGTGGTGCGCGTTGGAGGGCGATGCGCGCGGCGCAGATCAGTGCGACGAACGGCACGATTACGGCTTTACACTGCATGGTTTGTGGCCGCAGTACGATCAGGGCTGGCCGTCATTTTGCCAGACATCCCAAGCCGCCCCTTCGCGTCAGATGACGGCGGCGATGGTTGATATTATGGGATCAAGCGGGCTGGCGTGGCACCAATGGGACAAACATGGCCGCTGTTCAGGGCTGTCTGCCGCAGATTATTACGCCGCGGCCCGCACGGCCTATGGGCAAGTCAGCCGTCCTGAGGTTTTTCGCAAACTGTTGAAACCGCTAAGTTTTCCAGCAACAGTGGTTGAAGACGCGTTTTTAAAGGCCAATCCGGGCCTCGCGCCAAATATGGTGGCGGTCACCTGCAAGCGCGGCCATTTTCAAGAGGTGCGCATCTGCCTTGGCAAGGACCTGAAGCCGCGCAATTGCGGGCAGGACGTATCGCGCGACTGCCAACAACGCGTGGTGTTTCCGCCGGTGCGGTGAGGGTGGCGAGCGCGGCCTGTCAGACCGCGCAAACCGTCGCCGAGGTCAGTCGATTTCCATCACAATCTTGCCGATATGACCGGCACTTTCCAATCTGCGATGCGCATCAGCGGCATCATTCAGCTTGAAAGTTGAATCCATAACTGGCCCGATGGTCCCTGCCTCGATTAACGGCCAGACATGTGCGCGCAAATCCTCGGCAATCTCGGCTTTGGCCAGATCGCTTTGTGGTCGCAGGGTGGACCCTGTCACCAAAAGGCGGCGGGCCATGATCTGGGCAAAGTTCAATTCCGCAACAGCGCCGCCCAGAAAAGCGATCATCACCAGTCGGCCATCATTGGCCAAGGCTTTGATATTGCGCGGGATATAATCGCCGCCAACCATATCAAGAATCAGATCGACGCCCCGTCCATCCGTGGCCGCCTTGACGATCTCAACGTAATCCTCGTCTTTATAATTAATCGCGGTTTCCGCGCCCAGTGCGCGGCAGGTATCGCATTTTTCAGCGCTGCCAGCGGTGGTAAACACCCGCGCACCAAAGGCCCGTGCCAATTGAATGGCGGTTGTGCCGATACCGGATGAGCCGCCATGCACCAAAAAAGTCTCGCCGCCTTGCAAGCCACCGCGCATGAACACGTTGGTCCAGACGGTGAAATACGTCTCACATAGCGCCGCAGCTTTGACCATGCTCATGCCTGCGGGAATGGGCAGCGCGTGGTCCTGATTGACGACGCAAAATTCGGCATAACCGCCGCCGGGCAACAGGGCGCAGACCGCGTCGCCGGGTTGCCAGCGGCTGACACCAGGGCCGATTGCAGCGACGACGCCTGCGCCTTCCAGCCCCGGCAAATCGGACGCGGTGGGTGGTGGCGCATAGGCCCCGGCCCGCTGCAACGCATCTGGTCGGTTGACGCCTGCGGCTTCAAGCCGGATCAGGATTTCACCGGGGCCGGGTACAGGCACCGGGCGGGTTGTTGGCAACAGAACCTCGGGACCACCGGGTTTGCTGATCTCAATTGCGCGCATATTTTCGGGTAGTTTCATTGCCTTGAACCTTTTCTTAAGACGGGTCTTTGATATGTCCGGGCAAATCCGGGTTGCCCTTTTCGCCGGGGGCATGGATGCGGTCAAGCAACTGACCCGGCCCGCGCATGAAGGATTGCATGATCGGGTTTTTACGCAAGCTGCCTTTGACCTTTTCAAACTGCATGACGTTTTCGATCCGGCGATCCAGAAAATCCCATGTCGCCTGATGGTCCTGACTGTCATCACCCAGCCAGAACAACAAGGTCGAAGAATAAACCGCCGACAATATCGCCCTTTTGGAATACCAGTTCAGATCATCCGAATTATCGCCCAGCGTTTTCCAGATCAAATCGCACGTCTGCCAGATCGCCCCGGCACCTTCTGCGGCGTGGGCGGGCATGGCGAAAAAGGTCAGGCCACGACGAACGATTTCACGATCATTGCTGGCCTCGATTCGCAATCGCACCAATGCGGCCACCCGTTCGCTGTACCGCATCGCGCTAAGGTCGCCAGATTGCGCCCGGCTGGTCATCAATGCGTCGCCGCGTCGATGATAGGCCAGCGCCAGATCTAATGCGCCGCGCGGACAGGCCAGACGGGCCAGGGTTTCATCCACGCCTGATTCGTTTGTGGCGTCCGCCAAAGCAGCGAAAAAGCACGCATCGCCCCAGCCATCGAACGGAACATGGGCCAATGCGGCGTCCAACAACGCTTCGCGGGCCTCGGCCAGATGGTCGTCTTCGGTTTTTTGTAGTTTGTCCGACACGTGGGCATCCTTTGGGGTTGGGGTTGTGGACAATGCCCACAAGCCTTGCTATACGGCCACTTCCTGCAATTCTTGCAACTCTAGACTTAGAAAGGTGGTGACACCACATGCAGGTATCGGTTCGTGATAACAATGTCGATCAGGCGCTTCGTGCGCTCAAGAAGAAATTGCAACGCGAAGGCGTTTTTCGTGAAATGAAGCTTCGGCAGCATTTTGAAAAGCCCTCCGTCAAAAAAGCCCGTGAAAAGGCTGAAGCAGTTCGGCGCGCGCGCAAATTGGCTCGTAAAAAGATCCAGCGTGAAAACGGGCTTTAAGCTCGATTTCATTCCGACAAAACACCAACCCCCGAGGCATGCCCCGGGGGTTTTTTTGTGTCTTGGTGTCTGGCTGCGTCAGCGACGGCCTGTATCAGAATACCGCGTTAGGTTTTCAGGTCCTTGCCTTCGTCGGTTTGATAGATCTTTTTGGTGACCACGCCGGGAATGGCTGACATGCCCTTAACCCCGTCCTTTGGCCACAGACCAACCGGGAAGCCGGCGAAACCCGATGTCTGGCTTAACAGATGCGAGGTGTTCTGGGCGCACATTCCGTTCATCGACGACCCTTTGGCGATTGCCAGCCTGATCATCTGATCAGCGGTTTCGCGCGACACTTGTTTGGTCTGCATCACCACGTGGAACCGATCGCGCGCGTGATAATCAATGTAATATTGCAGCATTTTCGGGGTGATGCCGTACAGCAAATCCGCCCGTTCCGGCACCTCACTGTTGAACCATGTCCCGGCCGGGTCATAGATCACCCGTTGTGACCCATCAATCAGCAGCGAAGAATGACCAGCCGAGTTGCTGCCATTGGCGACCACGGTCATTAAGGTGATCGAGGACGATCCCCCGTCGCTAAAAGCCGCCTTTTGAACCCGTTCGTCAGGGGCCCATGGCAGTTGCGCGACACCACACGCCGACAGCAAAGACACTGCCATCAACAAAGCGCCCAATCGCAATCTTGTCATAACCCCTCCACTAAATAATCCGGCGTTCCCAGCGGGTTTCAGCCCCATTGGTTTCGACCCTAATCGTTTTCAAATAGCTTTTCAGTCTTGGTGCCTGCCAGACCCGCGAAATCCTTCATCAGGCGCTTGGGATAAACGCTGTGTTTGACGCTCTCAAAGCCGGGCAATTTCCCCAGCACATCAGACACTGAATTGGCACATAGCGCACTTGGAACCGCGCCATAGTTTTTGGTCAACTGAAAGGCTTGTTCTGCCACTTCGGGGGTAACTTCGACTTCTTGGGTGACCACATGCCATTCTTTGCGGGCGTGAAACCCATAATAGGCCTTCAGCATACCGGGATACATTCCGTAAACCAGATCGTTGCGTTCCGGGGCCTGGGAATGTTTGAAATTGCCCGCCGGATCGAACACGACCCGCTGATGGGCGTTGATCAGCAATGCCGAATGACCACCGCCACCGGTTTCATTATTGATCACGGTCACAAGCGTGATTGTAGGGGGGCCTTCGTGAACATAGGCGGCGCTGGTGACCTGATCGTCAGGTGCCCAAACTTCTTTTCCGCTGCATGCGGCCAGACCAATCAGCAATACCAGCGGCAAAAAACGACGCATTCCCAACATCACACCCTCTTAATTTACAAACGGGCCAAATCGCCCGGATGGCCATCACGGCCATAAAACCGCACGATTCTCAAGGCCAGCGAGGGTTGCGCAGGGTGATATGTTGCGAAAGGGGCGCAAAATCCACGCAGTTGTGATCAGGGCACCCGCTGCGTCGCACACAATAACGCGCAAACAGGCCCCAGAGTGTTAAGATCAGAAACGATCAGCTGTTGAATATCGCCATAAAAATGAGCGCGCCAATGCTGAGGGCGCCGACCCAGATCGATACTTTTACAAACCCGACAAAGGTCTTTTCTTGTTCGCCGGTGTCCATTGTTCCGTGCTTGTGTTCAGCCATTGGTATCTTCCCTTATGTTATCTTTTTGCCAGATTAGCGCGATTTTTACGCCCGGCAACTGCGTCTTGGCGTCCTATGCCGTAGAATCGCAGCTAAGGCAAATGTTTAGTCCGTGGCCACCAGAGGCGATTCCAACGCTGCGGCCAGTCGAAAACCAATGCGGTTGGCCTCTTTCTCTTCGCTTTCTTTTGGGGCGGCGCGCAGCATGACATTCAACTGCGTGACATGCTGCACCAACTGGGTTTTGGCGCCGGTCATGTCGCTGCCATAAAAGGTCAGGATATCCGGCGCGAAAAAACCGATGCCCTGAATGCGCATCACACCCATTTCACCACCGGCAAATCCCATGCCGATTTCATGGTCGGCATCCAGCGTCTTTTCAAAGTTCTGGATATAAAGAACCAGCCGTTCATAAGCCCACTGTGCCGGAGATTTCTGTTCAATCGGAACCTCGCCGACAGCGGCAGGCAGCGGCATTTGTTCCGGGGTTTTCGGGGTGTTCGGGTCGCAATGTGCAACGCGCGCATCGGGCAGAGCGGCGGCTTCAATAGCCTCGGCTGTGGTTTTGATCTCGGTCGTCATCTTCCCCCCAATTTTTGTCGTCTGATTCGCTCTGATTCGCTCTGATTCGCAGCGATATTCAGGCCTTCTGCCAGATCCATGCGTCATCGGAACGACGGGTCCGCGTGGCCTGACCCAGATGGTAAAGATGATTGAGATGGGCCATAGATTCAACCAGCGCGAGGCCATATTCGCCCTCACCTATCGGTCTTTTGAACAGAATTGTGAAACATTCCGCCGCTGTGCGCGGTGTCGCCAGATGTTCAACCAACCGATCGAGCGCGTTGTGGTGGTTGTCGATCAGCGCGCGCATCCGTGCCGGAAGGCCAGTGAAAGGCAGTTTATGGCCCGGCAGAACAAGATGATCCTCGTTGGCATAGGGCGACAGGCGTTCGCAGGCTTCCAGCCATTCTGCAACCGGATCGGCCTCAGGCTCGGTCGCGTAGACGCCAATATTGGGGCTGATCGACGACAAAATCTGATCGCCCGCCAGCACCAGTAGTTCATCCCGGCACCAAAACGTTGCGTGTTCCGGCGCGTGGCCGTTGCCCATGCGGATATCCCATTGGCGGCCACCGATTTCGATCACTTCACCTTCCTGGATGCGTTTAAACCCAAGCGGCATAGGGGCGACAATATCGCTGTAAAGAAACGGTCTTTCGTTCAGACGTTTTTGATAAAGCGCTGCGTCCATACCGCCAGCGCGATAATGGGCCAGCGTTTCCTCTTTCTGAACTTCATGGCGATCCAGCGTCAGCATTCTGGCGAAAAGCCATGCGGTGCGCGTGGTCCACAGCACCGCGCCGTATTCAGATTGCAGCCAACCGGCAAGGCCAACGTGATCGGGATGGTGATGGGTGACAATAACGCGGGTGATTGGCCGGCCTTCAAGCGGACCATCCATGATCGTCTGCCAGATTTTGCGACTGCGGTTCGAGGCAAAACCCGTATCGACCACCGTCCAGCCATCAGCTTCGCGCAGCGCATAGACGTTCACGTGATCCAGCTTCATCGGCAGCGGCAGGCGGAACCACAAGATACCGTCAGCCACCTCGATCGCCTGTCCCTCGGCCGGGATGGTTTCAAACGGATGTCTGATCGGGGTCATATTACCGTCCATTTCTTTAGCCTGCCAGTTGTTCGGGGCTTAACGCATACAGATCGTGCGCGCTTTCGCGTGCTTGGGCGCATAAGCCGTCATATTGGATCATCTGCTGGCGGATAAAGAAACGCGCCAGATCGGTGCGGGGGCCTTTGCCGCCCTCAGCCAACGCCGCCTTTAGCAGATAATGACCGCCCAGAACCAGCGCAAAGGCCCGCAAATAGGGTGTCGCCCCGGCAAAGCGGTCATTCATGTCGTCTTGTTCCAGCATCCAGCTTGTCGCGGCGATCATGCCTTGTTCAGCTGTATCCAGATAGGCGGCAAGGTCAGGCAGGCTTGCCTCTGCCGCCGCAACGGTCTGACTGATTTCAGACAAAAGCGCGAACGCCGCGTGGCCCGCATCCATCAGCTTGCGACCTACCAGATCCATCGCCTGAATGCCGTTCGTACCCTCGTAAATCGCCGTGACGCGCACGTCGCGCATATACTGGGCAGCACCTGTTTCCTCAATAAAGCCCATGCCGCCATGCACCTGCACCCCAAGCGAGGCTACTTCGCACCCCGTATCGGTGCCAAAAGCCTTGGCAATCGGGGTCAGAAAGGCAGCGCGGGCCGCCATTTCCGCATCGTCATTGGCGCGCGCCAGATCAATTGAAACGGCTGTGTCATAGATGATCGCCCGGGCCGCCGAGGTCTGTGATTTCATCACCATCAGCATCCGGCGCACATCGGCATGGTCCAGAATGGTGCCGGTGCCATCGACTGGTGTTTTGCCCTGCTTGCGCTCAAGCGCGAAATTCAGCGCGTGTTGATATGCCCCTTCGGCCACGCCCAAACCTTCGGTGCCGACACCCAAACGCGCATTGTTCATCATGGTGAACATCGCCTTCATGCCTGCATGTTCCGCACCAACCAGCCAACCGGTCGCGCCGTCATATTCCATCACCGCTGTGGGCGAGCCATGGATGCCCAACTTGTGTTCCAGCGACACCACTTTCAGGCTGTTGACGACGCCCGCCTCGCCGTTTTCATCGGGCAGGTATTTCGGCACAATGAACAGCGATATTCCCTTAGTCCCCGGCACACCATCCGGCAGGCGCGCCAGCACCAGATGGCAAATATTGCCCGCAAAATCATTGTCGCCCCAACTGATGAAAATCTTTTGCCCCGACACCGAATAAGTACCGTCGCCATTTGCCACAGCTTTGGAGCGCACCGCGCCAACGTCTGAACCAGCTTGCGGTTCCGTCAGGTTCATTGTGCCGCACCATTCGCCCGATATCAGTTTCGGCAGGTAAATATCCTTGAGCGCATCACTGGCGTGATGGTCCAACGCCTCAATCTGGCCCTGCGTCATCAAAGGGTTCAGCGACAGGGACAAACACGCACTGCTCATCATCTCGTTAATCGCCACGGCCAGCGTTTGCGGCAGCCCCATACCGCCATATTCAGGGTTGGCCGCCATGCCGATCCAACCACCTTCGGCAATCGCTTTGTAACCATCGGCAAACCCCGGCGAGGTGCGCACGATACCGTTTTCCAGATAGGCCGGGTGCAAATCCCCCTCGCGGTTCAGGGGTGCCAGAACCTCTTCGGCCATTTTGCCGCCTTCGGTCAGGATCGCGTCGCGCAAATCATCCGTGGCCTCGGCGAACAGGTCTGTCTGCGCCAGACGCCCCATGCCAACGACGTTATCAAACAGAAACTGTAGCTCGGAAATTGGTGCTTTATAGGCCAAATAAACCTCCATGAGCCGTCAACAGGCCACGATCAGAAATTGCGTCGCGCTGCATGGCAAGCTATGTCAGCAGCAATTCGGCGGGACTCTAATGCCCGCCCCCTGCCCATAACAACCCAAACGTAACGGCACAATGGAACAGATTAAAACAGAAACCCTTTTGTCGGATGCGGCTGGTATATCCTGCGCCGTGGCCATTTGGCAGGCTGGTGGGCTAGTCGCATTCCCAACCGAAACCGTCTATGGCCTTGGCGCAGATGCAACAAACGGCACCGCCGTTGCCCGTATTTACGAGGCCAAGGGCCGCCCGGCCTTCAACCCATTGATCATCCATGTCGCCGACATTGCCACGGCAAAGCAGTTCGCAGAATTTGATACGCTGGCCGAAAACCTGGCCCTTGCGTTCTGGCCGGGACCGTTAAGTTTGGTTTTACCGCTTAAAACAAATTCAGGCCTGTCACCGCTTGTCACCGCCGGATTATCAACTTTGGCGGTGCGTATTCCGCAAAACCCGCTGGCACAGCGCTTGCTGTCGGCATTTGGCGGCGCGATTGCGGCCCCTTCGGCCAACCCATCCGGCAAAATCAGCGCCACCTCAGCCAGCCACGTTTTAGCCAGCCTTTCTGGCCGCATTGATGCTGTTATGGATGGCGGGACCTGCAATGTCGGGCTTGAATCCACAATAGTGGCACCTGGCACATCGGGCGCTGCATTATTGCGCCCCGGCGGCCTGCCTGCTGAGGCGATCGAGGCGATGTTGGGCCTTAAACTGACGCGCCAAGACGACCCGGATCAACCAACCTCGCCCGGACAATTAGCGTCGCATTACGCCCCATCCGCCCAAATCGCCCTGAACGTCACGGCACCGGACAACACGATGATCTGGTTAGGGTTTGGGCCCGATTGCACAGGTGCCGCGCTCAACCTGTCGCAAGCGGGTGACCTTCGCGAAGCGGCGGCAAATCTGTTCGCGGTCCTGCACGAAATGGACCGGCTGGCGCAGGAGAAAAATCTTAACGTTATTGCGATTGCACCCGTGCCAAACACGGGCCTTGGTGTGGCGATCAATGATCGACTGAAACGGGCGGCAGCACCGCGTTAGGCATTGCCCCCGGTCGCTGACAGAAAACTGGGCGAGATACCAAGGCTGGCCAAAGCTGCCTCCCATTTCTCGCCATCACCTTTGCCAAAAACCAGATTATGCGACGCCTCGCAGGTCAGCCAGCCATTGGCCTGAATTTCGCCTTCAAGCTGCCCCGGCCCCCAACCGGCATAGCCAAGCGCCAGCAAACAGTTTTCCGGGCCATCGCCGTTGGAAATATCTTCCAGAATATCCAGCGTCGCAGTCATGCCGAAATCATCATCCACCTGCAATGTCGACTCGCCGTTTTCATATTCCGGGCTGTGCAGCACAAACCCCCGACCGTTTTCAACCGGCCCACCAATATGCACCTTGATCTGGCGGGTTTCTTCGCTGGGGGTAAGCTCCAGCTGTGTCAGCAATTCCTCAAAATCCAGATCCGGCGCTGGTTTGTTGACAATCAACCCCATCGCCCCATCTTCGGAATGCGCGCACAGATAGACCACGCTGCGATCAAAGCGCGAATCCCCCATGCCCGGCATGGCGATCAGCATCTTGCCATCCAGATGGCCGGTTTCAGATGTTGTACTCATGCCCTAAAGATGATCGCGCGGCCGCATTCTTTCAAGGGTAAATTGGCCACGATTACACGCAAGTTGACGCGCCATCGCCCAAATGTGATTTTAGCTTTGGGCCGCACTAACCTTATACTGCGTCAACTCAGAAATCCGAAAGCATGATGAACCGTTTCGTCCCCCTCACCTCAGCGCTTGTGTTGACCGCCTCGCTTGCGTTTGCCCAGGAACAACCCGACCTCAGCAATATCGTGCAAATCGACATGATTTCGGGCTGGCCGACGGACGATGGTGGCCACATGGCTGCCCTTCGGGTGACCATGGCACCGGGCTGGAAAACCTATTGGCGGGTCGGCGGGCAAACCGGCATTCCTCCGCATTTTGACTGGGCAGGTTCGGACAATTTGTCTGACGTGGTCTTTCACTGGCCGCGCCCTGATATCCTTTTGGCAGACGGTGTGGAAATCATTGGCTATAAGAACGAATTGATCCTGCCGATTGAATTTTCGCCAACCATCATCGGCGAAGTGATCGAAATCACCGCACAATTGGAACTCGGCGTGTGCAAAGACATTTGCGTTCCGATAAAAATACCGCTGCAAGGCGCGTTCGGCGCGACCGCAGGACAAGACGGGTTTCTGATCGAACTAGCGCTGGCCGATGGCGCAACCTTGGCGCCTGAGGCCGGATATACCGCTTTATCCTGCGCCTTAACACCGGTCGAAGACGGCTACAGCCTCAGCGCGACCCTGTCCCATCCCGCAGACGCCGAAACCGCCCGTGTCATCACAATCGAGGCCGCAAACCCTGAAATCTGGGTCTCGCCGGTGGTGTTTCAGGCCAACGGTGACAGCTTGCAGGCGCAAACCCTACTTTTGAATTACGGCGATGCGGCCTTCAAGATTGACCCCGCTGACATCAGAATAACCGTGATTTCAGAAAATCAGGCGGTGGATATTCAGGGCTGCCCCGGCCTCTGACGCCTCAACCCCTGACATCCCATCATTGTTCCAAAAATACTCCGGGGGTGAGGTGCCCTGCACCGAGGGGGCAACGCCCC